>CAVRSO010000036.1:0-25921 GCA_963723845.1 uncultured Acidobacteriota bacterium
TGGCACCTTCCCGAACGCTTTCTTGACGGCGCCTCCAGTGCTGCCACCGCAAGACGTGCCCACCGCGTGCGCGGCGGATAATCTCTCCAACAACAGCATCGGATGCACCAGTCTGGGCGACGGAGTGCCATACAATACAACTAAGGCGCCCTACCAGCAGCAATGGAACCTGAACGTTCAGCGAGATCTTGGCAGAGGGACTATCTTGAGCGTTGGGTATGTCGGTTCTCGCGGGGTTCATCTGTTCAGCCAGCAAAACTTGAACCCGTCGATCACTAGCACTTCGGCTGCCGCCGGTTGCGGCGTAGGCCCCTTCGGCGGACTCCTTAACGCGTGCTCTACTCCAACGGGTACTCCTTGTGTCCCGACGCTCGCGAACGGGAATTTGTCGAGCTGCAACTTTGGCGCTTTCGATCCCATCTTTGGCGGCTGTGGAGCCGGTGCTACCGCGCGTGAACGACAACTATGCTTCGCTCAACGAAAATGTCACCAAAGGAACCTCCAATTACAACTCCCTTCAGGTGAGCTTGGTTCGCCAGGCCGCCCGAGGGATCACCATGCAGCTCTCCTACACCTATTCCCACTGTCTGACTAATAACTCCGGATCGTACGGACTGGAAGAAGGCGCGGTTGGCCTGCTCGATCCTTACGATCCGCGGTACGATTACGGGAATTGCCCGTTCGATCTCCGCCACAACTTTGTCGGCAATGTGATTTATCGATTGCCCTTCCGCGGTAATCGCCTCGTAGAGGGCTGGCAGGTCAGCGGGATCTTCACCGCGCAGACCGGCGCTCCATTCAGCGTCCTCGACGGTTTCGACCAAGCCGGACTTGACAATAACGTCGCAGACACCCGCCCGAACGTCATTCCGGGTTGCAATCCGTACGTCGAGAAACGAGCCCTAGGCGGCCTACAGGAATCTGTGGAGCCGAAGTGGATCAACGAGCTCTTGTTTCGCGCTCGCAACCAGCCGGTACGCTGGGAGACGCACGGCAAAACTCGCTCGTCGGTCCGCGTATCATTCAACGTGGATTTTGCCTTGCTCAAGAACACAAAGATCACTGAGCGGCTCCAGGCGCAATTCCGCGCGGAGTTCTTCAACATCGCCAACCGCTCGGATTTCCTGGCGCCGACTGGCACCCTATACAGCTGCGCTGTGCGGTAGGGGCTGCCTTTAGTCAGCCGATGGCGGAGGTGATGGTGGACGTTACTCCCACCTCCACTTACGGCTTTATCGCCGCCACTGTCCCCAACAGCCAGCGCGAGATTCAGTTCGGCCTGAAATTGATCTTCTGATCGGGATCGAGCTCGCGCCATTATTATTGATCTGACTTGGGGTCCGGCACGCCCCTGCGATCCGACAAGCGTTTTCGAGGCGGCACGAGCGCGAGTAACCAGTGCGGCATCCAAATCCTTGCTTTCTGAATCATACTAACTCTATGATTGTTGGTGTGATGGCCGCGATCTCCTGGTGCCCAGACCATCCAAGCTTTCAGAAAGCGCCTGCCTGAAACCACGTGGATAGCGAACTGCAAATTGACCGATCCTTGCCGGCGCCGCGTTACAGCGCCCGTTATAACCTCGTCGGCGTGTGCCTCCGCGCAATTGCGGCAATAATCCTGTTGTTCGCGGTTACCGCGCTATCCGTGCTGGCCAAGGATGGCCTCTACTTCTCCCGAACGAGTGTAGCTCGACGCACTTCCGACTCGACGAAGATGGTGCCGAGCCATGCTTCTGCCGTGTTCCTCTGCGAAACACAAGTGGTGACCAAAAACCGCCCTTTGCGGCCGGTCCGGCAGACGCTTCCGATATTGCCCGCAATAGCTCCCACGAACCAAATTGGAGTTGTCGTCTCGATGCAGCATCGCTCTCCTCCACAGTTCTCCGCCCTTTAGCATCACTGCGTCTTTATTAAACTCCCTGTGGTTAGAGGACCGATTCGCACGAGTTGCCGGCCACGTCGGGACAGGAGCTTATGTCCACAATTCCGCTATCGATCCGGGCCAACCAGCAGTTGCCATCTGCAAAATCTCAGTTCGAATCGAGCAACCAATGAATACCGCATCACGATGCACCGGAAGCAGGCTTACGCTGAAGGGTTACGCGAGCGTGCACGATGGCGTCTTTCGATCGGCCTGTTATCCGGCTGCGGACGAGCGACCAAAGTCAATGCCAGCGAGCTCGGCCAGGTCACCGTCGCGGTTGCCAAAACCGCGCAGGCGCAATTTGTCCACCACCTTGGACATCGCTTCCGAATTTGAGCCGTACCAGGAAATCAATGTGTACGCCAAGGTCTCCGGCTACATCCAGAATCTCGACGTCAATTGGGGCACTCACGTGAAGCGAGGCCAGCTGCTAGCCGTCCTCGAAATTCCCGGAGCTTCAGCAGCAGCTTCAATTGGACGAGGCCACGGTCAAACGCGGTGAGCAGGATCTCGCACGCGCGAACGAGGAGCTTACCCGCGCTAAATCCACTTACAACGTCGCGCACCTCACCTACACGCGCCTTGCCTCAGTGCAAAAGACAAGGCCCGAGCTAGTGGCTCAAGAAGAAGTGGACATCTCACACGGAAAAGATTTGAAGCGAGCGCAGGTGTCTCTGCCGCGCAGGATTCGCTCGCAGGGTCGGAACAGGAGTTGGTTGCCGCAAAGGCTTCGCTCGAGAAAGACAAAGCGATGTACGGATATGCGCGCATTACCGCTCCGTTCGAAGGAGTCGTCACCGAAATCGACGCGTACTCGGGAGCATTGCTGCCGGCGGGCGACCTCATCGAACAAGGGCGATCAAGCGCTCTGCCACCTCGCGCAGGATAGCGTGCTCCGCCTAGTGATCCCCGTGCCGGAATCCGCGGTGCCGGATATTAGGCCCGGCAGCGAAGTGCAGGTTCGCGTGCCGGTTCTCAACAAAACATTCCAGGGAATTGTCGCGCGCGTGTCCGATCAACTGGACCTCTCCACACGAACCATGCACACCGAAATCGATGTGCCGAATCCGCGCCTCGAAATCGTTCCAGGAATGTACGCGGAAGCCTCACTGGTCCTCAAGAAGCGACCCGACACGCTTTCGGTTCCAGTCGAATCGATTGAGCGTCAAGGAGCAAGCGCGACCGTCCTTCTAGTGACCAAGGAAAACCATCTGCAGGAGCGGCAGGTTCAGCTCGGAATCGAGACCTCTGATCAAGTGGAGGTGCTTTCCGGTCTCAACGAAAACGATCTAGTCGTCGTCGGCAATCGCAGTCAGCTCCGCGTTGGAATGGCGGTTCAACCAAAACTGATTTCGAATGCGCTCACCAGCGGAGGAATGTGATGTCCGGCTTCTCGATCCGAAACCCCTACTTTATCGTCGTGGTGTGCCTGATAGTTGGCGTTGTGGGCGTCACGAGCCTCGTGCGCATGCCCGTCGATCTGTTCCCCAGCATCAATCTTCCGGAAGTCGTGATAGCCACTTTTTACAACGGCATGCCGCCCCAGGATATCGAAACGGAAATTACCGGCCGCTTTGAACGATTCTTCACGCTGGGCAGCGGAATCGAGCACATGGAGTCGAGATCGCTGCCCGGGGTCAGCATCATCAAGGTCTATTTTCAGCCCGGCACCAACTCCGATTCCGATGTGGATGAAATCTCGAATTTAGCAATGGCGGATTTGCGGCGATTGCCGCCCGGAACTCTGCCGCCGGTGGTCGAGAAGTTTGACGCATCCAGCTTGCCGGTGTGCCTCATAACGCTACAGGGCCATGGGCTTGATGAAACGCGGCTTCGTGATTTGGGGCAGTTCGCTGTGCGCAACCAGATCGCCACCGTTCCGGGAGCATCTGTGCCGCCCCCATTTGGCGGAAGTACCGCCAAATCATGGTCTACGTCGATCCGGCGAAACTGCAAGCCTATCAACTGAGCCCGATGGACGTGGTGCGCGCCGTCAACAATTCCAATTTGATCTTGCCGGCGGGAGACGTGAAAATCGGCCCGTACGATTACAATATTTATACCAATAGCCAGTTTCCCGATGTGCGGGAAATCAACGGCCTGCCCCTGAAAACCGTCGGCGAGTCGAGCGTCACGGTTGGCGACGTCGGCCACGCCGAAGACGCGCAGCAGATCCAGACGAACATCGTCAGAGTCGATGGTCAGCGCTCCGTCTATCTGCCGATACTCAAGCAGGGCGGCGATACCAACACCATTCAAGTCGTCGACGGCGTAAAGCGAACACTCGGCAAGCTCACCGATGTCCCTAACAATCTAAAGCCGCGCGTGGTGTTCGATCAATCGCTCTACGTAAAGAGCGCCATCGATACGCTGCTGCATGAAGGAGGCGTCGGCCTGTTGCTCACAGCTCTAATGGTGCTGATCTTCCTCGGTAGCACTCGCGCCACCGTGGCGGTTTTTCTCTCCATTCCGCTATCGGCATTAGCCGCCATCATCGGCCTCTATTTCGGCGGCAGTTCGATCAATTCGATGGTCTTAGCCGGCCTGGCGCTGGTGTTCTCGCGGTTGATCGATAACGCCGTCATTGTGCTTGAAAATATTTTCCGCCATCTGGAACTCGGTGAATCACCCGAAGTGGCCGCGGAGAAGGGCGGGCACGAAGTATCGCTAGCCGTTCTGGCCGCCACCTTGACGAGCGCTGTCGTGTTCTTCCCTGTTACGTTCCTGTACGGCGTGAGCCGCTTCCTGTTTTCCGCACTCGCTATAGCCGTGGTGATGGCGCTGTTTGCGTCATACGTCGTCGCGATGACGGTGGTGCCGTTATTCTGCGCGCGGTTCATCAAATCGGCGTCCCATGTCGCTGCGGTCGAAGACGGTTCCGAACCGCCCTTGCCACCGGTGCTCCGGCCCCGCGGCGGGATACTCGCCTGGGGTAAACGATTCAATGAACGCTTTGGCCAGCAGTTTCATTGTTTCCTTGATGTCTATGAGCGCTACGTGCGCCATTCACTAGAGCGCCCGAAGACGGTCGTCTGGGGAATTTTAGGCGCCTTCGTTCTCAGTCTCGCTCTGTTTCCATTTCTCGGTTTGGCATTCTTTCCCCGAACGGATGCCGGCCAGTTTGTGATCAATGTGAAGGCGCCCTCCGGCACTCGAGTCGAAATCACCAATCAGGAAGTCGCCCGGGTCGAAAACATCATCCGGGAAACCGTAGCTCCCAAGGATCTCAAATTGATTGTCTCGAACATCGGCGTCATCCCGGGTTTCTCCTCGATCTATACGTCCAATTCCGGACCTTACACCGCGACCGTGCAAGTGGCCCTCAACGAAGGGCACAGCGTCAGCAGCTTCGAGTACATGAACCGAGTGCGCCACAAGCTCCAGGACGACATGCCCGAGCTCAGCACCTTTTTTCAATCAGGCGGCATGGTTGACGCCGTGCTGAATCAGGGCTTGCCCGCTCCGATCGATGTACAAGTCAGTGGATCGAATTTGGATTCGGATTTCACACTGGCCGCCCGCTTGGCTGGAGAAATCCGAAAGGTTCCCGGCGTGAGCGACGTGTACATCCCTCAAGATGTCGATTACCCGTCTCTTCAACTCAATGTAGACCGGCTGCGGGCCAGCGAACTCGGGCTGACTCAAAAAGAAGTTGTGGATAACGTCATCACCGGCCTTACCTCCAACGGAATGATTGCCCCCAGTTACTGGATCGATCCGAAGACTGGAAACGACTATATGTTGACAGTCCAGTATCCCGAGCAGAACGTCCGCAGCCTTTCGGATTTACGCGATATCACCCTTCGGTCTCCGGATGCAAAGTCGCCCGCGCTTCTTGATGCGGTCAGCCACATTACGCGGTTCAGCGCTCCCACCGAAGTCGATCACTACCAGATCCAGAGATCTTTCGATATTTACGTGAACCCCGCGACCGAAGATCTCGGTGGCGTGGCCAGCAAGGTTCGCAAGATCGTGGCGGAGGCCGATCTTCCCGAGGGCACTAGGGCGAATCTGCGTGGGATGGTTCAAGGTATGGAAGATTCGTTCCGCAGCTTCGCGATGGGGCTTTCGCTTTCGTTGCTCTTGCTCTATCTCATTCTGGTCGCGCAGTTCCGCTCGTTCCTGGATCCGGTTCTCATCCTGCTGGCTGTGCCAACCGGGATCATCGGAGTGCTTCTGACTCTGCTTCTCACGGGGACGACCCTCAACGTAATGTCGCTCATGGGGCTCATCATGATGGTCGGCATCGTCGTCTCCAATAGCATCTTGATCGTAGAGTTCGCTCATCGCCTGGAAGAAACCGGGATGTCGGTGCGTGACGCAATCATCTCGTCGTGTCGCATCCGGCTGCGCCCGATTCTGATGACATCGCTCGCCACAATCATCGGATTGTTTCCTCTTGCGCTGAAATTAGGAACTGGAAGCGAGCAGTATGCGCCCCTCGCCCGCGTGATCATTGGCGGCCTGATCACGTCCGTGGCTCTGACGATCTTCATTGTGCCGGCCGCTTACCTGTTGGTCTATCAGCGTCGCACCGGGCTGCATGCGGCAGCGGCTGCGGAGGACGCGCGATGAGAATGCCAAATCGGCTGATATTGTCATCTGTTTTCGTCGCACTCGGTTGTGCAGTGGTTGCCGCCCAGGCCGTGCAGACCCAAACCCTGAATCTGAAGGAAGCGGAGGCCATTGCGATTCAAAATCATCCTCAGATTCAGGCTGCCACGGAATTGGCTCATGCCGCCAAGGCACAGGTCACAGAAGCGCGTTCCGCCTACTATCCCACGGTCAACGGCAGCCTTACCGGAGCAGATGCGGAGAACAACAGCCGCATCACGGCTGGATTCTTGAACAATCCCGTCATTTATGAACGCTACGCCAATGGGCTGGCGGTGAACCAACTGATCACCAATTTTGGGCGCACGCACGAACTTTCGAAGAGCGCGAACCTCCACGCGCAGGCCCAGCAGGAAAATATCGTCACTTCCCGCGCGGATGTTCTCCTTGGCGTGGACCAGGCCTATTTCGCAGCTCTCCGGTCGCAGGCCGTTTTGACCGTTGCCCAAGAGACCGTCAAGGAGCGCCAGCTTGTTTCCGATCAAGTGACCGTGCTCGAGCAGAACAAAATCAAGTCCGGGTTGGATGTGAGCTTTGCAAAGGTCGCCTTGGCCCAGGCCCAGCTTCTTTTGATTCAGTCCCAGAATGACGTGGAGGCGTCTTATTCTCAGCTATCCGCGGCCCTTGGGTATGGCGAGCAGCGTACATTCCAGTTGACTGAAGAGCCTTTGCCTCCGGCTCCCCCGGCGGACTTTTCCGCTGTTCTGCAACAGGCCTTGAAGAACCGTCCCGAACTGATAAGCCTTCGCTTGGATGCGAACGCGGCGCAAAGTTACGCCAAGGCGGAGCGGGATTTATGGTTCCCAACGATCTCGGCAGCAGGAGCCGCGGGGCTGACTCCCTATGGCGCGGACCAGCTCGCCTCGCGTTACGCCGCGGCGGGCTTCAACGTCAACATTCCGATCTTTAACGGGCACTTATTTGGGGCGTTGCAAAGCGAGGCCAACGCTCGGGCGCGTGCGGAAGATCAGAACCTTCGAGATCTGCAGGATCGAGTGGTCCGCGACGTTCGGATGGCCTGGCTCGATGCCAACTCGGCCTACCAGCGGCTTTCCGTCACGGATAAGCTGCTTGCTCAGGCAAATCAAGCCCTGGATTTGGCCTCTTCGCGCTACAAACTCGGACTTAGTTCAATCGTCGAGCTGAGTGAGGCACAGTTGAACCAGACGCAAGCCCAAATCGTCCAGGCCGGAGCGAAATACGATTACCAGACCCAGATTTCGCTGCTTAATTACCAGGCGGGATTGCTCCAATAATTGCCGCCGGTGATCCCGCATTCGGACGCTCTCGTAGTCACACAGAATTAACATTTCCGTCAACCTGCATTCAAGCGGGATGCGTAACTTGCGTCTGCGTCTAGGAGATACCGTCAGGCTTTAATTGTGAGTTGGGCGGGTTTTCGAGCGGCCATTGCAAGTGCGTGTTCCCTGTGCTAGTTTCCGTGGCGCAATGAAACCGCGCGTGCATTACTCCTCCGGCTTCACTTGAATCTGACCTCCGAAGACGCCAGTTTGTCGTTTTCCCGTTCATAGGCATTCCAAACTTGCAATCAGTGGCTGCGCTTAATATCGGCTTAAGTATTCAGGTCGGCGCCGTCGAACATCCGTACTTAATCTCAAGGAGGAAGTAATGCGAGCACTTGCAGCATGTGCAGTGGTCCTCGGCCTAATTGTGTCGCCGACAATTGCTAGGGCAGGCGGCCCAGGAGACAAGGACTCGGCGAATAAAGCCGGTGCTACAACTGGAAACTCGGCGGCCAGCACTACATCGGCGGCGCCCGGCCCCGCGCCGGCAGCTACGGCCGACGCAGCAGCGAAGGCGGCGCCGTCCAGTATGGAAGTGGAGAGCGAGCTGCGCCAGATGCGCGATCTTCTGGAAGCGCAAGCCAAGCAGCTTCAGGAACAGCAACAAAAGATGAATCAACTCGAGGAGCAGCTCAACGCTTCACAACCGGGGCTGATGCCTGCGGCTGCGCCTGCAAACTCCGCGAGCGCACCGGTCGGGCCAGTTGGACCAGTCACGGGCGCCGTGGCGGCAGCACAGCCTGCGCAAAAGGAAAACTCGGATGAGCCTACTTCCTTGCACTTCAAAGGCGTGACGCTCACTCCGGGAGGCTTCTTCGCGGCTGAATCGGCGTGGCGTCAGAAGGCTCTCAGCGCCGACGTGAACACACCGTTCAACTCCGTTCCATATTCGGGCGCTAACAATGCTGGCATCTCGGAGTTCAATGCCTCCGCCCGTCAGTCGCGCATCAGCATGCTCGTTCAGGGGAAGCTCGATAACGTCAAGGTCGGCGGCTACTACGAAACAGACTTCCTCTCCGCCGGAGTCACGTCCAACGATAACCAGAGCAACAGCTTCACCTTGCGCCAGCGCCAGTTCTGGGCACAGGCCGCCCTTAACAGCGGCTGGACTTTCACTGGCGGGCAGATGTGGAGCCTTGTTACGGAAACCACGAAGGCCCTGGACAACCGCACAGAGGCTGCGCCGGCAACGATCGACGCACAGTATAACGTGGGCTTCAGTTGGGCGCGGCAATACGGTTTCCGCGTGACCAAGAGCTTCAACAACAAATTCTGGGTTGGCCTCTCGATTGAAAACGCGCAAACAACCCCAATCGTCAACCACGGTGGGCCCGCTAACTTCCTGGTTGGCGCCGCCGGTGCGAATGGCGGCCTCCTGCCCTCCGTCAACAATTTCACGTACAACACCAATCCCGACTTCATCGTCAAGGCCGCTTGGGAGCCGACATCCAATACCCACTTTGAGGTCTTCGGCCTCGTCGGTGACTTCCGCGACCGCGTCTTTCCGTGCGCGACGGTCACTGCGACCACCGTCTGCGGTGGCTTCACTGGCCCGACGGGCGCGCTTGCTTTCAGCGACAAGAAGGTTGTCGGCGGTGGCGGCGCCAACGCTCGTATCGCGTTGCTCAACAAGAAGGTCACCTTCGGTGTGCACTTCCTGGGCGGCGATGGTGTCGCTCGCTATGGTACCTCTCAGTTGGTCGACGCAACCGTTCATCCCGATGGCACGCTGGAACCAGTCCGCAGCTACCAGGGTCTCGGCTCGATCGAGCTTCACCCGACCCCGCGATGGGACCTCTACATGTACGTCGGCGACGAGTACGCCCAGCGGACCCAATACAACCCTACGGCGACTGGATTTACCGTCGGCTACGGTGCCACCGGACTCAAGAATTTCGGGTGCCAGGTTCAGCAGGCTCCGGGATCAGGTGGCTTCAGCCCGACCGCTCCGGCAAACTGCACGGGTGACACACGAAATATCATGGAAGGCACCTTCGGCTTCTGGTATCGCTTCTACAAGGGGCCGAAGGGCACCGTGCAATTTGGATCGCAGTACTCCTATGTCACCCGCACCGCCTGGAGTGGCATCGGAACTGGTACCCAGAACGGTGTGCCCATCTCAACGGCCGGCACGCCGACCGGTCTCGATAACATGGTCCTTACCTCGTTCCGCTACTACATACCGTAACGCCTGACCCTGTAACAAACTTCAAGTTCGGATTGCCCCAAAAGGGCAATCCGAACTTGAGAATCCGCAAGCCGATCGAATCCCGCCGCTTTCCGATGGCTACCCTTTCTTCGCGTTTGCCAGCCACCGCGTATTTTTCTGCCAACTTTCTGAGCTTTCCCCCGAAGGCGATTAGCCTCTAATCGTATTGACATGCCTAATCAGATCGTACTAAGTTGCGTACTTTACGGAGGCCAGCGGATTCATATGCTTCACTCAGCCTGAAACGAACTGCGTCAAACTCGAAACATCGCCAAAATCGCCCATTCGCCCCGCCGAGCCCGCCCGCCCACTCTCGCTGAAGCCCCTATTCCTGCTAATTTTCGCCGTGTTGGCGGTGGCATCGGTGGTGACCGCGCAAGTGTCCGCCAGCCTCTCCGGCACCGTCACCGACCCAAGCGGAGCAGCGGTTTCAGGCGCTGCGCTAACTGTGAAGGACGTGCACACTGAGGTTCAGCGAGACACGGTCACGGATGCCGCTGGGCGCTATCAGGTTCTTGCTCTTCCTGTGGGCGAGTACGAAATTGCCGTGAAAAAACCGGGATTCGCCGAGGAAGTCAGGCGCGGAGTACAACTTGCGGTTGGGCAGGATGCAACGGTCGATCTGCGTCTTAGCGTTGGGGAAGTCAGCCAGCAGATTGTCGTGGAGGCGGATGCGCCGCCCTTGAGCGTTACGACCGCTGACGTCTCGGGATTGGTGGGCGAGCGACAGGTGAAGGATCTGCCCCTCAACGGGCGCAGTTTCGACGAACTTGTGACGCTAAACCCCGGCGTGGTGAACTTTACATCTGAGAAGACTGGCGGAATAGGTGTATCAAACTCGACGAATGGTAACAACTTTGCGGTCTCTGGAAACCGGCCGCAGCAGAATCTTTTTCTTCTGAACGGTGTGGAGTACACGGGCGCGGCCGAAAACAACATGCAACCCGGTGGCACGAGCGGACAGCTGCTTGGCGTGGACGCGGTGCGAGAATTCAATGTCTACCGGGATCTTACGGCAGCTGAGTACGGCAAACGACCGGGGGCGCAGGTGTCTATCGTCACGCAATCGGGAACCAACCAGTGGCACGGGTCGGCGTATGAATTCTTGCGCAACAACGACTTGGATGCGCGAAATTTCTTTGATGTCGGGGCAGCGCCTCCGTTTCAGCGCAATCAGTTCGGCGCTTCGATAGGCGGGCCGATCCAAACGGACAAGACATTTGTGTTCGCCAACTACGAGGGCCTGCGGCAGAACCTGCATCAGACCTCGGAAACATTTGTGCCCGCTGCTGATGCCCGCAACGGCACCCTTGTTCCACTGGGATCTTCGTGCACCGCGCCGCAAAGGGCTGCGTGCGCGGCGGTTGTGACGCAACTGCTCAACTTGTGGCCGGTTGCGAACGGACCCGAGCTTGCGTTGCCGAACGGGAACCCAAGTGGTATCGCGGAACTGTTCGCCAGCCCGTTGCAAACGATTCGAGAAGATTTCGGCACCGCGCGTGTGGATCACATTTTCTCAGCGAAAGACACGCTCGGCGCGGTGTACACGATTGATGACGGCGGGGACCTGACCGCGACGCCGCTCGATCCGTTCAGCACCGATATCGCCCGTTTGCGCGAACAGGTATTGAGCCTCGAGGAAACGCACGTCTTTTCACCCAAACTGCTGAACACAGCGCGCTTCGGCTACTCTCGCGCCGCATACTTTTTTCTCGGCGAGCCGACGCCGGGAACGCCCGCCGCCAGCGTGACAAGTTTTGTGGGGGGCTTGCCGACAGGCGCAGTGGTCGTGGGAGGCAGTACCGCGTCGAATCCGGCGACGCAGCTCGGGTTAGCCGGGAGCAACAACGGAACCAACCTGAACGTGTTCCGAAACCTATACACGTATGAGGATCAGGCAAGGATCATGCGGGGGAGGCACCAATTCAGTTTCGGCGCGTGGTTCCAGCAGTTTCAATCCAACGAAAAGCTGGCGTTGAGCCAATACGGGCAGGCGTCGTTTGCCAGCATCAACGCGCTGTTGGGGGGAGTCGTGGGAACGCTTACCTACGATCCCGCGCCCACGGAAATGAATTGGCGATCGCTATTTGCTGCATGGTATGCGGAAGATACGATTCGGCTGACCCCGAAGCTGACGTTGTCGCTCGGATTCCGCGGGGAAAGTTCTACCGGCTGGAACGAGGCGCATGGCCGGGCCGCCGATTACTTCTTCACTAACGGGCTGATCAATACGACTCCGCACGTGGGCAATTCCGCGTTCAGCGTGAATAACTCGAAGTTTCTGCCAGAGCCGCGAATCGGCGCGGCGTGGAGTCCATTCGGCACCAAGACAGTGCTTCGTGCGGGGTTCGGAATGTACAACGAGCTGCAAGATGCACTCGGATACCGGATGGACCAGAACGCGCCATTCAATCCCACGTTCGCCATTAGCAGCGTGCCTGTGGCGAACTTTCCCGAGCCCGTTTCACCGGTGCCAGCGACCGCAAAATTGGCGCCTGGTGGCGTTCAGCCGAATCTGAAGCTGCCGACGCTGGTCTCTTATTCTCTGCGGCTCGAACAAGAGCTAACGCCGAACACGTCGCTGACGGTGGGCTACGTCGGCTCGCACGGCTACCATGAAATCATTGGGTTGGATGCGAATGAACCGACTCCGGTGATTTGTCCCACATCGCCGTGCCCAGCGACGTTTCCTGCCAACTTTGGCGCGCTTACGGGAACGCCTGTTCCGGCGGGCACGTATTACGCTCCCACTGCGTGCAGCGCCTCGGTTCCGAGCTGCAACTTCAACCTGGTAGGGACGTGGACATGGTTCGGGCTGGGCACGAGTTCTTACAACGCTTTGCAACTGGATTTAAGGCATCGTTTCAGCCGCGGCCTTTCGCTACGCGGAACGTACACGTGGTCGAAGGCGCTTGATGATGGCGATTCATTGAATGGGACGACCGCGAACAATGCCCCGGGGCTCGTCTCCAATCCTTTCAACTTACGAGCCGACAAAGGGCTCGCCACATTTAATGCTCAGAATGTCGCGGTAATCAACGGCATATACGAATTGCCGTTTGGGCGCGGCAAGTCTTTCGCCGGTAATGCTGAGGGTTGGAGCGACCGACTAGTGAGCGGATGGTCGGTGGAGAGTGTTGTCACCATACAATCTGGTCTTCCGTTCACTCCGCAATTGAGCTACAACCCTTCGCGAAATGGCGACACGAAAAATCCCGTGCGGCCTTTCATTAATCCGGCATTCAGTGGGCCGGTTGTGCTCGGCACCCCGGGGGAATGGTTCAATCCGGCCGCTTTCATCGCTCAGCCAAACAACAGCGGTTTCTACGGCAATGCTCGGCGCGACGATCTGATCGGGCCAGGATTGGCAACTTGGGATTTTTCGGTGATGAAGAACATCGCGATTCACGAGCGATTGAATTTGCAGTTTCGAGCGGAGCTATTCAACCTTTTGAATCGTGCGAATTTCAACACGCCGAATCTGATTTTGGCGGTGCTTCCGCCGGGCTCTACGGTTCCGCAAGCGAATCCCGCCGCGGGAGCGATCACGAGCACTTCCACCACCTCACGGCAGGTGCAGTTTGGATTGAAGCTGCTCTGGTGAAGAGTTAGCGCTCATAATCTGCCTATTTGGTGGATAGCCCTGCCGATTCTCGCCGAAGTCATCCTGCCATCGATACCTGCCAGGTCCGCGCATCCGCGCATGATTTGCTCTGTTAGAATCAGCAATTCGGTTCTGAGTTTCGCATCGTGAACATGAATCAAATCAAGGTGCCACACTGGCTGGCGAAGATTATTGCGGTGATGGGCGGAGGCGGATTGTTCGTCGCTACTTTCCTCGACTCATCCGTAATCACTCTTCCATTTATCGCCGATGCGCTGGTGATCCGCTTATCCGCGCAAAGGCCGGCGCGGATGCCTTATTACTGTGCGATGGCGGCGCTGGGATCGCTGGCAGGCTGCATTTGGATCTATTTGCTGGCGAAAAAAGGTGGCGAGGCCTACTTTCACCGGCACAGAGGGTCGCATAAAGTGAAACGCTGGGTGCAAAACCACGCTTTTCTGAGCGTATTCATTCCAGGAATCCTGCCGCCGCCATTTCCGTTCAAAGTTTTTGTGCTTGCCGAAGGAGTATTCCAGGTTCCGCTCAAAACATTTGTCTTGGCGCTTCTGCTGGGCCGGGGGCTGCGTTATTTCATCGAAGGCGCACTTGCGGTGCGATATGGCGACGCTGTGCTGCTATTTCTGACGGCTCATAAGGTTGGTTTCGCTGTTTCGGTCGCGGGAATTATCGTCTTGCTCTATCTGATCACCCGCTTGATATTTCCGAAAGCATCCGCAACGCCCTGAAAGCGCATGGCGTTTGTTTCTTCATGGCTCCGTCGACGAAGCGAAACGGAACTTTTCGCTTCTGGTCTGAAGGCGGCTATCGTAATCGATCCGGAGTAGCACGTTTGCGGGTTCGGTATCGTCGTCCTCAAAGCGAAGATCGTGGACCTCGAAGCGATAATCCGCTTCAATGTGCTGAACCTTCGCGATAGGGAACCGCGCATAGTCCAAAAATTGAGCTGTCGCTGAATTCTTTTGTCCCAGTTCCAGCGCCGGAGAATCCTGCGGCTTATAGTGGGTGATGCTGCTGTTGGAATCGAATGGTTGGTTCAGGTCTACTTGAACGTCGATGGTTTCCAGCGTGTCGTCCGTCACCAACACGCCGCGCCAATCAAACGGCGCCGAACCTTCCGGAAATGCGCCTGCTGAAAGCGGAATACGCCCGTGGTATTCACGTGCCAGCAACAAGTCAATCGCCTGGCTGTGCAGTTTCTCTTTCGCGCCGAAATAAAATACCAGAAGGGCCAATGTGACCAGTCCCGCCAGCCGTCCGGTCCTCTTCTTTTGCTCGCCCACCTCTTCATTCACCAACTTGAAAAGAAGAGGCAGCAGAAGTCCCGCCGCCAGCAAAAGCAAAATCCACAGATCGAAATTGGTGACGAGGTCCCAGGCCGACCAGTGCGTCTTGAATGGCCATAGGAGCTGCACTCCGACGCCGCTTGCCAGATCGAGGAGCAGATGTGACGCCGCGCCGATGGCACAAACCGCCAGTGCGCCGGAAAAAGCCAGTGGCGCAATTGATTTTTCCACTGCGACCGCGCTACGAGGATATTTTCGATCGAGCACGCAAAACACGCCCGCCAGCGCGCAAGCCATCAGCGCCGAGCCTGCAAGAGAATGCAGCACCGTGCGATGAAATCGAATAAAGGCGTGCGCTCCGCCGAGGTAGCTCAGATAATCGAGATCAGGCGCGATGCCGGAAGCGATCAGCATCACCGTGCCGAAACGAGGCAGCCGGCGCTGTCCGGCGCGTGCGAAGGCCAGTGAAGTTAGCGCGTGTGTGACAGGTTCCAAGATCCTGCTTTTCCAGAGCTAGCGCGCGGGCGTCACGATCGATAGCGCGTCCGGTACAATTCGGAATGCAACTGGCAGCGGCCCCACCGGCTCACCATCTACTTGCGCGTAAATCGGCTCACTTCCTGTGGGCTCGCAGATCGTTTCGCCCGATTTCCACGCTTCAATTCCATCCATGTTGCGAAGTGAGCCGAGGAACAGGGAAGGAAGGCACGCCGCGTAGCCCAGTCTGTTTCGCCGTGAGTTCGTCACGAATTCAAACGAATCCTCGAAAAGGGTCGCGCCGGTTGTGATCTTGAACGGGCCTCCATAATGAGCGGTCCTGCCCACAACGATGATCGTGGCTTTGCGCTCGCGGCCCGCCGAACGAATTCGTATTTCCGGAAAGCTGTATTGGAAAAGCTGGCGGAAGCCTTCAAACCAATATGCGGCGATTCCCGCATTCTTCTTAAAGCCGGGGTGCACGCCGTTCACGATGGCGCCATCGGGTCCCGCGCCCGCCACGGAGAGAAAAAATCGTCCCTTCGGTGAAAGCAAGTCGCTATGATTTCCGTTCAGCGGGAATGCGGCGCCCAGCGCGATTCGGCGCACGGTTCCTCCGGGAATCAGACGGGCCGCGCGCCGGATATCCCAGGGGATGCCCAACTCCTTCGCCAGAATATTCGCCGTGCCCGCGGGCAGCAGCGCCATGGGCACATCGCTTCCCGCGAGCCCGTTGACGATTTCGTTGATGGTTCCATCGCCGCCGCAGGCGATCACCATTCCGCGGCGCTGCTCCACGGCTTTGCGTGCGACGTGTGTGGCCGAGCCGGGCGCGGTCGTGGGAGCGAGTTCCGTCTCGATGCCCGCATCATTCAGAATAAGCGCGGCCTGTTCCACATCGGCCGACCGGCGATGCCGTCTGCGCCCACTCGTCGGGTTGTAAATCAGCAGCGCGTCTTTGATATTGTGTGGCATTGGACCGGAAGATTAGCCGATAGACGCATTGTATAATAAACGTTGTCCGCGCGAGACCACCATGTCGAAGACAGCAATGACGAAAATCTCCAGCGCAGCCAGGGAGATCGAAGAGCTGCGCGAAAAAATTCGTCATCACGAATATCTTTATTACGTCCTTGACGATCCGAAGATTTCCGATGCGACCTTCGATCGTCTGATGGAGCAACTGAAGAAGCTGGAAGCCGGGCATCCCGACTTTGTAACTCCCGATTCGCCGACGCAACGAGTTGGCGGCGCGCCCCGCCAGGGTTTTCGGCAAGTCCGCCACAAAACTCCGATGATGAGCCTCGATAACGCGTTCTCGTTCGAGACGCTCGCCGAATTCAACCGGCGCGTTTGCCAAACGACCGGCCGCGAAAAGGTCGAATATGTCTGCGAGCAGAAGTTTGATGGCCTGAGTCTTTCGCTGATTTACGAGAAGGGCAAGCTTGTCGCGGGTGTTACGCGTGGAGATGGAACAACAGGCGAGGAAGTGACGCCGAACGTCAGAACAATTCGTTCGATTCCGCTGGGCATCGACCCATCGCACCTGAGCGACGCCGGCGTGAAAGACAGCTTCGAGGTGCGCGGCGAAGCCATGATGACGGAAAGGGCATTCGTCGAGTTGAATGAGCAGCAGGAGGCCCAAGGCGGGAAGCGGTTTGCAAATCCGAGGAACGCGGCGGCAGGGGCGGTCCGCATGCTCGATCCGAATATCACGGCGTCGCGCCAGTTGGAATTTTTTGCGTACTACCTTCTGGTTGATGGACGTATACCGAAGAAGCGTCATTCAGAAGTTCTCGACGCGCTCAAGGCTCTGCGCTTCAAAGCGAGCTATGACTGGCAGATTTGCGCTGGGATTGAACAAGTCGAGCGCTACATCGATCGCGTGGAAAAAAGGCGCGAAAAACTTCCGTACGAAATAGACGGCGTTGTAATCAAGGTCAACGAGATCTCGCTGCAGAACGAGCTGGGCTTCACTTCGAAAGCTCCGCGCTGGGCGATTGCGTATAAGTATCCCGCTCATCAGGAGACCACTCTTCTAAAAGAAATCCTGGTAAGCGTCGGGCGGACCGGCGTGCTGACTCCGTTTGCTGTTTTTGAGCCGGTGCAAATCGGCGGCGTCACCGTGGTGAAATCGACGCTCCACAATCTCGACGAGGTGCGCAGGCTCAATGTTCACGCGGGGGATACTGTGCTCGTCGAGCGCGCCGGCGAAGTGATTCCGCATGTGCTGAAGGTTGTGAAGCACGGCGCCGAAGAAAAAGAATTCGAAATGCCCGATAAATGCCCGGTGTGCGGCACGCGCGTTTACCGGACCGAGGGAGAAGTCGCTTACCGCTGCGTGAATGTGTCCTGTCCCGCGCGCCGTAGAGAATCATTTCTGCATTTCGCGGGACGTCACGCCATGAACATCGATGGCCTGGGCGACAAGATTGTTGTCCAGCTGATTGAGAAGAAACTGGTGAAGGATTTTGCCGATCTCTATCGCCTTGATCTCGAAACGCTTTCCGGTCTCGAGCGCATGGCCGAAAAATCTGCGCAGAATCTGCTGGATGAAATTGCTGCCAGCAAGAAGAACAGCCTCGACCGCCTCATTTACGCCGTTGGCATCCCGTTCGTCGGCGAACGCACGGCTCAACTCCTCGCCTCGCATTTTGGGTCCATGGAGAAAATTGCTGATGCCGGAGCGGAGGAGCTGATGGAAGTCGGCGAAGTAGGTCCTAAAATCGCCGAGGGTGTGCGCGAGTTTTTCTCGGAATCCGCGAACCGCAAAACGATCGAGCGCCTGCGCGAAGTCGGCGTGAATATGAAGAACGAGCGCGCCGCTCCCAAGAGCGCGAAGCTTGCCGGCATGACCTTCGTATTCACTGGAACCCTTGTAAATCGCTCGCGCGAAGAAGCCGAAGCGCTCGTTGCCTCTCATGGCGGCAAGGCCGGCTCATCGGTGAGCAAGAAAACCAGCTACGTGGTTGTCGGCGCCGACCCCGGCTCCAAATTCGATAAGGCCAAATCCCTCGGCGTCCAAATCTTGAATGAGTCTCAATTCGAAAAGCTCGTAAACTCGAAATGACCGCAACATCTCAATCAAACCAGACGTACCGACGCCCGCCAAACTCAAAAGTCCACACCAACAACTCCTTGCGCTCCGCTGCGCCCTCTGAGAATCTGGACACGATGTTCAGTTCCACCTTCTTGACGAAGGTTGGATGCTCTTTGAAAATTTGGATGGTCGCCAGAGCGGGGGAGGTCGCAGTTCGGCCGCTGCTGCCCCGCGAAGTAAATTACATTCTAATCGCCAAAACCCGGCGAGTAGAAGTGCCCCGATCTCATTGAAAACAAACCACAGGTAGCACCTCTAATCGCCAAAAACCCCGGGGCGCTTTTCGAGCTATAATGTTCGTGGCGGGTGAGCCGGGTGATCGCCGGCCCGCTCCGCGCAAGCGGAATGGGCGGGAGGAAAGTCCGGACTCCGGCCGTGGCGAACTGCAAGAGCCGGCCACGGCAGGGCAACGCGCCTGGTAACGCCAGGGGGTTGCGTCGCAGAGTGCGCGAAAGCGTTCGGCGGCGCGGCTACGGAAAGTGCCACAGAAAATGAAACCGCCGGTGATGCTTGCACCTCGGCGGCAGGCTTTCGGAAAAACCGGAGCCCGCCTCTTTCGGTCGAGCGCATTTGGTAAGGGTGAAAAGGTGGGGTAAGAGCCCACCGCCCGGATGGCGACATGGGCACGGAAAACCCCGCGTGGTGCAAGGCCAAATAGGAGGGGAGGGCCGGCCCGGCCCGTATGCTTGCCCGAGTTCGCTTTTGCGAATGAAGGGCGTTCCGCTCGCAAGGAGCAAGAGCTGTGACCCTCGGGTAGGCTGCTTGAGTCCCGGAGCGATTCGGGGCCTAGAGGAATGATCGCCGCGTCGTGCGCGCTTGAGCACTTTGGCTCACGTCAATGTGCGGGCCGCGCGGCGGACAGAATCCGGCTTACAGGCTCACCCGCTTATTTTGTTGGATTTGTTTTTTGTCCGGTTTCCGTTCCTGCCCGATACCCGCCCACATTGGCGGCTTCTGCGCCCGATTCTAGAATGCGTCGTAGGCGCTTGGTTTACGAATACCCCTGCTGGATCACCCTAGAAACGCAGCATACGAATCAGTACTCCGGCGAGTACTGCTCCGATCAGTGGACCGATAACCGGAACAGGCGCGTAGCCCCAATCCGACTGGCCCTTGCTTGCGACGGGAAGCACAGCGTGGGCGAGGCGAGGGGCCAAATCGCGGGCTGGATTGATCGCGTACCCCGTTGTGCCGCCCAGAGAAAGCCCGATTCCCCAAACGAGGCAGGATACGAGGTACGCGCCGAGTCCCGAAGGCAAACCTGCAACTCCCGCCACGCTCTTTGACGCGATGGCGGCAGCCACGAATACGAGAACGAACGTAGCGATAATCTCGCTGACAAGGTTTGAAATGGGGGCGCGGATCGCCGGTGCTGTGCAGAACACCGAGAGTTTCAACGAAGCGTCGGAGGTTTCCTTCCAATGGGGCAGGAAATGGAGCCAGACCAATACTGCCCCCACAAAAGCACCCGACATTTGGGCGATGATGAACGGAGCGATCTTTGAATAGTTCCCCGTGATTACGGCAAACCCGAGGGTGATCGCTGGGTTGATGTGAGCATCGCTACTTCCACAAGCAACCGCAGCAAGAACACCCGCTAATACCGCGAAGCACCACCCCGCGGTGATGACGATCCATCCGGCCCCCTCGGCCTTGGAGCGTTTCAGCAGCACGTTCGCGACAACACCGTCGCCGAGGAGAACTAAGACCAGGGTCCCGACGAACTCGCCGACAAATGGTGAATGCATTTCACGTATCCTTTCGTTCGACTCGCCCGCCCAAGCGATCGGCCTACTGTCTTCAATGTCAATCCACCCAGTCGAAGGATTTGGTGACCGCTTTTTTCCAATCGCGATAAAGTTTTTCGTGTTCTTCCGCGCCGAGCGCCGGCTTCCAGGTTCGATCCGCCTGCCAATTGGAGCGCAATTCCTCCGTTCCTTTGAAGAATCCCACGGCGAGTCCTGCGGCGTAGGCCGCGCCGAGTGCGGTGGTTTCCGACACCTTCGGCCGCACGACTTCGCGGTTCAAGATATCGCTCTGCAATTGCATCAACATTTCATTGCCAACCATTCCGCCATCCACACGCAAGGTCGTCAGCTGAGTCTTCGCGTCTTTTTCCATTGCCTCGACGACTTCGCGCGTTTGAAATGCCGTCGCTTCGAGCACGGCCCGTGCAAGATGACCTTTGTTCGCGTAGCGCGTCAAACCAGCAATCACACCTCGCGCCGATTCTTTCCAATACGGGGCGTAGAGTCCCGAAAACGCGGGCACAAAATAGACACCGCCATTGTCCTTGACGGTCTTCGCCAGAGGCTCTATATCCGCGCTCTTTGTAATCAGCCCCAGATTGTCGCGTAGCCACTGCACGAGCGCACCGGTGATCGCAATACTGCCTTCCAGAGCGTATCGGGGCGGCTCGGTTCCAAACTTATAGGCGACGGTCGTCAACAAACCGAATTGGGAAGGTACCGCTTCCTCCCCTGTATTCATCAGCAGAAAACATCCCGTGCCGTAAGTGTTCTTCGCTTCGCCGCGTCGAAAACACGCCTGGCCCACGAGCGCCGCTTGCTGATCGCCTAAAATGCCGGCAATCACCACGCCTTTCGCCGGGCCCGCCGTGACTGTTCCATATATTTCGCTGCTCGAACGCACTTGCGGCAAGATATTTCGCGGAATTTCAAACGCCTCCAGCAACTCTTCATCCCAATCCAGCATCTTCAAATTCAACAATTGTGTGCGGCTCGCGTTCGTCGCGTCCGTCGCATGAACGCCGCTATTCTTGCCACCCGTCAAATGCCACAACAGGAAGGTATCCATATTGCCGAACAACAAATCGCCAGCCCGCACGCGTTCTGCGGCGCCACGCACGTTTTTCAAAATCCATCGCAGCTTCAATGCGCTGAAGTATGTGCTCAGCGGCAAACCTGTCTTCGCGCGGAACCGATCCTGGCCTCCTCGCCTGCTGAACTGATCCACATCGGGGCCGACTCGCGTGTCCTGCCACACGATGGCGTTCATGGCGGGCTTGCCGGTTGCCTTATCCCAAACGACGGTGGTCTCGCGCTGATTCGTGATACCGATCGCTGCCAGGTCTCGCGCGCGTAGTCCCTTTGATTCCATCGCCTCAGCGATCACCTGCTGCGTGCGGTTCCAGATTTCCTCAGGGTCGTGCTCGACCCACCCAGGCCGCGGATAGATCTGCTCGTGTTCCCGTTGGGCAATCGAGATGATCCGGCCCGCCCGATCAAAGACAATGAAACGCGTGCTCGTAGTACCCTGATCGATTGCGCCAATATAATTCGACATCAATTCGCCCTTTCAATTGGCTCAGTGTCGCGTTGTTCTCCCAATGAGGTTCATATTTGACGGCGCCGCGAACGGTACGTTAACAAGAAAACTTGTTGGTGAGGAGAGACTTCGGGAAACGGAAAAAGTCGCTAGGGCTTGGAGCGGAGGTACTCTCCACTGCGGCGGCGGCACTGCGCCCTTCTGCGATCGCCCACACCACGAGGGACTGGCCTCGGCGCATGTCGCCTGCGGCAAAAATTCCGGGCACGGAACTCATGTAATTTCCCTTTGTGGCAATGTTGCTCCGCGCGTCGAGTTCCACGCCGAACTGCTCGATCATTCCCGGCTTGACAGGGCCCGTGAAACCAAGCGCCAGTAGAACGAGATCGGCGTCGATGCTAAATTCGCTATCCGGCACGGTTTCAAATTTAGGCGGAGGCCCAACGCGCACGGCGTGCAATTGCTTCACGTTGCCATCTTCGTCGCCGGTGAATTTCGTAGTGTTCGCGGCCCAATCCCGGACGCCCCCTTCTTCGTGTGCGCTTTCGGTGCGAAGTTGCAGCGGCCATAGCGGCCAGGGCGTGCTGGCGTGCCGTTCCGACGGAGGCATCGGCATAATCTCAAATTGCAGCACGGACTCGGCCTGCTGCCGGTGGCAGGTGCCCAAACAATCGGCGCCCGTGTCGCCGCCGCCGATAATCACCACGCGCTTGCCCGTCGCGAGAATTTGAGCTTGAACGTGATCTCCCGCGATGCGCTTGTTTTGCTGCGGCAGAAACTCCATCGCGAAGTGAATGCCCTTCAGGTTGCGCCCGGGCACTTTCAGGTCGCGCGGATTCTCCGAGCCACCCGCGAGCAAAATCGCGTCAAATTGTTTCCGCAGGTCTTTCACCTTGATGTTGCCGCCCACGTGAGCGCCCGTTTGAAAAACCACGCCCTCCGCTGACATCTGCGCCAGCCGCCGGTCGAGCACAGTTTTTTCCATCTTGAAATCAGGTATGCCGTAGCGCAACAGGCCGCCAATGCGATCGGCTTTTTCGAACACCGTCACCGTGTGTCCCGCGCGATTTAGTTGTTGTGCGGCCGCCAAGCCCGCCGGCCCCGAACCCACCACCGCGACGCGCTTGCCCGTGCGCTTCTTTGGAGGTTCGGGCGTGATCCAGCCCTCATTCCACGCGTGCTCCACAATCGTCTTTTCGATCAACTTGATCGCCACTGGCGGCTCGTTGATGCCGAGGACGCACGCGGCCTCGCACGGCGCCGGGCAAATGCGTCCGGTGAACTCGGGAAAATTGTTAGTGGAGTGCAGCACCCGAATCGCCTCTTTCCATTCATCGTGGTAGGCGAGATCGTTCCAATCCGGAATGATGTTGTTTACAGGGCAGCCGGTGTGACAGAAAGGAATCCCGCAGTCCATACAGCGCGCCGCTTGCGTACGGACTTTATCGTCGCCGAAGGGCTGATAGACCTCGAAATAATCTTTCACGCGCTCGTCAACGGGACGGCGCGGAGCCGTTTCTCGCACGTACTCCTTGAACCCGGTGACCTTACCCACGAATCACCTGGCCCGTGGATTGTTTCCCGGACTTCGCGGCCAGCACCCCGGCGGGCACGCGCGGAATCCCGAGAACTCGCTTGTACTCGTGCGGGAAAACCTTGATGAACTTCGGCAAAGTGGATTCCCAGTTTTCGATGATCCACTTGGCCTGCGGACTCGCCGTGAGTTCGCTGTGCTGCGCGATAAGCTCGTAAAGTTTCTCGATGTCCTTCCGATTTGTAACCGGCTCGAGGTCTACCTCGGTTCGATTGCAACGCTGGGACGAGAAATCGCCGAAGTGATCCAGCACAAAGGCAATTCCGCCGGTCATGCCCGCTGCGAAGTTGCGCCCCGTATTTCCCAGCACCACAACCAACCCATTCGTCATGTACTCGCAGCCGTGATCGCCGACACCTTCCACCACTGCCGTCGCTCCGGAATTGCGCACCGCGAAGCGTTCGCCCGCCATGCCGCCAAAGAAAGCCTCGCCTCCGGTTGCGCCGTAGAGGCAGACATTACCGATCAGAATATTTTCTTCAGGGACGAATTCTGATTTTCGCGGGTGATAAATAATCAGCCTGCCACCTGAAAGGCCCTTGCCGACATAATCGTTGGCATCCCCTTCGAGTGTGAGCGTCACGCCTTTCGCCAGGAACGCGCCAAAACTCTGTCCCGCGCATCCGGTGAATTGCACTTGAATTGTATCGTCCGGCAGGCCGGCGGAGCCATACCGCCGCGCAATTTCGCCGCTCAGCATCGTGCCGACGGTGCGATGAATGTTGCGTATCGGCATGCTCAACGAAACTGGCGTGCGATTCTCGAGTGATTCCTGCGCCATTTCGATCAATTTGTAGTCGAGCGCTTTTTCGAGACCGTGATCCTGAGCGATCAAGTTGCGCCGTCCAATGTGGCCCGGCATCGGCGGGTCGTACAAAACAGCTGAGAGATCGATGCCCTTCGCCTTCCAGTGGGTGATGTCCGTGCGCTGCTCCAGGCAATCGACGCGCCCCACCATCTCATTTACTGTACGGAATCCCAGTTCGGCCATGATCTTGCGCAGATCTTCCGCGACGAAGAAAAAGAAATTGACCACATGCTCGGGCTGGCCCGTAAACTTCTTGCGAAGCTCGGGATCCTGCGTCGCCACGCCCACTGGACACGTGTTCAGATGGCATTTGCGCATCATGATGCAGCCCATGGAAATCAGCGGGGCGGTGGAAAACCCGAATTCTTCGGCGCCCAGCAGCGCGGCGATCGCCACATCGCGCCCGGTTTGCAATTTGCCGTCCACCTGCAGCCGCACGCGACTGCGCAAATCATTCAGCACCAGCACCTGCTGTGTTTCCGAAAGCCCCAGTTCCCACGGAACCCCGGCATGCCGAATCGAACTGATCGGCGAAGCGCCCGTGCCTCCGTCGTAGCCGCTGATTAGGATCACATCCGCGTGCGCCTTGGCCACGCCTGCGGCCACCGTTCCCACGCCCGCTTCGGCCACCAGCTTCACGGAAATTCGCGCGCGGGGATTCGCGTTCTTGAGGTCGTGAATCAGTTGCGCCAAATCCTCAATCGAATAAATATCGTGATGCGGCGGCGGTGAAACCAGTCCGACGCCGGGAATCGAATGCCTCACGCGCGCGATTACTTCATCCACTTTGTGCCCGGGAAGCTGCCCACCTTCGCCGGGCTTTGCGCCCTGAGAAATTTTGATTTGCAGGTCGTCCGCATTCACCAGGTAATTCGTGGTGACGCCAAAACGCGCCGAAGCCACTTGCTTGATCGCGCTGCGCCGCAAATCTCCGTTCTCATCGGGACGGAAACGAACCTCGTCCTCGCCGCCTTCGCCGGTATTCGATTTCCCGCCGATGCGGTTCATCGCAATCGCGAGCGTTTCGTGGGCTTCCTTGCTGATTGAGCCGAATGACATCGCGCCCGTCGCGAACCGCTTTACGATTTCGGAAGCCGGTTCAACGTCTTCCAGCGGAATCGGGTCTCCGGCTGGCTTGAAATCGAACATGCCGCGCAGCATCAGCAGGTCGCGATTCTGCTGGTCGATCGTTTTCGCAAACTCCTCGAAAGTTTCCGTCTTGCCTTGCCGCACTGCGTGCTGCAGCTTGCTCACAGTGACCGGGTTCAGCAGGTGGCGTTCGCCTCGCACGCGATATTGATACTCGCCGCCGACTCGAAGCTCCGTCTCCGATTCGCTCGGGTGCTGCATGGCAAACTCGTGCTTCATCAGCGACTCGCGCGCCAACACATCGATGCCCACGCCCTCGATCCGCGACGGCGTGCCGGTGAAATAGCGTTCCACCAGCGACCGATTCAATCCGATGGCCTCGAATATTTGCGCGCCTTGATAGCTTTGCAGCGTCGAAATTCCCATCTTC
The DNA here is from genome assembly GCA_963723845.1 of uncultured Acidobacteriota bacterium. Lineage (GTDB taxonomy): Bacteria > Acidobacteriota > Terriglobia > Acidiferrales > UBA7541 > Palsa-295. The sequence goes on from CAVRSO010000036.1 coordinate 25,748, forward strand.
GAAAATGTTTTGAGCAGCCCTTTATCCACGGCCTTCATGTAACTCTTGAAAATCTTGTCCCACGTGCTTTCGGGGGAGAAATGCTCGTTCTTGTAAAGGTCCTCAAGCGTTTCGATGGCCAGGTAGGGATTCACCGCGCTCGCGCCGTAGCCCAGCAGCAGCGCGAAGTGCATA
>CAVRSO010000037.1:0-61218 GCA_963723845.1 uncultured Acidobacteriota bacterium
GTTCGCTTTGCCCAGCACGGCGGAAGGCTTCGGGCTGGTCTTTTTGGAAGCGATGGCGTTTTCCAAGGCTGTGGTTGGCGCCGCGGCCGGAGGAAGCGTGGACGTGATTGAGGACGGCGTGAACGGCTTGCTTATTCCGGCGAGCGATCCGGAGCGTCTCGCTCAGGCGCTCGACCGCCTACTGCGAGATGAGTCGCTTTGCGCCGAGTTGGGCCGCCGCGGCGCGGAAATGGTCCGCCAAAAATTCCAGTACAGCGCTTTTCGGGCTGAGCTGGAACGGATCCTGACCGACTGCGTGCTCGCGGGTGAGAACTTGGCTTCGTCAAAACGCGCGTAGTATTCTGAAAGCATCTAGGAGAATCCCGCCCATTCGATTTGGTTTCGTGGCGTGAAAGCAAATCCGCCATGCGCATACTAAAGGTGGTTCAGGCCTACTACCTCCAGGAAAACGGCGGACCGTGTAAAAGTCGGCGCGCTCGCGCGAGGTTTGGCTCAAAGAGGCCATCGCGTGACGGTTCTCACCGCTGATCTCGGGATTCGCAACTATGGAGGAGCGGGCGCTAAGTTCGAAACGTGCGAATGGGGCTGGTGCTCGGAACAAGGTGGCGTTGAGGTGATCTACATTTCCACAGTGGGGCACTACCGTGCTGTCACGCTAAATCCGCGCATCATCGGGTTTTGCCGCGAGTCGATGGGTCGCTTCGACGTTGCGCAAATCTATGGACTGTATGATTGGCTGGGACCAACAGCGGGGTTCTTCAGCCGACGGCGAGGCGTCCCATATGTGCTTGAGCCGATGGGGATGTTCCGCCCGATCGTTCGGAGCATCCTGCTAAAGAAGCTCTATCATCGCGTGTTCGGTAATACTTTGGTGGCTGGCGCCCGCTTTTTGATCGCTACGTCCGAGCAAGAGCGCCAGGAACTGATGGAAGGAGGCGTTGCCGCGTCCCGGATCGTTGTCCGCCGCAATGGCGTCGACTTCCCTGAGAGTCTTCCCAGACGCGGTGAGTTTCGCAGCCAGTGGGGCATCCCCGAAGATGCGCGCTTGGTGCTTTTCCTGGGACGCGTGGTGTCAAAAAAGAGCCCGGACTTGCTGCTTGATGCGTTTTCGCGATGGCATGGAAACCCGGGCAACGAAAATAGTGTGCTGGCGATAGCCGGACCGGCCGAAGCCGACGGCTTCCTTGCTCGACTGAAGACGATGACGCGACAGCTGAATCTGGGCGAGAGTGTTCGTTTTGTCGGGCCGCTTTACGAAGCCGCGAAATGGCAGGCTTATCGGGATGCCGATGTTTTCGTGCTTCCCTCTCAAAACGAAAATTTTGGGAATACGGCGGTCGAATCCGCCGCCTGCGGCACGCCGGTGATTGTCACGGACCGGTGCGGCGTCGCACCATTCGTCGGGAAGGCGGGCCTCGTGGTCGTTCACGATCCTCGCTCGATGGAACAAGCTCTTGCCCGACTGCTCGGAGACCCTGCCCTGCTCCACCGCTGCCAGGATGCCTGCCCTGAAATGGTCCGCTCCCTCTCTTGGGACGTGCCTCTGTGCGAGAACGAGGCACTCCTCGAGCGATGCATGGCCCGAGGCCAGTTAGCAGTGAAATAGAGCGTGTTCACTTCCCACTGAAAGACTCGGAATCGAAATTTCTACGCGGCGCGCATCCGATGGGCGAAGGAAAGGAGGAAAGAAAACCGCCTTCGAGTTAAACCGAGCGTGCCGGCTGTGGCCGCCAGGAAACGATCTGCAGGATCCCGGTGAGGGAGGGGCAATTCATGGGCTGCGAGAACGATTTCATGTGTCAAGGGAGCCTCGCGCAATTACGCTTGTAACAACTGCCAGCCACCCTCGAAGAGTACCCTGGAGCCGAATTCGACCTTTCATCGGCCCGGCATCCTACCCTCGTGCTGACTATGAAACTATCATGGTCATCTATAATGGTCATCCCCTGGTGCGATTGGCCTTTTGCGGCCTTCTAGTGGCGGAGACTCACCCGAGGAGGCGCATGAGGCCGCGGCTCATGAAGAAAATGAGAATTCACCTTGCGAATATCGGGAGACATCATGAATGCCTGAGACAGGGCGTCAATGTATGATGCGCGGGGCCGGAGGTCCAAGTCGCATATTCGAGTTGATGTTCTTCGTTGGAAGGCACTGGGTCGTCGCAGTGAATTTGCCCGGTAGCTTTCGGAGGTTCCCAACCCATGTTTGAAAAAGACTTGCTGAAGAATCGGACGATTCTGATTACGGGCGGTGGCACAGGTCTGGGACGTTCGATGGCGCTGCGGTTTGCAGATCTCGGTGCGAATCTCTTTCTGGTTGGGCGCCGCGAAGACCCGCTTAAAGAAACCGCCGAAACGCTGCGCGCCAAGGGAGGACGCGCTTCCCACGCTTGCGCGGACATCCGCAATTTTAGCGCCGTGGAAGCTGCACTCGAGGCAGCGGAAAAGTATTTCGACCGTCCGTTCGGAGGAATCGATACCCTCGTCAATAACGCCGCGGGGAATTTCCTCGCGCGTACCGAGAAACTCTCTCCCAATGCTTTCAATGCGGTCGTCGGAATCGTACTGCAGGGCACCTTCCATTGCACTCTTGCGCTGGGGCGCAAGTGGATCGCAGCGAAACAACCCGGGAATATCCTGAATATCGTCACCACCTACGCAGCCGCAAACTCTGGCTCGGGCTTCGTTGTGCCGTCCGCCTGTGCCAAGGCAGGAGTACTGGCGATGACGCGCTCGCTTGCCGTTGAATGGGCTCGCTACAAGATTCGTTTGAATGCGATCGCGCCCGGTCCGTTTCCGACCGAAGGTGCATGGTCGCGCCTTATGCCCTCAAAAGATTTCGAGGAGCGTACGAAGAATTACCACCCGATGAAACGATTTGGCCGGCACGAGGAGCTCGCCAATCTCGCGTCCTTCTTGCTTAGCGAGCAAACCGAATACATCAACGGCGAATGTGTGGTGATCGACGGAGGATTGTGGCTGCGCGGAGCCGGAGAGTTTAATGTGATCGATACGCCTGACTCCGAATGGGAAAAGCTCGAATCCCGCAGAGGTTGACATGAGAGGGCGGCGGGCAAATTGTTTCGCGCAGGACCGAGAACGAATATAGAGCCTGATGAGAGGTGACTGATGGCCTCACTCGATAAATACATGGCGCAGTACGACCAGGAGCACACGAATACTTTAAATAAAGTACTGCACGGAATCGGAATCCCGATGATCCTAGCGGGGATCGTGCTCGCAATTCTGATTTTCTGGCGGATCGGGCTGGCGCTTTTTGTCGGCGGCTGGGCTGCGCTCTTCCTGGGTCATCGAATCGAGGGCAACAAACCGGCGTTTTTCCAGGGCGCGATCTATTTCCTTGTCGGGCCGGTCTGGGTTACCAAGGAAATTAAGAGCGCACTGCTTGGCAAGTCCCATTCATCGGAGGGGCTCGACGACCGAAGGCATTCTGTCGGGCGAACTGAAGGTGGAGAAGAAGAATGTCGAGTGCAGCACGGAGTTTAGCTCTGACGGGAACGGACAGCAGGAACGATGAAGACAATCTATGTGATTACCACAGGCGGGACAATCGAGAAGGGCTATTCTGAGCGAAGCGGGTCAGTCGGGAATTTCAAGAACAAGATCGAGCAGTATCTGCGCCTTCTGCGGCTACCGGACTCCGAAGTCAACGTCGTGCCTTTGGTTAACAAAGATAGCCTTGAGATGACCGAAACGGATCGAGGTCTGGTCCTAGAGACTGTGAGAGGGCTTATTAATGAGAATGCTCCGATCGTCATCACGCACGGCACGGACACGATGATTCAGACGGGGCTCTTGTTGAAACAAATGTTGCCGGAGGTCAAAGTTCCCATCGTACTGACCGGCGCGATGGCGCCGCTCGGCTTCGAGGCGAGCGATGGTCTGCAGAACCTGACCGAAAGCCTGCTCGCCGTGCGGCTGCTACCGCCAGGCATCTATGTGGTGATGCACAATCAGGTGTTCCCGGTCGATCGAGTGAAGAAAGATCGGACGCTAGCACGGTTCGTACCGACGGACCCAAATCCGCATTAGTGTGCTTGGTGTTCTCAAGGACGCTGGAAGCAAAAAATGAAGGCACTCGTAAAGAGCCGAGCGGAAGCCGGGCTGTGGCTGGAAGAAGTTCCGGTTCCCGAATTCGGCATCAACGATGTCTTGATCCGCGTGCTGATGACCGGCATCTGCGGAACCGACGTGCATATTTATGACTGGGACGAATGGGCGCGAGCCACTATCTCGATTCCCCTGGTCATCGGGCATGAGTTTGTGGGGGAGATTGTATCGGTCGGCTCGAATGTCAACGACTTTCATCCCGGCGAAATCGTTAGCGGCGAGGGTCATGTCGTGTGCGGTCGCTGTCGCAACTGCCTAGCGGGCAGGCGACATATCTGCGCCCACACGATGGGGGTTGGGGTGAACCGGCCGGGGGCGTTCGCGGAGTACATCGCGTTGCCCATGAGCAATATCTGGCGGCATCACGGCAAGGTGAACCTCGAAATAGCATCGATCTTCGACCCGTTCGGCAATGCTGTCCATACTGCGCTTTCGTTTCCTGTTCTGGGTGAAGATGTGTTGATCACCGGAGCCGGACCGATCGGAATCATGGCTGCTGCCGTGGTGCGACACGCCGGTGCCCGTTATGTCGTCATTACCGACGTCAATCCAAAACGTCTCCTGCTGGCTGAGAAGATGGGCGTCACGTTGGCCGTCAACACGACTGAGACACGATTATCGGACGTCCAAAAGAAGCTCGGGATGCACGAAGGCTTTGACGTAGGACTTGAAATGTCTGGAAACGCCAGCGCGTTTCGGGAAATGCTCGCAAACATGAGCCATGGCGCAAAGATTGCGATGCTCGGAATTCCACCGAGCGAGATGGCGATCGATTGGAACCAAGTGATCTTCAACATGCTTACGATCAAGGGCATCTATGGGCGTGAGATGTATGAGACCTGGTACAAGATGACAGTGATGCTTGAATCGGGACTCGATATCAGCGCCGTAATCACCCATCGGTTTCCCTGGCACGAATTTGAGAAGGGATTCGCCGCCATGAAGTCAGGTAGTTCCGGCAAGGTGATCTTGGATTGGCGCGAAGCTCGTTGAGATTCGGGAGCATACGCACATGTTCGATACCGCGAAAGCACAGTACGAGGCGCAGTTGCGGGAAATTCGTGAAGCCGGACTGCTTAAATCCGAGCGGATTCTTGCGGGCCCACAGAACGCGCGGGTTGATCTGCCCGGCAAGCCGGCCATCCTCAATCTCTGCGCCAACAATTATCTTGGACTTGCCGATAATCCCGAAGTGGTGGCTGCGGCGCACGAGGCACTCGACCGCTGGGGCTACGGGCTTTCGTCAGTCCGATTCATCTGCGGCACACAAAAGATACACAAGCAACTCGAGCAACGGCTGAGCGAGTTCCTCGGCATGGAAGACACGATTCTGTATAGCTCCTGCTTCGATGCCAATGGTGGCCTCTTCGAAACGTTACTGGATGCGGAAGACGCAATCGTATCGGACGAGCTGATCCACGCGAGCATTATTGACGGCATCAGGCTCTCGAAAGCACAGAGATTCCGGTACCGCCATGGGGACATGGCGGACCTCGAAGCGAAGCTCAAAGAGGCCTCGCGCGCTCGGCGCATCTTGATCGCGACTGATGGCGTGTTTTCGATGGATGGTTACATCGCGAAGCTTCCGGAAATCTGCGATCTAGCCCAGCGGTACAAAGCGATGGTGATGGTGGATGATTCTCATGCGGTTGGTTTCATGGGGGAGAGCGGTCGCGGGACACACGAATACCATCACGTCATGGGCCGCGTCGATATCCTCACGGGAACCTTGGGCAAGGCATTAGGAGGTGCGAGCGGCGGTTACACAAGCGCGCGGAAGGAGATTGTGGACCTCTTGCGGCAACGATCCCGGCCGTATCTTTTCTCGAACAGTGTCGCGCCTCCGATCGTGGGTGCGTCCCTGATGGTGCTCGATCTGTTGGCGCAGACCAAGGAACTGCGGGAACGTCTCCATTCGAACGCACGGTTCTTTCGTGAGCGGATGGCCGAGGAAGGTTTCAGCATCGTTCCAGGGGAGCACCCCATCGTGCCGGTGATGCTGGGCGACGCCTCGCTCGCAACAAGAATGGCCGAGCGCCTACTGGAGAAGGGAGTGTACGTCGTTGGCTTTTCTTATCCAGTGGTCCCGCGAGGAAAAGCGCGCATCCGCGTGCAGCTCTCGGCTGCGCATACGCGCGAAGACTTGGAGTTTGCGATCAAGCAATTTGCAGCGGTTCGAGCGGAACTGCCTGGTAGTTGAATTGAAGGCACTACAGAACTTCGGCTCACGGAATCGACGGGGGAATTCTTGGTTGACTCTGCGGCAGTCACTCTTCGCAAGACGGCCCTGAACGCTGTCCATCGCTCCTTGGGCGCGAAGATGGTGGGTTTCGGCGGCTGGGACATGCCGGTCGAATACCCGTCGTCAGGGGGCCTGGTTGCCGAACACAAGGCCGTTCGCGCGAGCGTCGGGTTGTTCGACGTCAGCCACATGGGGGACATTCGCGTCAACGGAAAACGCACCCCGGCGGCTGGACTTTCCGCAGTGCAGTACATCACCATGAACGATGCTGCTCGGCTCGCGATCGGGCAGGCACAGTATTCGGCGATGCTCTATCCGCAAGGAACGTTTGTGGACGATGTGATCGTGCATCGGCTGGGAGAGGATGACTTTCTATTGGTCATCAACGCGGGCACTCGGGAGAAGGACTTCGATTGGGTACATCAAAACACGAACGCCTTTGATTGTACGGTCGAGGATTTAAGCGATGCGTACACGCAGCTCGCAATCCAAGGCCCTCGGGCGATCGAGGTAGTGGGAAAGCTTACCGACGTAAACTTGAGCAAGCTTCGAAGCTATTGGCTTAGTCACGCGCGAGTGTGCGGTATTGAGAACACACTGGTTGCCCGGACCGGCTATACGGGCGAAGACGGGTTTGAAATCTACATTCCGTCCGATAAGGCGACGAGCGAGGATGCGTGGGAAAAAATACTGCAGGCTGGGCGTGAGTTCGGCATTGTTCCATGCGGTCTTGGCGCCCGCAACACACTGCGGCTAGAGGCACGGCTGTCTCTTTACGGACACGAGATCAGCGAGGGCATCAATGTTTGGGAAGCGGGCCTGGACCGTTTCTGTAAGATGGAAAAGGGTGACTTCATTGGCCGCGCTTCGCTTGAGCGCGCGCGAGCGGCTGGCTTGACACGATCGCTTGTCGGGCTTGAAATGGTCGATCGCGGCATCGCACGGGACGGATATGGTTGTTTGAATGAGCATGGCGACGTAATCGGGGTGATCGCAAGCGGCTCGCCTTCACCGTCGCTTGGTAAGAACATCGCGCTTGCGTTCGTGCCACCTGCCCTGGCGGCGCTAGGTACCACGATCTACGTCGAAATTCGTGGTCAGAAAGCGAAGGCCCGCGTGGTTCCGACTCCGTTTTACAAGAGGGCGAGAACAACCGGAGTTCCAACGGTGAATTAGCTAGGGAGCGAGGACATGGAGTATCCCAAGACATATCGCTACACGAAAGACGATGAGTGGATCGAGGCAAAAGGTGACTCGGGCACAATTGGCCTCACGTACGAGGCCCAGAGCCGGCTGGGTGACATCGTCTTTTTGGAATTGCCGGAAGTGGGAAGGGCGCTCGAAGCGGGCAAGCCGCTAGGTGTCGTTGAATCGGTGAAGGCCGTTTTTGAGATTTATTCCCCAGTGTCGGGAGCGGTGATCGAAGTAAACGGCGAACTCAAAGACGCGCCTGAAAAAGTGAACTCCGACCCGCACGGAGCCGGTTGGCTCGTCAAGTTGCGCCTGAAAGATCCCGCGGAGCTGGACAAGCTCATGGACGCCGCGGCGTACGAGGCCTATGCCACAAACCCTGCACGGGAATCCTCGCACTGATGCGCTATCTGCCCAAGAGTCCCGCCGAGCGAAACGAGATGCTGGCCGCGATCGGCGCTAATTCCATCGACGATCTGTTCGCGGTAATACCCGAAAGATTCCGCCTACGAGAAGAATTGCAACTACCGGGACCTTATTCCGAGGCGGAAATCATCCAGTATTTCAAGGAACGCGCCAAGGAGAATTCGATCGGTTACACGAGTTTCTTAGGCGCCGGTGTTTATAACCACCTGCGCTCTGTGGTTACAGACGCCATTATTCAGCGCGGAGAGTTCCTTACATCCTATACGCCCTACCAGGCAGAGATTTCGCAGGGAACGCTGCAAGCGATCTTCGAATTTCAGACGCTCATGTGCCAACTCACCGGACAGGAAGTCGCCAATGCCTCGATGTGGGATGGGTCCACCGCCACGACCGAAGCCGTACTGATGGCCGAGAGGATAACTCGGCGCCGGCGCGTACTCGTCGCCCGTTCGTTGCATCCCGAATATCGGGACGTGCTAAGGACCTACGCAAAGAACTCCGGCTTGCAAATCGAGGAAATACCCTTTGGTGCGGGCGGCACTTTGGACCAAAAGGCGCTTGAGTCCACGATCGGTGATGATGTCTGCGCTGTCGTGCTTCAGTCACCGAACTTCTTTGGTGTGATTGAGCCGGTGCCTACACTGGCAAACAGTACGCATTTGCGAGGGGCGCTATTGGTAGTGGCCGTGACCGAAGCGGTTTCTCTCGGCCTGGTGCGGCCGCCCGCCGAGGCGGACATTGTCTCGCTCGAAGGTCAAAGCTTCGGGCTCGCGCCGAGCTACGGCGGGCCATTTGTCGGCGTGATCACTACGCATGAGAAATTCGTCCGGCAAATGCCCGGGCGTCTCGCAGGACAGGCGACCGACACTCATGGCCGCCGCGGATTCGTGCTTACACTGGCGGCACGCGAACAACACATTCGCCGTGAGAAGGCCACATCGAACATCTGCACCAATCAGGCGCTTTGCGCTCTGGCGGCTACGGTCCATCTAATATTGCTCGGTAAAGAGGGGCTGCGCGAGATGGCCGAGCAAAATCTCTCTAAAGCTCGATTCGCACTAGGTGAGCTACTCAAGATCCCTGGCGTTCGGCGAGCGTTTGACGCACCGTTCTTCAATGAGTTTACGATCGCGCTTCCGCGGTCAGTCAAAGACGTGAACGGCCAGTTACTACGCGACAAGATTGTCGGACCACTTTCACTTGAGTCCTTTTACCCCGAGTTGCCGAATCACGCGCTCGTGTGCGTCACTGAAACTATTACGCGAGCCGATATCGAGAAGTTTGCTGCCGAGCTGCGCTCAGCGGTAGGACTAGTGCAGGAAGTGAGATGAGCGAGAAAATCAGGAGAACCTTGCGTCACGTCAGCCAGAACGAGGGGCTGATCTTCGAGAAATCGTCTCCAGGCAAACGAGCGTTCGATTTGCCGCCTCTCGATGTCCCCGCGATTGATCCGGCAACGATCCTTGGCGAGAACCATCGCAAGGAAGGTGTTGCAGGTTTTCCCGAAGTGAGCGAGATCGAGGTCCTGCGCCACTTCACGCGCCTTTCCACCTGGAACTACGCTATCGATCTCGGGATGTATCCGCTGGGGTCCTGTACGATGAAATACAACCCCCGCGTCAACGAATTCGTGGCGCGTCTGGATGGCATCGCGACCGAGCATCCGCTTCAGCCGCAAGCTCTTTCGCAGGGCTGCCTGAAAATACTGCATCTGCTCGAGCGGTGCCTGCTGGAAATCACGGGCATGGATGCGATCACATTACAGCCTGCCGCTGGTGCACAGGGTGAGCTTACAGGGCTCCTGCTGATTCGTGCCTACCTCGAAAAGCAGGGCAACCCTCGCAAGAAGGTGCTGATCCCGGACTCGGCTCACGGCACGAATCCCGCGACCGCCGTTATCGCGGGTTACGAAGTCCAAAACATCAAATCGGACTCGCACGGCCAGGTCAATGTCGAAAAGCTGCATGAACTGGTGACGCCAGATGTAGCCGCCTTGATGATCACGAACCCTTCGACGCTCGGCATTTTCGAGCAACGCATCTCCGACATTGCAGCGATTCTTCACGCGAAGGGTGCGTTTCTCTATATGGATGGCGCGAACATGAACGCGCTCGCGGGCGTGGCGCGTCCGGGAGATTTTGGAGTCGATGTAATGCACCTGAACCTCCATAAGACGTTCTCGACGCCTCACGGCGGTGGAGGCCCCGGCGCGGGCCCTGTAGCCATGAAGCAAATCCTTGAGCCCTTTCGCCCAATTCCTGTTCTGGTCGAGGGAAGAAGCGGGGAACTGGCTCTCGAACAGGACCGGCCACACTCGATCGGTCGAGTCAAGGCATTCTCGGGAAACTTCGGCGTATTAGTGCGCGCGCTCGCCTACATTCTCGCTTACGGCCCGGACATCCGCCAAGCTACCGAAGACGCCGTGCTAAACGCGAACTACATCCGCAAGAATCTTAAAGGCGTTTTCGCGCTGCCGTATTCTTTGCCGTCTATGCACGAGGTTGTCTTTAGCGATTCCATTCAGAGGGAAAATGGCATCAACACGATGGATATCGCCAAGCGTCTAATCGATTACGGCTTTCACCCGTATACGACGGCGTTTCCGTTGATCGTTCCCGGCGCAATGATGATTGAGCCCACAGAATCGGAATCGAAGGAAGAGTGCGATTCGTTTATTGAAGCGATGCGGGCCATCGCAGCGGAAGCCGTCTCGAATCCCGATTTAGTAAAGCGTGCCCCACACACGACCAGAATCGGGCGACTCGACGAAGTGGCGGCTGCTCGCAAGCCCGTCTTGCGCTGGAAACCGGGCATCGGGTGAGTGACCGTATTTCACTGCCTAGACTGGCGGTCCGACCCGGGATCGTCGCTGGCCGCTACAAAACTCTGCTGAAATTCGGAACGGGAGTGTTGAAAGGTTGCTGCGGAAGTGAAGATGGACGCGCTCGGTGAGGTCGAATGGCGATGAAGGGCAAGTCCCCCATGTCATGCTCCGAGACCTCCCATGCCGTCCGGCTTTCTTGACAGCGGCCGTGGCAAGGACCACACCGGCCGCGTCGTAAAAACATCAGACGGCCAGCCTCTGAGGATATTCAAGAAACGCGAAGTAGCGGCCCCCAAAGACAAATCGCCGACGTGAGATGGCAAAGACGCGCCCGTCTCGACTCCCGCCACCAATTCAACGCTAAAGAGCGTGCACAAACCTCACATGGCGGGCGGCGACTTTTTACTGTTGTATTAGGGCGTCTCAAGTGTTAGTTACTATCACGATTTATGGCTTGGCGACCGCAGAGCCCGGTGCTAGTCGAGGAGCCGCTCAGCTGAGGAAAATCCAGGGGAAAACCATGAGAAGCAAGGATGGCGAATCGAGGGGATTTCGTGGGCCTTTCAACTTGGACCGACGATCATTGCTGCGCTCCTCTGTGCTGATGGGAGGGGCGCTCGCAGCGCGTGCGTTGTCGGGCGATGCGACCTTCGCTGCTGCCGAAAGCAACTCACTGGTCGCTGCGACGAAAGCCGGGACAGTTCGCGGGACACTTGAAAACGGAATCAAAGTATTCAAAGGCATTCCCTACGGCGCGCCGCCAATGGGTTCGCTGCGGTTCATGCCGCCCGTGCAGCCGGCACCATGGACCGGCGTGCGCGACGCTTTGGAGTTCGGCGATCAGTGCCCCCAGGTGCCTCCCCCGCCGACGCCCGAGTGGCGGTCGTGGGCGATACAAACCGGAGAGAGTGAAGACTGTTTGGTTTTGAATGTTTGGACACCCGGCTTGCGCGATGGGCGCAAGCGGCCAGTCATGGTCTGGTTCCACGGCGGCGGCTACTCCGTCTTCAGCGGCTCCGCTGCGGTCTATGATGGGGTGCGGCTCTGCAAGAAGGGCGACGTTGTTCTCGTGACGCTCAATCATCGTTTGAACGCGTTCGGCTATTTATATCTCGCCGAGTTGGGCAGAGAAAAATTCGCCGATTCAGGGAACGTCGGTCAACTCGATCTCGTTCTCGCGCTGGAATGGGTACGTGACAACATCAAGGAATTTGGCGGCGATCCGAGCAACGTCATGATCTTTGGGGAATCTGGCGGCGGTGGAAAGGTCTCGGCAACCTTGGCTATGCCGGCCGCGAAAGGGTTATTCCATCGAGCTGCGATTGAAAGCGGTCCGGGGCTTCGTGGAATAACACGGGAAGCGGCAACGAAAACGGCCAAGAGTTTTATGGAAGCCTTGCAACTCCAGCCCGATCAGGTGGAGGAACTGCAGAGGCTCGCGGTACCAAAGCTGCTAGAAGCCGTGAAGGCTGTGACTCGGGGGATGCCCGTAGGGGGATTCGGACCCGTGGTGGACGGACACACTCTGCCACGAGATCCGTTCACGCCCGACGCGCCAGCAGTGTCTGCTGATGTGCCAATCATCGTCGGCTATAACAAGGACGAGACGACGATCTTGTTTCCTCCGCCGGGCGTCTTTTCACTGGATTGGACGACGCTACCGGAGAAGCTAAAGCCTATTCTCGGTGAGAGTACCGACATGGTCGTGGACTTGTGCCGCCACAAATATCCGCAGGCATCCGCCAGCGATCTCTATTTTCAGATCACTACGGAGCGCGGCATGGGGCTCGGTTCGATCATGCTGGCCGAGCGCAAGAGCGAGCTAGGCAAGGCGCCGGCGTTTCTCTATCGGCTTGAGTGGGAGACTCCGATCGAGGGCGGCCGGCTACGCACACCGCACGCACTCGACTTGCCGATGGTCTTCGATAACGTCGCTAAGTCCGATTCAGTGATCGGCACCGGCGCTATCGAGGCGCAGAAGGTGGCGGACGCCATGAGTTCGGCGTGGCTCGGCTTTGCGCATACCGGCAAGCCAGACGCCAAAGGGCTCCCGCACTGGCCGCCTTATGACGCAAAGACTCGTGCGACCATGATCTTCAATGTAACGAGCAAGGTCGTGAACGATCCGGATTCGGAGGTCCACAAAATTCTGAGGAATGCATGATGACGGGGCGCGCAGCTACTTCGCCAGTGTTGACTTGAAATTGGTGCGTGCTTCTATCATGTTAGAGTAGTTTTTCAAGCGCGCGGCGGAAACACCGACCCGCGCGCCGCTAATTCAGGAGAATTTTCAATCATGGCTCGTGTTCAAACCGCTCGGGACGAAGCGTTACCCGCTCGGCCGGAAATCGCCCGGAATCGCCGCAGCTTGCCAAAACCGCGAGGTCCGATTCCAATCAAAGAATCACCGGCTCACGAAATTCCCGGCCTTCGCGAGCGCAAGAAGGTGCGGCTGCGCCAGGAAATAATCAAGACTGCCGTTAAACTGTTTCGAAAGCGTGGCTACGAGAACACGCGAGTTGATGATATCGTCCAAATTCTCGAAATCAGTCAGCCGACATTCTTCCGTTATTTCCCTAGCAAGGATGCAGTCCTGCGTGAAGTTGGGCGCCGCGGGTTTGCATGCCTTGGGGAGCATCTCGAAACCGAACTCTCAAGCGAAGCTACCACTGCGGAACGCTTGCGGCGGATGTATCAGCATATGGCTCGTGAAGTCGAAGCGGACCGTCCGCTGTGGCGAGCGGTGGTCCTCTCAGGAGCGATGGATCCCGTGCGGTCGCCCGACATGCGCCGGCCCGAGGAAATCACGCTCGGCCTGCTGAGACGGATTTTTGCCGAAGGCCAGAAGCGCGGAGAGATCACGCGAGACTTTCCGGTTCTTCACCTGGCTGAATTCATGGAAGGACTTTACAACACTGTCGTTCGGCAATGGGTTGTGGACCTCACCGGTCCACATAAGCTGAGCGAACGCGTGCGGAGTGCCGTGGAGTTTTTCCTGCGCGCCGTTCGGCCGTGATGATCGAGTCTTCATCATGAAGGCTGCTGTCCTCTACGAATTCAAACAGCCCCTCGCCATTCAAGAAGTCGCCGAGCCTAAACCCGAAGCCGAAGAGGTCCTCATTGCGGTAGAAGCTTGCGGCGTGTGCCACTCCGATCTGCATGTCGCTGATGGCGACTGGACCCAATTGGCTGGAATCGTCAAGAAACCACTGATTCTGGGCCACGAGATTGTCGGTCGCGTCGTCGAGAAAGGCGCAGCCGTCCGCGAGTTGCGAATTGGTGACAGAGTCGGCGTTCCTTGGATCCACTGGACCTGCGGCGAGTGTGAATTCTGTCTGGAGGGGAATGAGAACCTCTGCCCAAAACAGAAGATCACGGGCGTCACTGTCGATGGCGGGTACGCGGAATTTGTCAAGGCGCCCGCGAGTCACGCACTGAAAATTCCCGATGGTCTGCCATCGGCCGGGCTTGCGCCTCTTTTCTGCGCGGGCGTTACGGTGTATCGCGCCCTCAAGCAAGCCACGGTGTCCACCGGCCAGCGGCTGGCGATCTTTGGCATCGGAGGCTTGGGGCATGTTGCCGTGCAGATGGGGCGGGCGTTGGGGACTGGAGGTCATCGCGGTTGATATTTCTGAGGAAAAGCTCGAGCTTGCCAAGTCACTCGGCGCCTCCCATACTTTCCATGTTGCCTCGACGGATCTGGTTAAGGGACTGCGCCGAATGGGCGGCGCCCACGTGGCGCTTGTAACTTCGGCGGCAAAGGCAGCCTACGACTTGGCTTTCCGTTGCGTGCGGCCAAGTGGGACTCTCCTCGTTGTAGGCCTGCCGGGCGAAAACATCTGCTTTCCTCCGATACTGATGGCCGCTAGCGAGATCCGCATACAAGCCTCCGCGGTAGGTACGCGTCAGGATCTACGAGAGGTACTCGCAATGGCCGTCGCCGGGAAGATTCGATGCCAGTTTGCAACTCGGCCCCTCGCTCAAGCCAATGAGGTGCTGGATCAACTGCGGCATGGGCAGATCTCCGGCCGCATCGTGCTTACTTTCTCCTAAAGCGGCCTTCGCAAGGCAATCTGCAACTTTCCTGCCCGTAAGGGCATAGGCGCGCTGGTAAAGATTGTTGGCCACCTGAGATCGGCGAAAGTCCGCACAGGCGAGTGCTTGCCAGGCTGGCTGCGACTTGAGCTTGACGTTAGTCTCTAAAATGTGATATCCGCTATCACAATTTGGGAGTGGGGCCCGGGTTGAATAGATTCGCCCGGCTGGGGGAACATGAAGGTCATTCGCCTAATCACATTCAGATAAAGGTGGCAGCGATCTCGGGCCTACTCAGAGACACCTTGGCCAATGTCTGGGATGACGAGGAGGACCTATGAAACTTAAGCTAGTGACGAGCGCCTTTTTGTGCTTGGCGTGCTTGCTGTTCATGAACGCTTCCGCTAATGCGCAGGGCGTAGGCACCTCAGGCAGTATCACCGGAACCGTAACCGATCCATCGGGCGCGGTCATCCCGAAGGCGTCTGTTGTTGCCGTGGAAACGGCTCGGGGAACCCGGTACGCGACCGAAACTGACGGGGCCGGGCAGTATAGGCTTACAGGATTATTGCCCGCGGAATACGAGGTAACCTCACAGATTGCGGGTTTCGGTACGGAGTTGCAGAAAAGCGTAGTCGTCAACGTGGGGGCGACGGTCGTCCTGGATTTCCATCTGAAAGTGGCAACCACAGCGCAGGTGACCGAGGTAACCGCCGCGGCGCCGGTAGTGGAAACCGAACGGGGTAGCCAGGCGAATATTCTAACCGATCAGTACCTCACCGACCTTCCCATCGACCGCCGCGACTATCTTACTTTTACCCTCCTGCTACCTGGCGTCTCGAATTCCACTCGGCTCGCGGACGATCAGGATTTTCGCGTGAAGCAGACGCCGCAAAGCGGCCTATCTTTCTACGGAAGTAATGGCCGGGGAAACAGCGTGACCGTGGATGGCGGCGAGGCTCTGGGCGATAGCGGCGATGCACGCCTAACGATTAGTCAGGATGCGGTGCAGGAGTTCCAGGTGAATCGCAGCAACTATTCCGCGGACCTCGGCGGCGCGAGCGGCGCGACGATCAACATCGTTTCGAAGTCGGGGACCAACAATGTGCACGGCACACTTTATGGTTTCTTCCGCAACGACGCCATGGACGCGCGCGATCCGTTCGCGTTCAGCCAGGCGTTGCAGCCGGGGGCGACGTTCAATCCCGCGGCACCTGACGTCGTCGGTTCTCCGATCAAAAACTCCTTGAATCGCCAGCAATTCGGCGGAACAGTGGGCTTCCCCATCAAGAAAGACAAGACCTTCCTGTTTGTGGCTTTTGAAGGCTTGCGACAAGATGCGCAGAATGCGGTTCCGTTGTTGACGAACACGAATATTTTCCGTCCAACTACAGGACAACAGGCGATTATTGGCGCCCTGTCGGCCGAAGGCGGAACCGCGGTGCCGTGCCTCACTGGCCAGCCTGCGTTGCCTGCCGCTATTTGCGCGGGTATACTCACTAACGTTCTGACGATTAATCCCGCAGCAAGCCCGTTGAATGCTTTCCTCGTCAGTCAATTTGAAACCAACGGCGGAGTGTTTCCCTACAACACGCGAGAGTACTTGGGATCCGTACGTCTCGATCACCGCGTCAACGATTCAAACCAGCTTTTTCTGAGTTACCGGTACGGACACGATCTGGAGGAAAACCCCGACGTGCAATCACTGACGGGTTTTTCGGCAGGCAGTTCGGTCCATCAGTATGACCACACCCTACAAGGGGCTTGGTTCCACGAGTTCAATCCGCGGGATCAGAATGAATTGCGGCTGCAGTATGACTACAATAGCTTCAATGTGATTCCGAATGAGCCGGGAGAGGCAGGTCTCCAAATCCCCGGTTTCATCAATAACTTGGGAACTAACATTTTTCTCCCGAACTTTACCATCCTGCGCCGCACCGATTTTGTAGACAACGTGACCATGATCCGCGGCCACCACACCATGAGGTTTGGAGGCTCAGAGCTGCTTCGCGGCAATCACTCAGACTCGCACACATTTTTCCCTGGCCGCTTCGTTTTCGGATCGCTTCCCGGTGGATTGTTGAGTCCGTGTTTGCAGGTACCGGCGGCTTGTGGAGTCGCGAACAATCCGGCGGCCCTCAGCTCACTCCAAGCCGCCTCTTTTGGACTGCCGCAGGTGTATCAGCAAGGTTTTGGTACGTCCGATTACCCCGCGTACACGCGCCCGTTGACCGGGCTGTACTTGCAGGACTCTTGGAAAATTACGTCCAGTTTCACGCTGAATTATGGAGTCCGTTACGAGATTGACTCGCAGTTCGAGCCGTTGAATACCTATTACGGCGACGTAAGCCCCCGCATCGCTTTTGCCTGGGATCCGTTCAAGGATCACAAGACGGTGATCCGAGGCGGGTATGGGATTTTCTACGGCCCCATTGATTCCCAGATTCCTCAGGTGGATTTGAGTTTGGGAGTTTTGAACAAGAATCACAGTACCGTTGAGAATCAGAACAATCCGCGGCAGATTCCCAATCAGGTCAACAACGCGGTCGGAACGTGCGGAGTTGGAGTGACCGCAGCCGGGCCCGCTGGCGTCATCGTCCCCGGCAGCGGCACCAGCCCTTGCACGCGGTTCATTTCGATTTACGTGGATCCCCTCACGTCGACTGGTCTTCCATTCCTAGGAACGTCTGCAGCTGTGTTTCAGGGGCTGTTTGCACAAGGATTAATCCAATGCACGACACCCACACCCGGAAATGCCGCATGCATCACGCCGGCCGACGTCGCCCCATTCGGCATCTTTGTTCAGAATAGCGGCCAGCTATCGCCGCTGACCGTGCTGTTCAGCAACCCACCGAATTACAAACCGCCGTATTCGCAGCAAGCGTCCGTGGGAATCGAGCGCGAGATTGCGCCTGGGTTCTCCATTTCGCTGAGTGGGATCTATTCACACACACTACGGCTTCCCGTGGCGATAGATACGAATCTGCTGAAAGCGCCGTTCAGCATGGTAACTTTGGCCAATGGGAAAGCCGTTTCCTACAGAAACTGGAATACGAGTGCGGCAACCGATCCGCTCGGTGGTACGGAGGGATTGCCCTGCGCGCCCAACCCGTTCGCTTGTTTTGTGAATCCGCTGATCATTCAAAACAATCAGTACACTTCTGCGGCGTCCGCTCTCTACGAGGGCGGCATCCTGGAAGTGAAGAAGCGATTTAGCGATCACTTCACGGTGTTCGGGAATTACACGTACAGCAAGGCCTTCGACACATCCACGGATTTCAACACCGATTACGGGCCGCAAGATCCTACGAACCTGGGATTGGATCGCGGTCTTGTCTGAATTTGATGAGCGGCACAAATTGGTGATGGCAGGAGTGTTTGACAGTCCCTGGAAGGAAACGATCTTGTCAGGTTTTCAACTGGCTCCGATTTTCACGTACAGCACCGGACATCCTTTCAACCTGTTGGCCGGAGGAGAGGTTAACGGCAACAACCACACGACGAACGAACGCCCGCTCGGGGCGCCGCGCGACGCGGGCCGCGGCCCGGATCTTATCGACTGGGATATGCGGCTGAGCTGGCAGCACAAATTGGGCGAAAGAGTGAATCTGCAGTTCACTGCTGAGGGGTTCAACATCGCAAATCGGACGAATTTTGCCAGCGTGAACAACGAAGTCGGTCCGCTATTCGGCTTTCAGCCCGGATTCACGACGTTTAACGTGCACGGGATTCGACCAGGCACATTGCTTCCGGGCGGGGGGACGGCTAGTCCGAGCACGCCCCTGGCGTTCACGTCGGCATTCCCCAAGCGCGAGATTCAGTTGGGGGTGCGTTTGAGTTTCTGAGTCCCATTCACCCGGCACCGAACATTTTTTCGGGTGGCGAATAGCGTGCGTGAGGCGCGTGGATGTTGAGAGAGACGGCGCAGGCAAGGAAGGCAAAGGATCTGTTTGACCTCACCGGGCGAGTAGCGGTCGTTACCGGAGGCTCTATCGGGCTGGGTCGGCAGATGGCCGAAGGGCTTGCCGAGATGGGCGCCGATCTCGTTTTGTGCGCGCGCAAAAAGGAACGTTGCGAGCAAGCCGCGAGTGAATTGAGGGAACTAGGGATAAAAACGCTTGCGGTGGGCTGCGACGTGAAGAATCCGTCGAGCGTTCAGGAGCTTGCGGGCGCGACGATGTCGCAATTCGGACGAATCGACATCCTCATAAACAACGCAGGAACGTCCTGGGGAGCGCCGATCGAAGAGATGCGCCTCGAGCACTGGAACAAGGTGATTGAGACGAACCTGACAGGAACCTTCCTCTGCTGCCAGGCGTTCGGCAAATTCATGGCTGCGCAGAAGCGAGGAACGGTTATAAATATCGCGTCGACGGCAGGGCTTAGGGGCTCTCCGCCGGATTTTCAGGCGATTGGATATCACGCTAGCAAAGGTGGAGTGATCGCCTTCACAAAAGATCTGGCACGCAAGTGGGCCGCTCACAACGTACGCGTCAATGCTATTGCGCCCGGATGGTTCCCAACCCACATGTCTGAAGTTGTGATCGAACGCAACAAGGAAAACCTCCTCCGGGGAATTCCGTTGGGTCGCTTCGGCGGCGAACATGACTTGAAAGGAGCTGCCGTCTTCCTGGCTTCTGATGCCGCCGATTTCATCACCGGGCATGTACTGGTGGTCGATGGAGGACAATCGGCCTAGAACGCGAACGAGGGGATGAACGTTCCGCTTACACCCGTACGTTTCTTGCGCTACGCCGAGCAGCAGTATCCCGGCAAGACAGCCGTCGTGTGCGGGCGTGACCGATTTACATATTCGCAATTTGCCGAGCGAACGGGTCGTCTTGCCGGCGCGCTGCGCTCCAACGGAATCAAGCCGGGCGACCGGGTCGCCTTCCTGAGCATGAATTGCCACCGGTTGCTGGAGGCATATTTCGGAGTTTTGGAAGCCGGCGCTGTGTTGCTTCCACTGAATATCCGTCTCGCTCCTGACGAGCTTGTTTACATCTTGAACGATGCGGAAGCGAAAGTCCTGTTTCTAGAAAAGGATTTCTCTGACTTGGTGGACTCGTTCCGCCAAAAACTTTCCAGTGTGCAGGCCTTCTCGCTGCTTACTGGTGCACCGCAGACCAGTTGGCTCATTTCGCAGAATTATGAGGACATGCTGGCTGCCGCCACTCCTTACCGCCCGGACCTGATGGAGTTCGACGAGGATGCTCTGGCCGAAATCTTTTACACCAGCGGAACTAGCGCCGATCCGAAAGGTGTGATGCTGACCCACCGAAACATCTATCTCCAGGCTCTGAGCTCTTCATTAATACATGAGAGCTCGGCCGACAGCGTCCATCTTCACACCATTCCGCTCTTCCACGCCAACGGGTGGGGCGCCGCGCACACAGTTACTCTTAAAGGCGCTTTGCACGTAATGATTTCGCGTTTTGATCCCGCCGAGATTTTCCGTCTGATCGAGCAGGAGCGCGTGGAAAGCCTTAATGCGGTGCCCGCCATGGCTATCGCGTTGGTCAACTGCCCGGATTTTCGCAAGTACGACTTAAGCAGCTTGAAGTGGGTCAATCTCGGCGGCGCGGCGTCTTCACCTTCGTTAGTTCAGGAGGTGGAAGAGAAATTTGGATGCACGTGCTATGCGGGATATGGACTTACGGAAACGGCGCCGACGCTGTCTGTTTCCAAAATGAAGTCAGGGCTCGGATGGGAGGGAGAGCAACGTTATGTGGGGCAGGCCATGGCCGGATTCGCCATTCCCGGCGTTGAGCTCCGCGTGGTGGATACGAATGACCATGATGTAGCGCGCGATGGGGAAGCCGTCGGCGAAGTGATCGCCCGGGGCGACAGCGTCATGAAGGGCTACTGGAAGCAGCCTGAGGCAACCGCGGAAGCCTTGCGAGGAGGTTGGTTCCATACAGGTGATATGGCTACATGGAACGAAGACGGATACATCCTCATCGTTGATCGTAAGAAAGACATTATCGTCAGCGGCGGAGAAAATATTTCGTCGCTCGAAGTCGAGAAGAAGCTTCTTGCGCATCCTGCGGTCCTCGAGGTCGCAGTCATCCCCGTGCCCGACGAAAAGTGGGGGGAAGTACCCAAGGCACTCGCAGTTTTGAAACCTGCCGCGCAAGCGAACGAAACGGAGCTCATCGAATTCTGCCGCGCTCGGCTGGCGCACTACAAATGCCCGCGCTCGGTTGAGTTCCGCGAAAGTTTGCCCAAGACAGGCACAGGGAAAATCCTAAAGAGAGAGCTTCGTAAGAAATATTGGCAAGGCCAGGAAACGATCCGGCCGGAATTCGCCGAAACTGAAACAGCATAGATCGCCTGCTTAGAAAATCGGCCGGCAGATTAAGCGAGCGTGCGGCGCGGGCCCAAAAGAGTGGAGTCTTGAATGGATCTCAATCTCACCCCTGAAGAGCGCCAATTCCGCGATGAATTGCGCAGGTGGCTTGACGCGAACGTTCCTAAGGACTGGGCCGAGTGGAGAGAGAAACCACTCGAAGAAACATTCCCGTACTTGAGAGCGTGGCAGTGCAAGCTCGATGGAGGCCGTTGGGCCGCTGTTTCTTGGCCGAAGGAGTACGGCGGCCGCGGCGCGACGCTGATGCAACAGGCGATCTTTTGGGAGGAAATGTCCCGAGTGCAGGCGCCGCCGATGGCCAACGCACTGGGCCTTGGGCTGATCGGTCCCACGATCATCGCTTATGGTACGGAAGCGCAAAAGAAACGCTTTGTCCCCAAGATTCTAAGCGCCGAAGAAATCTGGTGTCAGGGTTTCTCCGAACCGAACGCCGGTTCTGATCTAGCGGGCTTGCAAACCGAAGCTCGCCTGGATGGAGATCACTATGTCGTCAACGGCCAGAAGGTGTGGACCAGCTACGGCTCCTTTGGAGACTGGTGCGAGTTGGTTGTTCGCACGGATGCGAACGTCCCCAAGCACAAAGGATTGACTGTTCTGTTGGTTGCCATGAAGTCGCCAGGCGTCGAGGTGCGTCCCCTGCGGCAAATAACGGGTGAGAGTGAATTCTGCGAGCTTTTCTTCCGCGATGTGCGCGTGCCAGTCGAAAACATTCTCGGCAAAGTGAATGACGGGTGGAACGTGGCCGTCAGCACGCTCATGTATGAGCGCGGGTCGTTTGGCGCGCGACTCCATCTTTTGTTCAAGCGAAATATCGAAGGCTGATCGAGCTCTCGCGCACATTTCCAAGGAACGGGCATCCCGCCGCGAGCGATCCGCTAATGCGCCAGAAACTCGCGCAATGTTACGGCGAGATTGAAATCATGCGCCTGAATCAGTTGCGCGCCTTCAGCCGGATCACTGCTACGGGCGTGCCCGGTCCGGAGGGATCGATTCAGAAGATTTTTTGGAGCGAGCTTAATCAACGCCTCCAACAGGTCGCGCAGGAGTTGCTCGGACCGTACGGCCAGCTAGCGGCCGGCGATGAGCGCGCCGTTGACAAGGGCATCTGGTCATACGGCTATCTGCGAACCCGCGGGAACACGATCGAAGCGGGCACGTCGGAAGTGCAGCGCAACATCATCGGGCATTTCGTTCTCGGCCTGCCGAGGAGCTACTAAGGGGAACCGATGGAATTCGGATTAAGCGAGAGCCAGCAGTTTCTCAAAGACAATGCGCGGAAATTCTTCGCGGGCGAGTGCCCGATGACTGAGGTCCGGCGCATCATGGAGACTGATACCGCTTATGACGCCGCATTGTGGGCCAAGATGGCCGACCAGGGCTACACGGGAATCATTTTCCCCGAGCAGTATGGCGGAGTTGGCCTGGGAAAAGTCGAATTCATTCTATTGATGGAAGAGGCTGGCCGGGCGCTTCTGCCTGGGCCGTTGTTCTCCACCGTCGCGCTCGCCGGGATGCTGATCGATGCTGTAGCAGCCCCCGAACAGAAGAAGAAATATCTTGCTCCGATTTGTGCCGGCGAGGCGCGCTCTACGGTCGCGATTCTCGAAACGAGCGCGAGCTGGAATTCTGCGGATCTGCAGATCGCATCTGTGAATGGCAAGCTTACGGGAGAAAAACTATTCGTGCCTGACGCCATTGTGGCGGACTTCATCATCGCTGTGGCCCGCGACGGTATTTTTGTCGTAGATGCGAAAGCGCCGGGCCTCAGCATTCAGCGAATGGAAGCGATGGATCTCACGCGCAAAGTGTATTCCGTGCGATTCAACGGCACTCCGGCAGAACGGCTGGGCGATAGCACCGGCCTGGCGCGGGCGCTCGATGTTGCCGCCACGGCTTTGGTCGCCGAGATGGTCGGCGGAATGCAGCGCACGCTCGATATCACAGTTGAATATGCGAAGACGCGGAAGCAGTTCGGCAAGCCAATCGGGATATTTCAGGCGGTGCAGCACCAGTGCGCGGATATGTACCTCGAAACGGAGAGCGCGCGGTCGGCAGCGTATTACGCGGCGTGGGCGCTGGAAGAGAACGCGCCGGACGCAGCCGTTGCTGTATCAATAGCCAAGATGTACGCGAGTGACGCTGCCCGTACGGTTGGCAACCGCGGAATCCAAGTCCACGGCGGCATGGGCTTCACTTGGGAGAACGATCTCCATCTCTATTATCGGCGTGCCAAGGCGTCAGAAACCTCTCTGGGGGACTCAACCTATCACCGCGAGCGCATTGCACGACTGGTGATTGACGCCGACGCGGTTTCAGTCCAGAGCGCCTAAGAGTCCACAACCAAAATCTTATGAGCGATCTCGTTCAACTAACCAAAGATTCTGATGTTGCGGTCATCACGATCAACAACCCGCCGGTAAACGCTTTAAGCCCTGGCGTCCCCGAAGGCATTTCCGAGGCCTTGGAAAAGATCGGAAAGGATCCTGTCATTCGTGCGGCTGTGCTGATCGGAGGAGGGCGGACGTTCATTGCCGGTGCGGATATCAAGGAGTTCGGGAAGATGACTTCCGGAGAGAACAAGCGTGGAGCCCGGGACTGCTGCCACTGCTGCTGCAGATTGAAGATTGCAAGAAGCCGATCGTGATGGCAATTCACGGAACGGCGCTCGGCGGCGGCCTCGAACTGGCGATGGCCGGTCATTACCGGGTGGCTGTGCGCGACGCGCAAGTTGGCCAGCCCGAAGTGAAACTGGGCATCATTCCGGGAGCGGCCGGGACGCAACGTCTGCCTCGGCTGGCAGGAGTGGCCAAGGCCGTGGACATGTGCGCAGGTGGCAATCCGATCAAGGCGGAAGAGGCTCTGGAATCTGGCATTATCGACCGAATCATCGAGGGCGACTTGCTGACCGGTGCTATCCAGTTCGCACGCGAGATTGCTGGAAAACTGCCTCTAAAAACCCGCGAGCGTACGGAAAAACTGGGAGCCGCCGAGCAGAATGCCGCGATTTTCGCAGCCGCCCGCGAAGCCGCGCGAAAAAAGCAGCGCGGAATGATTGCGCCACTTGCGGCCGTTGATGCGGTCGAAGCCGCCACGAAGCTGTCTTTCGAGCAAGGCTGCCAGACGGAGGCGCAAGCTGTTCTCCGAATGCCTGCAGTCGGATCAATCGAAGGCTCTCATTCACGTTTTCTTCGGCGAGCGCGAAGTCGCCAAAATTCCTGATGTGCCGAAGGAAACACCGATCATTCCGGTGAGACAGCGCCGCAGTAATCGGTGCCGGCACGATGGGCGGCGGCATCGCCATGGTATTCGCCAATGCGGGCATTCCTGTGCTGCTCAAAGAGACGGATCAGGCGGCGCTCGACCGCGGTCTGGCCAACATCCAAAAAAACTACGCAAGCTCGGTGAAGCGTGGGCGCTTCACGCAGCAAGAAGCCGAAGAACGTCTGAGACGGATTCGTCCGGTGCTGACCTATGATGGCTTTGAGGGCGTCGATATGGTCATCGAAGCTGTTTTCGAGGGCATGGCGCTGAAGAAGCAGGTCTTCGCCGAACTCGATCGCGCATGCAAGCCTGGCGTCATCCTGGCCAGCAATACCTCGACTCTGAACGTCGACGAAATCGCGTCGGTCACATCACGGCCCGAATTCGTCATCGGCACACATTTTTTTAGTCCCGCAAATGTGATGCGCCTGCTCGAGATTGTCCGTGGGAAGAAGACCGGCAAAGATGTGATTGCCACGTGCATGCAGCTCTCCAAAAAGCTTGGGAAGATCGGTGTTCTGGTCGGAAATTGCCGCGGTTTTGTCGGCAACCGCATGTTTCATCCTTATGTGCGCGAATCCGTTTTCCTCCTCGAGGAAGGCGCGAGCGTCGAGAGCAGTGGACAATGCCCTCTATGAATTCGGAATGGCTATGGGACCGCTAGCCGTGGGAGACCTCGCGGGCCTGGATGTCGGCTGGCGCATCCGCCAAGAGTATCGTCATTTGGAGAAACCGGGTGTTCGCCAGCCGATTGCCGGCGACCGCTTGTGTGAAATCGGGCGATTTGGGCAGAAAACACGTGCCGGTTGGTACAAGTATGACGAGAATCGAAATGCTAGTCCTGATCCTGTAGTCGCCGATCTCGTTCGCAAATGCGCGGCAGAAGCGGGAATCCCGCAGCGTAAGATTCCCTCGGAAGAAATCGTCGATCGTTGCCTCTATGCGCTCGTCAACGAAGGCGCGCGCATACTCGAAGAAGGCTACGCGCTTCGCGCGGTCGATATCGACATGATTTTCATCAACGGGTATGGCTTTCCTGCTCATCGCGGTGGACCGATGTGGTACGCCGATACCGTAGGGCTTAAGAAAGTTTACGAGCGTGTTTGTGAATTTCATCGGCAACACGGCGTGCTTTGGGAGCCGGCTCCGCTGCTAAAAGAATTGGTCGGTCAAGGGCGCACGTTCGCGGATTTCATTAGAGAGAGGAGCCTAGCGCCTGGCGCCTGAAAACCCGAAACTCAAGCACGTGGCCCCGTTTCAGCCCTGGGATTGTCGGCGCGGAGTGGATAGGTGAGCCGCGTTTTCCTGGTGCGTCACGCGCAAGCTTCTTTCCTGGAGCCCGACTACGATAAGCTCTCCCCCATCGGCGAGACTCAAGCCCGCTTGCTGGGCGAGTATTGGGCATCGCGAAATATCGCGTTTGACCGCGTCTACTCAGGACCGCGCGTCCGGCAAATCGACACGGCGAAACTCGTGGCCAATGGCCATAGACGATTGGAAGTTTCGTTTCCTGAGCTGGTCGTAATGCAGGAATTCGACGAATATCAGGGAGAAGATGTGTTGCGGAAGAGCGTCCCAGAACTTCTCCAGAAAAATCCCGGGATCCGCGACTTGCACGCTACATTTCAAGACGCAGACTCTCCTGAAGAGAAACGCAGGAGTTTTCAGCGGATGTTCGAGGTCGTAGTAGGTAAGTGGGTCGACGGCGAGCTTCCCTTGCAAGACGTAGAATCCTGGCCTCAATTCTGTTCCCGAGTGAACCGCGGACTCTCGAAGCTCATATCCAGCGGCACGCGCGGCGAGCAGGTGGTCATCTTCAGCTCTGGCGGCCCGATTGGCGTAGCAATGCAACGTGCCCTGAATCTTTCGCCGCGAGATACGCTGCGCATAACGTGGATGTCGCGCAACTGCTCTTACAGCGAGTTTTTGTCTTCGGGCGAGCAATTCACATTGAGCACGTTCAACGCGTTTCCGCACCTCGAAGACCCTTCGTTGCTGACTTATCGATAGTGCATTGGGCCAGAAAGAAAATGGCTGATTTTCGAGACCACCCTGAGGCCGTCAGGTCGGGAGAGGGACTGGACCTGGCCAAGCTCGAACCCTTCCTGCGAAGCTCTTTTCCTACGGAGCTGGGCGCTCTGGCCGTCGAGCAATTTCCCAGCGGCCATTCCAATCTGACCTACCTGCTGCGTATCGGAGATCGGGAAATCGTCCTGCGTCGGCCGCCTTACGGCAGCAAAGTGAAAACCGCGCACGATATGGGCCGCGAATATCGCGTGCTGTCGAAACTGCAATCTGCTTACCCGCTGGCGCCGAAAGTCCTGCTGTACTGCGATGACGACTCCATACTGGGCGCGCCCTTTTATTTGATGGAACGCCTCCGGGGAATCATCGTCCGCCGCGATCCGCCTGTGGGTCTGCCGTTCTCAGCTGAGACGGCCCGGCGTCTCGGCGAATCGTTTGTTGACAACCTTTCCCGTCTCCATGGACTGGACTACGTAGCTGTCGGACTGGATGCTCTCGGTAAACCACAAGGCTATCTTGCTCGCCAGGTGAGCGGCTGGATTGATCGCTATTACGGCTCCCAGACACACGATCTCCCGGAAATCGCGCGCATCGCCGCTTGGCTGAAGGATCACATGCCCGCGACGAGTGAAGCCGCGCTGATCCATAATGACTATAAGTACGACAACGTGGTGCTCGATCCAGGCGACCCCACCAGGATTATTGGCGTGCTGGATTGGGAGATGAGCACGATCGGCGATCCGCTCACTGATCTAGCCACCACTCTGGCTTACTGGGTCGACCCGCAAGATCCAGACGAGTTGCAGAAAATTCGTTGGGGTCCTTCAACGTATGCCGGCAGCCTGACGCGCGCACAGCTTGTCGAGCGCTACGCGCGTGCGACTGGCCGCGACGTGTCCACAATGCCTTTCTACCTCGCGTTCGCTCGATTCAAGATCGCGGTAATCGTCCAGCAAATCTACTGCCGCTATCACCAGGGGCTGACAAACGACGCGCGCTTCGCCTCCATGCCAGAAACCGTCAAGACTCTCCTCCGCGCTTCAGTCGAATCCATTGAAAGCGTATCGCTTTGAGCCACGCTTGCTTTTAGCGATGCTGCAGTGCTCGCTTCCTGGGGACCGGTTCTCACTCGTAGTAGCGGACGATCCATTCCGCCACGCAATGAGGCTTATCGCTATCTCGACCTTCCACCGATATCGCGAAGGTGGCTTCGAGGGCATTCGGAAGTTCTTTCATCGAAAGGAGGCTTACGCGGGCGCGAATTTGCGAATCAGCGCGTACGGGAGAAGGAAAGCGGACCCGGTTCAAACCGTAGTTGATGCCCATCCGCACGCCGGTTCGAATTTCGATCGCCTGCCGCATGATGTGGCTAATGAGAGACAGTGTCAGGAAACCGTGTGCGATCGTCGTGCCGTAAGGCGATTCTTTTTGCGCGCGTTCGCGGTCCACGTGAATCCATTGCCGGTCTTCCGTGACTTCGGCAAATTGCTGAATGCGGTCCTGCGTTACCGTGAACCAATCAGTCACCGCGATTTCGCGGCCCACAAAATCCCTCAGAGAGCGCGGCGTCTCGATCACGAGCGGAGGCATGAAATCTCCTTCTGGCTACCACTGGACGCGACGACGAAGAATTTGTCGTCGTTAAGGCGCGGAACGCGCCGGGGATTTGGTCGGCTTTCTCAGCTCGTTCTTAGCGATCGCTTCCATGTGAACTTCGTCTGGTCCGTCAGCCATTCGAAGTGTCCGGACACCGGCCCAGGCGGCGGCGAGAAACGTGTCTTGCGAAACGCCGGCACCGCCGTGCGCCTGGATCGCCCGATCCAGAACTCGCAGGGTCATGTTTGGCGCGACTACCTTGATCATTGCGATTTCGGCGCGCGCCTCCTTGTTTCCGGCTGTGTCCATCATGTAAGCCGCTTTCAGAGTGAGCAGGCGGGCTTGCTCGATTTCCATGCGCGAGATCGCGATGTCGGCACGGATCGTTCCTTGTTCGGCGAGCGGCTTACCGAAGGCCACGCGGGATTGCACACGTTTGCACATTGTTTCGAGGGCGCGCTCGGCCACCCCAATGCAGCGCATGCAGTGATGGATGCGGCCCGGCCCTAGGCGCCCCTGCGCAATCTCAAATCCCCGGCCCTCGCCGAGCAAGATGTTCGATGTCGGCACACGGACATTATCAAACGTGACTTCGCCGTGGCCGTGCGGCGCGTGGTCGTAACCGAACACCGTAAGCAACCGCTCGACGTTCACTCCGCGCGCGTCCATTGGCACCAGAATCATTGACTGCTGCTTGTGAACGGGCGCCGAAGGATCGGTCTTTCCCATGAAAATAGCAATTTTGCAGCGCGGGTCGCCCGCCCCGGATGTCCACCACTTGCGGCCGTTGATGATGTACTCGCTGCCCTCTCGGACGATACTCGACTCGATATTCGTCGCATCCGACGACGCCACTCCGGGTTCGGTCATCGCGAAGCACGATCGGATTTCGCCGGCGAGAAGCGGCTTAAGCCATCGCTCCTTTTGCTCCGGCGTACCGTACCGTGCAAGTACCTCCATGTTGCCGGTATCCGGCGCTGAACAATTGAAGACTTCGGGCGCCATCGCGCTGCGGCCCATGATCTCGCAGAGCGGGGCATACTCGAGATTTGTCAGTCCTGCGCCGTCCTCACTGTCGGGCAGAAACAGATTCCAGAGCACCGCAGCGCGAGCTTTGGGTTTGAGCTCTTCAGTGATTTTTGCAGGCAGCCACCGATTGCGTGAGATCTCATCGAGAAAGCGCTGTTCGTTTGGATAAATGTATTCGTCCATGAAGGCCTGCAGGCGGCGCTGCAAAGCCTTCACTTTGTCGCTATATTCAAATTTCACTTGGAACTCTTACCTTCCGGTGAAATCGGGAGCGCGTTTCTCGATAAAATGCGCGACGCCCTCTTTGAAGTCTTTGCTCTGCAAGCTCGCAAGCATTTCGCGCTCGGATGTTTCAAAGGCTTCCGAAAGTGTCTGGAACATCGCGTCGTAGACCTGGCGCTTGATCACTCGCAGCGAGCGGGGACTCACGTTGGATGCCATATCGCGCGCGTTTTCGCTAACCTTCTCCAAGAAGACATCGTTCGGGAAAACTCGGTTCACCAGCCCCATGCGAAGCGCCTCGGTCGCATCGATCGTGCGCGCGGATAGAAGCAAGTCGAGCGCGTTTGGGAGGCCGACAAGACGCGGCAGCATCCACGCCATTCCATACTCGGCGATCAGTCCACGCCGTGCGAATGCAGTGCTGAACCGAGCCGCGTCCGAGGCCCAGCGCAAATCGCAGTACAGCGCGATCACCAGGCCCAGGCCAACCACCGGACCGTTAATCGCGGCGATCACGGGCTTTCCGACCGCGGGGAAATAGGAGTACTTCTTCTGGAAGTCACTCCGAACGCCTTCCCGCGCTGCACCGGTTTGCAACGCTCGGTCTCGCGTGCCTTCGTCTAGGCCCCGATCCGCGACGTTGCTGAGGAGGGACATGTCGGCGCCGGCGCAAAATCCTCGTCCCGCGCCGGTCAGCACGATCACGCGAACCTGATCGTCGCGTTCGGCGTCTTCGATCGCCGAGCGTACCTCCTGCTCCATCACCGTGGTCCACGCGTTCAGTTTTTCCGGACGGTTCAGCGTGATAGTCGCCACGCGGTCGGCCACATGGTAGAGAGCTTCCAGGCTTGGCATACTGGCCGAGATTATATCCAACTAGAATCCGTTAGTCTCTTCATATGGAACCGGCTATCGGAAGGTGGGCGCCTCTGAGTCCGCGCCAGAGTCGTCAATTTTTTGTATTATTCAACTTGAGTTCGGCCGAAGTCATCGCTAGCTAGAAAAAAGGCGAGCACCGAGCCCATTCCATGGGGACATCGGTGGTACACAGCTTCGATCCGCCGAATCTGGATCAGCTTGCTCGCTGAGTTCAGCTTTTTCTAGACCAAGCGCTCCTCCATCCACCTATATATTCAAACTAATCAGGAGCTGAGACCAGCCAGAGGCCAAACTCTCATATTAATCTGCGGATTGCGCGGGAAGCATTCCGGTGGCGTTTCGTTTGGGCACGTAGCCGACGGCAATGAGGGCGATTTCCTTCATCGATTTGAGGTCTACCGCCGACACGTCATTCGTAGCAGCGTTGGATACATAGGCCGTCTTACCGTCGGGCGTGAGGGTCACCCACGCCGCCCCTTTTCCACCCAGTTCCGCACTCCCTGTCACCTTCAGGTCCGGAATCGAGTAGGAGTACAACTCATTATTCAAGCGGCTGCACACCACCAGCGTCTTTCCATCCGGAGTGACCGCCATACCATGAGAGGGATCGGCGCCGCCGGGGACCTCCGATTTGCCCGGAGCCAGCGTGGGGTTCTGAATGCGTTGGATCTCTTTATGAGTCGCAAAATCCACGACTGCGAAGCCATTGAAGTTGGTTAGCTGGACAAAGATCCACTTGGTCGAACCATCGGGATTTTTCGCGAACGCCATCGGACGGATGCCTCGATCCAATTGCAGTGTCCAATCGGTCTCGTCGGTCTGCGTGTCGATAACGTTGATGGTTTTCGCTTGAATCGATCCGGCAACCAAATACCTGCCGTCCGGCGTGACGTAGGGGTTGTGGATCGTGCCCTTGGTAGGCAGGGTTTTGACGTTTTTCAAGGTCCTCGTGTCAATCACGTCGACGCCGCCGGGGGCCTGGATGATACCGACGTAGACGCGCCGTCCATCAGGGGCTACGGCAATATTGTTCGGATGGCCGCTCAGAGGAATGCGCTGGATCACCTTCAAAGTGGTGCTGTCAACCACGTCGAGTGTGCTTTCGGCTTCATCGCTCACATAGATGCGGCTGCCGTCCGGGGCTACGGCTACCCCGTGGTTTACCTCGATCCCCTCGATCACGCCGACCACTTTATTTGTGGCGGGATCGATCACATCAACGTTGTCACCGGCGCTATTGCTCTGGATGACCCTCACCACTCTGTTCCCGGCCGAGCCCGCAGTCATCGCGTACAAAATGACGCAGACGAGAACGAGTACAGACCCACTAAACACGCGCTTGTTCATCGTCGCCTCCAAACACGAGAATCCGCTAGAAAAAGTCGCTATCTACTACGCGCCTGAGTATTGCTGGTCTCGCCCAACACCCACTCTTTCAAAATTTGCCATTCGGGATCGTTTTGTGATTCGAAATGTTTGCCACCGCTGTGAAAGAAATCACCGCCGGCCGCTTGGGCCAGGGGATGGACGAGCAACGGACTCTTCAAGTCGCCAGGTGTCACCACCCGCAACGTAGCCTCGAAATTCTTGCGCGATTGTTCATCGTTCCAAGTGGCGCTTCCCGGCGATAGCGGCTGCAATCGAAAAATTGCCGGGCCGGTTTCGCCCGCATGACAAACAACGCAACGCGCGTGTCCAGGGCGCTTGGCGAGGAAGATCGGCTGAACTTTGGTTTTGAAAAACTCGAAATCAAGTGAAGCAGATTTGTTTGGGGAAACGCCCAAAGGAGAAGTCGGTTGTTGGCTCAGCAAACCAAACAACAAAGCCCAACAAACGCCCAAGCTTGTCATCTGCGCTGGCCCCGATAAGTCGAAAGATGATTTTAGCCTTAATCCTTGCGGTGTCCAAGACAACCTTCGGACGTCTGCTAGTGGATTGCTTCCACTCGCATTTCCTTCCTTCTTCTGGATTTCTCACCACCCGATCGGAGAGATTCGGCTTTGATCCCACCCGGCCAACCAGTGCCAGGCTTGTGGGCCTGAGGTCCTTCGAATACAGCCTCGACGCCGAGATCTTGCCAATCAACGCGCTGATCACGTCGGCACGGGAGATCGGTTATCAGCGGATGCGGCTGGATACGCTGCCATCGATGGCGACTGCAATTGCGATTTACCGTTCACTGGGACTCAGGCAAATCGCGCCGTACCGAGCGAACCCTCTGCCTGGGGCGTTATTCTTCGAGTTGGATCTCGTGAAGGTTGGCTGAAGCGCAGCGACTGGCATGACGCTGGGGCGGTGTGGGTCGTTGCGCTCCTCGGAATAAATAAAGAACCTTAGACCGAAAACGATTATATTGAGGTGCGTCCGAGGGCCCAACGCATAGGTCGCACTGCGTGAGTGTTGACCGATTCATGAGGAGTCCGTCATGAAGACGTTTTTCAAGATCGTTGGAATCGTTTTGGTTTGCTTGATCCTGGTGCTTGTGATCTTCCGCATCACAGGATTTGGTCCTCACGGCAGGACCCCGGGCCTATGGCTCAATGGAACTCGCGTTACTGCGCCGGTCACGGATTGGTCGTTTGCCGCTGGGTACCCTACGCTCGAAATTGAGACGCGAACTCCATACTTGCTTCCGCATTCAGTCACGACGTCTTGCATTCCCTATATGGGCCAGCTTTATGTCGGTTCGATCTATAGGGCGGGCCTTGAATATCCTCACGGGCGAAGCTGGAATGAAAATGTCGTCCGCGACCCGCACGTGCGCATCAACCTTGGCGATCATCTTTACGATGGGACTCTGGTTCATATCACCGACGAAGCTCTTGTAAACGCCGTGCTTCAGGCCGAGCAGGCCAAGTTTCCCGGTTTCAGAGTGCCACCGAACGGAAGCCTTCAATTGTTTCACTTTCTTCAGGCCGGAGCACCCGTGACCACTGGCCAGTAATGTTGCTGCGGTTTTTATGCACACGACAGCGGCGTTTATTCTCGTGAGTTCATTTGTGCCAGCTGTATCGATGAATCGCCGTTGCGTCTAGGAGCGCAAGATGAAGACCTTCGGAAAGGTACTCGCAGGACTACTGGCTTGCCTGATCGTATTGCTCATAATTCTGAGGATAACTGGCCTTGACCCTCACAACAGGATTCCCGGGTTGTGGCTAAGAGGAAGCGTCGTCAAGACTCCGGTGAACGACTGGTCGTTCACAGACAATGTTCCCCAAGTCCATCTGCAGACGGAGACGTGGTATTGGCTTCCTCACTCGGTGACCATCAACTGCATCGCCTACAATCGTCAGCTTTACGTCGCTTCCGTGTATCCCGGTAAAGGTCCTCGAACCTGGAACGAGGACGTGATGCGCGACCCGCATGTACGCATACAAATCGGCGATCAGTTGTACGACCGCACCTTGGCGCCCGTCACTGATCCAGCGGAAAAAGAGGCCGTGCTCCAGGCGAGAGCCAAGAAATATCCTCTGCTGAAGATTCCCGCGAACGCCACCATTCGCGTATTTCATGTAGTCGGGTGAACTTGGAGCGGCATGAAGGTAGTCATCACCGGCGCGAATAGCGCCGTCGGCCAGGCGATTTTCCGATGCGTGCGCAAGGGAGGAGCGTCGCCCGACACATTCATCGCAGCGGTCCGCTCGAGTCGCGCGGAGGAGCAGTTGCGGTCGCAGATCGGCGATCTCAGCGGAATGGTTCGAATCTCTTACGATGATCCAGCCACTCTCGACGCCGCATTTCGAGGGGCGGGTTCGGTCGTTCATCTGGCAGGAATCCTGATTGAACAGCCACACACGACATACGAGGATGCAAATGTGGGTTCCACCCGCAGCGTCGTTGAAGGGGCAATGAGAAACAAAGTCGAGAAACTGACTTTGGTGAGCGCAATCGGAGCGGATGAAAACTCTAGAAATCGTTATTACCGCACCAAAGGGCAAGCAGAAGCTTTGGTGCGAGAGTCCGGGCTGAGCTATACGATACTCCGTGTGCCGATCCTGCTCGGCTCTGCCACGGCAGGTGCTGCGGCACTCAAGCATCAGTTAGAGGTCGGGAGAGCCAGCCTGATCAATGGCGGCCTCCACCAGCAGCAGCCTCTCCACGTAGATGATCTTGCACGGGCCGCAATGGTTGTAGCCACGCGGCTGTCCGTAGCACGGGACACTACTTTGGAATTGGTCGGCCCTGCTCGCTTTCGGAGCGGGAGTTGGTTGAGCGGAGCGCTCGCTAATTGGGGCGCACAATTCGAATTCGTCCAATTCCGAAGCAGCTTATATCTGTGGCTCTCGCGATTCGGGAACGCGTTGCCGGCCGAGGTTTCTCGCGAGATGCGCTCGACGTTATTACGGCAGATACCCGCGTGGCCTTTCAACCTGCGGCGCGCGAACTCGGAATCGAACTTACGGGGATCGACCAAATGATTCAAGACAGCTTGTGTTAAGGACCAAGAAATGAACCAAACCGTTCCGAGCATGCCTCCTATCGCGACCCGCAAGAAAGCGAGGCCGTGGCAGCGGCTTTTGCCGTTACTTGTTGCGCTGGCTTGCTTTGCTTACATTTACACGCGCCTCAAAAGTGCCGCCGCCGCGCAAGACAGTAGCCTGCTCGCCTATCTTCTAAAAAGCTTTGAAAACGTGAACTGGCTTAGCTGGCTCGCCTTGATGATCCCTTATTGTTGCTTCTATCTGCTGATTGATAGCGCCGTGGTATGGAAGGTGATCAATTGGTTCAACGCAAAAATCCGCTATACGGACATCCTGCCCATCCGTGCGAGCGCCTACATCATTTCCCTCGTGAACGAGCAGGCAAGCAAGGGTGTGATCGCCTACTACCTGAATCGCCGCGACGGCGTGCCGGGCTGGGAAATCACTTCGAGCATGCTTTTCCTCATGTTTTGCGAGTTTTACAGTCTGATTATCTGGGCATCGATCGGAGTGACGTTGAAATGGAACAGTTTCCAACGAGTGTTTCACGTGATTCCGTGGATCGCTCTGGGCTCGATTGCCTTCTTCATATTGTTCCATCTTTTCTTCAGCGGAAAAATCGGCTCGCGGAGCGCACTGCGCGAGCGTCCGATCTTCCGAGCGTTCCGGCTCGCCAAAGTCTGGCAATACGGAGCAGTGATCCTACTTCGCGCTCCGCTCGTGATTGCCGGGGTCATTGTGTACACCCTGGCCTTGAGGCTTTTCGGAGGCACGGTCACTTACGGCGAGATGCTAGGGTATTTGCCAGTGATTTTTTTCGGGGCTGCCATGCCGGGGCCAATGCACTCCGTCGCAATTCTCTTCTGGGTGTTGTTATTCCCCGGGAGGCCCGGCCAGATGACCGCCTTTGGACTAGTGATGCACAATTTCTTCCTTTTCTTCAATGCAGCGGTCGGCTTGCTATTTTTGCGGCGAGCGACTCGCGAGGTCTTCGGATAGCCTGCGGTACGTCAAGCGCTGCAACATCGAAACGATCGTGCTTACGACCAGGACCCAGACAAGAATACGCAGCAGCGGCCTAAGGAAACCTGCACCTAGGCGAATCAAAGCGTCCATGCAAGTGGGCGCAAAGTAGAGCATCCCGTTGTACCGACCGAGCTTGCTTCCGCGAAGCCCGGCTCGCGCGTGAATCCAATAGGAATCGATGACGTACTGCGCAAATGCGGCCGTGATGCAGATTGGCAAGATCCACGGAAAAGCTCCACGCCACGCACCAGCCGAAATCCCGCTCGTGACAAACAGAAAGTCCGTAGCGTGGT
This sequence comes from uncultured Acidobacteriota bacterium, assembly GCA_963723845.1. Taxonomy (GTDB): domain Bacteria; phylum Acidobacteriota; class Terriglobia; order Acidiferrales; family UBA7541; genus Palsa-295. Next base: position 35,971 of record CAVRSO010000037.1, read on the forward strand.
CGAACGTTCCACCGATAGCCGTCACGGTACCTCGACGGCGCGCGATCGGCCCATCCAACACATCCGTAGTCAGGGCGACCAGCCAAATAATCAGCGCCGCAGCCGCCGAGCGTAAATCTCCGTGGGCCATGAAGAACACAAATGGAAGTACGAGAACTAGCCGTAGAGTCGTCAGCGCATTAGCCATGGTTCGCCGCGAAGTCCGCGCAACCTAAGAACTCCTCGTTCCCGAGAGTTTTCACCGTTTGACACCACCGAAGTGCAAGCATATTCTTTTTTTGTTCGTCGTTGCATGAAACGATTTCGCCCGAGGCGGCTAGATGCCGAGCGTGGCAACTTCAGACGTGTTGGAATCCGCTCTTGAAGCTGGCTTAGAGGGCCGTGGGATATCTGGCGAACAGGCGCTTCTTTTAATGAAGCGGGCCCCTTTATCCGTCCTGTGTGAAGCAGCGTCTGCTGTCCGCAATCGTTCGAAGGGCCGCTCGGTAAGTTATTCCCGGAAAGTCTTCATCCCGCTGACCCACCTCTGTCGCGATTATTGCGGCTACTGTACATTCCGCGCCGATCCACGGCCGGGGGTGCCGCCGTATATGCTACCTGACGAGGTGCTCGCCGTGGCGGAAGCCGGGCGCCGTGCGGGATGTAAGGAAGCCCTGTTCAGTCTCGGCGATCAGCCGGAGCGAGTGTTCCCTGAGGCGAAAGCATTTCTAAAATCCATGGGCTTCGATCGCACGCTTGAGTATCTTGCGGCGATGTGCGAACTGGTGCTTGAGAAGACCGGACTTCTTCCTCACTCGAATCCTGGCCTGATGCCTCGCGAAGATCTTCGGCGGCTGCGAGAGACAAACATTAGTGTGGGTCTCATGCTTGAGGCCGCCAACACCCGGCTGCTTCGCCCCGGAGGCGCACACTGGAACGCCCCCGATAAAGTTCCGCTGCTTCGTCTTCGAACGATCGAGAATGCCGGCGAATTGTCCATGGCGTTCACGACCGGCATCCTGATCGGCATCGGTGAGACAAATGAAGAGCGCGTCGACGCGCTGCTGCTGATCCGCTCGGCGCATGAAAAGTACGGCAACATTCAGGAAGTTATCATTCAACCGTTTCGGGCGAAGCCAGACATTCGCATGGCGGATTCTCCCGAGCCCTCCAAGGAAGATTTGCAGCGCACCATAGCAGTCGCCCGCCTGATACTCGGAGGCGACGTAAACATTCAATCACCTCCAAATCTGCTTTCGCAAGATTATCCGGAATTACTGGATGCGGGGATCAACGACTGGGGCGGCATATCTCCGGTCACCAAGGACTTCATTAACCCGGAGGCGGCTTGGCCGCAGATTTCCGCCTTGGCCGCGCGAACCGCTTCTGAAGGATTCGTCCTCCGCGAGCGATTGGCAATTTACCCTGAATTTTCGTCGCGGGCCAAGTTTGTAAGCGACCGGCTCCAACCCCACCTGCAGAAAATTCGCGGCGAAGATGGGTACGCTCGGAGTAGCCAATGCTGAATCAACAAGTCAATCGCAATTGGAAAGATGTTCCCTGGGATTGTGCGCTGCGCGCCGCCACTCCAGCGGTGGCCGCTGCTCTTGAAAAAGCTCTCGCTGGAAGCGACCTTGGTTTTGAGGAGGGCATGGCGTTGGCCACCGTCGAAGGGCAGGACTTCGTGGCTCTGATTAAAGTCGCGGACGAGCTTCGCCGGCGGGAAGTGGGTGACCGCATCACCTACGTGGTGAATCGCAATTTAAATTTCACTAATGTCTGCATTGTGGGGTGCGCGTTTTGTGGATTCAGTCGCAGCGCCGATGCACCGGATGCCTATTTTCACTCGGTCGATACGCTTGTGGCCAAATCAGTCGAAGCGGTTGAGCGGGGCGCCACCGAAGTTTGTATCCAAGGCGGACTCCCAAAAGATCTCGATGGGTACTTCTATGTGCGACTCCTCCGCGCGATCAAAGCGCGGCTTCCTGACCTTCATGTGCATGCCTATTCGCCCATGGAAATCACCTATGGCATCGATAAGACGCACCTGTCCCTCCGGGACTACATGTTGATGCTGAAGGATGCAGGCTTAAATAGCATTCCCGGAACGGCCGCGGAAATCCTGGACGACAGCGTGCGCAAGTCTCTCAGTCCAAATAAACTGAAGGTGCGGCAGTGGATAGATGTAATTCGCACGGCTCACAGCATTGGCATTCCGTCTACCTCCACCATGATGTACGGCCATACCGAGCTTCCGGAACATTGGGTCAGACACATTCTTCTGCTCCGGGAAATTCAAAAAGAGACCGCAGGTTTTACTGAGTTCGTGCCATTGGGATTCATCCACTCGGAAACCAAGTTATTTCGGAACGGACATGCGCGCGCAGGACATTCGGTCCACGAGGATTTGATTGTCCATGCCTTGGCGCGAGTCCTGTTGCGCGGCTACATCCCCAATATTCAAGTTTCTTGGGTGAAAATGGGATTCGAGATGTCCTTGGAGTGCCTCCGAGCGGGAGCCAATGATTTCAGCGGTACATTGATGGAGGAAAGCATCTCGAAATCGGCGGGAGCAACATTCGGAGAGAGCATCACACCTGGCGAACTGCGCGCCATGATCCGGACGATCGGTCGAATACCGGCCGAACGCTCCACGACGTACAGAATTCTGAAAGTCTTCGAGCATTCGGACCCACACGAACACCTGCCAGCCGGACGGCTGCAACTATTCACTGACACGACAGACCGCGTAGGGTTCAACGCCACTGGTTATTGACGCCCTATTTAAACTCAAGTCGTTTCGCAGCGCCTCCCTTGCGGCCTCAACCGCCTGCGATCCAAAACCGACTGCACAACGTCGAGCAGTGATGTAGACTCAGCCATCCGACGAACCGGCGGACCGTTTTCAGCCCACGAATGAGTAATCCTTCAAACCCAAATCGTTTGCCGCGGCCGCTCGAAGGCGTCACCGTGCTCGACATGACCGTGGCGTTGGCGGGTCCGTTCGCAACCCTGCTGCTGGCTGGCCTCGGGGCGCGCGTGATCAAAGTGGAAAACCCGGCAGGCGGGGACACCTGCCGCAGCAACGCTCCGTACTTGGGCAGGAACGGCGCAACATTAACCCGCGAGAACGAAGACGACATCTCAATTTCCGCACTAAATCGGCTGCGGAATAAACTCAGCATCACTCTCAATTTGAAGGCTCCCGAAGCGCGAGACGTTTTCGCCGATTTGGTCAACCGAGCAGACGTCGCCGTGGAAAATTTCAGCCGGGGAACGCTGGAGCGATTAGGGGTAGGATACGCGTACGCCCGTGAAATCAATCCGCGCATCATCTACTGTTCCATCACTGGGTTCGGCAGTGCCGGCGACCCCGGTTCCGGAAAAGCGATGGACGCCATTATTCAGGCGCTGAGCGGGGTGATGCTGACGTCAGGCGAGCCTAACGATCCCCCCGTTCGAGTCGGCGTGCCGTTCGCCGATCTCTGCGCACCACTGTTCGGAGTGATCGGAGTCCTCGCCGCGTTGCATCAGGTAAAAAACACCGGAATCGGGCAGCATGTGGACATTTCCATGCTTGGGGCCCTAACGATGATGGTTGCATGCGAATCCTACGACATCCTGGAACGTTGCGGCGTGCCGCTGCGAACTGGGCAAACGGTTCCGCGGCTGGCGCCCTTTGGAATTTATCCTACCCGCGACGGGTTCGTCGCCGTCTGTGCACCCACCGACTTGTTTGCTCAGTCACTTTTCACCGCCATGGGCCGGCCGGAATTAGCAACGGGCGATCGGTTTGCGACGCGAGATCTGCGGGTGAGAAATTCGGATGAATTGAACGTGCTGATTGAGAATTTCACAAGCTCCATGACGACGGCCGAGGCAATCGCGAAATTAGATTTGGCGGGAGTGCCGTCGGCCGAGGTTAGACATCCCGACGCAGCGATGCGCGACCCACAGGTGATCGCCCGCCGCGAAACGGTGCCGCTCGCTCATCCCAAGTACGGCGACGTGGGCGACGTGTACGGAATGGGCATGCCGATTCACTTCTCGGCCGCGACCGCGGAATTCGACCGCCCAGCGCCATCCCTGGGGGAACACAACGAAGCCGTGTATGGCGGGATTCTGGGATATTCTCGCGAAAAGATCGAAGCGTTGCGATCTCGAAAAGTCATCTGACCGTTTCTGATGCCCGAGCCAACGAGCGCGGCCATGCGTCTGGCATGGCATTACGAAAACCCCATGGCGCAGGCGCTCGAGGCCCACCGCGCGGGCATGCCGGTTATTGGAATAACTTCCAATACGATTCCCTGGGAATTGGTTCGCGCGGCGGGATGCTTTCCTCTAATGCTCCGCGCAGACCGGCGCGCGACTCCTGCGGCTGACGAATACATGGAAGCGAATGTCTTCCGAGGGCGGATTCGCCAGATTTTCGATAGTGTTGTCAGTGGCGAGTGCGACTTTCTACGCGCGATCTTGCTTCCGCGCACATCCGAACAGGAATATAAACTGTTCCTCTATCTACGCGAGGTCGCACGAGAGCGCCCTCGCGATGGAATGCCGAGAGTCTTTCTCTACGACCTACTGCATACAGGTCGCCGGAATCGCGCGAATACGGACTCGAGCGAACGCACGAGCTGAAGAAGCAACTGGAGGAAATTACGGGACAGCCCATCGGCGCGGACGCGCTGCGCGAGGCAGTCGCCGAGTCCAATGCAGCTCGCGCGGCAGTGCGCCGCTTCCTTTGGCTGAGGCACGAGGGCCCGCGGTTGAGCGGTACCGAGGCGCTCCGATTGATCGGCCCCTTTTGGTCCATTTCTCGCGCGGAATTCACGATGCTCGCCCTGGAAGCAGCCGAAGATTTCGAGCGCCGCGAGACGCTGCCCGCTGTGCGCCTTTTGGTGAAAGGCGCTCCGCTTGATGGCGCAGGGCTGCACGCGGCGCTTGAAACTTGTGGAGCGGTCGTGATCGCGGAAGACGACTGGTGGGGAACGCGAAGCGTGGGCCCTGATATCGATGCCAGCAGCGATGTTCTTAAGGCAATTTTTGAGCACTATTATCTCGAGGCACCGAGTCCGCGCGTGTTTCCGCCGGAGGCTGCGGATCGATGGTTTCAATCCAGCGTGACGAACGGAGTCGATGGCGTCGTATTTTATCTGTCGCCGGAAGATTACGTGGCGGGATGGGATTATCCGAGGCAGAAGCAGTTTCTCGACGGCGTTGGGATTCGCAGCCTCGCGGTGTGTGAAGACGCGGGAGCTGGCGCGTTGAGTTTGAAAACGCGCGAGAGCATCGAACAGTTTGTGCGAGCGGCGGCTCGGGAACGCTAGAAACAATGTCTGAGAAACAACTACAGTGCACGGCAAGTGCCGGTGCGTACCAAAAACAGTGGTTCGCACAACTGCGCCACGATGTTTTCGAAAATCACCGTCCCTACGCCATTCTTCAGGCGGACATGCCATTCGAGCTTTTTCACGTGATGGGCCTGCCGACGGTAAGCAATCAATGGTGGTCCGCGATGATCGCCGCGAAACGCCTGGCACCAAGCTATCTCGATGCGATGAACTCGATGGGATTTCACGACGGCCTCTGTCGATATTGCAGCCTGTCCATGGCCTGCACGCTGGCCGGTGATCCCGCGCAAGCACCCTGGGGAGGTCTGCCAAAACCTGCGCTGCTCTCCGCGAGGCTAACGTGCGATTGCATCCAGCGAGTTTTCTCCACCTGGGCGGAAGCGTTCGGAACTGAATTCTTTGCGCTGGATAACCCCGGGGCTACGCACCTGCCGCCGCGCTGGTGGGAACTGAGCCGCCATCGTTGGCGCGAGCTATTCGAGCAACACCGGCTTGATCTGACGGTGAAACAGTTTCGCGCGCTCATCGGTGTGCTCGAGCGAATCACCGGAAGGAAATTCGATGCGGATGCCCTTCGGACAGTAATGGAAGGGGTGAACCGGCAGGAGGAATATTTTGAGGAAGTCCGGGAGCTGATCTGCAAGGCGCCAAAAACTCCCGTGCGCATGAACGAACAGATCACTAACGTGATGGCGGCACAATGGCTCCGAGGCAGCGATTGGGCCGTCGGGCATGCGAAGAAGTTTCGGGATGAAGTGAAGTCCCGCGTCGAAGCAGACATCGCGGCGTGCACCGGAGAACGACGGCGGCTCATGTGGGTCGGCGCGGGATTATGGCACGACACGGATTTCTATACTGCGTTCGAAGAGAAGTACGGTGCTGTGTTTGTGTGGTCCATGTATCTGGCGTTTGGACCCGATGGCTATATCCGCTACGGACTCGAAGATCCCCTGCTAGCCCTGGCGAGCCGCACCGTGAGCATGAACGAACAACTTCATCTTCCGCCTTGGGCAAATGAGTGGATCGTGGACCAGGCTAAACGGCATCGCATTGACGGAGCGTTGGTACTAACTCCGCTGGGCACAAAACCATCCGCAATGGGCAACCGCTTCATTGAGCGCGCACTCGAGCGGGCGGGCATTCCTGCTCTGCCGGTGTTCGCGGACATGGTCGACCCTCGAAACTGGAACGCTGCGGAAATGATCGAACGTGTGAGTCGTTTCATTGAGGAGCGCTTGTGATGGAAGCGCCAGTAAGCAAGAAGTGGATCGTGCCATTCGTGGCCACGCTCTTCGGCATGATGGCACTGCAAATCTCGAGCCTCGGTTTTGCGCCACTCTTGCCGCATATTCAAAAAGCGTTTGGGATGTCCTATTCGCAGATAGGCCTCTTCACAGGAATATACGGGCTCCTGGCAATTATTTTGAGCGTGCCGGCCGGATTAACGGCGAAGTATTTTGGAGAAAAGCGAGTCCTGATTGCCGGCTTGGTGGTGGTGGCGCTAGGACTGGTTGCGCTGAGCGCGGCTGGCAGCTTCACCGAGGCATTCCTCGGGCGCGGACTCTGGATCACGGGCTATCGCTTTGCGCTCGTCTGCGTACTGACGGCCGTGGGGCTGACGTGCCCGCCTGCCCTGCGAGGGCGAACGATGGGAGTGGTCGGCGCTATGTCGTCTCTCGCGTCTGTGATCGGAGCGCCGTTCGGAAGTTCCATTGGGCAGGCTTTGGGTTGGCGGGAAGGCATTCGCGCATTCAGTTTCGCTGCGCTTTTGGGCGCCGCGGTAGTCGCGATCTTCTACCGGGATCCGGCCGCAGACTTGAGGCGTGCGGAAGTTCATTCCATCGGTGAAGCTCGCGCGAGCGGCGTCGGCACGCCAAGCGCATTCCGCGTGCCTGTGGTATGGGCCTTGGCGCTGCTTTTCGGATTGGTCGGCATGCCGTCGTTCAGTGTGACTTTTTTTGTTCCGTCGGCGGCTGCGTCAATATTCAGGCTGGACGCCCTGTCCGCGTCGTGGATTATCAGCAGTGGATATCTAGCTGCAATATTTCTCAACCTTATTGTTGGGTACCTCATGGACCGATACAACAAATGGGTCGTAATGGGAGTGCTGATGACTCTCCTGGTTCCCTCGTGCCTGGCGATGACTTCAAGCCATCTTCTGATCTTTCGAATTGGCGCAGGGTCGATTCTGGGTATTGGATTTGCTGCGACGAACCAGATATACGGTATTGCCGCTGATGTTTTGCGCGGACGCCAGACCGGTAATGTGATGGGGATCGTAAGTTTGGGAGCAGGAGTTTGTGGGTATCTCGGACCGCAGATGCTGGGAGCTTTGCGCGACTGGACCGGAGGTTTCGCTGCGGGGTGGTACATGATGGCGATGATTGCTGCCATTAGCGTCGCCGAGTTTGTGTTTCTCGGCAAGTACAGCCAACGTGAAGCGCAACCGAGGAAATTAATTCTGGCCGGACCAACTTCCTAGAACGCAGCGCCAAATACCGGTCATCACGAGAACGGCCTTAGTTCAACGCCAGCGTCTCGCAGGGTTCGGCCCACCGTCGCGGCAATTCTCGGCGCACCCGGAGTGTCCCCATGCAGGCAGATGGTCTGCGCGCTGACGACGATTTCCGTTCCGTCGCAGGCAATAACGATCCCCCGTTCTGCGATGCTCAATGCCTGCCGCGCTGTCTCCGCCGGATCGGATATCAGCGCGTCTTCAAATTTTCGCGAGCGCAAAGTGCCATCAGCTTCGTACCGCCGGTCTGCAAACGCTTCCGCACAAACAGCGAAGCCAGCCTCTCGAAAGACATCCAGCATCAGCGATCCAGCCAGGCCCACGATTGTGATGCCCCGGCTCCAAGACGCGACGCCATCGGCAATCGCTTGGGCCAAGACGCGATTCGTTGCCGCCTGATTGTAGAGCGCGCCATGCGGCTTGACGTAGGTCACAGTGGCGCCGCAGTCGGCGGCAATTTCGGCGAGAGACCGCACTTGCTCGAATACGGAATCCGCGATTGCGTGCGGCGGCAGGTTCAATTCCAAGCGGCCAAAATTCGCTCGATCCGGATATCCGGGATGCGCGCCCACCGCCAGATTCCAACGAAGCGCCTGCTCAATAGTCGCTTTCATGGTTCGCGCATCGCCGGCGTGTCCCCCGCAGGCGATACTGGCCGACGTGAGATGGGGCATCAACGATTCCTGGGTGCCGTCGAAAATGGCCTCCGGGATTTCGCCCATGTCGCAGTTCAGGTCGATGCGTTTCATTCCAGAATTGACTCCCGAGACGCCAGCAGTTGCTCCAGCTCGATGAGCAACGATCGTGCGGCTTCCAAAGTAACCTGCTCAAATCGGATCTCGTCGCGAGGACGAAGCTGTCCCACGAGGTGAAGATCGGCAGAAATCACGTTCGCGATCTTGGGATAACCGCCCGTTGTTTGTTGATCGACAAACAAGATAATGGGCGAGCCTCCACCCGGCACCTGAACGGCGCCGAGGGAAACACCTTCCGTGACCATCTGCCTGTCGCCATGCGGTGATACCAACGCTCCTTCCAGGCGAAGGCCCATGCGGTTGGATTGTTCGGCAACGCGATACGTAGCCTCGTAGAATAACCGCAGCGACGATTCGGAAAACCAGTCAACCTGCGGGCCGGGAGTGACACGCAAGATTTTGCGACATGAAAGATGCTCGGATAGGCGGGGACCGATTGTTCTCTTGCGGAAAGGCCTGGTCACGGGCCCGATGTGCAGCAAATCACCTTCTCGGAGCGGCCGGCCACTGAAGCCACCCAGCCCGCTGAGGATGTGCGTCGAAGCGCTTCGCAAAAAAGGCGGCACGGTGATTCCGCCCTGAACGCATAAATAGCAGCGCGCCCCCGAATGCGTGGGACCGAGACGAAGCGTTTGGCCAGGCGCAACTTCAAAGGATGTGCCCAGAGCGACGGCGACGCCATCAAGAGTCGCGCCGAAATCGGAGCCTGTCAGCGCGAGAATGGTTCCCTGCGAAAAACGAAATGTGCCGCCGAGCAGCGTCATCTCGAGTCCAGCGGTATTTTCCACATTCCCAACAAGCCGGTTTCCAAGGCGCAGTGAAATCGGATCAGCGGCGCCTGATGGCGAAACGCCAATGGGACCAAAGCCCTCTCGTCCCAGATCCTGGACCGTGGTGAGCAGACCCGGCGTTTGGACCTGTATCGCGCTCATGCATTCTCCAGCGCCGCGAAACGGTCGACGGATATAGGAGTGAAGCGCACCCGATCTCCGATCGACAGAAAACTCATGTTTTTTCGGTCCGGTCGAAACATCGCTATCGGAGTACGGCCAATCAGTCGCCAGCCGCCGGGCACTGCAAACGGATATACGCCCGTCTGGTTGCCCGCAATGCCTACGCTGCCAGGCGGCGTGCTCCGGCGAGGGCTGGCCAAACGCGGCGTCGCCAGCTCTTCGGGCAATTCACCGAGATACGCGAATCCGGGGACGAAACCCAGGAAGTAAACGACGTAGGTAACCGAAGCATGCAATTCGATGGCTTGCGCCGGAGTCATTCCGTGTAGGGCAGCTACGTCGCTCAAGTCTGGACCAAACTCCCCTCCGTAACAGGTTGGGATCTCCATGTGTCGAGGATTTGGAAGGTTCACAGTCCCCAGACGCCCGAGATAACTCCGCAGAATCGCTTCCAATTCCGCGTGCCGCAATTTCAGGGCATCGAAGTCGACAAGAACGGAGCAATACGCTGGATGAAGATTTCGAATGCCGGGGACCGGTTTCAACTCGAGCAGACGCAGCAGTTTCCTGACGCACTCATGGGCATCGAGTGTGACTTGCTGTCCGAAGGAAACCAAGAGAGATTGATCGCTAGTGGGTTGGAACTGCTCGCCCTCGGTCATTGGTATCGGTACTTCGCGGAAAGCATATACGCGCCGACGAATCTCAAGGCGCGGCGACCGGGATCAGAGCTTTGAGTGCGGGTTCTTCGACGTGAAGAAACCAATCGTCTAGAACGACGTGGCGCGAGAACCAGCGGTTCGCCAAGAGTCGTCTCGAAATCGCACTGAGCAGCTCGATGGGAAGCCGGCTACCCATCGCCACGGCCCAGCCGCCCTGGGACTCGCCGAAGCGCAATCCAAGCCGTGTGCGATAGTTCTCCAGGTTCGCCGCGCTGTATTCTCCGTTTGCAGCGAGAACGGCATCCGCGGCCATCAGGCCCGATTCAATCGCTGGACGGATGCCTTCGCCACTCTGCGAATAGGCGAGACCAGCCGCATCGCCCGTCAGCAACACACCATCGTCAACAATCTTGTGGCGCATGTCGCGAAGGAGCAAGTAGGCATGCCCGGCAATTGGGGTGTGCACATCAAAGCCGAGCCTTCCTTTGTTCTTGAGGAACCGCAGGAAATTGGAGACATGCTTCGGGAGGCCGTGCGCATCGAGCCTTCCCAAACCAATATTGAGGAAATCGCCCTTTCGAAAGCACCAGCCGTAACCTCTCATGTCCGAACAAAAGTACAGTTCGGGCACTTCGCCACGAATCGAGCAAGCTGCGCGTTCGGACAAACTCATTTCGAATTCTGTCTCCTGAGCAACCACTGCGACCTCTTTGCGGGCGTCGGCACCCAGCAATCGAGCGATCGGACAGAAATGGCTCCCCGCACCCACGATGATTCGAGCGCGGATTTCACCGTTCACGATCCATGTTTCCCCTGATCGTTCAATGCTTGCCAGACCGGCTCCGCAGTAAAACCGAGCGCCCGATCGCTTCAGCAGGTAGTCGTCAAATTCACACCGGCGTATCCCATAACTGATCGTCTTATTGTAAGTGGTCTCAACCGCGCGAGCGCCCATCGTGCTGGTGCGAAATCCAGTGATGGGCTGAAGAGTGCGCCCCAAAGCATACTGGCCCCGTTCTATATCGAGTTCGCTGAGAACGGCGGGTGTGATCCATCCGCCGCACACTTTTGTGCCGCGGGAAATGGCTCTTGTCGAGGATGATCGTGTCGAGGCCGCCGAGCGCCAATTTCCAAGCGCACGAAGATCCAGCAGGTCCTCCGCCGACGATCAGGACATCGCACGAATCCATTCAGGGTCCTTTTCTTCGACCTGTTTCTCGGAATAAAGGTAAGCGCGAGTCCAAGGAACTTTTTGGCACTTCGCGCCGGCAAAAACCACCTGAAACAATTGCAGATTGCCGACACGAAACGCGGCCACGGAACCCGCAAGGTATAAGCGCCAGGCTCGGGCTGTTTCCGTACCGACCAACTTCACGACATTGTCCCAAGAGCGCTCGAACCGATCGAGCCACAATTCGAGAGTCCGGATGTAGTGGCTTCGCAGATTTTCAACGTCCAGCACGGAAAAATTACAAGGCTCAAAGACTGCCATGGCTTGGGCCAAAGACGGCGCGCAGGCGCCCGGGAAGATGCGTTTTCGAATCCAAGGACTGAACGAGTGCGGAAAATTCCGCCCGATAAAATGGAGAATTCCGCGTCCAGCATCGCCGATGGTCCGATGGATCACACGTCCTAGATTTTCGTAGTTTTGAGTCCCGATGTGCTCCAGCATCCCGACGGAAACAAAGACGTCGCAGCGTCCACTGATGTTCCGGTAGTCATCCTCGATGAACTCCACTTGGTGTTCCAGCCCTTCTTGCTTTGCGCGCTCGCGAGCAATAAAGATTTGTTCCTTCGAGATGTTGAAGGCCCGAACCCTGACTCCGTAATGCTTGGCCATGTGAAGAGCGAGCGCCCCCCAACCGCAACCCGCCTCCACAACCCGTTCGCCGGGCTGGAGCCAAACCTTGCGGCAGACGTGGTCCATCTTCGCGACTTGCGCCTGCTCGAGAGTGGAGAACGGCTCGGGGAAGTAAGCGCAGGTGTAGACCAATTGGGGATCCAGCCACAGCTTGTAAAAATCGGCGGTCAGGTCGTAATGATGCCGAATATTTCGGGCCGACCCGCGAAGCGAGTTGGCCTGCGCTCGGTCAAGCCATCGCGAGACTATCTTGGAGTACCAGCCGATCGCGTTGCCATCTCGGATCGACTCCAGAACAGCCTCCAGAAACCGGACAAGATCGCCCTGCACTTCAATTCGCCCCGCGCTATAGCCTTCGCCGAACCCGATCTCGGGACTCAGGGCCAAGGCTGCAAGCGTCCGGCGGTTAGCAATTTTTACTGTTGCCAAGATATCGCTAACTGCGGGCGGGAATGCTTGGTCTCGCCCTATTTGGAGCCGCACACGGGGATGGCCAATCGACTTGTGGATTTTCCGCAACAACCAGCCACAAACTGAACGGGAGAAAGGGAAGCTCAGCCGAGCCATGGTTGAACGCTCCTACACGATAGATGGGCCAAACTTACCACGCATCCCGCTTCAGCTTCCAGCGACTCAGGGCTTTGCGCGGCGGGCTACGGTTCCGCGTCTGGGAACAACAGGAATGAGGTGGCCGTCGCGTGGCCGCGCCGCGAGAACGCATTTGGACTACTCATCGAGGTTGCAAACGGAGAAGCCGCATGGGTTTACAGGGGACGTCACAATTAACAATGAGTCGCGATCAATGCGCTGACATCTGGTGGATCACACGTGGTCACGCTTCGCAGGGCGTAAGATCGTGTAGGGATAATACCTGATTGCACTACCTGCCGACCCAAATAAACTGCGGCAGGAGGCAATTATGGTTCGGGATGAAATGTGCGTTTGCGGACATCCGCAATCATTGCACAGAACGTACGGCTGCACCGTCCTACGGCCCAACCCAGACCCCAAAAAAATGGATCGCGTTTCGTGCCCGTGCAAAGCGTTCCAAGCGCAAAAAGCTGCTCGTGCCGGCTAGGGAATGGTAGGGCTGCGCGAGCAGAATTCCCGACACACAGTCTAGGAAATCAGGAGACCGAAAAGAGCTAAGCCTTGCGGCGTTTTTAGGTCCCCCGCAGAATGCGCTTTTTGACCTTAACTTGATCGAGATATTCGCGATGCGCTTCATGAAACCACGGCCTGGACTCCACTGCGGATTTCATGTCTTCGCAGATGGAACATAGAGCGCTATCTACGGAGACGTACATTAAGTGTCCGAGCAGAACGGTCTTGCCGTTGTGCTTTATCAGCCGCACCCCTGCTGGCATTTTGCCGATATCGGGCCATTCACATTGCGGACAACGCATGCAATCCTCCCGCGACGGTCCTCGTTTCCAAGGCTACCGGGGCCGCTTTCCTGGCTCCTTTTTGCCAGGGTTGAGCGGACGGGCGAATGGAACGACGGTTCGGATTCTGTTCCCATTGGTACCCCCAGGTTTTCTGGGACTTTAGTACTTGCACGAATCCTTTGGAGCTTACCGGCAAGTCGGTGGAGCGGGTTCGCCCGCCTGAACGCCGCCTTTCGGCCACTGCGAAAAACAATGCACTGCAGTCCTCCATGGTCGCCGTTTAGGGGTGAGAAAGAAATCCTAAGAAGATAGAAGCGAGCTAAGATCAAAACGAGGTTGCAATGACCAGGATCAAGCTCCGCGGCGAATTCCTTGTGAGGACTCTCGCTGTCATCATCGTGCTTATGCTGTCTTTGGGCTCCCCTATCGAGAGTGCGGCCTACGCTGTCCTTGCGCATGAAGCGGTTATTGATAGCGTGTGGGCTGACAACATACGCCCGTTACTATTGAAGCGTTTTCCCGATGCCACAAAGGAAGAGCTGAAAGAAGCACACGGCTATGCATATGGCGGTGCCATCATCCAGGACATGGGATATTACCCGCACGGAAGTTTCTTCTTCAGCGACTTGACGCACTATGTGCGGAGCGGAGACTTCGTCCTGGCACTGCTGCGCGATTCCAAGGACCTTGACGGCTACGCGTTTGCGCTTGGCGCGCTCGCACACTACGCCGCGGACAACGAAGGGCATCCCCTCGGCGTAAATCGCGCAGTCCCCCTCCTTTATCCCAAGCTGAAAAGGAAATACGGCGACGCAGTCACGTATGAAGAAGACCACCTCGCTCACGTGAAAACGGAATTCGGGTTCGACGTTTTGGAAGTCGCGCGTGGACGTTATGCTCCCGATAGTTACCACGATTTCATCGGCTTCGGAGTCTCTGTCCCTCTGCTGGAGCAGGCCTTTCAGGAAACCTACGGTTTGGATCTGAAGAGCGTTCTTACCGACGAGGACAAAGTACTCGGTTCATACCGTCACGACGTCAGCCAGCTTATTCCCAAGGCGACGCGCGTCGCTTGGAGCCTTAAGAAAGATGACATCATGAAGGACCAGCCCGGCATCACAAAAAAGAAATTTCTCTACAATCTCTCTCTCGCGAGTTATCAAAAGAACTGGGGAACACAATATTATCCGCCCACTTTTGGCGAAAGATTTCTTGCTTTTCTCGTTCGCATTCTTCCAAAGATCGGTCCCCTGAAAGTGCTGGAACTCAAAACACCAACGCCCCAGGCCGAAAAGTTATTCGAAGAGAGCTTCAACACGACTTTAGACCGCTACAGGCAACTCTTGACCAACGTAGGGGCCGGCCAACTAGATCTGCCTAATGAAAACTTTGACACTGGCGAAATACCAGTGCCGGGAAAATATCGGCTTAACGATGTGACACACGCGAAACTGCTCGAGGCCCTGGCCAAGCGGAATTTCAATGGCGCATCTCCCGGGGTCCTAGCCGAGCTTCTGGAATTCTACGGGCATCCGGAGGCTCCCTATGCGACTAAGCGAAAGCCAAAGGACTGGGCGAAAGTTCAGGCTCAGCTTGAGCAATTGAAGAAGGTGGCGGTGGTCCCTTCGCCGATTGCCGGCGGTGCGCCGTGATGAGCAAGTTGCGAATCGGATCAAGGCCCTTAGATTGAGGAACCGTTGCGGCGTGCAAGTAGTGAACGCCCGCGAAATTTCCTTCTTGGAACCTGGCGCGTATGAGCCAACAATACCAAGACGAGCTCGCAAAGGTGCCCATGACCGAGACCTGGGAACAGTGGGTAGGACAGTCGGTCAACGGAAAATTCTGCCTGCGCCGATATCTGGGCGGCTCGGAGCATAGTGCCGTCTTTTTGACAGACTACGACGATCGAGAGCCTCAAAGCGCCGTCATCAAGCTGATCCCGGAAAATGCGCCGGATGCGGAACGTCAGCTAGATTCCTGGCGCCTCGCTGCCACAGTTTTGTCTCATCCTCACCTCATCCAATTATTTCAGGCGGGACGTTGCAAAATCGGCGACGTCAAGCTCGTGTATGTCGTAATGGAGCGTGCCGACGAGGATCTGTCGCAAATTATTCCTCAGCGGCCGCTGACGGACGCCGAGACAATCCAGGTGCTCAAACCTGCGCTGGATGCCATCGCACATATTCACGCAAAGGGTTCCATACACGGTCGCATAAAGCCACCGAATATCATGGCTTGCGGCGATCAGCTGAAGCTTTCGAGCGACGGCCTCCGCCGCGCAGGCGATCCGGTCGGCAATCCGGGGCCATACGATCCGCCCGAAGGGGTGGCCTCACCCGAGGGCGATGTGTGGTCCCTTGGCATGACGCTGGTAGAGGCTGTCACGCAACGTCTGCCGATCTGGGACAGAAATGCGCAGGAGGATCCTGCTCTGCCGAATACCCTGCCAGCTCCGCTTCTGGATATAGCGCGTCAGTGTCTGCACCGTGATCCGAAGCGGCGATGGACAGTCAGTGACATTGCCTCGCGTCTCAATCCCGCAGCGGCAATGCCCCAATTGCAGCAGCCGATCGAACAACGTCACATGTCCGCGCGGCCGCGTTATCTCGTTCCGGCCGCTCTCGTTCTGTTACTGATCGTAATAGCTGTCGTAGGCCTGAAAGTTTTCAACAGTGGGTCCAAAGCGCGGCCTGAACCCACCGCCACGACTAAAACAATGTCGCCGGAACCCGGGCAGGTTAAAAACACTACTGCCCCAGAGAACAATGAATCTGCAAGCAACGAAAAGAAGAACGTCGACCGTGTTCCGGCTGCTCCTGCACCCGCTCAGCCCAAGAAGCCAGCCGGTGCGCCGGTGACCGCGGCCTCGGGCGAAGATGTGATTCACCGAGTCATTCCAGACGCGCCGCAAAGCGCTCTCGATACGATCCGGGGCACCGTGAGAGTCAGTGTCCGGGTCAGCGTGTCTCCCTCTGGAGACGTATCGGAGGCGACAATCGATTCGCCGGGGCCAAGCGAGTATTTTGCAAAGCTGGCCCAGCATGCGGCTCGGCAATGGAAATTCGCGCCGGCTCCTGGGACTGGAAGTGATTGGATTCTGCGCTTTGAATTTTCAAACATGGGCGCCAAGGCCTTCTCTGCGCACGCAGCCCCATGAGCAACTTGTCGGCGGCACTTTCAGCTTGCCAGCGTTAGAACTCCCTCGATGAAAAGACGATTCGCGGTCGAGCGCCAAGTTTTCGCGGTGCACTTTTCCTTCAAGGGACCTTACAATAGTCCGCGTTTCTACGTGAACAGAACCTGAAATCGACCTCGGGGGAAATATCGAATGGCGGTGGAACGTACGCTCGCAATCATCAAACCTGATGCGGTGGGCCGGGCGCTTACCGGCGAAATTCTCACGCGCATCCACGCGGCAAAATTTCAGATTGTCGCCATCAAGTCGCTGCGACTCACCAAATCAGAAGCGGAAGGTTTCTACGCCGTTCATCGCGCCCGGCCGTTTTTCGGCGAACTGACGGAATTCATGAGTTCGGGAAAGGCCGTGGTCATGGTTCTCGAAGCCGAAAGCGCCATCTCGAAATGGCGCGATACCATGGGCGCCACCGATCCAGCCAAAGCCGCGCCCGGCACAATTCGCAAGGAGCTTGGCGCCAGCATCCAGTACAATTGCACGCACGGCTCAGACGCTCCGGATACCGCCGCCTTCGAAATCGCCTATTTCTTTGCCGGTTTTGATCTGATCTAATTCATCGATGCTGGCCGCTCCGTGCGGTAGGCATAAGGGTCTAGATTTTCTGAACTTCTAGCGAGGTTAAGCCCGCGGCTCCGAATTCGCTGACCAGTCGGAGCATCATCCGTGAAATCTACCTGCGACCAAACCGGAGTCCGTTCATCTCATAAGGTTGTTGTCCAGGCGTCCCAGAAGTCTACAATTACTTCCTGCACCAAAACGAGGATCGATCGTGGCGAAGCCAGTCTTGCTGAGTGTCGATGACGATTCCGACGTCCTCCGCGCGATCGAGCGTGACCTGCGCTCGAAGTACGGCTCTGAATACCGCGTCATTGGAACGGATTCTCCGGAAGGGGCGTTGAATCTTTTAAAGCAGCTACAGCTGAGGAACGACAGCGTGGCGCTGCTTCTTGCCGATCAGCGTATGCCCCATATGGATGGCGTTGCTTTTCTACAGGAAGGAATGCGTATCTTCCCCGAGGCGAAGCGCGCATTGCTCACTGCCTACGCCGATACGAACGCTGCGATCTCCGCCATCAACGAAGCCAGCATCAACTACTTTTTTATGAAGCCGTGGGATCCTCCCTCCGAGCATCTATACCCGCAATTAGATGATCTGCTCGACGATTGGCGAGCTTCGTTCAGGCCAAAGTTCGAGGGAATTCGAGTATTAGGCACACGGTGGTCGCCGCAGTCGTATGCGATGCGTGACTTTTTGGCGCGCAACCACGTCCCATATCAGTGGATTGACGCCGAACTCTCCGCCAATGACCCTGAAACGAAACGCCTCTTGGCGGCCCTGGGACCAGAGGCTGTGAACTTGCCCATAGTGCTCTTCCCGGACGGCACCAAACTTCTCGAGAGCGTGCCGGCGGACGTGGCCCAAAAAGTAGGATTGCGCACACGGGCGCAAACGAATTTTTACGACCTCGCAATTGTGGGCGGCGGACCGGCGGGACTGGCTGCCGCTGTCTATGGTGCGTCGGAGGGTCTGCACACGGTGATGATCGAGCAAGAAGCGCCTGGTGGTCAGGCGGGCATGAGTTCGCGCATCGAAAACTACCTTGGATTTCCAACCGGCCTTAGCGGCGGCGATCTAGCGCGCCGGGCCGTGGTGCAGGCGCAGCGTTTTGGAGTGGAAATTCTCTCTCCGCAAGAAGCGTGCGGCGTCCGGATCGAAGGGCCTTACCGCATTATCAAACTGGCGGATGGAAGCGAAATCTCCTGTCATGCATTGATGATCGCGACTGGAGTACAGTGGCGGCGCCTCGAAGCGCCTGGAGTCGCGCGTCTACAGGGCGCCGGGGTCTATTACGGAGGCGGCGCCACGGAAGCGCTTTCCTGCAAGGGTGAAATCGTTTACGTGGTGGGCGGGGCGAATTCCGCTGGTCAAGCGGCGATGAATTTCGCAAAGTATGCCGAGCGTGTCGTCATTGCGGTGCGCGGCGGCTCTCTGTCGAGCACCATGTCGCAGTATTTGATCGACCAAATCAAAGAGACGCCGAACATTCAGCTTTGGCCGAATGCCAGCGTCGCCGAGGTACACGGCGATACGCACCTGGAGGAAATTTCCTTCCTTTGCTCCGATACCAACAAGATCGAGCGCGTTCCGGCGACTTCGATGTTCATTTTTATCGGAGCGCTGCCGCGAACGGACTGGCTCGCGGGCCTCGTCGAGCGCGACGATTATGGGTTCATTCTTACTGGCCCCGATCTTATACGCGAGGGAAAGCGCCCCAAGGATTGGGCGCCCGATCGAGATCCCTTTCTGCTGGAGACAAACATTCCCGGTCTTTTCGCGGTCGGTGATGTACGGCACGGCTCCGTGAAACGAGTCGCTTCCGGGGTCGGCGAGGGGTCGGTAGCTGTGCAATTCATCCATCAATATTTGAGCAAGGTATAAATGGTCGACAAATCGGAACTGCTTCGCGTGCCGGCGTTCACTGGCCTGCCTGACGATCAGATTGAGTGGTTTCTAAGCCAGTCGCAAGAGATGCAAATGAAGGAAGGCGACATGCCGTTCCACGCGGATGATCCCGCGGATGCGATGTTCGTCATCCTTGAGGGACAAATTCAGGCGAGGGGCGAAATCGGCGGTGAAACGGTTGTAATCACGGTACAACCGGGCGCCGTCACCGGCCTGCTCCCTTTTCGAGAATGAAGCAGTTTACCGTGGGGGTACGGGCGCTCACCGATGGCCGCGTGCTGCGCTTTCCAGCTTCGAAGTTTCCCGATCTCGTACAAAAGATGCCGGAATTGACGCAGCGCCTCGTGGGTCTGATGTCAGACAGAATTCGCGAGACCACACGGCGAGAGCAACAGCGCGACCGACTGGTTTCTTTGGGAAAGCTTTCGGCCGGGCTCGCGCATGAACTCAATAATCCAGCCTCCGCCGCCAAACGCGCTGCGAGCCAGTTGCGGGACGCGCTGAAACGAATCAAGGACACCAGCCACGAATTGGGCAGGCGTGACCTGACCGCTCCCCAGAAAGCCGAAATCGAGAAATTAGAGGCGTCGTTCGTGCAAAGCGGCGAAGTTCCATCTGATCCGCTGGCCATGAGCGACCTTGAGGACCAGATTGATTCGCTTTTGCGAAGTCACGGGCAGAACGACTTGTGGCAGATGGCGGCCGAATTGGCGCGTAGGAATGTGAAGCCCGAGGCGCTGGAGTCTCTATTCGCAACTCTTGAGCCAGCGACTGCGCGAGCGGCGCTCGTCAGGATCGCGGCGTCCGTGGAAGTGGCGACGTTGCTTAACGAAATCGAGAGTGGCACTGTCGCGCATCTCCGACTTGGTCCGTGCGATCAAGGAATACACATTCATGGACCAAGCGCCCCTGCAAAATGTGGATATCGTGAAAAGTCTGGAAACTACGTTGGTCATCATGAACCACAAGCTCAAGCAGGGAGTCAACGTGCGGCGCGATTATCAGAAGATTCCTCTGCTTGTGGATTCATTTGGGAGTGAGCTAAATCAGGTTTGGACCAACCTGATCGACAACGCTGTCGCCGCTATGAATGGCAAAGGCGAGCTTCGAATTCGAACCTACCGCGAAGACAAGAGCGTTGTGGTGGAGATCGCCGATAATGGTGCGGGAATTCCGCCCGATGTAATGCCACATATTTTCGAGCCTTTTTTCACCACAAAAGGGGTCGGTGAAGGTACCGGCCTCGGCCTCGACACTGTCCAACGAATCGTGAAAAAGCACAGGGGCGATGTACAGGTCAGCTCGAAACCAGGCGACACGCGCTTTCAAGTATGGCTACCGCTGGCGGACGCTTCTGAGGCGCCCCCGGTATCCAAGTCCTCTTAAGTTAGCAGCCGCTAGGACCTTGATCGGCGGCTTCTTGAAGTTACTTAATCCCCTTCATCCACGCGAGTATCGGGCCCGAAACCGCCTTGTCCGCAGTATCTATCGAAAACACGATGGACACGTGGCTCTCGCCCTTCGCGAGCAGCAGCGTCGGGCAATGCCCCGGGCCCTCCTTGCAAAGCTCGTCGTGCAGTAGCCGGTTGAACGGCATCAATCCTCCGTCCACCGAGGGATCGGCGCCGATGTCTAGAGTCCCATTGGCCAGCATGATTTTCACGGAAGTTTTCTTCAGCTCCGGAAGGTTCGACCGGGCCAACTGAGTCGCCGCGTCAACCGGTGGGCCAAATCCGCCAGGACCTCCCGCAGTCGGCGGCCCGCCCGGTTGACCCGCAGCGCGGCCCGGCAGCGCGCCTTCAGCGCTGAAAGCTCCTCCCTTCACGCCACAAGTTTTTCCGGCGCCGGCCAAAATCGACATCGGATTCGACCCGCCAACTGGCGGCGGCTTCAGCGGCGCGACATCAAATTCCGCCGGCGACATGAAGATCACTCCCTTCACCCCCACTCCGTTGGGTCCCCAGAGGTCCGGATGGCCGATGTAGGTTCCGAGCGGAATATTGCCGGCCGAATGAGCCCAGATGAACATGCGGTCTGGATTGCCGTGATACTTGGGAATGTTTGCTTCCACCCACTGGAGCATCGCCGAAATATCCTTCGCGCCGCCATCCCAGCCTGGGCTCGCGTGGCGTTGCATCAGGACGCCGACCATGCCGTTCTTCGTCGCCCATCTTCCAATGTTGTCGTAGAACGCGTTCGCTTCCTTGTCTTGAATTTCAATTTTGTTGCCCACTCCCCCGGGGACATAAATCAGTACTCCCCGCGAAGCCGGCCCTTTATCCGCCGTGAAAATATCCACCACGTCCATCGGACTGGGGCCAAAGGACTGATCCCGCAGCACCGTGATTCCGGGATACAAGGGCGTCTTGTCGCTCGTGATGTCGTTCGCGGGCATCAGCGGCCGGTACAGCTTCGCCGTGCACGGTGGATCGACGATATGCCCCATCTTCACCAATTCAGACTCGATGTTCGCGGGCACCTGGGCCATCGCTACGCTGGCTGCGAGCGAAGTCGCCAAAAGCGCGCCAACCACAAACAGCAACGCTCGGATTCCATTTCGCCAAAGGCTCATCTTTCGCTTCTCCTCAAATTCCACTCTCACGATGAACTCAATAACACGCCTACGCCCTTCTCGCCAGACTTTTATCTCTCTCTGGTGGAAGTCCCCTGCTTTAGCAGGGGCCAAATCCCGCCTCAATTTCGATTGGGCTTAGCCCCGGCTTCGCGTGGTCATCATTCGCTCTCAGACGACGAGACCCTTTCCTACGGGCGCCGCCTTGCGCCGTCATTCCGAGCGGAGCGTCCCGCGCTTTTTCTTTTGCGCGAAGCGCCGGGACGCGCAGTCGAGGAATCTCTCTTCGATGTAGCCACCTCCGCGTGATCGTCGACGTCGCTCGATCCTGCCTCAACGCAAACCGCCAATTGAACGCGGTTTTGAGTTATACCAGAACCTCCAAAACATGCGGCCACTCTCCGAGGGAGGCGAGATGAAAGCAAAACCGCCCAGTGACGAGCGCGAATTGATCCTCAACACCGTCCGCCGGTTCGTCGAGAAAGAAGTGATTCCGGTCGCTTCCGCCATGGAGCATCGCGACGAATACCCGCACCAGCTGGTTGCGCAAATGAAGGAAATCGGCCTCTTCGGGCTGAACGTCCCTGAAGAGTTCGGCGGCGCGAACGTCGAAACGTCCACCCTCGCGATAATCTGCGAAGAAATCGCGAGAGGCTGGCTGGGCCTCTCCGGTGTGGTCGGAACCCATACCGTGATGTGCGACGTGATTGCTCGCTTCGGAACCGATCAGCAGAAGAGAAAGTTTCTGCCCGCGATGGCCACAGGAGAAAAGCGCGGCGGTATTTGTTTGACGGAGGCAAACGCCGGCACCGATCTGCAGGCCATCACCACCACGGCAACGCGCAATGGCGGCATGTATGGCATCAACGGTTCCAAAATGTGGATCACCAACGCGCGTCACGGAAACACATTTCTCCTTCTCGCCAAAACCGATTCCAGCGCGCAGCCCGCGCATCGAGGAATGAGCGCTTTCGTGATCGAAAAAGGTGCGCCGGGCATGACGGTCAGCCGCGATCTCGAGAAGCTCGGATATAAAGGCGTGGATACCTGCGAGCTGCATTTCGCCGATTTCCCCGTGCCTGTGGAGAACCTGATCGGCGGCATCGAGGGTCAAGGTTTCAAGCAGGTGATGACCGGTCTTGAAGCCGAGCGAATCAACGTGGCCGCGCGCGGCCTCGGAATCGCGCGCGCCGCTTTCGAAGAGGCGATTCGTTACGCGCAGCGCCGCACCACATTTGGCAAGCCCATCGCCGAGCATCAGGCCATTCAAATCAAGCTGGCCGATATGGCTACTCGCATTGAAGCTTCGCGCCTGCTGATCCAGTCAGCCTGTGCCAAGCGCGATCGCGGCGAGCGCTGCGATTTGGAAGGCGGCATGGCAAAACTCTTCGCCACGGAGACGGCCGCGGAGGTTTCGCTCGAAGCCATGCGCATCATGGGCGCCAATGGCTACTCCAAAGATTTTCCAGTGGAACGCTACTATCGCGACGCGCCGCTGGTGGTGATCGGCGGTGGCACCAACGAGTTGCAGCGCCTCATCATCGCGCGCAGCCTTCTGAAGAAATACAAGGACGAAGCCTAGCCGATGGAGTTTAAGGCCCGTCCTTCGCTACAATTCGGTGCATGGCAGCACGGCTTGTGTCGGTCAACATTGGTTTGCCGCGCGACATCGCGTGGCGCGGCAAAACCGTCCACACGGGCATCTGGAAAAGTCCAGTGCCGGCCGCCTCATCGTCCGAAAGCTGAATATCGATGGCGATGGCCAGGGAGACTTGGGCGGCCATGGAGGCGTGAACCGCGCCGTCATGGTTTACCAGATGGATTCCTACCGTTACTGGGAGCGCGAACTCGGCCGCACCAATTTCTCGTACGGGCAATTTGGCGAAAACTTCACCGTCGATGGCTTGCCCGACGACGAAGTGTGCATCGGCGACCGCTACCGGATCGGCACTGCTCTATTCGAAGTCTCACAGCCGCGAGTCACCTGTTACCGCGTCGGCATCCGCATGGACGAGCCGCAGATGCCGTCCCTGCTGGTCGCCCATCACCGGCCGGGTTTTTATTTTCGTGTGCTGGAAGAGGGCGAGGTCGGAGCCGGCGACGAAATTGTAAAGATTGCAGATGGCCCGGAGCACATGAGCGTCGCCGAGATCGACGCACTGCTCTATCTGCGCGGCCATACCCACGAGCAATTAATGCGCGCGTTGCGCATCCCGGCCTTGAGCGAGGGGTGGCAGGGCTCTCTTCAAGCGATCCTGCAACAGGAGACGAGCGGAGGCCCGGTCGGAGGAAACCCGGGGCTCGCGCCGACGAGCGGTCCGCCGCCCGGCTGGCCGGGATTCCGTTCCTTGCGCGTATCACAAATCGAAAAAGAAAGCTTCAGCGTCGTCTCGCTGACACTGATCCCCGCAGATAATCTCCCGCTCGTCGCCGCCCTGCCCGGCCAGTTTATTGTCTTGCGCATGCAACCGAAGCCCGAAGGCCCAGCCCTGTTGCGCAACTACTCGCTTTCTGATTTGCCCGCTCAGGACCACTACCGCGTGAGCATCAAAATGGAGGTGAACGGCGCCGCCAGCACCTACGTGCACAATCAAGTTCGCGTGGGAGATTTGTTGGATGTAGCAGCGCCGCGCGGGAATTTCACGCTGCAGCCGGGCGACGAACCCGTTGTGCTACTCAGCGCAGGTGTCGGAGCAACTCCGGTGCTGGCAATGCTGCATTCACTAGCTGCGGAAATTTCGCCCCGCGAAGTGTGGTGGCTGTTCGGCGCTCGTAACAGCGAGGACCATCCGTTTGCGAAGGAGTCGCGCAACCTGATCAAAGCGTTGCCGCACGGCAAAAGCTATCATAGTCTACAGCCGCCCGGGTCCCCAAGATCGTCCAGGCGTGGACTTCGATGCTTCCGGACGTATCGCGGTTGAAGCGCTCGAAAAACTTGGTGTGCCACGCGATGCCGATTTCTATCTGTGCGGACCTGCTGCGTTCATGCAGGATTTGAGCGCCGGACTGGCGGCTTGGGGCGTCTCAGACAATCGGGTGCACACGGAGATTTTCGGCCCAGGCAAACCGATCACGCCCGGCGTCGTCGCTGCGTCGCATGCAGCCCCGCACCCGCCAGCGGGGCCTCCCGGGCCGGGCCCGCGCAGTCTCGTTCGCCCGCAGCGGCCTGAATGTGTCGTGGGATCCAAAGTTTTCGAACCTGCTCGATTTCGCGGAGGCCTGTGACGTGCCGGTGCGCTGGGCATGCCGTACGGGGGTCTGCCACACTTGCGAAAGCGGCTTGATCTCGGGCAGTGATCAACTACCAGCCCGAACCGCTCGAGCCGCCCGCCCCAGGCAATCTGCTGATCTGTTGCTCTCAACCTAAGGGCGACGTCGTGATCGACTTGTAAGAAGTGAACGACACTGTAATTGCGGAATGTAAATTAATGGACCCGATGCGCGAACTCGGTAAGTTCCTCCTCGTCGCCGGCGTGATAGCTATCGGCGCGGGCGCGCTGCTGCTCTACTCCGGCAAGCTGCCGTTCCGCCTGGAGACATCTTCCCGGCGAT
>CAVRSO010000038.1:0-36904 GCA_963723845.1 uncultured Acidobacteriota bacterium
GGTGGCGCGCTACGGGGTCCCCCGCGTGCACTTCGGCACCGCCACCGGGGAGCTGCTGGGCGCCATGCGCGACGCCGGCGCCGACGTGGTGGGCATGGACTCCCGCATCCCGCTCGACGAGGGCATCGCGCGCCTCGGCGGCGCAGCCCGTGCGGGGACGTCGATCCGGCCATGCTGTTCGGCGCCCTGGCCGGTGCTGGAGGAGCACGTTCGCGATGTGGTGGCGCGGGCGCGTCGGCGCCGGGCCACGTGGTCAACCTGGGCCACGGCGTGCCGCGGGAGACCGACCCGACTGTGCTGACCCGGATCGTGGAGCTGGTGCGCTGGATCGCGCCTGACACATGACGGGCCCGCCGTCCGTGCCAACCCGGGCGCTGCCGGTTGGGGCGTCGCGGATCCGGGCCTGAGGGCGCCGACGGAGCCGCAGCTGCGGCGGACGGCCGATGGCCTGGTGATCGGCGGCGGGTTCGCCGGCCTGGTCACGGCGGGGAGCTGGGCGCCGAGGCGACCAGGCGCCGGTGCTGGAGGCCGACGACGCGGTCGGCGGAGTGTGGGCCGGCACACGGTCGGGGCTTGCATCTGGACTCCGGCGCCGAGTCGTTCGCGGTGGCCCGCCCGACGGTGCTGGCGCTGGCCGCCGATCTGGGCCTGGCCGCAGGTGGGTCGCCCCCGCGCCACTCGGGGTGGTGGGCCTGGCTGGGCGGCGAGGCGATCCCGCTGCCCCCGGCCGGCCTGTGGGCGTGCGGTACATCCGCTGTCCGGGGTTCGCCGGGCCCTCGGACCCGCCGGCAGCGTCGCGCGGCTCTGGACCGGGTCCCTGCCAGCGTCGGTGGGGGCTGGAGACGACGACGAGTCCGTGACGTTCGGCGCGATCGTGCGCGCGCGGATGGGCCGGCGCGTCGTGCAGCGGCTCGTCGAGCCGGTCGTGGGCGGCGTACATTCGGCCAGCCCCGATGATCTGGACGCCGATGTCGTCGCGCCCGGGCTGCGGGCCGCACTGGCGCAGACCGGCTCGCTGGCCAAGACCGTCGAGCAGCTGCGCCGCCCATGGCCCGGCCGGGGCGGCGGTGCGCGGGATCAACGGCGGCGTGCACCTGCTGGTGGACGCGCTGGCGTCGCGCCTCGGGGACGCCGTGCGCACCGACGTGCGGGTGAGCGTCCTGCGTCGCGACGGCGACGGCTGGGAGGCCGAGGCCAGCGCCGGGGATGGGTCGACGATGCGGATCCGCGCCCGCGCGGTGGCGATCGCCGTGCCCGCCCCGGTGGCGGCGGCGCTGCTCGCCCCGATCCTGACCAGCAGCGACAACAAGGGCGGCGAGGGGCTGGATGCTCTCGCGTCGCCGGAGACCACCGATGTGGTGCTGGCCACGATCGTGCTGGATGAGCCGCTGCTGGACGCGGCGCCGCGGGGCACCGGGATCCTGGTGGCGCGGCAGGCGACGGACGTCCGGGCCAAGGCGCTCACGCATGCCACCGCGAAGTGGCCGTGGCTGGCGGATGCGGCCGGGCCGGGCCGCCATGTAGTGCGCTTGTCGTACGGCCGGGGCGGGGACGACGGCGCGGCGGACCGCTTGAGCGGGACGGCCATCGCGCCAGGATCCGGACCTGTTCCGTCGGATCGCGCTGGCCGATGCCGCGACGCTGCTGGGCGTGAGCCTGGATCCGACGCGAGTGCAGGACTTCGCCATCCAGCCGTGGAGCTCCGCGCTGCCGCGGCCGGGCGCCGGGCATGCCGGGAAGGTGCGCTCGCTGCGCGCTCAGCTGGCGGCGCTGCCGGGCATCGCGATCACCGGAGCATGGATAGCCGGCAATGGACTTGCTGCGGTCACCGCCGACGCGCGGCGCACCGCAGTCGACCTGGCAGGATGAGACCCAGCATCACAAGGCGCGTACGGCGGCTCACGCTGGATTCAGCCGAAATCCGCGTCACGCCGCTCGGCCGCATCTTCATTCGCAACATCGCCATGGTCTTCGACCGCTACCTCCGCGAACAGCAAATGGACCAGAAGCCTCTCTTCTCAAAAACCCTCTAAATCGGGCCTCGTCATTCTGAGCGGAGTGTCCCGCGCCCTTGTTTTTTGCGCGAAGCGCCGGGACACGCAGCCGAAGAACCTCTCTTCGATTCACCACACGGCAACGTTCCACCAGCAAGAGAGATCCCTTCGGCTATATGCCGCCTCCCACAGACGAGGGAGCGCAAAATTGCGTTTTAAGAAATGCATTGCCTGGGCTCCGGCGCCGTGGTAGCCTTAGCGAACAAAAAGCGAAGAAATGTCCCCGGAGGCAGCGTGTCAGCATCGTCAAGTCGTTTGGCCTCGCGTTCGCAATCGACCTTGGAAACCGTGGAAGAGGTCCTCGCGGTCCTCGCGGCCCGGTCTCGCCACGATGATGTCCTCACCGCCATCAAGCACTTCCCCGCGCGCCAGGCGCAATTCCGCCCCATGCCGCCTTGGGTACGCCCTGAACTAGCCTCTGCCTATCGCGCCAAAGGCATCGAACGCCTCTATTCCCATCAGGCCGCCGCATCTGAACTGGCTCGCGGCGGAAAAGACTTCGTGGTTGTCACTCCCACTGCTTCCGGCAAGACGCTTTGCTACAACCTGCCGATACTCAACTGCGTTCTCGAAAATCCTGACACGCGCGCCCTCTATCTTTTTCCCACCAAAGCCTTGGCGCAAGATCAACTCGCCGAGCTTCACGATCTCGCCACGCGCCTCGAGACGGGCCCCCAGGTCGCCGGCTAGGCGAGCCTGGGGAAACGGGCTCTTTCGGCGTGTTCACCTATGACGGCGACACGCCCAGCGACGCGCGCAAAGCTATCCGCGAACGCGCGCACGTGATCCTCACAAATCCGGACATGCTGCACACCGGCATCCTGCCGCACCACACCAAATGGATGCGCCTGTTCGAGAATCTTCGCTACATCGTGCATCGACGAGCTGCACACCTATCGCGGCGTTTTCGGCAGCCATCTGGCCAACGTGTTGCGCCGCCTTGCGCGCATCGCGCGGTTTTACGGTTCCGCGCCGCAATTCATCTGCTGCTCGGCGACAATTGCGAATCCCGGCGAACTGGCCGCGCAATTGATCGAACGCGATGTTGAGACCGTGGAAGAAAATGGCGCGCCCGCCGCCGAAAAGACTTTTCGTTTTCTACAATCCGCCGATGGTGAATCGCGATCTGGGCATCCGGCGCAGCTACTTGAATGAAACCGCGCGCGTGTCCAAGGAGCTTCTCGCGCGAAAGCTGCAAACCATGGTTTTCGCCAACAGCCGCCTGCATACGGAGGTGCTCCTCACCTATTTGCAACAGGCCAATCCGCCGCAGCCCGGCGCGGCTAGAGCCGGTTCGCGGCTATCGCGGGCGGCTATTTGCCTGGCGAACGCCGCGAAATCGAGCGTGGCTTGCGCGAAGGACGAATTCGCGGCGTGGTGTCCACGAGCGCGCTGGAATTGGGAATTGACGTTGGCTCGCTGGACACCGTGCGTGATGGCCGGCTATGCCGGCACGATTGCCGCCACCTGGCAGCGTGCCGGACGCGCCGGACGCCGCAGCGGCAGCTTCATGCGCTGTGTTGGTGGCTTCCTCCGCGCCGCTCGACCAATTTATCGTCCAGAATCCCGAATATTTTTTCGGCAGCTCGCCTGAACACGCTTACATCCAGCCGGATAATCTGGAAATTCTCGTCAATCATCTGAAATGCGCGGCTTTCGAACTGCCCATCGCCCCGGAGGAACGATTCGGCGCCGTGGATCTGTCCGAATCTGTGCGAGCGGCTGGCCGAAGCGGGCTTCTTGCATCGCAGCGGAGGAAATTAGCACTGGATGCAGGAAGCGTATCCGGCGGATACGGTCAGCCTGCGCTCGGTCACATCCGATAATTTCGTGATCGTGGAAACCGCCGCGGAAGACATGGCAACCTTGACCGCTTCAAGAAAGGCGGCCCGGAAGTGATCGGCGAGGTCGATTTCTCATCCGCGCTCACTACGGTCCATCCCAAGGCGATTTATCTTCACCAGGGCCAGCAATACCACGTCGAACACCTCGATTTCGATCGGCGCAAGGCCTACGTCAAGCCGGTAAATGTCGATTACTACACGGACGCAATCCGCTACACCCAGGTCCGCGTACTCGAAATCGCCGAGGAAGACCGTATCCTCACCGCTGCGGTTCCTATTTCCGTCTCGCCCACCAATCCGTCATTCCGAGCGGAGGGGCCCGACGGTTTGGCCTCTCCGGACGAAGTCCGGTCGGGCCCCGCAGCGAGGAATCTCTCTTCGATTGCCAGAAGCGCCTCCCGTGCCCACGGAGACGTTCTCGTCCGCTCCCAAGTCATAGGCTTCAAGAAAATAAAATTCTTCACCAACGAAAATGTTGGCGACGGGAAACTCGAACTCCCAGAAAACGAAATGCACACTACCGCCTTCTGGATCACGCTCGATCGCGAACTATTGGAAGCGCTCCCCTTCCCTCTTTCCGACAAGCCAAAGCGGAATTTTCGGTTTGCTCTACGCCCTGGAATCGATGGCTGCGCTGCTCCTGATGTGCGACCGCCGCGATCTTGGCACTGCCGTCGGCGAACGTCCACCCAGCGCAGGAATTGAAACGGAGTGGCAGGAATTTACGGGCTCGACTTCGCGATGTGGCCGCGACCCAGAGAATTCTTCGAGCCGAATCTGTATATCTACGACGCGTATCCCGGCGGCATCGGCTTCAGCGAGCCGCTCTACCGCGTCCACGACTTGCTCTTGCGCCGCACGCAGGAACTTATCGCGGCGTGCCCATGCGAAAACGGCTGCCCCTCCTGCGTCGGCCCCGCAGGAGAAAAAGCCGAGCGCGCCAAGGAAGCGGCGCTAGCCATCCTGGAGCGCTTATGTTCCTAGAGAACCTTTTGGCTGCATGCCGCCGAAAAAAGTCCACAGGCGTACTTTCGCTCTTCTCTTGCATTCACGATTAAAGTGGGGCGGCAAGGCAGAACGCTTGGTCAAAGGAGCGAAGTGAATAGAGGATCGAAGGAGAGAGTCTCGGAAACGCAGCTGGCCGGAGGTCAGATCGCTGGTCTCGGCCAAACGAACGCTGCGACCAGGGCCACCCTCCTGGGCGATTCTAATCGCCACACTAGACGAGTAGAACATGACGCAACTTGTAGAAAACAAAGGACCGGGTCCCTGCCTACCCGTCACAGATACGGGGGGCCCAGTCGCCGAATCCGTGGCCCGCGAAGGCGGTCCGGAAAGTCGATGAGTGAGCAATGAACACTCCCTCCCTTCTAACTCGGCTCAAGGCGCTCCAGCCCAACCCGCGCCAGCGACGCGCCCCACTCGCTACCGAGGCGAGCAATGCGACGCGCGGACTCGCGCCGGACATCCCTGCGGGAGCCGACCGCCTCGCCGAAATTCTGGGCGCCTCGCCCCGAAGCAATCGGTTTGGCGAACACCTTGGGCTGCGCCGGTGGTTCTCGGAAGCCGTCGGAGACGGTCTCGCACTGAACGCGCCAGAGCAGGAAATTGATCCAGCAGCGTTGAGCCTGCTCGCTCCTGGCGCGCCCAAGGAGGTGCGCGACCCCAAGCAATGGCTTTTCCTCGATACGGAGACTACGGGACTGGCTGGAGGCACGGGCACCTATCCGTTCCTCGTTGGCATCGCCTGGTGGGACGCGGGCGGCCTCGAAGTCGAACAGTTTTTCATGCGCGAGCAGAGCGAGGAGCATTCGGTGCTGGTCGCGCTGGCCGAGCGCATGGCCGAGCGCCGTGTGCTCGTCACTTTCAATGGAAAATCATTTGACTGGCCTCTGCTCGAGACGCGCTTCCGGATGACGCGTGCGATCAAACTGCCGGCGCCGCGCGCGCATATCGACTTTCTTCATCCGGCCAGGAATTTGTGGCGGCTGCGGCTCGGCTCTGTGCGGCTGCAAGATCTCGAAAAGCATGTGCTTGGCTGGAATCGCGGCGCGGACGTGATGTCTGAGCTTATCCCTTCGATCTACTTCGATTATTTGCGTGGGGGCTCACCCGATCCGCTGGTCCCCATTTTCCATCACAACCAAATGGATTTACGAGGACTGGCCGGGCTTGCCAGCCGCGTGCTTGCCTTGCTCAGCCAGCCGGAGCAACATGGAACGGACGCCCTCGAATTTTTCGGCATATCGCGCATCTGCGAACGCCGGGGGGAATCCATCCGCGCCCGAAAGTTCTATCAGCATTCGATCGCTGGCGCGCTGCCCCCGGAAACCGATCGCGTCGCTCGCTGGTCGCTCTCGCGGCTTGCGAAACGCGAGGGAGATTTGACCCTGGCATGCGAGCTATGGGAAGGAATGCTCGGAAATTCCCGCGAGGGCTTCGAAGCCTATGAGCAGCTGGCCATACACTATGAATATCGAGCAAGGGAGCCGCATCGCGCCGCTTTACTCGCTCGCAGGGCTCTCGCGGACCTCGATCGGGCCTGCGAACTCGGTGCGATTGCACCTGGCGCGTGTCGCCGCCGCCGGGTTCGCTTCGAGCGGCGATTGGTGCGGCTGGAGCGCAAGTTGAACCGCAGCAGTCTATTAGGCAGCTTACGAGCCGAATCCCTTGCGCCCGCTGGTGAATCAAATTAGCAATAACAAAAGGGGGTCCTATGTCTGAATCGGATAGCACTGCAGTTCGAACTGCGAGAATCTCGGAGCCGGAGAACAAAGCCATGCCTGGAGTCACGGATCCCTATCTGCGCGAGCAACTCGAAAAACGACGCGCACAATTGAAGACAAACATCGCCGTCATCCCAGCTGACGATGCGGAATCGGCCGCTCCTTTACTCGATCTCCTGCAAGAAGTGGATTCCGCGGTCGAGCGGATGGACAAAGGAACCTATGGAATCTGCGAGGCCTGCAACGACACGCTCGGGAGCGAGCGGCTCATTAACGATCCACTGGCCCAGATGTGTCTTGACTGCTTGACTGGCGAAGAGCAGCGCGCCCTCGAACGCGATCTTGAGCTGGCTTCGCGCATCCAGCGCGGCCTGCTGCCACAAGCGGATACGCGGTTTCAGGACTGGCGGATTCATTACCAATACAAACCAGCGGGCGTGGTCAGCGGCGATTACTGCGACGTGATTCCCTCCTCCACTGGAGACGGCAGCGTAATTTTCCTCCTCGGAGACGTTACAGGCAAGGGAGTGGCGGCGTCACTGCTGATGACCCACCTGCACGCGATGTTCCGCAGCCTGGCGGGAATCGGCCTTGAACTCGACAAGTTGGTGGAAATGGTGAATCGCCTTTTCTGCGAAAGCACCATCGCCGGACAGTACGCTACCCTAGTTTGCGGGCGGATTGGCAGCGATGGCGCAGTCGAAATCGCTAGCGCGGGCCATTTTCCCGCTTTGCTGGTATCCAAAACCGGAGTGAGGCGGATCGAATCTACGGGGCTGCCGTTGGGCATGTTTACGACCAGCAGCTACGCGGTTCGCCGCGCGCGACTCGAACCGGATGATAGCCTGCTCCTCTACACGGACGGCATCTCAGAAGCGCGCGATCCTTCAGGAAGTGAATACGGGATCGAGGGGCTTTCACTCGCTGCGGGCGAAAAGTATGGTTTGACGCCGGATGCGCTGATTGCGGCTTGCATGAAAGACCTGGAGAGACATTCTGCCGGGACACGGCAAGCAGATGACCAGACGCTGATGGCGATTCAGCGATCCCCATCCCATGCATCCTTCAACGACTAACCGAATAGAGCGTGAGCTCGCGTTTAGATCGAGCGCTCAATGCCAATATGGGTTCGGTCGTGCTCGAAAATCCGGGCACCTTTAAGCTGAGAGGCGTCGAGCAGGCGCTGTAATTCCTCAACCGTGTACGCCGAGCGAACAGAATCGCAGTAGAGTTTGTACATCAGTCCTTGATAATGCCGCCCGTGCCGTCGGACGTGGAAGGGATACGCCAGACGGCTCGGCCTGCGAAGATCGCGGAGCAGGATTGCTCCTCCCGGTTTTGCGAGGCGCGCGATTTCCGCGAGCAATTTTTGCGGCTCGGCGATGTGGTGCAACACGGAATTGCAGACGACCAAGTCAAAGCTTCCATCGCGAAATGGCAGTTGGTTTCCGTCGGCCACATAGAAATGGACGCGCCCCGTAAGCTCCACTGCGGGCGCGAGACTCGCAGCCCCCTGGGCGATCATGTTGGGTGAGCGGTCTACTCCTATAAATTTCCATCGCGTGAGGCGGCGCGCAAGTTTCAGCACGATCTGGCCGGGACCGGTGCCGACATCGAGCGCGCGGCCTCTTTCGCGTTTCGCCACCAGTCGCATGGCGTGGTCGACGAACGTGTCGTCAATTGCGTTCAGGTAAGACTGCGCGGCTGCCGAGGAATACGCTTCCACCTCGGCGGAATCGTCCATCACCTCAGGTTCAGCGACGCGCTGTAATTCGAAAATGCTCATCGGAGAATGCCGGTTTCAGTGAGGCCGCGACGCGAGCGCCGATTTCGGCTGGCTTTGGAGACTCGGAGCTGCGCCACCGACGGCTCGTTTTCGACTGGTCCCGGCGCGGCGGGCCAGCCGATGGCGCGATCGATCGCGTCGAAGGTGGCGCGTGTGGCGCCTTCAACGCTTAAGCATTGCCGTTCCATGCACCGCAGGAAGACGCCGCCTGTATCCGTCTGAAACTGAAAAAAATTGGGGCGACGATAAAGTGCGGTACGTGTTTTGTACTTCGTTTCCAGAGCTTCGCTATATTGTCCGAAAAACCGCGCGGTATCGTCGGGGGTTTCAAGCGCCAGATGGAACACCAGCGGCGTTGTTTTTGTTTTGGCGTCCTCGAAAACGGCGTAACGGTCTCCGTCCCAAGCAGGCGAAAGAGCAGCGGCCCGCGCTGGATCCAGAAACTGCTTGAGAACTTCCTCAAGGCCGAATTCGCCCATCACATTTTCCTCGAGCAATTTCCAGTCCGCGGGAACCAAGCCCTTCCAGACCGGCAGCGTGACCTTGGCGGGTCCCACATCTTTCAAATAAAAGTCGGGATGCAGGATTTGCTGCGTCGAAACGGGCGGACGGTCAAAAAGCAGATGAAGGTCCGTCCAGCCGGTGTGCGCCTTCAAGAATTGTTGCGCAAAGCTAGTCCCCGCGAGATAGGGGAACAAAAGGCCATCGCGAATGTAGAGCGGCGCTTTCGAGAGTTTCGGGTCGTTATTCATCTCTGCGACGGCGCCGGCGCGAATCAGCATGCTGACGTCGACCAGATCGCGAACGCTGACCTGCTGATCCCGCAGCGCGTAATCGACCATGGCCGCCATCGCGGTGCCCTCGCTGACCGCGTCGCGCGCCATTTCGGCGTCGTCATTCGGCCGCGCGGCCTTGATCCAAGGATCTACTTTGAAGGACTGGTCTTCGAGAGCGTGCGTGAGTTCGTGCGACATCACCTCGCGTTGCTGGCCCGCGGGGATCCAGTCCGCGATGTAGAACTCCTTTGCTTTGGGGTCATAGAGGCCGGCGACCTGGTCAGTAAGTACATCCAGCATGAAGGAATCGAGGGGAAATCCTTTGGGGATTAGGCCGAAAGCTTCGAGCGATTTGGTATCGGCGTAGCGCTGCGCCTCGTCCTTATCCTCCTCTTCCTGGCGAACCAAGTAGTCGCGAATTTCCTGCTTCGATCGCAGGGTTTTCTTGAGGGGCTGGTTGATCGGAAGGTGAAGAATAACGCTCATCTGCTGCAAGACCTCATCCGCAGTCTTCAGAAATTCGGGATTCGGAGCTAGAGGGGCTTGGGACGAAGGGGACTTCGGCGGAAGCGATTCAGGCGGCGAGGTGGATTGTTGGGCTGCCGCTGCAATTCCGACCACGAGCACGAACAGCAAGCCGACCCATCGCTTCATTCACGCCTCCCGAAAAACATGGCCGCGCAAGAAGGATAGCAGGTTTGGTTAGCCCGAGCGCCATCGGGCGGTGAAAGCGGCTGCGCGCCGCGCTAAACCGCGCGCAGCCAGGCGCGCCCCCCAATTCCATCTACTTGATCTTGACCGAGAGCTTTTATTTGTATATTGTATATGTACAATAGGCAATGAAGAAACTCACGAACTCTACGCATCGATTTGGCCTCCGCGCAGCCAGTCTACGAGCAGATCGTGAGCGGGCTGCGCGCGTTATTAGTTTCGGGGGAGTTTGAATCGGGCGAGCAGCTTCCAACGGTACGGCAACTGGCGATCGATCTCGGTATCCATCACAACACGGTTGCTGAAGCGTACCGAGTGCTGGCGGAAGAAGGCTGGCTGGATTTGCGTCGGCGGCGCGGGGCGGTGGTGCTCGACCGGCGGGATGCGAAGGCCACTCCCGAGGCAAAACAGGATTTCCGGAAGCGTTTGGAAGAACTAATCGCCAAGGCCATCACAAATGGGGTTCCGCGCTCAACGATCGCCGATCGCATGGCGGACATGGCAAAAAAACTGAGCGAAAGAGGAACGAGATGATTCAACATTCCGAATGGATTTTCGGCCCATTCATTCTGGCACTAGTGGCGTTGGTAAGCTGGTCATTTTGGATGCTGCCGCAGTGGACGCGACCTGGAATTTATTTCGGCGTTACGGTGGCACCGGATTTCAGGAAGACCCCGGAAGCGCAACGCCTGCTCCGAAGGTACAGGCTCGAAGCGATGATTCACGTGGCGCTTGCTTTTGCGATGATTCTGGCGAGTGCGCTGCCACGATACAGTTTTTTTTCGATCGTCGGCGGGATCTGGCTAGCGGTCGGCCCTCTTACGGCTTTTGTGGAAGCTCACAAGCGGGTGCAGCGGCATGCTGTGCAAGCCGTGACCGTTCGCGAAGCGGTGCTCGAGCCGCGCAGCACGCGACCACCAGGAGGGTGGATCGTCCAGGTGGGTCCGTTTGCAATTCTGCTTGCCACGGGCGTCTTTCTTCATTTTCATTGGGATGAAATACCAGCGCGCTTTCCGGTCCACTGGGGAATTGATGGGCAACCGAATGGATGGTCTAGCCGCACGCCAATAGGGGTGTACGGCCCGTTGCTTCTCGGCGCCCTGATCTCGATGTGCATGTGTCTGATGGCCAATACGCTGCTCCGATCCGCTCGCATTGTCGATCGCGCGAGACCAGTTTTGGTGCTTCATGATTTCGCGCACCGCGTGGGACTGTTTCTCCTCTTTATTGAATTTTTTCTGGCCGTTGTGTTTTCGTGCGTTGGGCTCATGCCGCTGACCGGCGCGATGCCGGTACTGATTGTGACAGTTCTGATGCTGCCCGCGGTTTTCGTTCTGATCGTGTGGTTGAACAAAGGCCGCACGCCTGCCGGAAGAGACAGTGAAATAGACTCGGGAGCCGTTGGAGACGGCACTCCCGACGAATGTTGGAAATTCGGAGTGCTCTATTTCAATCCGGACGATGCGGCGCTGTGGGTCGAGAAGCGAGCTGGCATCGGGTACACGATGAATTTCGCTCATGTTTCGGCCTGGATCATCATGGCACTGCTTTTGCTGCTCCCGGTGACCCTGGGACTGATGGCGCTGCACCATCGATGAATGCACAGATCCCGGCCCTAGCTGTGCGATTGACACGCACAATGGCAGTCTTTAATGTTTGTACGACGAAAACCGCCGAGCGGAGGCGTTGCATGATGCGTGGACCGCAAGTGAAGGGCAACCTGCATGCCTAGCGCGGTTCGCGCTGCGATTGCTTGCGCCGCACTATCGTTTGCCTTCCATTCCACTGCGCATGTGGCCCGCGCGCAAAATAGGACGACAACTGCGAGCACCGAGAAGCAAATCCAAGCAGGCAAGAAGCTGTATGCATCAAACTGCGTATTCTGCCATGGAGCGGACGGGAACGGCACTGGGGCAGGACCGAGCCTCCACAAGCTTAATTTAACCGCCGACCAAATCGCGCAAGTGGTTTCGGAGGGAAAACCGGGCACCGCGATGCCTGCGTTCAAGGGCACTTATAGCACTCCGCAGATCGGCGATCTTGCACAGTACGTGCTTTCTCTAATGAAGAGCGGCGCGAGTGGCACCGCGCAGAAGCGCTCTGCTGCTTCGAACTCGTCAGAGGCAGACGGCGCCGCACTCTATGCCAATAAATGCGCCTCGTGCCACGAAGTGGGAACAGCACCGCTCTTTAATCACTATATCCTCAAGAGCATGTCGCCGGACTATATCCTCTACGTTCTCAGGTCGGGGGCGATGCGCGAGATTGCCGCCAAAATGCCTTTTCCCCAGCGCGTGGCGGTCGCGGAATATCTCACCGGCAAGCGCGCAGGCAGTTCGCGGCCCACGAAACCGCTTGTGGGCCAGTGCACGAGCCCCGCGCCATCGAATTTTTCCGGGCCCGAATGGAACGGCTGGGGCGTGGACATGGACAACAGCCGATTCCAACCCGCCGATCAAGCTGGGCTGACCGAGGCTCAAGTACCGAAACTGAAACTGAAGTGGGCTTTCGGTTTTCCCGGTGATTGGGGCGCGTTTGCGCAGCCGGTGGTCGCGGGCGGACGCGTTTTCGTCGGCAGCTCGATGGGGGTGGTTTATTCACTCGACGCGAAAACAGGATGCACGTACTGGAGATTCCGCGCCGAAGGGGCGGTTCGCAGCGCTGTGGTGATCGGTCCAGGAAACCTGGCCTATTTCGGCGATTACCGAACGAATATTTACGCGGTGAATGCGATTACGGGAAAGCTGGTCTGGAAGATCCGCATCACCGATCATCCGTATGCGCGGGTGACGGATGCGCCGAAGCTCTACGAGGGGCGGCTTTACGCCGGCGTATCGTCGCGCGAGGAATGGATGGCGTCTGACCCGCATTACGAATGCTGCACATTTCGAGGAGTGCTGGTTTCGCTCGATGCCGCGACAGGTAAGCAAATTTGGAAGACCTACACGATTTCAACTCCGCCGCATCCGACTACGACGAAGCCCGACGGTACGAAAAAGTGGGGACCATCCGGCGCGGCAATATGGTCGTCGCCAACGGTGGATACGCAAAAGGGGCTTCTTTACGTCGGAGTGGGCGACAACTATTCCGATCCGCCGACAGCCAACAGCGATTCAATTCTCGCGGTGGATATGAAGACGGGGAAGATCGTTTGGTCGAAGCAGCTTACAAGTGGAGACACGTTCAACACCAGCTGCATTCAGAGAGATACGGTGAATTGCCCGGCAAAACCGGGCGGCGACTATGACTTCGCGTCTCCACCTCTGTTGCGTACATTGCCCAGCGGACAGCGGATGCTGATCCTCAGCCAAAAGTCCGCAACTGTGCTGGCCATCGATCCCGACAAGCAAGGAGCAGTACTTTGGAAAGCCCAAATCGGCAAAGGCGGGCCGTTGGGCGGAATTGAATGGGGGCCCGCAGCCGACGCCAAAGTGGTGTACGAGGCGTTGTCAGACCTGGACGTAATTTCGTTTCCCGAGGGGATCAAGGGTGACTCCAAGGTTGGCGGAGGATTATTCGCAATCGACATCGCAACGGGCAAGCAGATATGGGCCGCTCGTCCCGTGCTGGGGACGTGCCGTTTACCGCGATGCACGCCGGCGCAGTCCGCGGCGGTGACAGCAATTCCTGGTGTGGTTTTCTCAGGCTCGGATGACGGCCACATGCGGGCCTATTCAGCTGGAGAATGGGAAGATCGTGTGGGACTTCGATACGGCGCGTAATTTCAAGACGGTGAATAGCGTTCCGGCACATGGCGGGTCAATTGACGGGGGCGGCGGTGCGGCAATTGCGGGCGGGATGGTATTTGTGAATTCCGGGTACGGCGCGCTCTTTGGGATGCCGGGGAATGCGCTGCTGGCGTTTGGTCCGCAATGAGAGGCGCCGGCCAAGCGGTAGACGCCCGAGCGGTTTGTTAGGAGCCGGACACGGTTGAAACTGGAGATGCGAGCTCGGCCGAGTCCGCAGGATCGACCACCAGCAAAGGGAGCGTGACGGTGAAAGCAGCGCCCTGCGGCTCCACATTGCGCACGCGGATCTCGCCGCCGTGTTCCTTGACGATGCCGTAGCAGATGCTGAGGCCCAGACCTGTTCCCTTGCCAACGGGCTTGGTGGTGTAAAAGGGATCAAAGATGCGGTGAGGGTTCGTAACGCCGGGACCGTTGTCCCTAAACTCTATGGACAGCCGATTCCCGATAAACTCAGTTCGAATGGTGATCTCCCCCGGTGCGCGTGTCTCCTGAATGGCATCCACGGCGTTATTGAGAATATTGAGAAAAACTTGTTCGAGCTGATGAAAGTCGCCGCCGGTGGGCGGTAGCTGAGCGTCAAACTCGCGCCGGATCACGATATTGTTATGCTTCATATCGAATTCCCGAAGGATGAGAGTCTCTTCGAGAATCTGATTGATTTGAACCGCTGCGCGCTGGGGCTTCTGCTGGCGCGCGAAACTGAGCAGGTTTTGGACGATGTGGTGGGTTCGCTGCGCCTGCTTGTAGAGCTTTTCCACGTAATCCAGCCCGCGCGGAAGAACAAGTTCGTCGGACTTCAATAGCTGCGTATAGCCGAGTATGGCCGTTAAGGGATTGTTTAGCTCGTGCGCCACGCCCGAAATCAGTTGTCCGACCGCGGCCATCTTTTCGCTCTGGAGCAACTGCTCCTGCGTGCGGCGCAACGTATCGTAGGCTTCGCGAGTTTTTTCGAGGAGGAGCGATTTGTCAATCGTGGTGGCAATCTGATTGCCGACGGCCGAGAGCAAATTCAATTCGGCTGTCGAAAAGGTTCGCGTTTCGCGGCTTCCAATGACGAGAATGCCGACGACGGTGTTTTTGGCCCAAAGCACAGCCACTTGGGAGGACCGTATGCCTTCCCGCTCGTGGAATTCGCGCAAGGCCTCGGGCAGAGAGGGTAGAGATCCCGATAGAAGAGTTGCGTGAGCCTGGCGTATCTGTTCCAAAAGCGCCGCTGGGATCGGAATTGGTTCAGGCCGGCCAGTCTGATTCGACCGGCGACCGATAGCGGCAGCTTGCTTGAGTGAACTCGTAGCTTCGTCCAAGAAATATACCATCCCAAAATCGGTGGCGAAAAGTTCTGCGACCTTGGCGAGCGAGGCGGTTAGTCCTTCCTCGAGCGATTGAGACTGGCCGAGGATTTCCCCAATGGTGTTTAGCGCCAGCAGAGCGCGATTGCGCCGGCGAACATCGAATTCAGCCTGCTTTTGATCGGTAACGTCGAGCAAGAAGCCCTGATAGGCGATAACGGCGCCGGAATCGTTGCGTGTGGCGAAGCTGGATTCGTGGGCGGTACGAATCTCGCCGTCCTGGCGGCGAAACTGAAATTCGAAATCGGTCACCTCTCCATATTCGTTCAGAAGGCGCTGGCGACGATCGCGATCGGCTGGGTTGACATACAACTGCGAGGGAATATCGGCCTGAAGCAATCCATCGTGGCTTTCGTATCCGAGGATGCGCATGAAAGCATCATTGAAATCAAGAAAGCGGCCGTCGGGCGCAGAAATGAAGATGCCCTCCTGAACCTTTTCAAACAGATTGCGGAACTTGTTCTCAGCTTGGCGCCTGTCGGTAAGATCCTTTAGCACGTGAATCGTGCCGAGGTGGCCGCCTTCGGAGTCATGCAGCGGAGAATCACTGGCGAGAAAGTATCCGCCGAAGGAAGGATCGACCTCGTCGGCTTTCCCTGCCGTGCCTTCGCAATAGGGGCAACGCGACCATGCGAAACCGGACGAACGGAGAACATCACGGACCGAGCGTCCCACCACGGCGGCGAGTTCGACGCCCAGACGATCCGCCAGTGCGCGATTGGCCCTTAGGATGGTTCCGTCAAGTGAGTGAACGAGGATCAGATCGTCAATCGAATCGAATGTGTCGAGCCACTGTCTACGGGCGGTAGCGGCGTTTTGAAAAAGCGCGACGTTCTGTGCCGTGAGACCGAGAAGGTTGGCGACGTTAACGAGAAATTCCTGCTCTTCGCGCTCGAAATCACGCGGCGTCAAGGAGCCAATTCCGAGGAAACCAGGAGATTCTTCCTTTCCCGGAATACGAATGAGCATGAGTGTGGCAAGTTTTTCGGCTTCCATCCAGGAACCGGGAGCCGATTTCTTGGTTTGCAGCGACAAGATAAGGGGCTTTTCTTGGAGAAGCAATTGGCCTAACCACGGTTCATCTGGTGATATGTGGGGATTCTGCTTGCGAAAACGCTCGCTAAATCCGACGGAAGCGCGGCAGGCAAGGGCTGGGGAACGTCTGCTGTCGTCCACCAAGAATACAAGTCCGTGGCTGCCGCCGAGGCTTTCGACCAAGTGCAAGAGGACCCCTTGAAGGACTTCGTCAACGCGGAGAGACTGCGCGGCTTCAGCGGTAATCAGCGACAGGCGGCGCAACTTTTCGTTGAGGTCCTCCGTGCGGCCGCGGCCCGCTTCGAGCACGAGGACAGCCATGGCAATGCCCATCATGACGCCGAATAGCCCTTGGAAAGAGACCCGGAATAGCCCGGCAGAATGCGCAGCCCACTGGGGCTGGTCCAGGCCATGAAGGCCCCTCAGGAGAAGAGCGCCCGCAAGAAGCTTCCATCCAACACCGCGATGACGAGCATGCGACCGCCAAAAGAGCCAGCCTGCACAGAGATAGAGCCAACACTCAAGCAGCGTTTGCCACCAGTTCGCCAAGGAGTGCGTTCGGACAACTAACCCGATCGCGGCGACGTCTGAGGCGGCGAACAACCACAGGGGCCATAGTTTCCAGACTGGCTTTCCTGGATCACGACAGTCGAGAACGGATGCCAGGAAGCACACGGCGGCCAGAAAGGAAAGTTCCTGGCCGAAATGCGGCACGTCGGGGCCACCACGCCAGAGAGAAAAAATGCGAAGCCCCTGTAAGGCGGTGTAGAGCGTCCAACCGGCCAGCCAGTAGCGGAAAAATCGCGCCGGGAAACTTGGGAGCAATAGCCAATACAAAATCAAAAGGATGAAGGCAGCGGAGCCTTCCATGAAGGCAATCGCGAGAAAACCCGAGTTGGAAGCAAACGTCATTTGAAGGCACTTCGAACTAGACGTCTCCGCCGCCCAGCGGTACGTCGCGAAGAAACCTCTCGGGGATATTAGAGAGCCATTGTGCAAACTAGCACACGTGCAAGAAATCCGGCAACGAGAGCAACCGTTCAATGTGCCGTGCTTTATAATGGCACCAGCGACGGAGCGCACATGGCTGGCGAAAAGATACTTGTGGTGGACGACGAAGAAGCGATCCGGGAAGTGATCTCGACTTTGTTGGATGCCCAGGGCTTTCGGTGCACAACCTGCGTGAACGGCAAGGTTGGACTCGAAGCCTTTCGCAAAGATTCTTACGATTTGGTGCTGAGCGACATCGTAATGCCGGAAATGGACGGCCTGAAGCTGCTGGCGGAGCTACGAATGGCCGATCCGGACGTTCCGGCAATTATGGTGACCGCCATGCACGATATTTCCATCGCGCTCGAAGCCATCCGCGCTGGCGCTTATGATTACATCCTGAAACCTTTTGAGAAGGATCAGCTTTACCTAAGCGTGCGGCGCGCCCTGGAACACCGCAGGTTAGTGATGGAAAACCGGACCTACCAGAGCGACTTGGAGCAATTGGTCGCCGAGCGAACCCGACAACTCTCCATCGCCTTGCAAGACCTGGAACAATCGTACGACTACACGCTGGAGGCGCTGGGCGGGGCGCTCGATGCGAAGGATGCGGAGACGGAGGGACACTGCCAGCGCGTGACTGCTTTTACGATTACGATCGCAAAAGCTATGGGAGTGGACAACTCGCTGCTGCGGCAAATCGCTCGCGGCGCTTTCCTCCACGATATCGGCAAGATGGGGGTGCCCGACCAGATTCTGCGCAAACCCGGCCCCCTGACGCCGGAAGAGCGCGAAATTATGCGCCGCCATTGCGACATCGGGTTCGCCGTACTCGAAAGAATTCCGTTCTTAAAGGAAGCGGCGGAGATCGTCCTGGCGCATCAGGAGTTCTTCGACGGCACGGGTTATCCGCGCGGACTGAAAGGCGAACAGATCCCGCTCGGGGCCAGAATTTTCGCGGTCGCAGACACACTTGACGCAATGATATCCGACCGTCCGTACAGGAAGGCCCTGCCCATTTCGGCCGCACGAGATGAGATACGCCGGTTCTCAGGGACCCAATTCGACCCACAGGTGGTGAAAGTTTTCCTCGCGCAGCCTGAACAATTATGGCGAGAGCTCCATACCAAATCGGGAGATCCGTTCCTCCTTACCCAGCTAGAAACTGTTTAGCCTTTTTCCCTTCGCGGTAGAAATTCGCGGAAGTGGACAACTATCCCGCCGGAGCTTCCTCATTCGTCCCCGCTTATCTTCAGCGAGACGTGTTTCGGCGGCGATACATCAGGCCAAATATTCCGAAGAAGAGACTGAGCGCGGGCAATAAGAGAATCAGAATTCCGTGTTGAAGTGCCGTCCGGCCGTGAGAATCGGCGGCAGCAGCGTTCTGGTAGCACATCGCACAGCCCTGCGCCACCGCCCTGAGTGGTGCGAGGCCGACGACTGCTATCGCACACGCCAAAAACCTCGGCAACCGAGTCTTGGGTCGAGCGGCCGAATCGTGAGTCATCATGCTTATGCTTATTTCGTCGCAACCAGGAACAGAAACACACCAAGCCATAGTGCAGTCATGCAATGCCAGTATAACGCTACCACCTCAGTGGCCGTCTTCCGCAGCATTGGGCCATGCGATAACCGTACGACTACCAGCAAACCCGCGATGCCGCCAAGAAGATGCACGCCGTGCGCCACTGTGAACACATAGAAAAAGCCGCTGTTCGGACTAGTTGATAGGAAAACTCCCGAGGAAGCCAACCGCCACCACGCGATCATCTGCCCCGCGAGGAAAAGGATGCCTAGAATCGCGGTGACACGCCACCAGTGGCGGAATTCCTCGAACTGCCGCGCCAGGAAACGCCGCCTGGAATATGCCAGCGTGACGCTGCTAGCGACGAGGATCACCGTGTTGAGCCAGAGAATTCGCGGCAATTCGAAGGGTTGCCAATCGGCGGCAAGGCCCCTGCGGACAATCGAAGCGCTGGCAAGCGCGACGAAGAACATTGCTATCGCGCCAAGTGCGATCATCATTCCGGTCACGTAGGTCCGCTGCGGAATCACTCCGCCGTCAAAAGGACCACTTCCTCCATGGCCATCACCCGACGAAGCGCCGCCGTTTCCAGCCCCGCCCGCACCATTCAACTCGGCTAATTGTGTGAGAGCGCTATCCGGCATGCGTGAGATTCCTGGTCATCGAATGTAATTTCTTCCGGTGCGAGATTTTGAGGAAGGAAGTCTTGG
The DNA here is from genome assembly GCA_963723845.1 of uncultured Acidobacteriota bacterium. Taxonomy (GTDB): domain Bacteria; phylum Acidobacteriota; class Terriglobia; order Acidiferrales; family UBA7541; genus Palsa-295. The sequence goes on from CAVRSO010000038.1 coordinate 19,256, forward strand.
TTCGCGCCGGGAACGCTGTATTCATAGGGACCGCGATAAACTCTTGGGTAACGGCCGCCGAAATTGTCGAAGGGAGGCGGCGACGCAGTTATCCATTCGAGCGTCGTACCGTTCCAAGGGTTGGCGGACGCCCGCGCCCCTTTGGTAAGGCTACGAAAGAAATTGTAGAAGAAGATGATCTGCGCAGCGGCGGTGATAAATGCCGCAATCGTCATGAAGCGATGCAGCGGCTGGAGAGCCGCCAGATAATTAGCGCCGGTCCAATCCGCGTAACGTCGAATTCCGCCCGCAATGCCCACGAAATGCATGGGCATGAAGATGCAATATGCTCCCGCGAATGTAATCCAAAAATGAAGCTTCGCCAGAGTCTCGTTCATCATTCTCCCGAACATCTTCGGAAACCAATAATACGTTGCGGCGAAAATTCCGAAAATCGAGGCCACTCCCATGACGAGATGGAAATGACCGACCACGTAATAAGTGGCGTGCAGCGTCGCGTCGAGGGCGGGCTGCGCGAGGAAAATCCCGGAAAGGCCGCCCGTGACGAAAAATGAAATAAAGCCGATGGCGAAAAGCATCGGGGAATGAAATTGAATCTTGCCTCCCCACAGCGTTCCGAGCCAATTGAAGGTTTTCACAGCCGACGGCACGCCGATCGACAACGTTAGCAGCGAAAACGCGATTCCCGAGTACGGGTTCATGCCACTCACAAACATATGATGGCCCCAGAGCAGAAAGCCGAGAAAACCGATCGCACATAGCGTAGTGGCCATTACCCGATATCCGAAGACCGGCTTGCGCGAAAAGTTCGCGACAATGTGCGAGATGGCTCCCATGCCCGGCAAAATCGCGATGTAGACCTCCGGATGCCCGAAAAACCAGAAAAGGTGCTGCCAGAGGAGCGGCGAGCCTCCGCTATGGCTTTGCAATTCGCCATTCACCACAAGACCGGCGGGGAGAAAAAAACTGGTCCCCGCCGAACGATCGAGCAGCAGCAGAATTCCGCCAGCAAGCAGCACGGAAAACGCAAGCAAAGTGAGAATCGCAGTGACCAGCCAGGCCCAAACGGTGAGCGGCATGCGCATCATCGTCATTCCCGGAGCGCGCATGTCAATGATCGTAGCTATGAAATTCACCGATCCCAATAGCGACGCAAAGCAAAAGATCAAAATGCTGACGATCCACAGTGTTTGGCCCAGGCCCTCTCCAGGACCCGTGATCTCTCCCAGGCCGCTGAGCGGCGGATAAGCTGTCCAACCGCTGATGGGGGCGCCGCCGCGAACAAAAAATGCGGCGATCATGCTGAGGAAAGCGATGAACGTCAGCCAGAACGAAAGCATGTTGAGCTTCGGGAAAGCCATATCTGGCGCGCCGATTTGAATCGGAAGAAAGTAGTTGCCGAAAGCGCTTTGGGGCGCAACCGTGAGCACAAAGAAAACCATCAGCGTGCCATGCATGGTAACGAGCGCCAGATACTGCTCTGGCTCCATGATTCCGCCGGCTACAAACGGAAGATGCGCCGCGGGCCACACCAGATGAAAGCGCATCAAAAGCGAAAGAACGATTCCGATCGTCACCGCCGTGAGTGCGAGGAAGAAATATTGCAGTCCCACCACCTTGTGGTCCGAGCTGAAGATGTAGCGGCGGACAAAACCCTTGGGGCCTTCGCTGGTCGCGTGCACATCCCGAGCCGGAGAACTCACGCGCAGCCTCGCGTTTCAGGCCAATGCGCAACCCGAAGAATCGTTGCCACGATCATTGTCGGGCCGCTTGTATCTTCAAGAATTGTTGGTAGTCGGATTCCGATACTACGTCCATGAAACTGTGCATCTTGTAATGTCCCAGACCGCATAACTGCGTGCAGACAATCTCGTACCTGCCGGTTCGATCCGCGGTGAAATGAATCGGAATCACCATGCCCGGCACTGCGTCCTGTTGGAGCCGCAATTCCCGCACAAAAAAATTGTGAATCACGTCCTGCGAGCGCAGCAGCAGTTCAACGGGACGATTTACCGGGATGGTTAGGATCGGCACAACCACATCGTCCCGGCTCGACGCATCGTTCGGGTCGAGGCCCAACGGATTTCCGGCCGGAGCGTTGACCAGGCTCGGATCGAGACGCCCAAATTTTCCGTCGGCGCCCGGATAGCGGAAAGTGTAGACGAATTGCGTGGTGGTAACTTCTACTTGTACCGAATTGCGGCTTGCCGGCGTGAAACGCATCTCGGCCCACGCCCTGCTTCCGGCAATCCCCAGACCGACAAACGCAACAATCGTGGCGGAAGTCCACAAAACTTCTGCAACCGTGCTTCCGCGTATGAAATGAGCACGCTGGCCGCGATCGCGGAACCGCAGTATTGCGTAACCGAGCCCAAGCTGCGCGAGGATGAATGCCGCTCCGGTAACATACAGCGTGAGATCGTACTGCCGATCGATCCGCAATCCCAGGGAAGTAATCGGCGCAGGTGGCGGGTATATGCGTGCGGCAAAAATGTAGACGGTCACCACAACCAGCGTCGCCAATAAAACTGCCAGTAGAACTGAAGTTGCAGCGAAGCCCCGATGGTCCGCAACCCTGCGGCGGGATTTTATCCGCTCGAATGCACCGGTAAAAGACAATCGGGAAGATGGCATCGTCGTTTGCGAAGCGCCATCATACAAAAGCGGCAAGACATTTCAAAGAAAAGCGGGCGTACCTGAGGGGTGCTGGGATTTTCTGCTGTAGGTTTGGTGCGGTCGAGTGGATTCGAACCACCACGCTCTTGCGAGCGCCAGCCCCTCAAGCTGGTGCGTCTGCCAGTTCCGCCACGACCGCGCCGTGTCAATCCTAAGCGGCGAGGATTTCGTTTGTCAAACAGCCAAGACGATACGGTTTGAAAAAGAGTTATTTCTTTGGGGGCGGAGCCGGATTCTGCTGCGGCGCTTGTTGATTCTGAGCCGGAGCAGGCGCTTTCGCAGGAGGAGCAGATTTCGCGGGCGCCTTGCCCGATTGTTGCGTCTGTTCCAAGATCGACCCGACGCCGCCGGTCTCCGCAGGAGCGCGCTTAAAAGATAGCGTCAGGGACGTCATCATGAAAACAATGGCGCACCAAGTGGTAGCGCGAGAGAGAAATGTGGCGGCACCGCGTGGGCCAAATGCGGTTTGACTGCCGGCTCCGCCGAAAGCACCCGCCAGGTCGGCAGCGTTACCGCTCTGCAGCATAATCACGATAACCAGGACAAAGCACACCAAAATGTGCAGAGTGACCAATACCGCTGATACGCGCCACCCGATCCAAACCAGGCCGAGGGCCACTAGCATTGAAACAGCCCATTTTGCCCAAGAAGGCATTCACCGCTCCACTTTATCCCCGGCGTTCTCCGCCGGCGGGCTCTAGAAATTCACAATAGCTGCAAACGATTTCGGATCAAGGCTCGCGCCGCCTACGAGCGCACCATCAATTTCCGTCTCCGCCATCAGTCCCTTTATGTTTTCGGGCTTAACGCTGCCGCCATACAGAATGCGAAGAGCAGATGCTTGTTCGATGGTGAAGTGAGCGGCAGCCAGATTTCGTAGATGATGATGAGCTGCTGCGGCCATGTCCGGAGTCGCTGTTCTTCCCGTTCCGATGGCCCACACTGGCTCGTACGCCAACAGAATACGCGAGAACTCCGCAGAGGTCAACGCGGCAAGGGCGCCATCAAACTGGCGTTTCAGCACCTCCTCGGTGCGATTGGCATCTCGTTCCGCAAGCATCTCTCCGACGCAGACAATCGGGGTGAGGCCCGCGTCGAGGGCCGCTTTGGTCTTGCGATGAACCCAAGCGTCAGTCTCGCCAAAGTATTGGCGCCGCTCGGAATGCCCGACGATAACGGCCTGGCATCCGGCGTCAACGAGCATGCGCGCCGAGATTTCTCCGGTGAAAGCGCCTTCGCGCTCCCAATACACATCCTGCGCCGCAATCGCGATCGCCGTCCCCTGCGCCATTTCAACGGCTGCGGCTATCGCTGTGAAGGGTGGCGCCACGATGATGTCGCAGTGCTTGGATGCGGCCGATAGAGGCTTGAAGGCCTCGAAGAAAGCCCGCGTATCCGCGCGGGTCTTATACATCTTCCAATTACCCGCAATCACCGGACGGCGCAATCAGAACCTTCCTTCTCATTTACCGTCCCGTTTGGCGCGTCGGTGAGCGCCTCGACCCCCGGGAGCTTTTCGCCCGCGAGGAATTCCAACGAGGCGCCTCCACCCGTCGAAATGTGCGAAATCTGCTGGGCCACTCCCGATTGCTCGACGGCGGAAACGGAGTCACCACCCCCGACAATGGATGTGGCGCCAGCTTTGGTGGCGGCAGCAACGGCGCGGGCCATGGCCAGCGTGCCCTCAGCAAATGCAGGTTTTTCAAACATGCCGAGAGGACCGTTCCAAACGATGGTGCGAGATTTCAATACTTCACTCCTGAACAGTTCGATTGTTTCGGGGCCGACATCGAGACCCATCCAACCGTCGGGAGTGTTCGCGATGTCGGAGATCCTGGTTTCAGCGGAATCGGGCGACTCGGCCACCACGTGATCGATGGGGAGCAACAGCCGGAAATTTCTGTTTGCGCGCCTCGTCGAGCAAGCCGCGCGCTAAATCGAGCTTGTCATCTTCCACAAGCGACCGGCCGACTTGGAGACCCTGCGACTTGAGAAACGTGTAGGCCATGGCGCCGCCGATAAGCATCGCATCGGCTAGTTTCATCAGATTTTGCACCACTTCAATTTTGTCGGATACTTTCGCGCCCCCGAGAACTGCGACGAACGGCCGTTCCGGATTGGAAATTGCCTTCCCCAGGTACGCCAGTTCCTTTTCCATCAGAAGGCCGGCGGCAGCCTGACCGACAAACTTCGTGATGCCCACGACAGACGCATGGGCACGGTGGGCCGAGCCGAAAGCATCGCACACGAAGATTTCGTCGCACAAACCCGCCAACTGCTTCGAAAAGCCAGGATCGTTGGCCTCCTCTTCTGGATGAAAACGGACATTTTCAAGAAGCAGAACTTGCCCGTCGCGAAGCGCCTCGCTTTTCGAAACTGCGGTTGGGCCAACGCAGTCCGCGGCAAACTCGACCGGCTTTCCGAGCAGCTCCTTCAAACAGGTCGCCACGGGCACAAGGCTGTATTTCGGATCAGGCTTCCCTTTCGGGCGGCCTAAGTGCGAAGCGAGAACCAGACGCGCACCCCGTTCAATGGCCAGGCGCAAGGTGGGCAGAGTTTCGCGGATTCGGGTGTCGTCCGTGACCCTTGAGCCTTCCAAAGGAACGTTGAAATCGACGCGAATGAAGACGCGCCTGCCGCGAAGATTAAGGTCGCGTATGGAAAGCTTTTTCATGGTTTCGTAGAAGAATCGCCTCAGCGCCGCATTGGGAAACTAAAGGCGCGCCGCCAAAAGCTTGATGAGATCCCGGCAACGGCAGGAGTAGCCCCATTCATTGTCGTACCACGAAAGAACCTTCACGCAGTTGGAGCCGACGACGCGCGTATATTCCGCATCAACAATCGAGGAATGCGGGTTTCCTCGGAAATCCACAGAAACCAATTCTTCCTCGGTAAATTCCAGAATTCCCTTCAGGGGGCCTTCCGCAGCCTGTTTGAGCGCCGTGTTGACACTTTCGACGGTGGCGCTTTTCTCGGTCATCACCGTTAAGTCGACAACGCTCACGTTCGGGGTGGGAACACGCAGTGAGTAGCCGTCAAGTTTTCCCTTCAATTCCGGAATCACCAGATGAAGCGCTTTGGCCGCTCCCGTCGAGGTGGGAATCATCGAAAGCGCCGCGGCGCGGGCCCGCCGGAGATCCTTGTGCGGAAGATCGAGAAGCCGCTGGTCATTCGTATACGAGTGGATCGTCGTCATCGTGCCGACGTTGATGCGAAACGTATCGTTAATCACCTTCGCCACGGGAGCCAGGCAGTTCGTGGTGCACGAGGCGTTCGAGATCACGTGATGCTTTGTTGGGTCATACGTCTTTTCGTTTACGCCGAGAACAAAAGTTGCATCCGGATCGGTGGCGGGCGCGGAGATGATTACTTTCTTCACCGGACCTCGAATATGCTTGCGCGCATCAGAGCCCTTTGTAAATAACCCGGTGGATTCAACCACGATCGAAGCACCCACCGAAGCCCAGTCCAAATCCGCGGGATCCTTAGTCCGGAAAACCTTCAGGCTTTTGCCATCCACCGATATCGTGTCGTCTGTGCAAGTGACCTGATTCGTAAGATTGCCCAAAATGGAGTCATATTTCAGCAGATGGGCGAGCGTCTTCGAGTCCGTAATATCGTTGACCGCAACGACTTCGATGTCCCGGTCGCCGAGCGCGGCGCGAAAAATGTTCCGGCCGATGCGCCCGAAACCGTTGATCCCTACTTTTACTGGCATGCGCCCTCCGAAAAATAGTTCGTAAGATTATTTGATGACGAAAAATACTGGCCGGACTCGCAGCAAGCTGATGATGCTAGGGTGGGTGAACAAAAAAGTCAATCGTGCCGCCGCAGCATTTTTGCCCCGTAAGACAAGTAACTGTGCCTTCCGTGACGGCCCCAAAGAGGCCAGCCCGAACCCGTCAACCCGAGTACAATGGCACCTGGAATCAGAGCCGAGTGGCACATGGCGAAGCGAAAACCCAAAGCCCAAGGTGACGACGCCGGGAGCGGTATGCTTTTCGTCGTATCCACACCCATCGGCAATCTTGAGGACATCACACTCCGCGCGTTGCGCGTTCTCAAAGAGGCGGATGTAATCGCCTGCGAGGATACCCGCCGGACTTTGAAGCTGCTCTCTCATTTTGAAATATCCAAGCGGCTAGTCAGTTATCACGAACACAACGAACTCATGCGCGCCCCTGAAATCGTGATCGATTTGGAGCAAGGCGCCAAAATTGCGTTGGTTACCGATGCGGGAACGCCCGCCATTTCCGATCCCGGCCACCGCCTCGTTAGCTTGTGCCTTCGGCACGGAATCAAGGTGGTACCCATTCCCGGCGCATCGGCATTCGTAGCGGCGCTTTCAGCTTCTGGACTGCCCACCGAGGAATTCACATTCGCGGGATTTCTACCGTCGCGTCCCACCGAGCGCCGCAGAGCCCTTCGCGAGTTGGCCTCGGAGCATCGAACGCTCGCGCTATACGAGGCACCCCATCGCCTGCTCGATACTCTTGAGGACGTACTCGAAATCCTCGGCAACCGGCCCGCCGTAATGGCGCGGGAAATCACCAAGGCCTTCGAGGAATTCTCACGCGGACATATCGAAGATCTCGTCCAGGCCGCGAGAACCAAGCTCCCGCGTGGGGAGATCACGCTGCTCGTCGCCCCACCGGACGGGCAGACGCAGCAAGCCGGGAATGAGCAAGCCTCCTCCGAGACTATTCCGCTAGCACGCCACGTTGACGACATCATGCGAGAGCGCGGTCTCGACCGAAAAACTGCGCTAAAACAGGCGGCCCGCGAGCGCGGCCTGACACGCCGGGAAGCCTACAAGCAACTCCTGATTACGCGCGACGAATAGGTCAACGCCGTAACCTTCGTCTAGCGAAACGAGCGGATCGGGTCTTTGCCGTCCCATCCAATCGTGGCGCCGTAGAATCGGCTAAAGATCGGATCGAACGAAGCACCTAGCTCGATCATCTCAACCATTCCGGCCATTTCAGCCGTCGTATCCATGTACGCGACCCGACCTCCGCTGGGAACGCGAGCGAAGAAGGCTAGGTCGTGCCCTCGCGCGCGGTGCTGTTCGACGTCGCCATCGAAATTCGAGGTGGCGACGCCCCAGTGGTGAAACCCGTACCCCCGTTTCTCGATCATCTCTCGGTAAACGGATGGCGCGTCGTTGTTCGGTGCGATTAGTTCGATCATCATGTGGCCCGCGAAACTCATGGCGATAGCGACATCAGCTTTCGAGGGTCCCCCGCGATATTTGGCGTCTTCTCCGGTAAAGTGTTCGAGTAAGAACCACGGCCCGACTTTGAGCTCCTTGACCCAGGTATTCATCGCCTCTCGGATATCCTTGACGACATATGCCATTTGGATGATTCCATTGTCGGGCTGACCGAAACTCACTAGGCCCATTTAGCGTACCTCCTGCCGCAGATTCGTTGCGCCGCCGAGCCAATTCCTCTGTGATGTCTAATCGCGAAACATGCGCACGCCGCAACGATCATCGTGCTGCCGAAAGCGCCAGCAACACATTGCCAGGCATTCCTCCGCCAAACGCAGCGTAACCAGAGGGCACATAGAGGACGCCGTTAACCACGGTTGGTCCAGGACCGCCCATCGAGCCGCCTTTCGCCGGAACACCGTTCACAGCATCGAAGGCACGAGCGGTATTGAATTGCCAAAGCACCCGCCCATCCGATGCCGATAGCGCCCTCAGGATTCCATCCCACCCGCCGGTGAAGACAACCCCGGGTATCGCCGTGACCGCGGCAGATTGTCCGAAGCGCAAGCCGGCTTTGGTGCGATTCTCTCCGTTGGAGGTAGGCTGACCCAATTCGTCCAACGATTCCAGGCGAGCGAGCCACTTACGTTTGCCGGTTGCGAGATCAATCGCCACGGCGGTGCCATCTTCTAGCGCTACGTACAGATTTTGACCGTCGCTCGCCCCGCCGAGTGCCAACTGCCCATTGTTCGGAGCCACGGTTTCCGTTGTCGCAAGCTGCCAGACAAGTGCGCCTTTGCGATCCGGGTCGAGCGCAAAGATTGTTCCACTCTTCGGCAATGCGATGAGCAGTCGATGCCCATCGGGCATTTTCACCAGAATCGGCGAGGCGCCGATATCGTGGTCGGGACCGAGGTTCCTCGGACAATTCTCCGTCGGCGTGGGGACGCACCCGAGCATCCATGCATCGTTTTTAACGGCCTGGAATGACCAAACGATCTTGCCCGTCTTCAGATCGATCGCGACAATTGCATCCGTCGTCTTCGGTGCTGGCTCGGTGAGGGCGTCACCGGTGCCTACATAGAGCAGTTGCCGCTGCGTATCAATCGTTGGTGAATTCCACACGGCGCCGCCCGCAGGCGCGTATAGCTGGACGCCGCGCGAATTCTTCCTGACAGGCGCTGGCGCCTCGGGGATCACGTACGACTTCCAAATCCGCTGTCCCGTATTCGCATCCAGCGCGACAATGCTGCCTCGAAAGCTGCAACACGGATATGACGGGTCGGCGGAAAAAACTTCTTCGGTGGAAGAAACGGGAATGTAGAGGCGGCCTTTGTAGAGCGTAGGCCCTGCGCTAAGACGGGCAACGTAGTTGTCGATTACGTTCCTAATCCATAGTGGTTTGCCGGTCGCAGCATCGAGCGCGTAGACATTCCCGCGGAAGTCGCCGAAATAGACGGCGTACTTGGTTGTGCCGTGCCCGGCAACCGGCCCAACGGTCGCCGCCGTTCGCACAGTTGCCTGCGCTCGATAAGACCAGTAGACGCAGCCCGTGTCAGCATTAATCGCGTAAAAATACCCGATATCGCTGCCGACAAAAACACGGCCGCCTACGATGGAAGGCTGGCCGAACGACGTGTCACCGTTAGGAAATCCGAATGCCCATTTCAATTTCAGCTGCGGCACTTCTTGTGCCGTGAGTCCGGCGCCCTGGGCGCCTTCAAACCGGGTGTTTGCCAGGTTCACGCCCCAGCCGTTCCACGCAGGACTCGAGGAAACATTTTTGAAGGGCGCATTGGCCTCGCAGTGGTTGCGCATGCCTTTCGCGCTTCCCGCGTCAGTCAGATCCAGTGGACGTCCGCCTAAATATGTAGCGAGGACTTGCTTCTCGCTTGTACTGAGCTGCTGTGCCGCAGTGGCCATCGCGCCCGTGGTAATTGCGCTATAAATCGTCTCCGGAGACAGCTTCATCAGTGCCTTCAGATCGGGAGCCCGATTCGAAGCAGCCGCACTTGAGTGGCACTTCGCGCAGCTCTTCTGATAGAGAGCGTCTCCAGGTGGCTTCGCCACCGCGACCCTCTCCTGCCCCATCGATCGAGGGGCTGACGCTACTCGAATCAGGACGGCACTGGCCAATGCCGCCGAAACAAATACTGCTCGTTTGACGAACAATGTCCCCACGCTCCGTCGCATATTCAACATGTCGCAACTCGCGCCACGTTGATACTAGAAATATTCGCGCCTCGCAACGTTTACGTTACAGAAGGGCGAGCCGGAACAAATGATGGTTTCGCAAACCGGAAATCTCTTAGAATCAATCAAGCGCCCGTAGCTCAGTTGGAAAGAGCGTCTGCCTTCTAAGCAGAGGGTCGGGGGTTCGAATCCCTCCGGGCGCGCCACTTTTTCCCGGGTCCAGCCCGGAGACATGGGTGACACAACGTACCGGTCACATAGGTAACACTTTCGGGCCGAACGGATTTTCGAGGGGTTCGAGCACTCGCGTCTCCAGATCGAAGTACCCCAAATCATAATTCATAAAGCTGACCAGCCAGATATCGTCGTGGACTTCTGTGATGCCGACGGCCTGCCCGGCAAAGACCTGGCTGAAATTAATTTTCTTGCGTCCCAGGCAGATACGACCGCAACGAGTGACCACCATGGTTTTGTCGTGGAGGGGATAGTCGATGTCTGGCAATCCGGTGTAGGGGCGTGGAGAAGGCTGGTAGACCTCCGCCGGGCATTTCATGTCCAGCGCTTCGTGCGGACGTTCGTTGTTGAAGACATCGATAAACTTGTCGAAGCGGGCCTGCTGCTGAAGGAAATTGGCGGCAGCGGGCTTGGTGGCTTCTTTCTTTAAAGTGAGATGCATGCGTTCATGACGGCCGTTTTGCTGCGGATGGCCTGGCTGGATGCGTTCGATGCCAATGCCGAGGCGAAGCCACCAAACGGCGAGTTTGCTCAGGTTGAATAAGGCGTGGGCGGAAGCGAAGGGCACACCGTTGTCGCTGCGGATGTTGGCCGGGAGGCCGCGCTCCTTAAAAAGCTGTTCAAACACAGTGAAAGCGTAATCTTCCCGGGTCGAAGAAAGCGCCTCACAAGTCAGAAGAAAACGGCTGGCGTGGTCGGTGACGGTGAGCGGATAGCAGTATTGGTGATTTCCCAGCAAGAACTCGCCCTTGTAGTCGGTGCACCAGAGCTCATTGGGCCGCAGTCCCAGAGACAGCGGAGTGCCCTGCGCCCGACGACGCACGCGGCCGCGCCGCTGGACCAGGCCGTGGCGATCGAGCACAGCATGGATGGTGCTCTTGGCGGGAATGGGAATTCCAGAGAATCTGCGGATCAAGCGATCGCGAATTTTGCGAGCACCCCAGCTGGGGTGCTCCTGTTTCACGTTCAGGACGTAGTTTTCCACCTGGAACGGAAGCTGATTGGCGTAGCGATAGGGGCGGCGACTTCTGTCGGTCAGACCTTGAACACCGCACTCCTGATAACGATCGAAGATTTTGTAACCGGTCTTACGGGAAATCCCAAACTCTCTGCAAAGGTCCGCCATCGCCTCGCCGGCTAGCCGGCGAGCCACAAACTGCAGCCTTTCATCCATCACCGAACACTCCTTCCAAGGCATCGTTTCCTCCCCACTCAGGGAGGAAGTGTCACCCATGTGTCCGGTACAATGTGTTACCTATGTCTCAGGCCGCTCACCCAATTAAATGGGGATTTGCGGAGGTGGGGCTGAGCGGACGGTACTCGGGAGTACCTCGGTAGTACCTTTCGGCGCCGCGGTTTGCTTCGCGATCGTAGCCATGCTAGCCGTCGTCGCCCGCGCTGCCGCGCCGCATATAAACGTCTGCGTGACGTCCGCCGCCGTGCCGCCGGCAAACCCGGCAGGGTTCATGGACCAACGCGACACGGCCCACGCCAAGGAGCTGACCATTGGATGACGCCGTGAGCAACGACGCTAACCGACGAAGAATCGTTTATTGGCACAAGGAATTGCCTCCATCCGATGCCGAAGCGATGGGTGAGCATGTCGTCGAAGCCACGAGCGGCCGCCTGCCGGGTACGCTGGTTCATCGAGATGAGTTGTGGGATCGGTGTTACGAGGAATTGATGTCCCAAGCCCACGCACGCCTGCAGCAGGAAGTCACTCGCCTAGGAGGCCGTTATGCCCATGTGCTCGAGGAATCGGTCGACAGCAGACATGATGACGTCGCCGGTGAAGCCTGGCTACACGGTCGCTTCACGTACATGCTGTACGGATGACCAGTCACAACGCGCTGGCACGGGTCACCGCAGTGTAAACTTCACCTCGACGTGCATCTTGATCGAAACTGCCACTCCATCCAGATACGTCGGTTCGTACTTCCACTTGAGCACGGCGGCGAGTGCCGCGGGAATGAGGAGGCCAGGGCCGTCAATGGCTTGTGCCTGCACGACGTCGCCATGTTCATTGATGAGCGCCTCGATCATGACCACCCCTTGGGTGCGCGCGATTTGGGCAATCGTTGGGTAAACCGGTGCCGGCTTGTAAAGCTCTCGAGGAGCCTTGATATCTCCGCCGACGCGCAAGATCGTTCCCGGCCTAACGGCAGGCGGAGGTGCCAGTTTCGCCCCTGTTGCTCCGATGATTCCGCCCAACACGCCGCCTGACGCTCCACCCGGCACGCCGCCGATCACTCCGTCCACTCCAGGATCCGGTGGCGCCACCTCGTCCCGCACGATCCGAATCTTCGCTGGAATCATCGCGGGGGCCATCAGCGCCCTTGGTTCGAGCATATGGATCGCGGGCTTCATCGTTCTTTGCGTCGCCGTCGCTGGCGGCGCTGCGGCCGGCGGCCTTGGCGCCACCAGCAGCATCGTTTGAAAAGCACGCAGGTCAATCACTTGAGTATAGAAGAGAGGCGCCAATACCACGGCGCTCACGATTGCGATGTGGAGAAGAATCGATAGTGCCCACTCCCCTGGACTCCTGTGTCCCTGCCTCCAGGGCGTCTCGAGCATAGCCTTTAGAAATGTCTCTTCCGCCTTAGCGGTGGTCGGTGGATGCAACTCCGCTATGGATGCTGGATGGCCTGCCCAAACCGCCCCTTTGAAAACGTTGATCCCGAAATTGTGCATCTCGATCCCCCTTCCTCCGCTCAGCGCGGCCAAGGCTACTCAAGACAGCCTCGGAGTCATGCAGCGATGGCGATCACGTCGCCGGACTGTCTTCGGGCCCCTGGCCAATACCCGCCACCACCCTTGTCGGATTTACCGCCTCACACGGCGCTTGCTCAGGCACAACTTTCACGGCAGGTTCAAGAGTAACTTTCGCGGAAATCGATCGCGCGATAAGGCACGACCGCTCCGCCTTCTCCAATATCTGCTTGGCCCGGTCACGGTCCTGCTCGCGCGCGATCCTCACACACGGATGCAGTCTCACTCCCGTGAATCGCCATCCGCCCGCGTCCTTCTCTATGGTCCCTTCCGCTTCCACTTCGAGAGAGATGAAACTAAATATCGATGCGTTCGCAATCCCAGAAAAAGTGCTCACGTAACAACTCACCAGTGCTGCCACAAAGAAATGCTCGGGTGTCCAAAGCTGCGCCTCTCCAAGGAATTCTGGCGGCGCGCTGAATCGGATTGGTTCGGGCACCCGATCGAAAGCGACCACGCCCGACCGGACTCTGGTGGACCTTGCTCTCACTTTATATGTGTGAATCGTTTCCATGGTTCTCCTCCCTGCTTCCCAAGCGAATCATCCTCTCACTCGTTCCTTACGCGATCGCAGCCTGCGCCTTCAGACCGGTTTCATTGCGAATCACAACCGTCGATCCCTTGGTCGTAATCAACATCTTGTCTTTGAACTCCGTCATAGTCCGGGTAACCGTCTCACGCGAAATTCCGACGACCTGCGATATTTCCTCGTGAGTTAGCCCCAAGTTGAAGCGCTTGCCCTGATTGGTTTCTTGACCGTTCGAGGAGGTCTCGAGCAGGAATTGGGCAACCTTTTCGCTGGCGGACTTCGACAGTCCGAGATAGCGAATTTCCTGGCAGGCCTAGAACACTGCGCATGCAGCGCCACCGATTCAGACACGCTGCCCATCATCAAACGGTCAACGCCTCGCCAGCCGTGCGACCCAACCACGATCATATCCGCACCCCATTCTGCGGCCTCGTCCAAGATCATGGCTTTCGGGTTACCCATCAACGGCTCGCTGTGTTCGATCCGCGCAAGCGCAGATTCGCTCAAGATTTCGCGCCCCTCTGCAATGGCATCTGCGGCACGTGACCGGGCAGCCTTTTCAACAGCTTCAACTGCCACCACCGCTTGCTCTGCGTAAAAAAATCCCGTCGCGGTATCAGCTACAGGTACGAACGGAGAAACGGCGCTGATCAGTTTCACGGATGTTCCTGTGGGCCAGGGCCGCTTGGCTACAGACCGGATGGCGGCAGCAGAGCACTTCGAGCCGTCCGTCGCCAGCAGAATTTTCAATCCCTTTCCGGGCGGTGACGCGTTTTTAGCATTCCCTCGCACAATCTCCACGGAACAGGGAGCCGTGCGGAGTACGTGCTGCGCTACGCTGCCCAGCAGGAACCGTGCGAGTCCGCTCCCACCGTGCGAGCCGACAATCAGAAAATCCGCGCCCCACTTCCTTGCGTATTCCGGTACAGCGTTTCGTGGATGGCCCAAGAGAACTTCGGTGCGAACTTTAAGGCCGGACGCACCCAAGCGTTCGCCGATTGACTTTATGGCGGACTCCGCTCCTTCCCGCGCCATCTCCAGAAGGTTCGCGTCCAGCGGGAATGGGGATTCGTCGACAACATGCAGGACGCATGCCTCGCTGTCCGCCGGCCAGGGGCGGCTGCTGCTCACAACCTCGACCATCTTCTGCGATCCTGGCGTCAGATCAGTGGCGATCAGCAGCTTCATCTTTTGTGTCTCCCTCCGCGCGCCCGCTCTTGCGATGGCGCAAGAGACCTACGAGGCCCCTGCTGCTTGCGATCCTTTGCCAAATCGGAATACTGCTGCCATATCTGCGCCTTCGCGCAACTCCTCCCGCGGCACCACATGGACCATTCCACCATGCCGAAGAGTCAGGATCGCCGCGAGATTCAGTAAATCTTCATCGCCGGGCTCTTCTTTAGCATGCAAATGGACCGTCTCTGGAAGAGCCGGCCGGCCCCACCGCTCGCCTGTCGGCGCGAGAAATAGGAATCGAACGAGTCCCTGCTCGGCAGCCGCGAGAATCTCCCGCAGGTTCGTCGAAGTAAGCGGAGTGTTGACGTGTTCGTTGTACATGGCAAATGCCCGGGCTCCCGCCTCCCGCAGCCGCTTTTCAGCTATTTTCCACGTGACGGCGTGAAGTGTGTTTGGCGTCCAAAGATCCGGATTCCCGCCAATTTTCTCATCCAGGAGATGCGGATAGGTGTTCGCCTCCTGGTAAATCGGGAAAAGATAATCGACCGCAGCTACGATCAGCGGCGCCTGCTGCCCCTTCAGTGAATCCGCAACGCTCCGATCCACGTTGCGGAAGAAATGAATTAGCCTGTCTTTGTGTTCCAGACTGGGGCCATGAAAGACGGCGCCCTTTTGGTGGGCGGCTGGTGAGGAAGCCGTATGCATCTGGTATTGTCGCTCAAAACGCAACCCTTCGAGGTCTTCTTGGAACGTTCCCGGAAGATCCTGCATCGTTAGCTCCCGAATCGCGGATCGCGAGCCTTCAAACAACCTCACATGTTTCTGGCTCAGCGCCAGCACAAAGAAGCGATCATCTGTTGTAACCAGAGGCAGCAGCGGCCGCACGAGGAAATTCCTTCCGACTGCGACGTGGTCGTCAATTGGCGCCGGTAAATGGCAGGTGCCAAAGAAGTCTCGGCTCATGAAGAGTGCAAGGCCCTGCGCACTCAAATGAACGCGCGCACTTTGCCCCATCGTTAGCCAGTTTGACGCCAAAAGTTTTTCCGCTTCTTCGCTCGTCATCGGAGCATTCTGAAATGCCGATTCCGCGTTTCGAAGCATTTTCTTGAGCCGGGGCAGGCACTGTTGTGCGTCGTTCAGCGCGAAGCAGTCGCTGGTGTAAAGCGAAATGCAGGGCTGCACGTGCTGAGCTGCCAGGTCGGCATACGTGGCCTCTTTGGCCTCATCTTTAGTGTGAATTTCATGAATGTTGGTTGCCATTTTAGTCCCCGATTTCTTGCCTGGAGCCAAGCGTCAGGCCGCGATGCGGGCGCCTTTTCGCCAGGCATCTTCGAGGAAGCGGCAAACATCCTCGTCACTGAGTTGTGGGAAGTCTTCATAGAAAATTCCCACTGCCCGGAATTCTCGCGGCTTTAGAAGACAAACCACGTCGTCAACTTCTGCGCACAGGATCATATAAGTGGAAAGCGGGGCGACTCCGGCCGCCACGATGATGCGCGCGGCTCCCAGCCTCTTCACTCCTTCAATCGCCGCCCGCATTGTCGAACCCGTGGCGATGCCGTCGTCAACCAGGATTGCAGTGCGGCCGAAGAGATTAAAGGCTGGCCGTATTCCCCGGAAGACCGTTTCGCGTCGTCGCAACTCCGACATCTCCTTGGTCACCACGCGTTCCACATCTCTCGGAGAGAGTTGAAACTCTTCAACGATATCGGAATTTACGATTTCCACGCCTCCACTGGCCACCGCGCCCATAGCCAACTCTTCGTATCCAGGCACCCCTAGTTTTCGCACCAGAAACGCGTCCAGAGGCAATCGAAGGGCGGTTGCGATGCCGCAGGCAACGGGCACGCCGCCTCGCGGCAGACCGAGCACTACCACGTCCCGGTTATCGCGCAAGGCCGAGAGCTGCTCGGCAAGCAACCGCCCCGCTTCGCTTCGATCGTGTAGCCTCTCGCGCACCCCGCTGCCTCCTTCCGCCGTCTCCTTACGTTTTTCGTTTCACGCTCGAGCAGATTGAGCTTCGGCCACTTGCGGGACCAGAGGACCATAGATCTGCCGCAGTGTGTTCACCACATCTTCGTTGGAAAGTTCGGCCCTACGCTCGAATCCGGAGGATTCTGCGTGAAGAACCACGTTATCCATCGAGAGAATCCCCTGAAGTAGCCCTTCCTCGTTTACCACCGGCAATCGGCGAACCCGCCTCTTCGCCATCGTTTCTAGAGCGGCGTGAATGTCGTCCTTTTCCTTGCACGAGTAGACCTTCCCCGTCGCCACTTCTCCCACCGTAATTCGCCCCGCTGCCTGGCGACGCGTTCCCAGCGCTACGCATAGATCGCGGTCCGTTACCACTCCGATCAGCTTTCTCTTGGCATCCACGATTGGCAGAAAACCGCAATCGCGCTCCCACAACAACTGGACCGCTGAACCAAGATTCGTCTCTGGACTGCAATAAGCGGGCGTTCTCATCATCACATCTTGTACCCTCATGGCTCTTCTCCTTCTTTGTGAGCGGCCGGGTCTTGCTCGTCCCGCTCTGAATTTCGCTGCGCTAAAATCATTCGCTCGAAAGTATGTTCTGGTGGATAACAGCCTCGGACCGTCGCCCCACCTTGCGTCGCGGCCGCCGGTTCAGCCTTTTTCGGACGTGCCCTCTCCTCTTTCTGTGGTGCCCGTTTCGTTTTCTTTGTCATGTGCCTGCCTCCATTTTTGAATCGGGCCATCCTTACGCCGCCGCAGCTTTGGACTCGATCGGAATCGTTCCTGTGTCCCCTTCGTGCTCTAGGCAAATTGAGTTCGACGATACCGTCCTTCAATGTGGCTGTCGCGAGCCTTCTCAGCCTGCACCTCGGCTGGCAGCTCG
>CAVRSO010000039.1:0-83246 GCA_963723845.1 uncultured Acidobacteriota bacterium
CCGGCGATAGATCTTCGGGCCGCTGTCGTTCTGGGCGTAGACCAGCCGCCAACGGTCCGGGCCGCGCTCGATGGCCGGGACGTGTACCGTCGGCCGACGTCGAGGAAGGCCAGCTGGTCGACGATGAGGTACGTCACCGGCACCTGGCCGAGCAGGGCCGCGGCCGCGCCGGGCTCGGCCTCGTACGGCGGCATGATGGCGGGCAGGCCGGTCCGGAGATAGGCCCAATGCGGCGTCGACGTGGCGATGATCTCGCCCGGCCGGGCCACGCGGGCGAGCCAGTCGAGCCCATCGTCGTGGAGCCGCCAGGAGCGGTCGTAGAAGAAGAGGCGGTAGTCGTGGCGCGCGCCGGCGCGGTCGGTCGAGACCGCCGGACTGGGATGCTTGGTCACGGACCGGTACAGCGTCACGACCTGCTGGGCCATCACGACGGCGACGGTCGACGAGCAGCACGCCCTCAGGGCCCGCCATCCGAACGCGCCGCCGGTGGCCGCGCGCCGTGCGACCGCCGCCAGCACCAGCACCAGCGCCAGCGTGAGGAACGGGGTGAGCGGGATCATGTAGCGAACGAACTGGACCGGCCACGGCGTCATGGCGATGAGCAGCCAGGGAACCCACCGTGTACAGCACCAGCAGGATCTCGCCCCCGAGTGCCAGCAGCACGAGGCCGGCCAGACTACCGGCACGCACAGCGCGATCATGGCCGCGTCGGCCACCCAGGCCGGCACATGGAGGCGCGGCAACCGCTCGTTGAGCTTGTCGACCTCACCGCGCCACCAGCCGCGGTGGACGCTCACGCCTTCGCCCAAGGTCATCGGCATGCCGCGCAGGTTCTCCATCACTCGCTCGAGCGCCGCGCGCCGGGACACCGTTCCCAGCTCGGGCCGAAACGGGTCCACGTACGACATGTTCTCGGCGTAGTCCACGTTGTAGAACTGATAGCCGGCACGCTGGTAGGCGTAGGCGGGGTGCCTGTAGGCCGGGTCCGCTTTGACGCGGGCGGTGTAGGCCTGCCATCCCAGCACCGCGCCGGCGGCTACGGCGCCGCGCCACATCGCCTGGCGAGCGCGCCGACGAAAGGCGCTCTCCGCCACCCAGGCCCCGAGCAGCGCGATGCCGGCCGAGCGCAGCGCCGTAGGACGCGACGGCGAGGAGGCCGGCGGCCGCGGCCGCCGCCGACGGCGAAGAACAGGGTACTGACGAAGGCGTAGGGGACGTCGGCGGCGAAGAAATCCGAGAGGAAGATCGTGTGGCTGTGGACCACCGACAGCAGGGTCGCCAGGAGGCCGCGTAGCCGGGCGCGAGGAGATGGCGGCCCATGACGTAGACGGCCGCCGCATAGCCGGCGTACAGGAGCACGCTCGCCAGCCTGAGCCAGTGGCCGACCACCGCCGGGTCGTCGGTACCCAGCGACGCGCTCGGCCAAGGCGCCCACGGCCGGCACCAGCGGGGGATACTGAATGGCCTGAATGGCGCCCGGCTCGTTCAGCAGGCGATATCCCCGGCCCTCGGCGAGCGAGGTGCCGAGGATGTAGTACACGCCGGCGTCGTACCGCAGGTCGAGCGGGCCACGAAGCCGGGGAAGCCAGAGCCCTACCGCCACCGCCAGAAGCGCCGCGAGGCAGCGCCAGTCGGCGCGGCTCCACGGCGGGGTGACCGCTTCGGTCACGCCCGGTCCTCGGGCCGGCTCATCGACATCGCCGAGATGAACAGCGACGAGAACAGGGTGCTGAACCCGATGATCACCAGCGTCGCGGCGAACGACGCCCACTCCGGGTGGGGCAGGGGGAGAAGGTCGGACCGCATCCACTCCGCGACGATGGCGATCAGGAGCGCCGCCGCCGGGCGCGACGAGCCCGCCGCCCAGCAGCAGCCCGGTCTCGAGCGTGAAGCGCCGATAGAATGCGGCCAAGGCACGATTGTCCGCGGTCGAAGCGCCGGCTCCAGGAATAAGTCTTGGTATGCAGGCCCAGGCTCAGGATCTCGAACCCGACGACGCTGAAGATGGTGGCGAAGACGGCCGTGACCCCGGAGGCCGGGCGGCCGCCGAACCGGACGAAGCCGAGCAGCACCGCCACGTGGATCAGCAGACCGACCGCGAGCGAGGAGCGTCGCGCCGGGCGCCAGGAACAGCTTGTTGGCGAGAATACAGCAGCATCATCCGCAGGCTGCGCCACGCCGTCCCGAAAGGTGCGCAGCTTCGACTCGCCCTTGCGGGGGGCCAGGACGATCGGGGATCTCCTTGGCTCGAAGACCGGCGAGCCGGCGTTGATCGCCAGCTCCAGGTTGAACTCCATGCCCGGGCTCACCGGCTGAATCCGCTCGTAGGCCTCGCCGAGGAAATGCCCGGAAGCCGCAGTAGACGTCGGTATAGCGGGTGCCGAACAGGAGGTTGAGGAGGCGGGTCAGGGCCGGGTTGCCGAAATAGCGGTGCAGCGCGGTGATGTGCCCGTCGCCGCCGCCCAGATACCGACTCCCTAAAGGGGTGGCGCGTGGTTCGCCTTGCCGGTCAATGAGTATGTGAGCTCCGGGGTCACATCGGGGCCGGAAATGCCCGCCAATCCATTCTGAATGCGAGTCTGAACCAGAGACTTGAAATTGGTGTTAAGGAAACTGGCTTGGACGCCATGGGTTTCGTAAGGAACTGAAGTGTATTGATAGCGGACTCCCAGCGACAGCGTGAGAGAAGGGCGAATTCTCCAGGAGTCGTTGAAATAACCGGCGAGTTGATTGATGCGGTAGTCGTGAGAAACGGGTGATCCCTGCGCGAGGGCGACGCCCTTGCCGGTGTAATTGATCGCTGCCTGCAGGTTGAAGATGGATCCGAGATTTCCTACAAAAGAGCTATCCCACGACGATTGGGCGGTCGTGGCAGCTGAAATATCACTTGGCCGCAGAGTGGAATCAAGGCTTTGGAGGCTACCGCCGAGACCCTGTTGAATGAAAGTAAGGTCGTTGGTGATGCCGTCCTTAATCAAGATGGGATTCCAGACTCCTCCAAATGAGAATGTGTGATTCCCGTGGACCCAAGTGACGTCGTCGCGGAAGGTTGGCTCCGGCGCTATGGTCTCAAACGAGGTCTGACGAACGAATGGATTCGCGAGACCATCGTCAAAACTGAGCTCGTACAGTGAGCCACCGGGGTTGAATAAGATCGGCTGTCCGTGGTTTTCGCGGCTTTCCCCGTAAGTGAACTTGTTAACCAAGTTCGGCGTGGCAACCCACGATTCACCGAGCACCCATCCTCGATCCTTGTTGAGGTCCGGCGAGGTTAGGGGATCGCCCGGGAACTGGTTCAGGAAGTTAACGGCCGTGATATTTGTGAAATTAAATCTCGCAAACAGTTTGTTGCTGTTGTTGATATTGAAATCCGCACGCGCCAGATAGTCATTTTCTTTCAAGGGATTCGGCGCGTTAAAGCGGAAGCCAGCCGAATTGATACCGTCTCCGACGCTGAAGTCATTCGGATCCGGATAGCGACTGTTGAACAAGCTCGTCAGAGCGGGAGCGAGTCCCGCTGACACGAAACCGGGCGTGCCCGAGCAATTCGAGGTAGAGCACGGGTCGAGGGCAGTCACCTGGGCCGCGGGCAGAATGGTTATGCAGTTGGTGCTGGTATCGGCCGACGTCAAGCGGGCTGAGAGGCATGGATTGGGATTTGCCGAGTCCATGCTGTTGTTGATATACGCAAGCTCGCCAAGCTTGACATGCGGCAGAGGAACGATTTGGAGCGCGCTGGCAGACTCGTTGTCGCGTCTGCCATCATATTCGAAGAAGAAAAATGCTTTGTTCTTCCAGGCTGGGCCGCCAACATTGCCGCCAAACTGATTTCGGATCAGGGCAGTGCGGGGAGTACCGGATCGTTGGTTAAAGAAATTGTTGGCCTCGGTGGCTGCGGTTCGATTGTATTCATAGGCAGCACCGTGCCAATCGTTCGAGCCGCTTTTCGTCGTAATCAAGGTCTGTGAGCCGCTGCGGCCACCGTATTCAGGCGTCGGATTGGCCACCAAGGTATTGAATTCCTGAATCGCGTCGACGGGAATCCTTGCGGTCGTTTGAAACGCAAAACCGCTGGAAATATTCGAAGCGTCAATTCCATCGACAATGATATTGCCTTGATCAGTCCGCGCGCCTGCGACGGCACCGTCGCGGGTCAGGTTTGGGTCGATGGATCCTGTGCCCGACGTCGGGCCGCCGGATGGAGTGATTGCGCTGATGACGCCGACCTCAAGTCGCAATAGGTTGGCGGGATTGTCCCTAAACTCGTTGGGCAGACTGCTGATCGCGTGCGGATCGAAATTGTTGCCAATTGTGGTGTCGGTGGTATTGAGCGTTACCGAACCGGTCGCCGTCACGATCACTGTCTGTTGGACAGATCCCAATTCCAACTTAATGTCCTGCGTGGTCGCGACCCCAACCGGCAAGTAAAGATTGGAGAGGGTGAAGGTGACGAAGGCGTCTTTCTTGACCGTGAGGGTGTAACCCGGCCCCGGTGGAACGTCGACGATGCGGTAGCTGCCATCTCCCGCGGTCTTCCCGACGTAGGTGGTGCCGGTCTTCGTGTCGACTACCGTGATGCCGGCATCGGGTACGACGGCACCAGAGGTGTCAGTCACAATTCCCGTGATCGACGCCACGTTTTGCGCTTTGGTAATGGCTGGAGTAGCGCAAATGGCCGCAAGAATCAACACTACGAAGATTCGGCTCCGCATGCTTGACCCCCTGTCAAGAATTGAATTTCGATTTCGAGTGGCGCTATTTATGCTAGACCTTGTCTGGGACCTGAAACCGACCGCAAACCCACTCACCCCAATCAAGTTCTCAAGTCACGGACCGAGAGGTGAAAATACCGCTGCAAATGGTGTACCAAGGACTAGTCCTTACCCTTCTGAAACGCAACTTATTAAGAATCAAGTAAATAAGGGGAACCCTTAACAAATCTTGAAGATGGGGACGGGATCCCTATACAAGAAACAGTAATGCAACTTGCGCGGAATATGAGAGACAGTATTCATCGCGGGGACAGACTTTGCTGCCGGTTCGCAGAGCGCTTTCGAGGTATCAGAAAGGGGCAGCGCATGGCAGCTACGAAGGCTTTGCGCCCCCGGGCGCTTGTTGAATGGCAGAGTCAGTGGAGGCCGGGGCTGAAGCCCATTTTATTTCTGCGCAGGTGCTTCCCGCATGAATGCGGGGGCCCCCACCTTCAGGCAAGGACAAAAGAAAAGGGCGGCGCGAAGCCCACCCCTTCACTTGCGCAGTTCTTTTTCCAGGCGCGCGAGAAAACGGATCACCTCCGAGGGAGTGCGCAGGTAATAGCGTGCGTGCGTGGCGCGGCGGTGACCGACTCGAATTGTGATTTGGCCTGCTAGGGCCTTGAAAGCAAGTTCGTCCGTCCCGTCATCGCCGATGTAAATTGCGGGGGTACCTGGTGGAAGATCCTTCAGAATTCCCAGAACCGCGGACGACTTTCCTTCAACTTCTTTCGGAAGGACTTCCCAGACACGGTTCCCGTCCAAGACGTGAAGCGTGTCACCGGACGGCTTAAGCAGCTTGGCGAGGGCGACAAATGCGGCATTCATCGCTGCCGGTTTCGCTTGGCGATAATGAACAGAAAAGGCGAGGCCCTTATCTTCAACCCAAATGCCGGGCCAGGGCAGAAGATTTCGGGCGGCGGCCCGCTTGGCAGCACGAAGAGCGGCGACGGAGGCACGCCCGACCCGCGCGTTCCCTTGGGCCGATTCGGCGCCGTGCAGCCCGACATAACGCAATCCTTTGACATTCAGCAATGCCTTGAGGTCACGGACTCTGCGGCCGCTGACAATGGCAACGGACAGGCTTGGATTAGCCACAAGGCGACCGAGCACTTCCTTGACTTGCACCGGAACGCGGACCTGGGAAGGATGGCGCCTGAGCGGGACGAGGTGCCGTCGCAATCAAGCAGAAAGGCGACCTTCTGTCCCTCTCGCAGCTGGGCCAGGATTCGATGAATGTTTCTAAATGCGTATTTTGGTCCGCCAGCCCGCAGGCTCCGCTTTTCGGAAGCTTGGCGGACAAAGCCCGAGAAATGTACTTCCTTCTCCTCCGATTCGTTTTCGATTAATACCGCCGGTTCTGAGGGGGATGGCATCGACCAAATCCTAGGGGCCCGATACTTGTGATTGCTTTACAGCCAATTCACTTTCGTCGACTCTGATCTCTGAAAGTTCGGTAAGGAGATTTCCGGCCCAGCGATACACGTTGTGCTCTCTTACCATTTGGCGCATGTGACGCATGCGACTCTGGCGTTCCTCGGCCTTCATTTCAAGCGCTTCGCGGATCGCGTTCGCAAGTTGTTCCATATCGTAAGGATTCACGATAATCGCATCGCGGAGTTCGCGAGTGGCGCCCGTAAACTGACTTAGGATGAGAGCGCCCTCGCCGTCAACGCGCGAGGCAACGAATTCCTTGGCGACGAGGTTCATGCCGTCGTGAAGCGAAGTAACCATACAAAGATCCGCGGCGCGGTAATAGGGCAAGATCTCGCTGTGACTGTGATGCCGGTTCAAAAGTACGATCGGTTTCCAATTTCCGTTCGCATATTTGGCGTTGATGCGGGCGGCTTCAGCTTCGACCTCGCCTAAGAGGTCGTGGTAGCGCGGGATCGTCGTTCGGCTGGGGGCGCCGATTTGAACGAATGTGAAGCTGCCTCGATAAGAGGGCCACTTCTCGAGAAAGGTCTCGATTCCGCGGAATCGTTCGATGATGCCTTTCGTGTAATCGATGCGATCTACTCCAATACCCAGAAAACTGGCCTGAATGCCGAGATTCTTAAGGATTGAGGCGCGTAGATCGTAGGCCGAGCCATCGGCTGGGTCGTGCTCGCGCTGGGCCTCACGGAAATCGACGCTGATCGGAAACGGTTGCACGAAGGTCAAGTGGTCGCGGCGCTTCACGGCAAAGCGTTCCCATTCGATTCTGGATTCCAGAGCCGCGTCGACGGTCTCGAGAAAATTGTTGCAGTGCGCTTGGGTATGAAAGCCGATCAAGTCTGCTCCGAGCAAGCCGTCGAGGAGTTCGCGCTGCCACGGACAGATGCCGAAGGCTTCAGGATTGGGCCAAGGAATATGCCAAAAGATGGCGATGCGAGCGTCAGGGCGAACCTTCTTGACCATCCGAGGCAAAAGCGCGAAATGATAGTCCTGCACGAGCAAAAGGGGATGCTGCGAATTTTGCAGTTCGTCGAGCACGGCATCGGCAAATTTTTCGTTAGCCTGCTGATAGCTTTGCCAATCCGACATGCGAAAAGTGGGGCGAGTGTGGGCGATATGGCAAAGGGGCCAGAGTCCTTCGTTGGAAAAGCCGTAGTAGTAGCCCTGCTCTTCTTCGGGGCTAAGCCAGACGCGTCTGAGTGTGTATTCGGGCTTATCCGGAGGAACGCGCAGGCGATCGTGCTCATCGACCATTTCGCGATCCGCATCGCCCGAACCGTGGGCGATCCAAGTGCCGTCGCAGGCGCGCAAGACGGGCTCAAGAGCCGTGACAACACCGCTCGCCGGAACCGACGTTTCGATACCTTTCCCGCGATGGACGTGAATGTACGGCTCGCGATTGGAAACTACAAACAACGCCCCTTTGAGCTTACGCTGCAGGCTTACGCGCAATCGTTCAGGGGTCCAGAGAGACTGACCCGTTTCGCGAAGACGGGCCTCTTCGGCGGCAGCCGCTCTGGCTTCCGCTAAACTGCGGGCGAAGTTGACCACTTCCTGCGAAAACGGAGCGAGAAAGTCTTCCTTGGGTAACTCAGGCCGCGGAGTGATCTGCCCCCCTCGCATATCCTTCATCCACTGCGCCATGCGCGAAATGGGCAGCACAACCGTCCAGCGAATAATCAATACGGTGAGAAATACGATCAGGAGTACTTGAGCAATAACGTGCCAGATGGTTTCACGCCAAATGCTCTTACTTTGCGCTTCGATGTAATCCGCATCATGAAAAATAGCCAATACGCCGGAGACTCTTGTGCCTGTGTGCAACGGCAAATAATAGGCGTGAATCGCGGTGCCACCCAGCTTGAGGAATTCGCTTACGCCGTCGTCCGATTTTTCGACTTGATCCAGAGGCACAGGGGGCGGCGTAAACCGCGAGGCCAGACTCGAACTTTCAGCGAGCACCTCTCCCTTGGGATCATAAACAACCACGCCAGCGAGGCGCTGCCGGTTGCCGAAGCGTTCGACAATGTGCCGGAGCTGCTCGTGCGAACTTCGCTCAAGGGCCGGCTCAACGATTTCCCCCAGGCTTTCCGCCAAGATTTGAGCCCTTCGCTCGAGATCGGCGCGCAAGCCTCGCTTCTGCGATATTACTTCGTTGCGGGAAATAAAAAATGTGACGAGGGTGATCCCGATCACGAGCGAAAGAATTAGGCGGAGGCTGAGTCTCACGAACAGTTCCTCAGAACGAGCGCGACCGAAGATCGCGTCTAGAAAATGAAAGCAGTGCTTCCACCGCAGTAACCAACTAGATATCAGCCTGCGGCGACCTTAATGCTCTGCCTGCGAATAACGCTATTCTACAGCATCCGACGGACTGATCGTATTCTCTTCCACTTCGATTCGCGCGCGGCACGCTGGGTTACGTTAGTTTTGTTTCTTAAAGCCCGCAAGCCCTCTTCCGCGAAACCGCATTGAATCTTGTACGGATGAATAGAGCACTCACCCGCGGGGATGGGGCAGCGACGAAGGACCCATGTCTCGCGAGAGCGGCACGCGGACCTGGCTTCGCTTTCTGCCCATTGCCCGAAGCCGATCCATGTAGAGATAGACAACGGGTGTGGTAAACAGCGTCAACATCTGGCTGACCAACAGTCCACCAACGATGCTGATGCCGAGCGGCCGCCGCAGTTCGGACCCTGTGCCGGTGCCGAGAGCGAGGGGCAGGCCGCCAAGAAGCGCAGCCATGGTGGTCATCATAATGGGCCGAAAGCGCAGCAAGCAGGCTTCGTAGATCGCGTCGCGAGGCGCTTTTCCTTCCTTGCGTTCCAGCATCGAGCGCGAAGTCAATCATCATGATGGCGTTTTTCTTGACTATGCCAATCAAAAGGATGATGCCGATGATCGACATTACGTTGAGATCCATGCCCGCGATCAGTATTGCGAGAAGCGCGCCGACGCCGGCCGAGGGCAGGGTGGAAAGGATTGTGATGGGATGAATGTAGCTTTCATACAGCATCCCCAGCACGATATAGACGGCGAAAATCGCGGTGGCGATCAGAATAGGTTCGTTCGCTAGCGAGGCCTGGAATGCCTGCGCCGTGCCCTGGAAAGTAGCCCCAATCGTCCCAGGGAGGCCGATTTGATTTGCCACCGAGTTAACGGCGGTTACTGCCTGACCGAGCGCCACTCCCGGAGCGAGATTGAACGACAAGGTGACGGCGGGGTACTGTCCCTGGTGATTGACGGTGAGAGGGGTGGTTTTCGGTTCGTAATGCGAGAAGGCGCTGAGCGGCACCTCGGTGCTGTTTGTTGAACGCATGTAAATGCCCTTGAGGGCGTCGGGGTTTCGCTGGAATTCCGGGCCAACTTCCATAACCAGGTGGTATTCGTTCAACTGGGTGAAAACGGTCGAGACCTGCCGCTGTCCGAAAGCGTCGTAGAGCGTGTCGTCGATCAACTGCGTGTCGAGGCCGAGTCGCGACGCCGTGTCGCGGTCGATCACCAGCGTGGCTTGTAATCCCTTATCCTGTTGATCGGTTGAGACGTCGCGTAATTCCGGAAGCGTCTTCATCTTCGCCAGCAAGCGGGGCGACCAAGTCTCCAAATCTTCCAAATTCTCGCTTTCCAAAGTGTATTGATACTGCGCGTTGCTGGAACGTCCGCCGACTCGAATATCCTGATTGGCTTGGAGATAGAGGGTAGCGCCCGGTACGGCCGCAAGCTTCTTTCGGAGGCGCTGGATTACCTGGTCGGCATTGATTTTTCGTTGCGAGAGCGGCTTCAGCATAATGAACATTCTTCCGTTGTTTATCGCGTTGTTTCCTCCGACAAACGCGATGTTGCTCTTGACTGCGGGGTCCGATGTGACGATCTCGCTGAACTGCCTTTGCTTTATTCGCATGGCATCGAAGGACACGTCCTGGGAAGCCTGGATCGAACCACTTAACAGACCGGTATCCTGTTGGGGGAAAAATCCCTTGGGAACGTAGTAGTAAAGTATGGCGCTGAGGAAAACCATGAGGATCGTAATCGTCAGGGTGACTGGCTGATGATTCAGAACCCAGCGGAGGCCCCTCTCGTAGGCCGCGACTAGCTTCTGGAAAGCGGTTTCACTGAAGCGGTAAAGGAAGTTATGACCTTCCTTTCGAATAGGCTTGAGAAACCTTGCGCACATCATGGGCGTTGCGGTCAGCGAAACGAGCAGGGAAACCAGGATCGTCACGCTTAGGGTGACCGCGAATTCACGGAAGAGGCGACCCACAATACCGCCCATCAGCAGAATGGGAATAAAAACGGCAATTAATGACGTGCTCATCGAAAGGACGGTAAAACCGATCTCTTGCGCGCCCTTGAGCGCCGATTTCATCGGCGACAAGCCGGCCTCGCGATAGCGTGTGATGTTTTCGATCACGACGATTGCGTCGTCGACTACAAAACCCGTAGAGATGGTGAGCGCCATCAGGGAAAGGTTATCGATCGAATATCCGACCAGATACATCACGGCGAACGTCCCGATCAACGACACCGGCACGGCAACGGCTGGAATCAGGGTTGCCCAGAGCGTTCGCAAAAAGACGAAAATGACCAGGATCACTAGCACGACAGTGATAAGCAATGTGATCTGTACGTCCTTAACGGAAGCGCGAATCGTCATGGTGCGGTCGATTGCAACCGTCAGATCAACGGAGGCTGGTATGGAAGCCTTCAGCAGCGGAAGCATTGCCTCAATGCGATCCGCCGTGCCCACGATATTTGCACCCGGTTGCCGATTTATGATGAGCAGCACCGACCGCTTGCCATTTACGACCCCGGCGGCGTAAAGGTTCTCGACGGAATCGTCCACCGTGGCGATATCACCCAGACGCACGGGTGCGCCATTGTGATATGCAATAACCAGAGGTCTGTAGTGATTCGCGTCAAACAATTGGTCGTTGTCGGTGAGCGTCAATTGGACGATTCGATTGGCGACATCGCCCTTTGGCTCGTTGGAATTCACTTGACCCAGCGCGGTGCGAACGTCCTCCAATCCAATTCCATAGGCGGCCAGTACCGCCGGGTTTAGCTCAACGCGAACAGCCGGCCGCGCGCTGCCGCCAACGTACACTTGGCCCACACCATTCACCTGAGACAACTTCTGCGCGATGATGGAGTCGGCAAGATCGTAGAGCCGGCTCTGCGGCAGCACATCAGATCGCAAAGCCAAAATCATTACGGGAGAGTCGGCCGGATTGATCTTTCTATAGTAGGGACGACTCGGCAGATTCGCAGGAAGCTGGCCGGCCGCCGCATTGATCGCCGCTTGCACGTCGCGACCGGCTGCGTCGATATCGCGATTCAGCTCGAACTGCAATGTAATGGACGTGCTACCGGCCAGGCTGCTGGAGGTCATCTCCGTGATTCCGGCGATCCTGCCAAATTGACGCTCGAGAGGAGTTGCAACGGCTGACGCCATGGTTTCCGGGCTTGCTCCGGGAAGGCTCGCCTGCACCTGGATGGTCGGAAATTCCACTTGGGGAAGCGGCGCAACGGGCAAGAACTGATACGCAATGATCCCCGATAGCAGGATCGCCACTGTCAAAAGTGAGGTGGCGATCGGTCTTTTAACAAAAGGCTCGGAGATGTTCACGTTCTGACTCTATTTTGACGTCTTTGCGATTTTCAATCAGACGTCGCTTCCGATTCCTGCGCATTGCTAACGTGATGATGTCTGAATCGCATCGCCAGGCGGTCGAAGGCCAAGATAGACGACCGGGGTCGTATACAGTGTGAGAATTTGGCTGATGAGAAGGCCCCCAACGATGCTGATGCCGAGCGGCCGGCGTAGCTCGGAGCCTGTTCCAGAGCCCAAGGCAAGCGGAATGCCGCCGAGCAGCGCGGCCATCGTCGTCATCATAATGGGACGGAACCGCAGCAAACACGCCTGGTAGATCGCTTCGTGTGGCGGCTTACCTTCTTTCCGCTCTGCATCCAGCGCAAAATCGATCATCATAATTGCATTTTTCTGCACGATGCCGATCAGGAGAATGATTCCGATCAGGGCGATCACGCTGAAATCCTTGCCGCAAACCCATAGCGCCAGCATTGCGCCCACTCCGGCGGAGGGAAGCGTGGAAAGTATGGTGATCGGATGGATGTAACTTTCATACAGCACGCCGAGCACGATGTAGACCGTGATGACCGCTGCCAGGATCAGCAGAGGCTCATTCGCGAGTGAATTTTCGAACGCCTGCGCGGTTCCCTGAAAGCTCGGATGCACCGATATCGGCAGATTGATCTCGCTCGCGGCCTTATTAATTGCGTCCACGGCATTGCCGAGCGAAGCGTTTGGAGCCAAATTGAAAGACAAGGTTACGACTGGAAATTGGCCTTGGTGATTCACGGCCAGGGCGGTATTGCGCTGCTCCAGATGAGTGAATGCGCTTAACGGCACCTGCGTACCGTTCGAAGACTTCACGTAAATATTCTTGAGTGAATCGGGGTTCTGTTGAAATTGCGGATCAACCTCCAGAACGACGTGATATTGATTGAGCTGCGTGAACATTGTGGAGACTTGGCGCTGGCCGAAGGCGTCATATAAGGTGTTGTCGATCGCGGCCGGCAGGATTCCGAGACGCGACGCCGTGTCGCGGTCGATTACGAGATCAGCTTGGAGTCCATTATCCTGCTGGTCGGAAGCAATATCTTGCAGTTGTGGCAGGGTCTTGAGCTTGGCCATGAGCTTCGGCGCCCATTGTGAAAGCTCGACCGGGTCCGAATCTTCAATCGAATACTGGTATTGGGTGCGGCTCACGCGATCTTCGACGGTCAGGTCCTGCACTGGCTGCATATAAAGGGCGATGCCCGGGACGTTTGCCAGTTCAGGCTCAAGCCTCTGGATAATTTCCGATGCTGTAGATTTCCGCTGATCGCGCGCCTTCAGGTTGATCTGAATTCGGCCGCTATTCGGAGTCGTGTTCGTGCCGTCCACTCCGATGAAGGAAGACAGGCTGACCACGTCTGGATCCTTCAAAATGACGGCGGCGAGGGACTGCTGACTCTGGGCCATGGCCGAAAACGAGACGGATTGAGGCGCCTCAGAAATTCCTAGGATTACTCCCGTATCCTGCACGGGGAAAAATCCCTTGGGGATGTAGTAGTAAAGCAGAAACGTCAAGAGCAAAGTGCCAACCGTAACGATCAGCGTGATCGTCTGGTGGCGCAGCACCACTTGGAGCGTCCTTCCATAAAAGGCGATCATGCGCTCAAGAAAATGCCCCGTAGCCTTATAGAATTTCCCTTGGCGTGAGGGGTCTTCCCGGTGCAACAGCTTCGACGACATCATTGGAGTGAGCGTCAGAGAAACAAAAGCCGAGACCAGGATGGTCGCCCCCAGCGTAACGGCAAATTCCCGAAATAGCCGACCGATGATGTCACCCATGAAAAGAAGAGGAATCAACACGGCGATCAGTGAAACGGTCAGTGAAACAATCGTGAAACCGATCTGCTCGGAACCCTTCAAAGCCGCGTCCAGCGGTGAGTAACCTTCCTCGATAAAGCGCGCGATGTTTTCAATCATCACGATGGCGTCGTCCACGACGAAGCCGGTCGATATCGTCAACGCCATGAGCGAGAGGTTATCGAGGCTATAGCCGGCGAGGTACATCACACCGAACGTTCCTACGATCGAGAGCGGCACGGCCACACTGGGAATGATGGTGGCGGAAAGGCTCCGAAGAAACAGGAACATGACCATGACAACAAGCGCGATGGTAAGCATCAGCTCGAATTGAACGTCGCTGACCGAGGCTCGAATCGTGGTGGTCATGTCCGTGAGCGTAGTCACGCGCATGGACGAGGGCAGTGTCGCTTGCAAACGCGGAAGCAGGGCTTTCACGCGGTTTGCGACGCCAATAATATTGGCACCCGGCTG
Organism: uncultured Acidobacteriota bacterium; assembly: GCA_963723845.1. Classification (GTDB taxonomy): domain Bacteria; phylum Acidobacteriota; class Terriglobia; order Acidiferrales; family UBA7541; genus Palsa-295. Next base: position 14,098 of record CAVRSO010000039.1, read on the forward strand.
TCGTTGGATATTCAAGATGACCGCGGGCTTGGCGTTCATCCACGCGGCCTGTGTCGCATTTTCCGAGCTATCAGATACGGTGGCTACGTCCGATAGACGAATGGGTCCGCCATTGCGATAGGCGATAACGAGAGGACGATACGCGTCGCTTGAGAGAAGTTGGTCGTTATCTTGAATGGTGAACGATTGTCGCGGTCCATTGAGGTTGCCCTTGGCTTGATCGACGTTGGCAGCGCCGAGCGCCGTGCGAAGATCCTCGAGGCTCAATCCGTACGAGGCAAGCGCTGTAGGATTGGCCTGCACTCGCACAGCGGGTTTCTGCCCTCCGCTGATCGTGACTAGTCCAACGCCCGACAGTTGCGAGATCTTTTGGGCGAGGTTGGTGTCCGCAAAGTCCTCCACCTTTTGAAGAGGCAGCGTGTCGGAGGTAAGCGCGAGAGTCAGGATAGGTGTGTCGGCGGGATTCACCTTGCTGTAGATCGGCGGGTTCGGCAAATCACGAGGGAGGTAGGTTGATGCAGCATTGATCGCCGCTTGTACCTCCTGCTCGGCCACATCAATGTCCTCTTTTAAGTCGAACTGCAGGGTGATGACTGACCCGCCCAGGGAGCTCGTCGAGGTCATTTGCGCCAGCCCCGGCAATTCTCCGAACTGCCGCTCCAAGGGCGTCGTTACCGCGGATGCCATCACGACTGGATCTGCACCAGGATAAAAAGTAAGGACCTGAATCGTTGGATAGTCCACTTGCGGGAGCGCGGACACGGGAAGCTGCAGGTAAGCCACCATGCCGGCGAGCATCACTCCCACCATCAGCAGAGATGTAGCCACCGGTCGGAGTATGAAAGGCTTCGAGGGGCTCACGGTTATTCGTCCGACGACGAACTCGAGTTGGGATTGGCGTTGGGATTGGGGAGCACACTCGACTTATGCGGGGTTACGGCCGCTCCCGACTGAAGTTTCTCCGCACCGTCTACCACGATCTGGTCGCCCTCAGCCAAACCTTGCCGGATCACCGAAATATTTCCCTCGGCAAAATCCACCTGGATAGGCCGGACCTCCGCCTTGTTTTCGCTCCCCACCACATAAACAAAAGATCCCTGGGCACCATTCTGAATCGCGGCTGAAGGAACAATGAGCGCGTTCTTTCGTTCACTCAGGAATAATCGAGCGTTCACGAACTCGTTGGGCCATAGCGAGGAATCGGAGTTATCGAACTGCGATTTTAGCTTGATGGTGCCCGTGGTTTGATCGATTTGATTGTCGAGGGTTAAGAGCTTCCCGTCTGCCAGCTTCGTTTTGTCATCGCGACTGTAGGCTTGCACCGCGAGCTGCCCTTTTTTCATCTGTGAGACTACCTGCCCGAGGACATCTTCCGGCATGGTGAAGACTACGGCGATGGGATGCACCTGTGTGATAACGAGCATGCCATTTGCGTCCACAGCGTGGACAATATTGCCCGGATCTACGAGCCGCAGGCCGACTCGCCCGTCTATCGGGGAAGTGATCCGGGAATAAGATAATTGGAGTTTGGCGCTACTGATTTGCGCCTGGTCCGATTGAATCGCGCCATCGAATTGGCCGACTGTAGCCTGCTGTGTATCGACTTGCTGCCGCGCGATGACTCCTTCTTGCCACAGTGTTTGGTAGCGGGACAGATCAACCTGTGCGTCCTTTTGCGATGCCATATCTTTCGCAAGCTGCCCCTGAGCCTGGGCCAAAGTTACCTCATAAGGACGCGGATCGATTTCCGCAAGCAAGTCCCCGGCGCGAACGAATTGCCCTTCCCGGAAATAGACTTTCATGATTTGACCGTCAACCCGGGTATGAACGGTGACAGTATTGAAGGCTGTAACCAATCCCAAGCCGGTAAGGTAGTAAGGCACGTCTCGCTTCTGCACGGACGTCACGCCTACGGAAATCGCTGTTGGGGCGGACTGTTCCTTGCTTTTCGCCGCAGCTACCGCGTTCTCATGCCTCCGGTAGGCCACAATGGCGGCGATGGCAACCAAGACCAACAAAACGATCCAAAGCCACGGTCGTCGTCCTTTAGGTTCCCTTTCAAAGCCGAGATCAGAGGGACCTGGAGACACGGGAGCTTCGGCGGGAGCAATACCCGAAGAACTGAAATGTGTTGGCGGCAATGGTGATCTTGAAGACGACATGTTCACCTCAACCAGTATTTTTCCACAGTTTAGACGTGGGCGGTCGCATTGCGGATACACAACATTCGATCGGCTGGTTCCAGTCAACGCATCAAGTCAACAAGCCCCAAATGCAATCCACGCAGCGGGATACTGCGAGTTGACCCCCCAAATGGCCGGCACGTAAGATGTCAAAAGGGGGCCTATGGTGAACGCCGTTTTGGGGAAAGTGCATTTAGTGGGGGCTGGACCGGGTGATCCACAGCTGCTGACGGTGAAAGCGCACCGCCTCATAGAGCGGGCAGCAGTGATTCTGCATGATGACCTGGTTCCTGCCGCCATTCTCGCCGTCGCTGGACTGCAAGCAGAAGTGGCCAACGTTGGAAAGCGATGCGGGGCAAAAGCAATCACTCAGGCGCAAATCAACGCGCGAATGATCGAAGCGGCACGACAGGGCCTTGAGGTAGTCCGGCTCCACGGGGGTGATCCCACTATCTTCGCGCGTCTTGCCGAGGAAATTGACGCCCTTGAAGAAGCCGGAATTCCCTTTGAAATTGTTCCGGGGGTGACCGCCGGCATGGCCGCCGCTGCGGCGCTAGGCTTTTCACTTACCGATCGCCGACGAAGCTCCCGCGTGATCATATTGAGCGGCCACCGCGCTTCCAAGAGCGCGCCGCAAGAGAAAACGAATTGGAACGAGGTAGCTCGCGAGGACGCCACACTTGTGGTCTATATGCCGGGCAATGATTTCTCCAGACTGCGCGGGGAGCTTCTGGCGGCTGGGCTCTCCGCGGATACTCCGGCGGTCCTCATGTCGCACATTGGGATGCCAGAGCAGCAACAGCGATTCGCTACACTCGCCGATTTGGATAGGGTCCCGCCGCTAGAGAGGCCAGTTGTTCTGATCATTGGACACACTCTGGATCGCGTCGTCCGCCGTGAAGAGTTGGCCGATACGGGGAATTCCGTGGACGCTGTTAGCTTGCTGCTCTAGCTGCCGGTTGAACGACGCCACGTGCCGCAGTGAAATTCCGCGCTGGTCATCACAAATCAGAATCTGGCTGCTTCATGTTAAATTCACTTGGATCGATCCGGGCGCGTTATCCCGATTATCCAAGAGCCCGTCACACTTATGCCTGAACGCAGACGATGGAACACCGACTGGATCGACGTGGTTTGGTTGTTGTTTCTCGCCGCGCTGGCCCTGCTTCCGCCCATCAACGAGATTCATAAGCAAGTGATCCTTTTGGCGTTCGGCGTATTCCAATATTACGAGAGCGCCTTGGTTGGGCGATTTCCCAAGCGCGGCGCAATTTACAGCGTTCTTATCAAAATCGCGCTGGCGACACTTCTGCTGGACCACACCGGCGAAGTTGCGATCAACAGCCGGTATTATTCGATCTACTATTTGCCGGTCGTCACGGCGGCAATCTATTTCGGCCCGTTGGCGACGCTCCTCTGGACGGCTCTGGCTTCGCTGGCCTACTGTTCTTATCTGATTCCGGCGCACTGGGAATACGAGATTACCGCCCAAAGTTTTTACGATCTGGCGATTCGAATTCTTTTCTTCTTCCTTGCCGCGATGCTGGTGAATCGCTTTGTTGTGGAGAATCGCCGCCAGGTGGCGCGATATCAGCGGCTATCGCAAACCCTCGAGGAAACAAACCAGCAGTTGCAGCGGGCGGAAGCGGAGGCCCGCCGTTCCGAGCGTCTTGCGGCACTGGGGCAAATGTCGGCGGGCCTAGCGCACGAGATCCGCAATCCTTTGGGCATTATCAAGGGATCAGCGGAAATGCTGACCCAAAAGCTGCAGGATTCAGCGCCCCTTGCGAGCGAACTCGCGGGATATATTTCCTCCGAAGTGAATCGCGTAAATGCGTTGGTGGCAAGATTTCTGGATTTTGCGCGTCCCATGCAGCTCGAATTGCAACCGCACCGGATTCCAAGCATCGTCGAGAGCGCTTTGGAGGCCGTGCAAGCGCAATTTCCGGAGACCCACATCCGGATTGAGCGGCATTACGCGCCGGAACTGCCGGAGATTCTGTGCGACCAACAACTCTGCGAGCAGGTTTTCGTTAACCTGATTCAAAATGCGTTCCAAGCAATGAATGGTTCTGGCGCTGGACGAGAGGCGTTGCTGAGAGTCTTTCTGAGGTCGGAAACGTCCGGCGGCCGTCCTGGCGTGAGCGCAACCATTGAAGATTCAGGACCCGGCGTGCCGCCGGAATTATGCGAGCAAATCTTCAATCCGTTTTTCACTTCGAAGAAAGATGGAGTCGGGTTGGGCCTCTCGATCGTTGCCAAGATCGTGGATGATCACCACGGTTGGATTCGACTGGATTGCGAATATCACGACGGTGCACGCTTTCACCTGTTTCTCCCGGTCGCGAGTTCGTGAAACAATCAATCCGATCGGTCGTGTTACTAAGCGGCGTGCGACCTGAACACCCACATGAAGACTGACAAACCGTCGATCCTAGTGGTCGAAGACGAGGCAAAACTTCGCCGGCTAATCGAACTGCAGTTGGTTGAGGAAGGTTTTCATGCAGGAGCGGCCGCCGATGCCGAAACGGCCCTGCAGTTACTTAACCGAGAACGGTTCGATCTGGTTCTCACGGACTTCAAGCTACCGGGCATGAGCGGCCTCGAATTCCTACTAGCAGTGAAACGCGCCAATGCGAGTTTGCCTGTGGTGCTTATGACCGCGTACGGCAGCGTCGAATCAGCCGTGGGCGCCATGAAGGCCGGGGCGAGCGATTACGTCTTAAAACCCTTTTCGCTTACCGAGCTGATGCTGGTGATCCGAAAGGAACTCGCCTCACACGAGTTGAGGCAGGAGAATCGCGCTCTCCGCGAAGCGTTGGGGCATCGCTACGAGTACAAAAATATCATCGCGCGGAGCGACAAAATGCAGGCGGTCCTCGGCCTCGTCGAACGAGTGGCTCCGACCAATTCGACTGTCCTTATCGGAGGCGAGAGTGGCGTTGGGAAGGACCTGGTGGCGCGCGCGATTCACGAGCACTCGAACCGCGCTTCCGGCCCGTTCGTAAAAATCAACAGCACCGCCATCCCCGAAAATCTTCTCGAAAGCGAGCTTTTCGGTTACGAGAAAGGCGCATTTTCAGGGGCCACATCGATGAAACCGGGGAAATTTGAAACCGCGGACAAGGGAACTCTTTTCCTCGATGAAATTGGCGACGTTCCTCCGCCGACTCAGGTGAAACTGCTTCGCGTGCTCCAAGACCGGGAGTTCGAACGCCTCGGCGCCACGAAGACGCTAAAAGTTGATGTCCGCCTTATCGCTGCCACAAATCGCGACCTTCGCGATGCGCTTGAGGAAGGCACATTTCGTGAAGATCTCTACTACCGCCTGAACGTGGTGGCGATCGATATTCCGCCTTTGCGCGAACGCAAAGAGGACATTCCTCCCCTTGCCGAATTTTTCCTGGAAAAATTCACCCGCGAATCGGGCAAGCCGGTCCGCGGGATCACGCCCCAAGCTATGCAATTGTTGATGGATTTTCATTGGCCCGGCAACGTGCGCGAGCTTCAAAACATAATGGAGCGGGCCGTGACCCTTTCTTCGGGCGAGATGCTCGATGCCGCCGATATTCGGCTCGATCGTCCCAGTGGACGCGCCTCCGGGGAAAGCTCACCTGTGCTGCCGCAAGGGTTCACACTGGAGCAGTGGGAAGATGACATGATTCGGGAAGCATTGCGCCGCGCGAATGGCAATAAGAGTCAAGCGGCACGATCCCTCGGTCTTTCTCGTAACGCCCTGCGCTATCGGTTATCGAAGATTGGGGTTCCGGACCCTCCTGAGAAGGACTGACTCGGCCGGCTATGCGCGCTGTTGGTCGAGGCTGAGTCCTGCTTGATTTTCATAACGGCGCTTCAAGTCGTTCCGTACTGCTAGGCGTGGTTTTTTTGGAAATTACCAACGCAACAGCGATCTGAGCGCATATGCCGCCGATCGTATCGAGCAACACGTCGGCGACTGCCGGAGTGCGGCCTGGCACGAAGGTCTGATGAAACTCATCGAGTGACGCGTAGCACGCTACGATGGCAATCGCAGCAAGGGCCCACACGATTCGCGAGTCGCGCCTGCCCGCGCGTATGCCGCGCAGAAGCAGAAGGCTCAAAATAAAGTACTCGGTGAAGTGACCGCACTTGCGGACGATGTGATGAATTTCAAAAAGGGTCGCCGTCGCCGCATGCGGCATCAGCCAGTGGAGAATCGGGACAATGATTCGGCCTGTATTGTCCGACGTGAAAGCTGAAGTTGAAAAAAGGGAGATTACGACCGCCCACGCCAGCGCAGGCCACCAGTGCCTGAGCCAGGACACCTATTCCAACCGATAGTTCGGCGCTTCGCGCGTGATGATCACATCGTGGACGTGGCTTTCGCGGAGTCCAGCCGCAGAGATGCGGATGAATTTGCTGCGCTCCTGCAACGCTTTCAGGTTTTCGGCGCCGCAATATCCCATGCCGCTTCGCAAGCCGCCAACGAGCTGTTCCACAAGGCCAGAAAGCGGTCCTTTGTACGGCACCTGTCCTTCGATTCCTTCCGGCACGGACTTGCCGCGCTCGGCGCCCTCCTGCGCATAGCGGTCGGCCGAACCAGCCTCCATCGCGCCCAGTGATCCCATGCCGCGATAGGATTTGAACGTGCGGCCCTGGTAGAGGATGGTCTCGCCGGGTGATTCCTCGGTGCCTGCAAAAAGGCTCCCGATCATCACCGCGGATGCACCTGCGGCGAGGGCCTTGGTGATATCGCCAGAGAATTTGATACCTCCGTCCGCGATCAGAGGAACGCCTGATCCTTGAGCGGCGCGCGAACATTCCGCGATCGCGGTGATTTGAGGCACGCCGGCACCGGTGACGACGCGCGTGGTGCAAATTGAGCCCGGGCCGATGCCGATTTTCAAGCCGTCGATTCCGAGAGAAATCAAATCGCGCGTAGCCTCAGCCGTGGCAACATTGCCAGCAACAAGTTGGACGTCCGGCAGGCGGTGCTTGAGCGCGCGAATCGAGTCCATCACGCGCGCAGTGTGGCCGTGCGCCGTGTCGATGGCCAGCACGTCAACTTTCTCGCGCGCCATTTCTTCCGCGCGTTCCAGAAAATCGCCGGTGGCGCCGATCGCCGCGCCAACGCGCAAGCGGCCTTGCTCGTCTTTCGTCGCGATGGGAAATTCCAGCTTCTTCTGAATGTCCTTTACCGTGATCAAGCCCTTGAGGTTGAAATCCTTGTCCACCACAAGAAGCTTTTCGATGCGGTGCTGCTGCAGCAGACGTTCCGCCGCTTCGAGCGTGGTACCCACGGGGACAGTGACGAGATTGTCCTTGGTCATCACATTGCTTACCGGCTGATCGAGGTTGCGCTCAAAACGCAGATCGCGGTTCGTCAGGATTCCCACGAGGTGCTGGCCGCGCGTGACCGGAAGGCCCGAGACCTTGTACTTATTCATGATGTCCAAGGCTTGGCGCACCGATATTTCTGGTGCGATCGTAACCGGATCGACGATCATGCCGCTCTCCGAACGCTTCACGCGGTCGACTTCCTCGGCTTGCCGCTCGATGGTCATGTTGCGATGAACGAACCCGATCCCACCCTGGCGCGCGATGGCAATGGCGAGGCGCGCGTCGGTCACCGTGTCCATCGCCGCCGCGACGATCGGGATATTCAGCGCGATTTTGCGCGAGAGGCAAGTCCGCGTGTCGGCTTGGGCCGGCAGAACCGACGACTTACCTGGCAGCAGCAGCACGTCGTCAAACGTCAGCGCTTCGGGAATAGCTCCATCGATCATCATCTCTCCCGTAATTTCGGTAGCCACGGCAGGTGCCTTTCTTGCCGCGGGTTTTTCCTGCCCCTAAAACATCAAAGCCCAGCGAGGTCGCTGGGCTTTAGGAAAGGTTCTCTTTGTCCAAAAGTACCTTCATGAATCGATTCTCGATTTTAGGCTCTTCGATGATCGAAAGCAAGGAAGCAGCGGCTGTCGCGATGGTTGAGTGTTGGAAGAATTGCCTTGGACCGCGAGTTATTTTGCGAGTTCGCCATTTACTCGTGGTGACTGAAGATTACCCGATCATTCAGGCTTGATCCAAGGTACTCGCGCGCTCACGACCGGAACCATCCATGCGGCGTAGCCCTGCGGGTTGCGGATATTCGCGATCATCTGATCGAAATACGCTACCGCGGACTCGCGCGTGAACGGCGTTAGCTGGCCGATCGACTCGGCGTACCCATCGCGCCAGGCCTCAAAGATGGTCGCAAACGTTTCTCGCGACACGCGCAGGGTGTCGACGACGACGTAATCCACTGTGATGTTCTCTAGCTTCATGGCGGTGAGTATTCCAAAGATGTCGCGACCAATGAATAAGTCTGTCCCGGTACCTTCTCCAAAGCTCGGCGCAACCTGATGCCAAAAATCCCGCGGGTCTAGCGCACTCCGCTGGAAGTGAAGCATGCCGTAGTCCTCGGGAATAAAGTGCAGATAGCCGCCGCTACGGGTAACGCGAACGAGTTCGGCGATCACGCGATCCGGATGCGGAATCGAATGCAAGACATGACGGCATACGGTGAGGTCGAAGCTGTGGTCGGGGGCAGTGAGTTGGAATATGCTCTGATGCTCGAACGTCAGCCGGGACGCGAGATGTGCGTAGCGCGCTCGGGCGAGATCCAGGTGGTGGTCGACAATGTCGATTCCCAGGACATGAGCGCGCGGAAAGAGTTCGGCAAGTCGCGAAGCCACCTCGCCTGTGCCGCACCCGGCATCAAGTATCCTAGGGTCCGATGGGAGCGCATAGCGATGAAATAGCGAGACTTCCTGGGGCCAGATTGCCCGCGCCTGAGCATCCAGGTTTCGTACCATCGACTCGTCGGCCATCTGCTTAGCCTGCGGGTTGAGGTCAGTCAATGTACGTCCTCCGGGCTCCGAAGTATCGGACAGCATACCAGCAGATGGCTGAGAGGTGACTAGCGAGCGCCTTAAGTTCAAAGTGAGGTGGTCTGCCGCAACTCCCCTATCCCTTGAGGCGAGATTTTCTAACGTGGTCGCCTTTACCTCGCCTTTCCGACGTAAGTTCAATGCTACAATCAGCGAGCCCACCAACCTCAGGAACCAGAAGGAGAAGGCATGGGCTTTTTGGGAACGCCTTCGACTGCAGTCTTCGCACGCGCGCCGTTTCGTTACGGCATTGCCCTCCTAGCGACGAGCCTGGCGCTGCTCATAGCTCTGGTGTTGCACAACTATGACACTTCGGCCTCCTATGTCACGACGCTGGCCGCGATAGCTTTTTCAACGTGGTATTGCGGCACCGCTCCTGCAATCGCCAGCCTTGGGCTATCGCTCGTGGGCATCGATTACGGGTTCATCCTTCCCGCCCACTCGCTGCGAATTGAGCACCGAGCCGACTGGTCCAGCCTGCTAGTTTTTCTGCTGGCCGCGCTTTTGATTGTCTTGATCGGAGAAGCGAGCCGACTTGAGAGGGAGCGATTGCGGGAAGCGTCAGGCGAGCTGGAAGAAAAAGTGCGGAGCCGTACCGGCGAACTCGATCACGCCAACGAGAGCTTGCGACAGCTCACCGCGCGGCTGCTGAACCTCCAGGATGACGAAAGGCGGCGAATCGCTCGAGAATTGCACGATAACGCGGGGCAAGCGCTGGCGGCGCTAGCGATGAACCTCGGCGCAGTAGCGAAGGATCTTGACCGGCTGGTGAAAACGGCCGGCACAGTGGCGGATAGCGCAAGCCTCGTGCAAGAGATGAGCAACGATATCCGCACGATGTCTTACCTGCTGCACCCCCCAATGTTGGATGAGACGGGACTAGCCCCCGCGCTGCGGTGGTACGTGGATGGCTTCGCGGAACGCAGCAAGATTGCAGTGGAGCTAGACTTCGGCCAGGATTTGGGGCGGCTATCGCGAGAAGTGGAAACAGCCGTTTTCCGGCTCGTGCAGGAATGCTTGACGAACATCCATCGACACTCGGGCAGCCCGACAGCCACAATCCGAATCGCGCGGCTCGATGGTATTGTGCGGGTGGACGTAAAAGATCAGGGACAAGGCCTAACCGCCCAGAAGCGAGAACAGATGGTATCGGGCGGGACGGTCGGAGTTGGAATTCGGGGAAGTACGAGAACGGGTCCGCCAGCTGGGCGGCACCCTTGAAATCAGTTCTGATGGAATTGGGGCGGGTACATGCATCCTGGTGCGGCTGCCGGCTGCGGAAGTTACTCGAATCCAAGAGACTAGCCATGTAAACCTGGAAGGGCAAACCTCAGACGCGGGGCCTACGGCGGGCTCTCGGGAGTTTACTCGTGCAGCTGGAGGCCAGTTCTAGTTGGTACGGCTTGGCCGCGCTGCGGCTGGCGAGCCGACATACAGCTTGAAAAGCGAACCGCCGCCTTCGTGAATCACTGAACCGACGTTGGCGCGAAAGAGCATTAAAGGCTGGCGATCTCCCCGCGGCACGATGAAAGTGATCCATCCTTCGAGTGAGTTTCCCGGCTTCAGCGTTCCCTGCAAATCGGGCATCGGCTCCTCCGCGATAGAAGCGGCCCCGTAGGCTGTGCCATCCGCCTTCATTGCGGTGAATTGAGTTTCATCTATTGTGTAATTGTAATGGGAAGGGGATGTGCGGGCTGAGAACTCGAAGCGGACACGGGCGAGTAGGTATTCGAAGCCTGCTTTGGGAGGAGGATTCGAGGTGCTGATGGCTTTCAGCATCTCCCGAGCCTTCTCGCCGCGCACAACTTGCGCGACGGTGATTTTCGCGTCGTAGAGCTCATCGCCGCCGTCGTACTGGTCGCCGAATATGATGATTGTGCTCAGCGTGCTGCCGAGCGGCTGAGCCTGTTCGGCGAAGGAGGTGGCCGCGATCGCGTTCGCTGCGGCCAAAGTTATCGTCGCAGCAATTAAAATAGCCGCGAATTTCTGTATGCGGCCCTCTCTTCTTATGCCCACTGATCGATGGGGACGCTCACGCGATAGCTCATGTTTGCGACCATGTGATAGGGGTTCGTTTGTCCTCCCACTACCACGAAGTTGTACGAGTCGGCCTTGGCGTAGTAAGGGATTCGCGCGTCGTCGGGCGTTTGCGGATCTCGAACCCAGCGGCCGGCGAAGAGTGTCGAACGCGCGTCTTTGGCGGAAATGGTCGAATTCTTCTGGAGCCAGTCCGCAAGCTGCTCTTTGGTTTTGAAACCGAGTTCGACCAAACCTTGCGCCACCAGAGGATCCAAAACACCGAGCGCGCCGAATAGCGGGCCGAAGGGAATCATGTTGTAGCGGAGCGCCTCGTGAAATTGTGGAACGGGTTTCACACCGAGGCCGACACCGGCTTGTCCTTGTGAAATACTGAATCCGACGAATAGGCTCACGACGTTTTGCTCAGGCTTGAATCCTTTTTGCACGTGCAAGGGGGTCCAGGGGCTGTCCTTTTCATTTTCGGGAATGATCAGATTATTGTAATTGACGCCGTTCCCGAAAGTACCGAGATAGGTCTGACCAGGCATTCCCGAGTTGCCGAGGTTTCGCGAAACCATCGTCCAGGCACGGCCAATCGCGGCATTGGGCTGAGCGAACGGACCCATCGCGCCGATGCCGTAGTTCATGTTGAGCTTGTCGCGAATAGGGCCGTTGATCACCGCCGCTACCGCGAAAGAATTGGTGGAGCTGGAAAGGGCGGTAACTCCGCTCGACGCAATGGCGAGAATCGTCGGCAGGTATTCGGGCAGGGCGCCCGCCATCACCGCGTTGATGGCCACATGGCGCACCGTATACGACCATTCCGGGTACGACCCGCGCGCCGGGCACATCTTCCCGACGACTTCATCGGGACGGTGGCTGGTGCCCTTCAGCATTGCGTCCACTTTTTCCTGCGTGGGTAGCTGGATGTGCATGAAATCCGTGAGGCCGTTATCGAGGTAATATTGCTGCAAATTGTCGGAGGTATCGATGAAAGTGGCGGGTCCAATGTCCGGCGTGACCGTGCCGCTCTTGGATTCGTCGGCAGTTAGAGGCTGCGTTAGCGCATCTGTTACTTCCTTCATCAGCGGCTTGCCGCTTACGGGATCGTTTCCTTCCAGATAAGCGTACATCTCTGCGTCGGTTTTGCCCCATACCGGATGCGGCGTGAAACAGATCCGCTCGTGTGGCATGCCGCGCTGGGCCGCGTTGGAAAGCGCCAGATTCTTGAAAGCGATGGTGACCATGGGAGCGGTCGGAAAGCCCATCTGTTCAAACTTTATGCAGTGACCAACGGTCGCTGGAGTGCACGTGCTTCAATGCCCGATCGCCATGATCACGGCATTGCCCTTAGCTTTTATCTCCGCATTCAATTTGGGATCGTCGTCCGCGAACTGGCCTGCCTTTAGCCGGTACTCGGTGGTAACGCCAGGCATGTTCTTCTTGAACCACAGGCCAACCTGGGCCAGAAAATGATCCGCACCGGGGAATCCGTCGGACACCAAATAGATGGTCTTGCCGTCGAGGCTGGTCAATCTCGGCGCCATGGGGACGAGTTGGATGGGAGGTGGAATGCCCTTCGGGTTGAGAGTCTCCATTTTGCCGGCGCCGGCCATCGGCTTCGCGATTTTTGTCTTGGTCTTTGCCGCTTCGGCGCGTGACGCAGCCAAAAGTGCCGGAGACATTCCCAACAGCGACAGCATCTTTCGTCGATTCATAGGTCACCTCAACGCCAATATGCCAACTCGACTACATGCTAAGACGCCTGCTAACGGACGCGGTTTCAGTTATATTCCTCTTGGTACAGAAATTGCAATGTAGTGGTACCCATTTAAGCGACAGTTTCACATATCAGCGCACGATGAATTCGACGCGACCTTCCTCAGTTCAAGGCGCTGCTTGACAGCGGCGGATGTGAGGCGGAAGAATGGCTGTCGGTAGACCATTGAGCGTTTGACCATAAGATCGCGATAATCCCCCGACAGAGGATTCAAGGAGACCAATCAATGCCAAAGAACGCCGCAGCTCCTGCAAAGGAACATCTAAACCCCGTTTTGGAAGTGCCTACTGATCTGAGTCAAGAGGGCGTTGTCGAGATCTCAGCCGGCCTGCGCGAAACGCTAGCCGACGTTTTTGCGCTGTACGTCAAGACAAAAAACTTTCACTGGCACATGACCGGGAGGTATTTTCGCGATTACCACCTGCTTCTCGATGAACACTCCGATCAAATTTTCGCCATGACGGACGATATTGCCGAGCGTGGGCGCAAAATCGGCGGAGCGACGATTCGTTCCATCAGCGATATCACACGCCATCAACGTTTGAAGGACAACAACGCGGAAGTTGTCAGCCCGAAAGATATGCTGGCCGAGCTTTCGGCCGATAATCAGCACCTCACGCGTTCTTTGCGTGCCACACATGAGGTGTGCGAGAAGTACAGCGACGTCGCCACGGCCAGTTTGATTGAGGTTTGGATCGACCAGACGGAGCGGCGCACATGGTTCTTGTCGGAAATCGTGCGCGATTTGTAATCCGCGGCCTTAGAGCGTCCGCGGAGAATTCACGTCGCGTACCCCGCAAGGTCTAGGCGAGTGGAACGCTAGTAGCCAAGTATGTTTGCCGGGCACAGCATGCTGTGCCCCTACGTCCATTTGTCAATCGAAACGCTTACCGTGTAGCTCAAGCTGCCGCCCTGGAAAAACGCGTTGGTTTGCCCTCCTAGGACGACCACATTGATGTCGTCTCGGTGCGGCCATCGCGGAATTACGGCGTCGTCGGCCATCGCGTACCACGTCTTATACGGTTCGAGTCCCTTGAGCGCGCGCGGATAATCGAATCCGTACGCAAAATCGCGGCTCTTGTACTCCTTCACCGTCTGGGTCGTGTTCTTGTAGAGCCAATCGATCAATTTATCCTTCGTATCGTAGCCGCGATCCTTCAAATGATTCGCGATCAGCGGATCGGCCACTACCAGCCCGCCGAAAAATCCGGTGAAGACGCTGAAAAGATCGCTGAACTGCTCCTCATACTTCGGCGTGTCCGTGCTGGTCCCTCGCGCGCCCTGCCCCGGCACGATGCCGAGCCCGCGGAACATGCTCACGACATTTTCTTCCGCCTTGAATCCTTTTTGCACATGCAACGGAACCCATGGGCTCGCCGCCTCGTTCTCCGCGATGATGAGGTTGTTGTAGTTGAGGTTGTTGCCCTGCGACCCCATGTATGTGTCGCCCGGAATACCACCGTTCGCAAGGTTCCGGGAGACCAGCGTCCACGCGCGCCCGATGGCCGCGTTTGGCTGCGCGAAGGGTCCGAGCGCGCCGATGCCGTAATTCATGTTCAGCTTGTCTCGGATCGGCCCGTTGATCACCGCGGCGTACGCGAACGAGTTCGTCGAGCTCATCAGCGACGGCGTTCCCGACGACGCGATCGCCAGGATCACCGGAAAATATTCGGGCTTGCATCCTGCCATCACGGCGTTGATCGCCACCTGCCTCACCGTGTATTCCCAAGGCGGATAAGCGCCGCCGGCCATCCTGCCGCATACTTCTTCCGGCTTGCGGCTCGTTCCCTTCAGCATTTCTTCCACTTCATCTTCCGTCGGAATGATGACGGGAAGAAAATCGGTCATCCCGTTATCGTGATAGAACTGCTGCAAGTTCTTCGCGGTATCCGGTCCGTACTTTTCCGGCCCAACGGAAATCCGTACCAGGCCGCTCTTCTTTTCCTCCGCGGTGAGCGGCTGCGTCAAGTCATCCACGATCTCTTTCATCATCGGCTTGCCGCTTATCGGGTCGTTACCTTCGACGTAGGCGCGAAGCTGCTCGGGCGTCTTGCTGGCCACGGGATGCGGAGTAAACGTGATGCGCAGCTTCGGCATGCCGCGCTTCGCCACATTCAAAATCGCGAGTTCCTTGAACGCTCGCGTCACCATCGGAGTGGTCGGAATTCCCATCTTCTCAACTGTTATGCAGTGACCCACGGTCGCTGGCGTGCAAGTGCTTCAATGCCCGACGGCCATGATGGCCGCATCACCTTTTGCCTTGATCTCTTTCCAGAGCGCGGGATCGTCTTCCATATAAGGTCCCGCTTTGCGCCGGAAGATAACGTTTACTGTCGGCATGTTTTGCTTGAACCAAAGCTGAATCTGTTGGAGCAGCATTCCGCCGCCCTCGAATCCCGTATCCACAAGCCACACGGTTTTTCCATCGAGCGAATCCAGCCGCGGCGCCATCGGCATCAGCTGGATCGCCGGCGGCGTCCCTTTCGGATTCAGCCCTTCGAGCTTGCCGTGCGCCCGCGAGGCTCAGCGCCCTTACCTTTGGCCTGTTGCGCATCTGCGCTGGTGCCAGCCAGCAGCGCCGGAGAAATTCCCAGCAGCGATAACAGTTTCCGTCTATTTATGTGGCTCATATTTCGTGCCTCCTAGGTGCGATGGAAGGCCCTGAATCGAGGAGATTTCATCCGCCGCGGATGTTAGCCACCAACTCGGCCATGTCAAGAAATGACCCAGAGCAGTTGGGCTGCCGATCGATTTTACGTCGATGGGTTCAATGACAACCAGTCGTTAATTCCCTCTACGTTAGGAATAGCCCCCGGGCGAAGCAAAGCTGCCGGCGACAATCGCAGGGAGCAGTACAAAACGATATGGTTATTATGTATCTCCCGGATCTACATTTGATTTTCGATCAGCGCGCCCTTCGAGGAGCGACACCGTTATCGCCTGCCAGGATAGGAGTCCCGCCCGCGGTCCCCACTCCTGAGCAACCCACAAGCGGCAACGGATTTAGCCGACCATTCGCCCAACCTGACTTTGGACACCACCTAAAATTCCGGAGAGCATGAGTAGGAGGAACAAGCAAACTATTAAGCCCACCGCTCTCATCTGTATCCGTGTCCAAGGAGTATATTTCATCCATGGGTTCGGAAAACGACGCATATAAAGCGACGGTTGAAGGAGCAAGACCAGGGAAATACCTGCGGCAAGCAAAGGATAATTACGGCGAGGATCGCGAACTGGTGCTCAGAATTTAATCATGGCCGAGCCGCAAACGCCAAGTGCCCACTCCCGGTTAGCCGGCTTAACTGCCAACTGTTCAGCAGATCGATCTACCTCTCGCCCGGCGCGGCGTTGACAATCCTCCTGCGCGTGTTCTATGTTCAATTTTTCTCTAGCCATCCAAGATTTCAGCTACGGTACGAGCACATTCGCAAAGGATAGAGGTCGCATGGAGCCCGAACCCAATATGGATTTGGCCCACTTGGGCCATTTGGAATTGTTGACTCCCAAGCCTGAGGAGAGCCTGCGATTTTTTGTTGACGTGATGGGACTCACGGAAAGCGGCCGGGAAGGGAATTCCGTTTACTTGCATGCGTACGACGACTACGAGCGCCACTCGTTGAAGCTCACCGCGTCAAAATTGGCGGGCCTCGGACACGTTGCCTATCGCACACGCAGTCAACAGGCGTTGGATCGCCGCGTCGCTGCACTTAAGGGATCGGGATTCGATGTTGGCTGGAATGATGGCGACCTCGCGCATGGTCCCGCGTTCGTCTGCCAGGATCCCGACGGCCACAAGATCGAGCTTTACTACGAAACGCAGTGGTACGAAGCGCCACCCGAGTTGCGTCCTGCTCTGAAAAATCAGGCGCAGCGGTTTCCCGCGCGCGGCATCAACGTCCGCCGTCTCGATCACTGGAATGGATTGGCCGTCGATATCAAAGCCAATCGCGAATTCTTCGAAAAGTATCTCGGTTTCCGGCTCACAGAACAAATCGTCCTGGACAACGGCAGCGAAGCCGCATTGTGGATGACCTGCACCAACAAGAGCTACGATTTCGCTTACTCTCGCGATGACACTGGAACGAAAGGCCGCTTCCACCACGTCACCTATGCGGTCAACAGCAGGGAAGAAGTGCTGCTCGCGGCCGATATTTTTCTCGA
Source organism: uncultured Acidobacteriota bacterium (assembly GCA_963723845.1). GTDB lineage: Bacteria > Acidobacteriota > Terriglobia > Acidiferrales > UBA7541 > Palsa-295. The sequence continues at coordinate 31,146 of CAVRSO010000039.1, forward strand.
GAATGGCGTCTACATCGAAACCGGGCCGCACAAGCACGCCATTCAGCAAACTTTCTTCTTGTACGTCTACGAACCTGGCGGCAATCGCGTAGAAGTTGCCAATGCCGGCGCGCGTCTGATTCTCGCGCCGGACTGGAAGCCGATTCGCTGGACCGAAGCCGAGCGCAAAAAAGGCCAAGCCTGGGGCCTGAAGACAATCGAATCGTTCCACACCTACGGCACGCCGCCAGTCGAGGTGATCACCAAGAAGTGACGCCGAGTTCTCCGCATCTTCTGCTTCTTCCCGGTCTGGTTTGCGACGATGCGATCTGGCAACACCAGTCGAGCCACTTTTCTAAAATCACTACTGTCAAAATTACTGACTACGGTTTGAGCGACTCGCTCGAAGAGATGGCGCAAGTCGCTCTGCGTGACGCGCCCGAGCGTTTCGCCGTCGCGGGGCATTCCATGGGAGGCCGCGTCGCATTCGAAATTCTGCGCCGCGTGCCTGAGCGCGTCGCGGGAGTCGCGCTCCTCGATACCGCTTATCGACCGCGCGCAACCGGAGATGCGGGCGAACGCGAACGCAGCAGCCGCTTCGAGCTGCTGAATGTGGCGCGTTTGCAAGGCATGCGCGCCATGGCTCGGCAGTGGATTCCAGCGATCGTTCATCCCTCGCGCCTTTCAGAGGAAAGCTTCATCAATTCCATAGTCGAGATGATCGACCGCAAGACTGTGGATATTTTCGCCGCGCAAATCAACGCCTTGCTCGAACGAACTGACGCTGCGCCGGTGCTTGCGAGCCTTCGCTGTCCAACAACGATTCTGTGCGGGCGCGAAGACCTCTGGAGTCCTCTAGCGGGTCACCGCGAGATGGCCGCGCTCGTGCCACAAAGCAAGTTGGTCATCATCGAGAACTGTGCCCACATGGCCCCGATGGAATGCCCCGAAGACGTCACCGCCGCGTTGGATGAATGGCTTACGAGCCTCGAATAGGGCCGCCGAAGGAGCCCGCGATGGGACTCGCGGAGCCTCGATCCTGTGAAAATCAGAAAAAGGACTTGACAGGGTAGTCGCGGCTATTGTATTTAACCTATAGGTTAAATACGATCATGACTCAAGATCATCTCAGCGCCACCTTTGCCGCGCTCGCCGATCCCACCCGTCGGGCCATCTTGCGCGTCTGATTTCAGATGAGGCGTCGGTTACGGAACTAGCGCGGCCTTTTGAGATGAGCCTGCCCGCCGTATCCAAGCACCTAAAAGTGCTCGAGCGCGCCGGGCTGATCGAGCGCGGCCGCGAGGCGCAGTGGCGGCCGTGCCGGCTTCACGCGGCTCCGCTCAAGGACGTTGCTGATTGGGTGGAACGCTATCGCCGCTTCTGGGAGGAGAGTTTCGATCGTCTCGACATTTATTTGAAAGAACTAAAGGAAAAGGAGAAGAGACATGGCCGCAAGCAACGCAGGAGCGAGTAAGGGCTCGAACGCGACGGAAGCCGAAGTCACCATCACACGCATTTTCGATGCACCGCGGGAGGTTGTGTTCAAAGCGTGGACTGACCCGAAGCAACTTGCGAAATGGTTTGGGCCGAAGGGATTTACGAACCCGGTTTGCGAGGCGGACGCGCGTGTCGGGGGCGCCTGGCATATCGTGATGCGCGCGCCGGATGGGACCGAGCATCCGTGCGGAGGCGTGTATCGCGAAGTTGTCAAGCCTGAGCGGCTGGTCTTCACCAATATCGCCACCGACAAAGACGGGAATCCAATCCTCGACGGGCTTACAACCGTCATCTTCGCGGAGCACGGCGGCAAAACGAAACTCACTATGCAAACGCGCGCCACAGCCATTGTTGACTATGCAGTTGCGCACCTGAAGGGTATGGAAGCGGGCTGGACGCAAACCCTGGAGCGTCTCGGTGAAGAGTTGGCGAGATCGTAGAGCGTTTGCGAACCGATTAAACGATCGGCAAAATATGCCAGGGTCATGAAGTGCATGCTTCAACCGCAGAAAATTGATATAAACGGCCCCAAGCAGGCCTACGACCAACGGTAAGCCGCTTGATTTTGAAACAGGCGAAGTACAAGGAGAAACTCATGTCATCGACTGCTCAAGCTGCCCCCGTCTCGAAAGGAATGCTTTGGACCGGACGTATCATCAGCGGCCTGGTTGTATTGTTTATGATTTTTGATGGCGTCACAAAAGTGATCAAGGTGCCGCAGGTAATTCAAGCATCAGCGAAGCTTGGATACGACACCGCCGCGGTTGTGGGGATCGGCGCTACGCTGCTTGTTTGCACGGCCCTGTATGTGATTCCGCGCACCGCCATTTTCGGCGCGATTCTGCTGACAGGCTATCTTGGCGGCGCAGTTGACGCCAACGTGCACAGCGGCACGGCGCTTTTTAATATTAGCTTCCCGATCGCTTTCGCGGTGCTGGCCTGGCTGGGAATTTATTTGCGAGATCAGCGGCTGCGCGCCTTGGTTCCGCTGCGAAGTTAACGCGCTCGTGGACGTTGCGCTACTCGATCACGCCTACTGGCCGCGAGCAATAGGCGCAACAGGCGAGCGTGAAAGCGCTGTTGGACCTGGCGCGGTCGCAAGTCGATATTTTCGCCGCGCAAATCAATGCCTTGCTCGGACCGGCGTGGGCGTTGCGCCAGTGCTCTGCGGATTGACGCACGCTTTGTGCCCCTCTAGAATCCCAACTCGGAGATACGAAAGGCGGACAGGCGCATATCTTTGGAGAAAGGTTTCAACTAGCCGCGAACATGATTATCGACTCTCACCAGCACTTCGTTCGTCTTGCGCGTCACCCGGAAGTGGAGGGCTTTCGCCAAGCGCAACTTTCCGGAAAGAATCCCGATGCGGTTCCCAACATCTCCGATGCCGACGTAAGGAAGAGTCTGGAGCAGGTGATCGCCCTGATGGACTCGCGTGGCATCGATGTCGCATTCGCTTCTCCCCGTGCGAAAGCCATGGCGACACATGAAGGAACTACGGAACAGAACGCCGTGTGGGCCGATCTCAATAACGGGCTTATCCTTCGCGCCTGTCAGTTGAATCCCGGACGCTTTGCGCCGGTGGGCATGCTCGGACAACATCCTTCGTCTCCATCCGAGCAGGTGGCGAAACAGATCGAGCGTTGGACCAAGGAGGGTTTCATCGCGTTCAATTTCGATCCCGATGGCACCGGCGGCCGCTGGCAGAACCAGCCCTTTACCGGAAAGCACAATTACCCGGTTTTCGAAGCGGCGCAGGAGCTGGACGTGCCGCTTGTGCTGCACGGCAGCGAATCGATCAACAAGAACTTCCCGCATACGGCCGTCCAATATCTGGTCGCCGATATTACGGGCTTCGTGCAACTGATGATGGCGAAAGATCTGTTCCGGGATTTTCCGCGTCTGCGCTTTCTGATCCCGCATGCGGGCGGTGCGTTGCCCTGCCAGATCGGGCGTTGGAGAGCGATCGCGAAGTACAACAGTTGGGCCAGCCCAGACGAACTCCTCGGCAACGGCAACGTTTTCGTCGATACCTGCGTATACAATCGCCTCAACATGCAGATGTTGTTTGACGCCGTCCCACTCGACAACATCCTGTTCGGCTCGGAATGCGACGGTGCGTTTCCCGGCGTGGTTAACGACGAGACGCACGATCATTACGACAACACGCGGCGCTATGTCGACGATTCGAAGCTGAATGCCGGCGACAAGGACCGGGTCTATGTCATCAACGCGCGGCGCGTTTATCCGCATGCGAGCCGTTGGGTTCAAGCGGAGCGGAGTCTAGGTAAGGCGTAGAATCTAAGATCCGGGCCCCGCGCTGGTGCAGCGATTGACGCCGCGCTTTCGCACCGTCTAGAATCCCAACCCGAGTCTCTGAGAGGCTACTTTTGTGACTAATGGAAAGAAAACGGTGACCGAGAGAGTCCAGTATGGGGAAGCGTATCAGTACATGTTGCTGCATGTGACCGAGGAACTGTCATGAGCAACCCGGTTGTAGTGAGGCACATCGAACAGCCCGACCAAGCTGCTGTGGCCGCGCTCGAAAAGTATGGCGTATCGACGGTTCACGAGGCGCAGGGGCGATCGGGTTACTCGCGTCTTACATGCGTCCGATTTATGCGGGTGCGGCGATTGCCGGGAGCGCAGTGACGGTTTCATTGCCGCCGGGCGACAATTTGATGATCCATGTGGCGGTCGAAATGTGCATGGCGGGCAGCATTTTGGTAGTGGCTCCCACATCGCCCTGCACTGACGGCTATTTCGGCGAACTGCTTGGCACCTCGCTTCGCGCCCACGGCGCAAAAGGGCTGGTGATCGAAGCCGGCGTCCGCGATGTTGGTCCGCTTACTCAGATGAAGTTTCCGATCTGGAGCCGGGCGGTGCATTCGCAAGGCACGGTGAAAGCTACACTTGGCTCGGTGAATGTTCCGATTGTGTGTGCCGGTGCTGCGATCGACCCGGGCGACGTGATTGTCGCCGATGATGACGGCGTTGTGGTCGTCAAGCGAGAGGACGCGGCTAAAGTGGCCGCTGCTTCGAAGCAGCGCGTGGACAAGGAAGATGTGGTTCGCGAGCGGCTCGCCAAAGGCGAGCTTGGCCTGGATATTTACGGCCTGCGCGCGAAACTGAAAGAAATGGGGCTCGAATATCGTTAAGTATAAAGACGGCCGAATTCGACACTAGAGGGAAATGATCGCCTACTGGGCCGCCAGCATCCCGGGAGGTTACTGTGACTAAGTCCGTTCCTGCCAAGATTTTTCTGTCGTCTGTGCTGTTTCTTGCCTTCACTTGCTTCTCTTTTGGGGACGCGAAAGCCCCGTTACTGCTCCAGACTCCTACGATTAGCAAGAGTCAGATCGCATTCGTGTATGGGGGAGACATCTGGATCGTCGGCAGGGAGGGAGGCGAGGCTCGCCGCCTGGTCACCGGCCGGGATTTGGAAAGCGGGCCCATCTTTTCGCCGGATGGCTCGATGGTCGCGTTTAGCGGCAACTACGACAGCAATGTCGATGTGTACATGGTGCCTTCAGCCGGCGGCGAACCGCGTCGGCTGACCTATCACCCGGGCCCCGACGTTGCCGTCGGTTGGACGCCCGATGGCAAGAACGTTCTCTTCCATTCGCATCGCAACAGCACCAACGACCCGGATAAGCTTTTCACTATCCCGGTGACGGGCGGATTTCCCACGCAGGTTCCTCTGGATATGGCGGAAGAGGGCTCCTACTCGGCTGATGGATCGCAGATTGCTTACGTCCCAGTCTTTCAGTGGGAGCCGGATTGGAAGGGATACCGGGGCGGGCAAACGACTCCTGTTTGGATCGCGAAGCTGGCCGATTCGAGCGTGGTCAAAGTGCCGCGCGAGGATTCGAACGATCGCAACCCGATGTGGGTCGGCAAAACCGTATATTTTCTCTCCGACCGCGACGGTCCGACCAGTCTCTTTGCCTACGACACGGAAACTCAAAAAGTCTCGCGCATGATCGACAACAAAAACGGATTCGGCATCAGCTCCGCTTCGGCGGACGACCGGTCGATTGTGTATTCGCAATTCGGCGCGCTGCACGTATACGATCTTGCGACACACCAGGACCACCCGATTCAGGTAACCGTTTCTGCCGACATGCCGCAACTGCTGCCGCATTGGGAAAAAGTTGCGAAGCACATTCTGACTTCCGGTATCTCGCCCACCGGCGCTCGCGCCGTTTTCGAAGCGCACGGAGAAATCCTGACGGTTCCCGCCGAGAAGGGAGACGTGCGCGACATCACGAATAGTCCGGGCGCTGCGGACCGCGACCCGGCTTGGTCGCCGGACGGAAAATCAATCGCCTACTTCTCGGACGCGTCTGGAGAATACGAACTCTACGTACGAGATCAGAAAGGTCTCGATCCTGCTCGGAAGATTAGGCTCAGCAGTCCGCCATCTTTTTATTACTCGCCAACGTGGTCGCCGGATAGCAAGAAAATTGCGTACTCGGACAAATTTCTGGAGCTTTGGTATGTGGATGTGGACCATCCGACTCCAGTAAAAGTCGATAAGAATCTGATGGAGTTTAACGAAAACGATTTTGGTCAACAGTGGTCGCCGGACAGCCAGTGGATCGTCTACACCAAGGTGCTTCCCAATTATTTGCACGCGCTGTTCGTCTACTCGGTAGCTACTGGCAAGAGCACGCAGATCACGGACGGAATGAGCGATTGCCGTTACCCCGCTTTCGACAAGAATGGAAAGTACATTTATTTCGCGGCGAGCACCAACACGGGATTGAGCCCCGCGGGACTGGACATGTCGAGCGACCAGCATCCGGTGACGCTGAGCATCTACGTAGCCGTGCTGCAGAAGGAGTTGCCTTCTCCGATTCCACCCGAGAGCGACGAGGAGAAGGGGCCGGAAAACAAACCCTCCGGGACAGAACCTGACAAAGGAAAAACGGAACAAAAACCCGACGAAAAGAAAACCGGGGACGAAACCGCGGCGAAGCCGGCCGACAAACCGAAGGAACCGCCGAAGGTCACTATCGATTTCCCGGACATTCTGCAGCGGATTTTGTCGCTGCCGATCCCTGCGGCGAATTACGTGAGCATGTCGGCTGGGAAGGAAGGCGAGCTTTTCCTAGCGGAAATGCCGATTGTCCTTGGTGAGCAATTCCCGCCGCCTTTGACCGTTTCGAAGTTCGATATGAAGACGCGCAAGACCGACAAGCTGATCGGCGGCGTCACGGCCTTCTCGCTCTCGGACAGCGGCGAAAAAATGCTCTACAAACAGGGCGATGATTGGTTCATCGCCGAAACGAGCAAAGCACCGGAGGCCGGAAAGGGAAAGTTGAAGACGGAGGACATGGAGGTATCTGTCCAGCCGCGCGAAGAATGGGACCAGATGTATCACGAAGTCTGGCGGATCGAGCGCGACTTTTTCTACGACCCGCACTATCACGGACTCAATTTGCCCGCGGCCGAAAAGGAGTTTGCGGCCTTTTTACCGGGAGTCGCAAGCCGCGGAGACCTCAATTACCTGTTTCGCGAAATGCTCAGCTACATGTCGGTGGGTCACATGTTTGTGCGTGGCGGGGTCGAGCCAGAAACTCCCCACGTGAGCGTTGGGCTGCTCGGCGCGGATTATTCGATTGAAAACGGACGCTACCGCTTCCAGAAAATCTATAGCGGAGAGAACTGGAATACCAAACTTCAAGCGCCGCTCACACAGCCGGGCGTAAATGTGAAGGCGGGCGAGTATCTGCTTGGAGTGAACGGTCGCGACATTAAATCTTCCGACGAACTTTACACTTTTTTCCAGGAAACCGCGGGCAAGCAAGTGACTCTCAAGGTCGGTCCCAACGCGGATGGAAGCGGATCGCGCGACGTGGACGTGGTGCCTCTGGCGGACGAAGACGACATTCGCAATCTGGACTGGATCGAAGGCAATCGGCGCAAAGTGGACGAATTAAGCGGCGGCAAACTCGCGTACGTGTACTTGCCAGATACGGGCGCTGGAGGATACACGAATTTCAATCGCTACTTCTTCGCGCAAGTGGGCAAGGAAGGCGCGATTCTCGACGAGCGGTTCAACCACGGCGGCCAGCTTGCGGACTACATCGTCGATTATCTGCGGCGCGAGCCAATGGATATGGTGGTCACGCGAGAGGGCGTCACTACGTATGATCCGGCGATGGCGATCTACGGCCCGAAGGTAATGATCATCAATCAGTTTGCCGGTTCCGGTGGCGATGCGCTTCCGTGGATGTTCCATAGGCAGGGCATTGGCACGCTGGTGGGAGTTCGAACTTGGGGCGGCCTGGTTGGAATTGGAGGCTACCCGGAATTGATGGATGGCGGGCTGGTGACGGCGCCGCGGCTCGCGATTGCCGGTTTGAAAGGCTCCTGGGAAGTGGAAAACCACGGGATCGCGCCTGATGTTGAAGTCTGGCAGGATCCGAAACTGATCCGCGAGGGTCACGACCCGCAATTGGAGCGGGCTGTCGCCGAAGCAATGCAACAGTTGAAGGAGCATCCGCTGCCGAAATACGAGCGGCCGCCCTACACTTCGCATCATCCGGAGTTGCCGTCCGTACCGTAGAGAGCGGCCCGCGAAGCTAAAAACCTCGGTCTCGAATATCAGTAAGCAGGAGGACACCATGGCGAATGCCGGGCAGGCAGCCGCTGCAAGCACGTTGAGCGAAGCTGAAATTCGAAATGCGCAGCGCGCGTGCGAAGCGCTGGCCATCGAGTATGCGGAGATTGTGGACGCCCAGGACTACGAGCGCCTTCGTGAAATTTTCGTCGAGGATGCCATACTTATTCGGCGGTCAATCGCGCAGGAAATGGTTCGCGGCTTGGACAATATTATCGCTTCGTTTACGTCGCGTCCGCGCAACCGGCTCACCTATCACATCATGTCGAATATTCGCGTGCGCGTGGAAACGCCAAAAACCGCCAGCGGAACATGCCGCGTGTTGCTTTTCACTTCCGATACTTCCGAACCGCAAACGGCGGAAGGAAGAAAAGTTTCGCCCAAGCAGTTGATGGGTACGTATCACGACCAGTATGTCCGCACGGAAGACGGCTGGCGATTTGCCGAACGCCGTGGGGGCATTTCCTTCCACACGTAGGCTTATGGCTCCGGAACCAATTCGGCGAATCGCGATTGTGGGCTTCGGCGAAGCGGGTGGCATCATCGCAAACGACCTTGCGACGCAGGGCGTAGACGTAGCCATTTTCGACATCCTGCTGCATGCGAAAGAATCGCGCGACGCGATGCTGGCGAAAGCCCGCGCGAGCAAGGTGCAATCGAAAGAGAGCCTCGCCGATTGTCTGCGCGACGCCGAATTGGTGATTTCCGCGGTCACTGCGTCTTCTTCGCTCGAGGTTGCGCGAGACGCCGCGAAAATCATGCATCGCGGCCAAATTTTCATGGATATTAACTCCGTATCGCCCGGCACAAAGCGGGCCGACGCGGCGCACATCGAACGAAGCGGCGCGCATTACGTTGAGTCTGCGGTGATGGCGGCACTTCCTCCGCAGCGACTGAAGGTGCCGATGCTGCTCGGCGGAAGCTACGCCGCCGAACTTGCCCCGCGACTGGCATCGCTGGGGATGAATGCAACGGCCGTTAGCGACAAGATCGGCGTAGCGTCGGCCGTCAAGATGTGCCGGAGCGTGATGATCAAGGGAATGGAGGCGCTGACGGTGGAGTGTCTTTTTGCGGCGCGCCGTTACGGAGCGGAAGACGCGGTGCTGGCCTCACTTGATGCCACCTATCCGCAAATGGGATGGCGGGAGAAGTTGCCGGACTATCTCGTCAGCCGGGTGGCCGAACACGGAAAACGCCGCGCAGCGGAAATGCGCGAGGTGGCCGAGTCGCTGCGCGATGTGGGTGTGGATCCGCTGATGGCCGAAGCGACCGCCGAACGCCAGGATTGGCTGGTCGACGCAATGATGGAAGAAAATCTCAAGTACAAAAACATCACGCCGTTTTCCTGGATCGCGCTTGCCGAAATGCTGAGCGCAGCCTCGTCCGCCAAGAAAAAATGAGCCGCGTTGCAGACCGATTGTCGGATCCGATGGTCGCGTCATCCTGAGCGGAGTCGAAGAATCCCTCTTCGATTGATGGCATCGCCGCGGCGTACATCCAAGAGAGATTCTTCTGATCTCCCGGGCTCGACTAACCGTCGACCCGGGAGCCCTTTCTGCGCGTGTCCCGGCGCTTCGCGCAAAACCAACAGCGCGGGACACTCCGCTCAGAATGACGTAGGGGAAGTCTCCACTCAGAAGAACCAGAAGCGTTTGCGGCGGCGCTGCGGCTGCGGCCTGGAATCGTTCGGCACCAGCTCCTCCGGGAGCTCGGGGACGTAGGGCAGTGGGCGGCCCTCGAAGGCGGCCAGTGGATTATCCACGAGCAACGCGCGCGCGACTTCTTTGCCGTCCGCGGCGGCGATCCGATCGAAGGTTTCCTTCAGGCGCAGCGGCCGCGACGTGATGTTGTGCGCGTCGCTCGCAATGAAGTGAACGGCCCCCGCGCTTAGCCACAGCTGCGCCATCTCCTGCGCGGATTTTCCGAATTTTCCCCAGAGCGATTGCGCCGTGATTTGCACGTAGCACCCTTGGCCAAGCCACTTGTACAGGCGTTCCGGCTGAGTGCGGATCAGCGGATTACGTTCGGGATGGGTGACGATAGGGCGCAATCCCGCAAGCTGCAGTTCGTGCAGGGACTGATCCAACGACGGCGGAATCGAGAAATCGGCAAACTCGACCAGAAGATAGTTTTTCTGATTAAGGGTGTAGCGCGCGGGGTCGTGCCGGATATCCTGCAAGTTCTCAAAGCTCAAATGGAAATCGCAACCGGTCGCGATGATCAACCGCCCGGCAAAAATCGCCTGCAGTTCATCGCGACGCTCCCGTATCGTGCGGGGGCTGAACCGGTAGTTTTGGTTCGCGTGCGGCGTGCCGATGATGTGGGTGACGCCGTCGGCGATGGCCATTTCGCCCATGGCCTGCGCGATTTCGAGGGATTCGGCGCCGTCATCGAGGCCCGGAAGTATGTGGCAATGAATATCCACCATCGCCAGCAGAATAACGTACGGCAAAAGCGATCACAATGCGAAGGAGTTACCTTTTCGTTTTCCTGGCTATTGGCCGGCGCTGGTGGTAGCTGGGGCGCAGAACTGATCGAACGCGCGGGTGAGGTCGCTCGCGATGGAGTAGGGATCGCGGCCCTCGATGTCGCGGCGTTCGAGCATGAAGACGACTTTTCCATCGCGCATCAAGGCGATGGAGGGAGATGACGGCGCGTATTCGGGGAAGTAAGCGCGAGCATGCTCGGTGGCTTCGCGGTCTTGTCCCGCAAAAACAGTGGTTAGAATTTCGGGCCGCGTCTGATGCGAGAGAGCTTTGGCAACAGCGGGGCGGGCCTTTCCGGCGGCGCATCCGCAAACGGAGTTCACCACCAGCAGCAGTGTTTTCCGTTCGTTCTTGAGGGCCGCGTCCACTTCCTGCGGCGTCCGCATTTCGCGAAAGCCGACGCGCGTGAGTTCGTTGCGCATCTCCTGAACCATGATGTCCATGCCAGAATGCATTCTGTTCCTCCGCTGATTGACAACGTAGACAAGTATTCTACCACGCCGGCGGGGCCTCGGTCGGAATGAAGTCGCTGCAGTAACGGAGGAGCCATGCGTGGCAAACGCAAGCGGAGCTGTGATAGCTTCTCTCCTAATTCGCGACAGAAGTAAACTGAGCTAGAAGACGTAAAGGCGACACATGAGCGATATTGAAGTTCCTGTTCTGATTGCGGGCGGCAGCCTGGTGGGCATGTCGGCGGCGCTGCTGCTCGGGCATCACGGAATTCCGGCGCTGGTGGTGGAGCATCACCGCGGCACTGCGATCCATCCGCGCGCTGCAATGATTACGCAGCGCACCATGGAAATTTTCCGCACGGTCGGCGTGGAACAAATCGTGTTGCAGAAATCGGACGAACAGTTCGTGCAGGATGGCGCCATCATGGCCGTCGAAACGCTGGCAGGCAAGGAGCTGGCGTGGTTCATCGCCAACCTGAACGAAGGCGTGCGAGACGTCAGCCCGAGCAGCCGCATATTTATCACCCAGAGTTTGCTCGAACCGTTGCTGAAGAGCAGAGCCGAAGAACTGGGCGCGCAGCTTCGGTTTGCAACGGAGCTCGTTTCGTTCGAGGAAGATTCCAGCGGCGTGACCGCGCAAATCCGCGAGCGCGATAGCGGTAAGATTTCGAGCGTTCGCGCACGCTACATGATCGCCGCCGATGGCAGCCGCAGCCAGATTCGCGAGCGCCTTGGAATCCGAATGCTGGGCCACGGAGTATTTTCGAAGAGCATCACCATCTATTTCCGCGGCGATGTCTCCGCACTGTTGCGCGGCCGCAGCCTGAGCGTGATGTACGTGATAAATTCCACGCTGAGCGGTTTTTTTCGAATCGAGAAGCCCTTCACTTCAGGCTTCTTGGCGGTCCATTGGCTGGGCGATCCGAAAGATCCCGTCACAGACGTTTCGCAGGGGCTTACAAACGAGCGCTGCCTGGAAATGCTTCGCGCCGGGCTGGGCACCGACGAGGTTCCAGTCACTATTGAAAACGTGATGCAGTGGGACGCCAGCGCCGATACGGCGGAACGCTTCCAACACGGGCGCATCTTCCTTGCGGGCGATGCAGCGCACGTGATGCCGCCCAGCGGCGGCTTCGGTGGCAATACCGGCGTGCAGGACGCGCACAATCTTGCGTGGAAACTGGCCGCCGTGCTGCAGGGAATCGCCGGAGAAAATTTGCTTTCGACTTACGAAGCCGAAAGGCGTCCGGCAGCGGCCTTTACGGTGGAGCAGGCGTATTCGCGCTACGTCACGCGCTCGGCGCCGTACCTGCGCTCAGAAAACATGCAGCCAATCGAGAACGATCTAAATATCGAGCTGGGTTATTGCTACCACTCGGCGGCTGTAATTCCTGACCCTGATGAGAAGCGCGTACCGCACGACAATCCTCGCGAGACGCGAGGGCGTCCCGGCACACGCGCGCCGCATATTTTGCTTGAGCGAAAAGGAAAGAAGATTTCGTCGCTCGATCTTTTCGGCGGGAATTTCGTCCTACTGACGGGTCCTGAGAGAAATGGCTGGAAAGAAAGCGGGCGCGACGCAGCGAAGCAGTTGGGACTGAGCCTCGATGTTTATCAAATCGGATCCGACATAGTGGCCGAAGCGAACGGCGCGTTTGCGGACGCTTATGGGATCGGCCGCACCGGCGCGGTTATTGTTCGACCGGATGGGTTCGTCGCGTGGCGTGCCAAGAATGCCGAGGGGGCCTCGACCAACCTGGTTCGCGATGTGCTGGCAGCACTTCTGTGCCGAAAGCCATCTTGATACTGAAGAGGGTTAGAATCATCGAGGTGGTTGCAGCTGGGCAGGAATATCGAACTTAGGGAGATACGGATCGTCATGGCGAAAAAGAAGACTGCAGCGAAGAAAAAGGCGGGCGGCAGCAGGAAGGCTGCTGGAAAAAAGAAGGCGGCAAAGAAGCCGAAAGCGGCGGCGAAGAAGAAGGTCGTTTTCAGCAAAAGAGGGGCGCGACTGACGCGGTCCGCACCGCGCGAGATTTCGTCGGGCAGCGAGCGATCGTCGCTAGGCGCGAGCAGGTTGAGCAGAGGGCTCCGCCCGCCTCAGCGCGGGACGGGCGACGAAGCCGGCGGACAGGCTGGCGATCTGCAGGGGCTCTCGCGTGAAGAGGATGCGGGCGCCGAGAGCGTGGAAGAACTTGTTGAAGAAGGGCAAGCGTTCGAGGCCGACGTGATCAACGGCGTGGAGAATGCTCCGGATGCCGACAAGGGCCCGGTTCGCACGCATGACAGGCTCGAGGACGACATTCCTCCGGAAGAACGCAGCGACGAAACTTAGCGCAGTTCTATTTCTCGTTTCGCGCACATGGATGACACCGCATTCGCGGGCTGCATCGTGAAATGCTGCAAGTGTTTTCCGTGCTGGCGCCTTTCGCCCGGAAAGGGCCCGCTACCTTGCTCGCGCAGGGTGATTGCCAGCAACGTTTTGTTGATTTTAATCTTGCCGTTGCATTCGATGAAGCCGAGCCTCCTGAATTTGTTCATGAAGAAATTCACTCGCGACCGCGTGGTCCCAACCATCGCCGCCAGAGTTTTTTGGGAAACGTTCGGCAAGACGGAATCTGCCTGCGGATCTTGCTTCCCAGAACCCGCGAGCAACAGAAGCGCTCTGGCGAGGCGTTTTTCGCACGGATTGAAGAGCTGATCGACCAAGTCCGCTTCCATTCGAATATTGTGCCCGATCATATATTCGATGAAGCGATCGGATAGACGCGGCTCGTTGTGAAGCACGCGCAACATCTCATTTTTGTCGATTGCAAGAATGGTGGCCGGCGTCATCGCAGTCGCCGTACCCATCCGGACCGGCTCGCGTCCCATGCAGCCCACGCCGACAAAATCGCCCGGGCCATACATCGCGACCACGGCTTCTTTACCCGCACCATTTACAATGCTAAATTTCACGCCGCCCTTCTGAACGTACATCAGGCTTTCCGCAGGTTCGCCTTGCGAGAAAATCCGTTCGCCTCTTCGAAACTCGCGGAGTTGCCTTCCCGCTCCCTCAGTGGAGAGAAACTGTTTCGGGCCGAAAAAGTTTTTCTTCGATCGGTTTGTTTTCATCTCGAAGGCTATCCGCGTCCCTCCATGGTGATATTTGCAGCGGCATTGCGTTGTCGATCTTTCATCGCGTACATGGCCGCGTCGGCTGCGCCCAGCAGTTCGCCGATGCTTTGGCCATCCTGTGGATACGCGGCAGCGCCGGTGCTGACGGACAGTTTTATTCCCCTTCCATCAAGCGCAAGGTTTTCGCGGATGCGCTGGGCCACCAGGCTGGCAGATGGCGCCGCTGTTTCGGGCAGAACGAGCGCAAATTCGTCTCCTCCGAATCGTGCTGCGGTGTCAATGTCCCGGCAACAGATACTCAAAGTATCGGCCAACCGGCAGAGCGCCTCATTGCCGGTTAAATGGCCGTAGCGGTCGTTGATGCGCTTTAGGCCATCCAAGTCGAACAACACCAATGCAAACTCTCGCCCAGTTCGTTGGGATCGTCGCATCTCGCTGTCCAAGACTTCCACGAGGGTTCGATAGTTGGCCAAACCGGTCAGACCATCTTTGGCGGCCAACTGGCGCAGATGATCCTCCAGTTCGCGCTGCTTGGTAATATCCTCGACGATGATTTCGTAGCCATCCATGTGGCCATGTTCGTCTTCTGCCTGCCTTCCGCTGAGCCGGACTTTCAGTGACGCTCCATTTTTCTGCTTCCAATCAACTTCCAGAGGAGCGGCTATTGTTTCCTCGTCTGCTTGCCTCAGCATTCGCAGCCGCTTCTGCGGATTGCCAAGGACCTCGTCGAGAAGCCGCACTCCGAGCAGATCCTCCTTTGAGCTGTAGCCAAGGATGGTCATAAGAGTTTGATTCACATTTAGAAGCGTGCCTTCGGTGTTGCAGCGACACATTCCGTAGACAAGATTTCCGACGAGGGCGCGGTAGTGGGCTTCCGAGCGCCGCAATTTTCGCTCGGCATGATCGCGCTCTTCGCGCAGGTTGTTTGCGTGCAGCACGCGGCGAAGAACGACGGGCAGATGCCCGATATGCCGCATCTCGATACAATCCGCCGCTCCGTTCGAGAGGAGTTCGCTTACGGTTTCTTGTGGGATTGCATCCGCAAGGAAGATTAGGGGAGCTTGTGTGCCCTTTTGGCGCAGCACCTCTAGCGCCGCGGCGCCTTGCCAGTCGGGCAGGGGATATTCGGCTAGAACCGCGTCGTAGGATTTTGAAGAGAGGCGCTCCGCAAACTGATTCGGAGTTGAAACGAGATCGGCCATGACTCTCGCGTGCGCGTGATCAAGTTCCCGCAGGCAGCGCTGCACTTCGAGCGACCCGCTGTGAACGAATAGGATATGGAGCGGCTTATTCCGGTCGTGCGGCGACGCACTTCGAAGGGCGAGGTCCCGACTTTCTGGTGTTCCGTTCATGGGCAATGCCTATCTTGGGCTGGCTGCGAGGATGAAGTCGGAGAGCTCCTCGCTGGAAACGCTTCCGCTTACGCCGCGTTTCTTTCAGGCACGGTAGTGACCACACGAGCCAGAAGTGTGAAGTGATTCACGGCGAACGGTTTAAGTTGATGGCGAGGCGGTTCGGAGAGCCTTCCATTCCCACTCTGAAACTGCCGCATCCGCGTGCGGGAATTTTTCGCTCGCGGAATATGGAAGTCGATCCGTGTTTGAAATGAACGCTTTCAAATGTTTCGACGAAGATTGTGGTTCTTAGATTGCACAAACGTGGCCCCGGGAGTGGCGCCAGTGAGAATCCTCGTCGCAGAGGATGACGCGAACGTGCGTCTTCCGCTAAAAAAAACACTGCTTCGTGCCGGTTACGAAGTAATCGAAGCGACCGACGGACGCGCCGCCCTCGAATGTCTGCTGAGTGCTGATGGTCCGCGGCTTGCGCTGTTGGATTGGTCCATGCCGGAGCTTGATGGGCTGAGCGTTTGCCGCGAAATCCGCAGTTGCATCAAGCACCCGTACGTCTACATCATTTTTCTTACTTCGAAAGGCTCCAAAGAAAACGTTCTCTCTGGTTTGGCCGCCGGAGGCGACGACTGTCTCACCAAGCCCTGCAATCCACGGGAACTAAAAGCGCGATTGCGCGCTGGCGAGCGGATTCTTAGGTTGGAGGACACACTCGTTCACGATGCTCTTCACGACCCTCTGACGCAGTTGCCCAACCGGCCATTCTTTCTGGACCGCCTGTCTCTCTCTGTTGGCCGTGGAAAGCGGCACGCGGACTACAAATTCGCGGTGTTGTTCGTGGATATCGACAATTTTAAAGTGGTGAACGACAGCCTCGGCAACGCCGCGGGCGATTGGCTGCTCACGCAGGTTGCCGAACGTTTGGGTCGATCGATTCGCCGGGAAGACACCATAGCGCGTTCAGTGGATGCAGGCCCGATACTGGATCGGCAGGATGGCGACGGCATACTCGCAAGATTGGGAGGCGACAGATTCACAATCTTGCTTGATGACATCCAAGATCCCAGCGATGGAATCCGTGTGGCCGAACGAATTCAGCAAAATATTCAGTGCCCTTTTGTAATCGACGGACAGGAAGTTTTTGTCACCGCGAGTACCGGCATCGCTTTTAGCTCGACGGGATGTAGCGCGGCCGAAAATGTGTTGAGCGATGCTTTCACCGCGATGAATAGGGCAAAGGCGCTGGGCAAGTCGCGATACGAAGTATGCGATCCTGTGATGCATGCCGCGGCTGTGGGCCGTTTCAGGTTAGAAGCGGATCTTCGCCGGGCTTTGGAACGCGAGGAATTCCGCGCCCATTACCAGCCGATTGTTTCATTGGGCGATGGCCACATCACGGGCTTCGAAGCACTCATGCGCTGGCAGCGGCCTGGATTCGGGCTGGTGATGCCGAGCGGATTCATCTCCGTGACGGAAGATACCGGTCTGATTCTCGGGATGGGGAATTGGGTTTTGCGCGAGGCCTGCCGCCAGTTGCGCGTCTGGAACAGGCAGGTTCCATCCAATCGATCGTTTACCGTGGCCGTGAACGTCTCCGCCAGGCAATTTGTTCAGCCCGACCTCGTGGACCAAATAGCGCAAATTCTCTATGAATCCGGTGTAGCGCCTTTCAACCTGAGATTGGAACTCACCGAAAGCGTGACCATGGAAGATGAAGAGCGCGCCGCTCGAATTTTCGGCGAATTGAAAACGTTGGGCGTGCGCTTGTGCATGGACGACTTTGGCACCGGGTATTCGTCTTTGAGCTACTTGCGCCGCTTTTCACTCGACGTGCTGAAAATCGATCGCTCGTTTGTTTCGGACATGGTGAGCAATACCGAAAGCCGTGAAATCGTGAAGACCATTCTGAGGCTTGGAGGCAACTTGGGGATAGAAGTGATCGCGGAAGGCGTGGAGACGGCCGAACAGGTGAGTTTGTTGCAGTCGCTTGGCTGCGAATATGCGCAAGGCTATTTCTTCTCCGAACCTCTCGATCAATCCGGTGTAGCACAGCTATTGGGCGCAAGTGACTACGCGATGCCGCAAGTGTTTCCAATCCAGACTGTTTCTCCCGCCGGCTACTGAAACGAATCTTCAGCTTTTTCCCTTTTGAATCACTTCTACGGGCATGTGACTGAGTTTTGTATAGATTCTGCGGCGGCGCCGCAAGGGCCACCAATCGTAAAGATAGATTTGCATCGGCCTCCACATGGCAACCCAACCAGCAATCGTGAGGCTCTCACGCAACACGGCGGCCCAAGTGCCCATGTATCGACCCAGCAGCACGTTGCTGAGGATGAGACATCCAGAGAGAAATGCCGCGCCAATGAAAAGACTGGTACGGCCTTGGTTCAGGAGGCGCTTGAAGTCCAAGCCACTAATCTTGGCGCGGTGGGCGAAGTGGTTGTGGACCGCCTTCGTAATTAGCTCTTTCGGGTCTTCGCCAGGCCACTGCTCCAAGTAAATGCGTAATCTAACTGGGTCATCAAGTGAAAATTCCTGCGCCCAACTTACAATGAATTCTTCTGCGTCGTCGTCGAGGTCTTTTTCAATAAACGGAGAGGGATCCATCGAATTGAACAGCTGACTTACGTCCCGTACATTCAGGCTGATGGAGTGCGGATGTCCGCGGTCGGGGGCGGCCCGTCTTGGGGATAGAAAACGCATGATGGCTTTCACCAAGATGGGTCAATCGTTGGATGGCGGAGAGGGGGGGATTCGAACCCCCGACACCCTTTTGGGGTGTAACTGCTTAGCAGGCAGCCCTGTTCGGCCACTCCAGCACCTCTCCGCGGCAAAAGCGAATGGCGGGACAGCTTGCGCCGATTAGTATAGCACCAAGATTTTTGGATGCGGCGCGCGCTCTCCGTCTGACCTTTTAGGCCAAGATTTCGCATAAGCTTGACGCGTTGCAATCCGCTGCGTAGGATTGCGCTCGCTTTGCATGTTGCTGGGTTGTTGACGCAGGAAGCGAGGATCATTTCATGCCTACCATGCAATATCACGCTGAAAATATCGGAAGCTTTTTGCGTCCGCCGGAACTTTTGCAAGCGCGCGCGGATTACGCCGGCGGCAAAATCCCGCTGGAGACGCTTCGCTCGGCTGAAGATCGCGCCATCCTCGCTACGCTTGCAGGACAGCGAAAAGCCGGGATTCCCATCTTCACCGATGGGGAACTGCGGCGCGGCTCTTGGTTGACGGATATGGCTGATGCCGTGGACGGATTCGTTGCGGACAAAGTGATTCTCGATTGGAAGGGTCCGGGAGGAGGACCGGAAGGCAGCACGGCGCAAGCGGTCGGCGCCAAGCTGCGAAAAGTTCGCCAAATGACCGAGCACGAAGTGCCATTCCTGAAAAAAAATGCGCCAGGACCGTTCAAGGTGACGCTGCCCTCGCCGGCAAACTTCATGGTGTCGAGTTACAAACGCGGCGTGAGCGAACGGTTCTATCCGTCGCACGCCGAATTGCTGCACGACTTGGTGGAAATTGTGCGCGATGAAATCCAGTTCCTGGTGAGCGAAGGGGTAAAGTACATCCAACTCGATGCGCCATTTTATTCGCATTATCTTGATCCCAAGCAGCGCGAGCAAATGAAAGCCAGCGGCCACGATCCGGACGCCGAGTTCGAGAAGTCGGTTGCCGGTGACAATGCCGCGATCAAAGGTTTCAAACGCGATGACGTTACGCTAGGGATCCACGTTTGCCGGGGGAACAGCCGCAGCCGCTGGTTCACCGAAGGCGGCTACGACGCGATTGCCGAAAAGCTTTTCGGGCTGCTCGACGTGGATACGTTCCTGCTGGAATATGACACCGAGAGGGCGGGAGGATTCGAGCCGTTGCGTTTGGTGCCGCGCGGCAAGACGGTGGTGCTCGGCCTGGTCACCACGAAGCAGCCGCAACTCGAGTCGCAGGACGATTTGCGGCGGCGAATCGACGAGGCTGCGCGATTTGTGCCGTTGGAAAATCTGGCGCTCAGCACGCAGTGCGGTTTTGCCTCGATTGCGGCTGGCAACTTGCTCTCGATGGACGAGCAGTGGCGCAAGCTAGAGCTGGTGGTGGATACGGCGCGAAAAGTTTGGAGCTAAGCTCAAAAGCTGAATCACGCTATCCGTGGTCCAATCACTAGAAAAGCTTATCCGAATCGAGAAGAATTGTGACAGGGCCATCATTCGTTAGCTCAACGGACATGTGGGTTTGGAATACTCCGGTCTCGGTCGAGACGCCGAGCGCACGAAGCGCGCGAATAAATTCCTGGTAGAGCGACTGCGCCTTTTCGGGCGGAGCTGCTTGCAAAAAACTCGGACGCCGCTGGCCGCGTGCGTCGCCATACAAAGTGAATTGCGAAATCGCGAGAATGGAGCCTCCGGCATCGAGCAGCGAGCGATTCAGTTTGCCCTGCTCGTCGTTGAAGATTCGAAGATTCACGATTTTTTCGGCGAGGGAAATGGCGGTGGCTGCGACGTCTTCGCGCCCCACAGCGAGAAGCACCATCAAGCCATTTTCGATTTTGCCGGTGACGGCGCCATCGACGCTCACGCTTGCGCGGCTCACGCGTTGAATTACGGCCCGCATCCGCGCGATTCTACATCGGCAAACGCATCGCGGTTGACCCAAATCGCCGCGTGCGTCCACACTGATTTCTTCATCCTATGAGCGAAACGGAAATTGCGACTGCTCCGAAGCGTTGGCTCACGCGCGGCGTACTTGGCATTGGGCTGACCAGCCTCTTTTCCGATTGGTCGCACGAGGCGGCCACGGCGATTCTTCCCGCTTTTCTTGCGAGCCTCGGAGCGCCTGCTGCCGCGCTGGGAATTATCGAGGGCGTGTCCGACGGGCTTTCGAGCTTTGCGAAACTTGGCGGCGGATTTGTAGCGGACCATCCCGCTCTGCGAAAGCCGGCGGGAATCGCGGGCTATCTCACCACGGCGCTCACCACATTTGGATACGCGTTCGCGCAAAGCTGGCCGGTGGTGCTGGTGCTGCGCGCGATCGGATGGATGGGGCGGGGAAGCAGAGGACCAGCGCGGGATACGCTGCTAGCCGCCGCGGTTGCGCCGGGACAGGAAGGGCGCGCCTTCGGTTTCGAGCGCGCCATGGATACGTTTGGCGCAGTGTTAGGGCCGCTCTCGGCTACGCTGCTGCTGGGCACGCTCGGATTTCGCGGAGTTTTGCGCTGGACGCTGGTGCCCGGCATTGTCTCCGCGCTTGCGTTCATATTTCTGGTGCCGGCGGCAAAACGTGCGGATGCGACACGAAGCACATGCGGCTAGCGCGAGCTTTGCAGCGAGAGTCGCGCAGCTGCCAAAAGGATTCTGGCACTTTCTCGCGGGCGTTTTCGCGCACGGCATCGGAGATTTTGCGCCCACACTTTTGATTTTGCGCGCCAATCAGATTCTCGCGCCGCGATTCGGCGCCGGACGAGCCGCGGCGATTTCGGTTGCGCTTTACACGTTTCACAATTTGGTGGACGCGGCTGCGTCGTATCCAGTTGGAGCGATCGGCGATCGCATCGGCAAGCGGCGCCTGCTGGCACTCGGCTACGCGGTTGGCGTGATCAGCTACGTGGGATTCATCGTGGAGCAGCCGACCATTGCGGTGCTCGTGATTCTTTTTGCGCTCGCGGGAATACACGATGCGTTTCAGCAATCCATCGAGAAATCGCTGGCTGCGGAGCTATTGCCGAAAGCGGTGCGCGGCTCTGGATTTGGAGTCCTTGCCGCGACGAACGGAGTAGGCGATCTCATTTCAAGCGTGGCGGTGGGGGCGCTGTGGTCCGCGGTAAGCCCCACGGCAGGATTCGCGTACGCGGGAATTTTCGCTGCGATTGGCGCGGTGCTGATTTTCAAATGGCGCTAGCGGCGGGTTGACCCCGTTAATCAGGCATTGGGCAAACAAACCAACAAATATGGTGGAATCGGTCCGCGGGCCCTACTTGCTGTTCACGGCAGTACGAATCTGTTCCATCCACTTCGCCACGGGTGAATCGTAATCCTCAGTGACGACCCTGATTCTCTTGGCCGAGCATCGAGGATATAGGCAGTCGCATCTACGTGCACCGAATGCACCTGCTGCGGAACGAACTCGAAATGCCATAGTTGGTCGATCAACGGTTTTAGAGACTCATTCACCGGCACGTTTTTCTTGATGACTTTGACTCGCTTAGCAATGCTCGCCGCATCGCATGTGCCAGCCTTTATCGCTGAGCTGACGGACGCTGAAATGGCCTTTTCGCCTGGAGCGTACATGAATCAGAACGATTGGAGTGCTACGATCGGGAAACTGAATCGTAATTCGAACTTCTGGCTGGTCCCACGAAGGTTCGATTTCGAGGGTAGCTGAGGAACCGAAGTCCTTGTCGGAAACTTTGAAAAGTATTTCTTTCACCTCGTCATAAAGCTCTCCATAACGGAGAGAGCATGTTTAGCCGCCTGAGCGGGCTGTCTTGGAATAAGGACCGAGGCTGACAACAGCGCGAAAACTGCAAGGCTGAAACTCTTCATAATTGCTGAGGAGAATACCATTGCCAGCGATGCGATGGGTCAACCGATTGAGCGAGGCCAGGGTGTGTGCTGCAAATTCAAGACCGCGAGGCAGCGAACAACTACAGAGACAAATTGAGAGGCGTGCCGCGTTCCTGATTCACGCGCTGCGTGGCCGCTGAATCGAGGTCGGCGACTGCCAGCGTTCGGCGGCTGCCATCGGCGGTGATGTAAACAATCGAATCGCTTTTGCGAGTGAACGCGATCGCTTCGATTTTGGTCCCATCGCGCAGCACCAAAGTAAATTGGCCAACGTCAGGAAGCGCCGGCTGTTGCTCCTGCGATTCGGCCGGCGGTGCGGACGCGGCACCTTGCTGATTAGCAGCGGGCGCCTGAACCACGATGATTTGAGGCTGCGGCGCGGGCGCAGCGGCAGCAGGCTCGCCCGTAGACTCCTCGGGCACGGCGTACCTGCCGCCATCCAGAATGTAGCCGCCCGTTCCAAAGAATCCCCCGAAGCCGCGATTGTCTCGCGCCAGCCGCTCTGCGATTGCCAAACGCCATTGCGTCTCCGGATCGATGGCGGCTTTTATGCCGAGATCGCTATCTCTTGCGGCAAGGTCAGAGAAGTTGAAGCCCAGGCCGGGCACGGGATCGAGCAGTTGCTGCACCGACAATGGTGCGCCTCCAAAGCCACTGCGCGAAGGCGTTGCCCGGATCATTCACAGGTGTGCCAGTGGTGATATGTCCACGGGCCCTGGCGACGGACGCAGGAGGCGGGTGAACGGGGCTGACTCGAACGGTATTCGCCGGCCGAGCGGGTAGCGTACGCCCCGAAGGCTGCGCGGGCGTCATCGGCGCCTGCCGCTGCGCTTGGAGAATCCCCGGTCCCAGAAAGAGTGCGGTAAGGACGACTGCGGCGAGCCTAAACCCCTTTAGCTTGTTCATGGCTGCCTCGCTTATACACTATAAGACGCTGCAACACATGGCAAGGTTGCAGAATCGCCACCGGGAGCTTTTCGGGGTGCGGCGCGGATAAACGAGCGAGCGCTTCTTCCAGCTTCCAGCCTCCAGCATCGAGCCTCCAGAAAAAGTCCACAGGCGCTGCTTGACAATTCCCATTTTCTTGTGTGCTAGCGTGAATCCGGTCGCCGCATAAGGTCGTACCGCAGAGTTGTCCTCAGGGCAGTCCGCAGGCCCGAAGCTGTTCCGCATCGCGCAAGTCAACGGACCGCAGGAAAAGAAAAAGAATGACGCCGCAATCGCAACGGATGAGACGGCGCGAGGGTGTGCTCATTCACCGCGGCGAGTCGGCCGCACTCGATCCGCACCGCATCACGGCGCTGCGGCGCGAACTTGCAGACGCAGAACAGACGTTGCGCGCACAAACCCGGCGAGAGGCGGCTCGTCTAGCCGACGCCGAGCGCGCTGCGTTGCTGGAAGCGCGTGCTGCTTGCCACGCGTTCGACCGCATCCGGCCGAACGCAAGCGCACGGCTCGACGCAATTCGCGCGGGAAGCCCCGAGCGGTTTCGCAACGAGCGCCAACTCGCGGAGATGGCTTTGCATGAAGCCGACCGTGCGGACGCGGCTTACACGGTCATCTCGTTTGCCAAGCGGCGCGACCGGCAGCGCTATTTGCGCGGCGGCGGCGAACGCGAAGCGGTGATACGCGAGGCAATCGCACGTGGCGGCGTCTTTACGGATGCACGCGGCGGCAAATATTTTCAGGAGATCCTACGATGAATACGAATGACAATTCGCAGGACCGTTTGCCCAATCCTTTCAACGAAGGTCACCGCCGCGACGAAATGGAGTGGATGCGCTTCCTCCTCGAGCACCCGGAGCTGCTCGAAGCCGGAGCGGAAAGTGAACAGCACCGGCAAGATGCCGGCGGAGCGCAGATCATCCGCTGCTGGGAAGAAATCCCGGACGTCTTCGCGCTGGACGCGCCGGCAACCGAGTGGATGGTCGAAGGCATTTTGCCGCGCGCTTCCGTGACTTTGCTGGCGGGCGAGCCGGGCAGCTACAAAACGTGGCTGGCGTTGGCGCTGCTGCGCGGCGTTGCGAGCGGCGGAAATTTTCTCGGACGCAAATGCGCGCAGTCGAGCGTCCTCTACCTCGATCGCGAAAATCCGCTGGCGGTGATGCGCGAGCGCCTGGCGGTGCTCGGCATCGACTCGCTCGCAGCGCCGCCTGCCGGGGCGGGCGTGTCCGCCGCGGCGGACAGCCGCATCTGGGGCGGCTGGCTGGACGACGCGCCTCCGGGCATCGGCGACATGCGCATGCTTGAAATTGCGCGCGAGCGGCGCCCGCTGATCGTTTTCGATTCGCTGATTCGCTTCCACGCTGCGGCGGACGAAAATTCCGCCCCGGAAATGGCCGTGGTGATGGCCGACCTGCGCGCGCTGGCCAATGCGGGAGCCACCGTCGTCGCGCTGCACCACAAGCCCAAGTCCGAGGGATCGCACTATCGCGGATCGAGCGACATTGCGGGAGGAGTCGACACAGCGTGGGCCGTTTCGCGCGACCGTGACGCAGGCCTGCTGCGCCTCGAATGCTTCAAGAGCCGATACGCCGAGGAGTTTTCGCTCACCCTGCGCCCCGAGCTTGGCAGCTCCGGCGATTTCGTCGTCACCGACTCGCCCGAAGCCTCCACCGAGCAGACTGACGTCGAAAAGCTCGCCGAAGCCATCCGCCGCACCCCCGGCCAGCCAAAGCAAAGCATCGTCGAGGCTTCCGGTGTTGCTCACGGCCGCGCAAGCGCTTTACTGGACGCTTCGACGGCCAGCTCTGGCGCACCGAGCGCGGTCAGCGCAAGACGAAGCTCCTGTTTCCAAGCGACGCTCCAGTAACCGGTGCGCTGTCCGCCGAAACTGACAGATAGCCGCAGAAAACCTACGCCGTCAAACCGTCAATACCCTAGGATTGACGGCTTGACGGTTCGCCCAACTCCTGCCGTTTGCGCGTATCGCCAGTGCTATAGTTTGGCCATGCGAAGGACGCCTTCTCTGATTGCTTTAGCGCTCTCCGCTTTTCTCCTTGGGCAAGCCTCTTCAGGTAAGGCTCAGTCGCAGCCTAGCCACGACGCGAGAAGCGGAACTGTTTGTGTGCTGCCGAACTCTCCCGAGCCACCCACGAGAATCTCCCCAGGGGGAGAATACAACCCCGCTACCTTGACTGTGCGTATCGACAAACGCGAGCCGATTCCCTGGCCGCACAAGCCGCCAGTGAGGATTAACGAGTTGAGTCTAAGCGACCGCCATCTGATCGTTCTCACCTCAGACGGCAAGAGGATTCAGTCGTTTTGGTTCCGCTTTGCCGATTACAAAGACGCCGAGCTCTGCATGTACTTCGATGGTTATCAGGTGGGTAGACCGGCAGAGACAGCACGACGGACACTTGGTGTAAGTGCAAGTGACATGCTCGTTTCTACCAGGCTCGCGAATCCAAGCTCCTCTCTGCGCGCCTTTCGTGGGTAACAAACCGGCCCTGTGGTGCGTAATCTAGAGCGCAGGGCGTGCGCTTGCTCTTCTTCGAATTGGGAGGCTTAGATTGATCCCTCTGCCATTTTCAGGTAGTTCCGCCTACGCGACTATCTTCTGGGGCACTTTTGGGTTGTGGGGCCTGCTGGAAACCTTTGGGACGATAACCAAGCGATCAGGGGATCGCTCGAAGGCTCGCGACCGCGGATCCTCTTGGGTCCTGGTGCTTCTGATTTGGCTCGGGTTTGCATTAGCCTTTGCGCTTTCTCTCAATTTTCCGCAAGGCGCGATCATGTATGAACGAACTTGGGTCTTCTTTGCCGGAATCGCCCTGATGCTCGCGGGATTGGCATTTCGTTTCTATGCCATGAGCGTGCTGGGGCGGTTTTTTACCTACAATGTAGCCGTTCACGCCGGCCAGACTGTCGTAGAGGCGGGACCTTATCGCTACATCCGTCATCCCTCCTACACTGGCGCCCTCATCACTCTCGTCGGGTTGGGTCTGGCGCTCGGAAATTGGGCAGCGCTTCTCGCAATTCTTGTCTGCACGGGAATTGCCTATGCATACCGGATATCCGTTGAGGAATCCGCGCTGGTCGCGGCCCTGGGCGAACCTTACAAGCAATATATGCGCCGCACCCGACGCCTCGTCCCATTCTTGTTCTAGCAGAGTGATCTCCCTTTGTCATAGCTTGACTCGTCATTCTGAGCGGAGTGTCCCGCGGTTTCGGTTTTGCGCGAAGCGCCGGGACACGGAGTCGAAGAACCTCTCTTCGATGTAAGCCAGACTGGATCCGCTGAAACAGAGAATCGCTACGATCAGGTCTTGCGCAATCGTGCAACTTTTAGGTTGCACAGTCCAAGCCGGCGCGCTAACATGCAACCAGGAGGTTGCACATGAATACGAACTCCATTGAGAGGAAGATTCTGCTTCGTGCTCCACAAAAGCGCGTGTGGCGGGCGGTCTCGGACTCCGTCGAATTCGGCGCTTGGTTTGGCGTGAAGTTCGAAGGTCCGTTTGCGCCCGGGGCGCACGCGCGCGGAAAGATTGTAGGAACTACGGTCGACGCCGAGATTGCCAAAGCTCAGAAGCAGTTCGAGGCAACGCCATTTGAGATTACAATCGACCGCATCGAACCGGAGCGCCTATTCTCTTTCAGATGGCACCCTAATGCTGTCGATCCCAGCGTCGACTATTCCCAGGAACCTACAACGCTGGTTGTGTTCACGCTCGAAGAGGCGCCGGGCGGCACCATGCTGACGGTCACTGAGTCGGGCTTCGATCAAATCCCACTTGCACGCAGAGCCAAGGCGTTCACCGCGAACGAGCAAGGATGGGGCGCGGTGGTGAATCTAATTGAGAGGTACGTTGCCCAAGCGGCCTAGCCCAAACATGATGGCGGGATTATTGCACTCAGCGCCGGTCTTTGCGGCGTTGGGAGATGAGACTCGCC
Source organism: uncultured Acidobacteriota bacterium (assembly GCA_963723845.1). Lineage (GTDB taxonomy): Bacteria > Acidobacteriota > Terriglobia > Acidiferrales > UBA7541 > Palsa-295. The sequence goes on from CAVRSO010000039.1 coordinate 58,110, forward strand.
TGCGACTATTATCCCGGCTGTGCAACGACGGGCCCGCGTCCATCACCAGGCTCTCGACTGGCTTTCGCATTACCCGCCAGGCAATCACCAAGCACTTGCGGGCAATGGAGGACTCGGGCCTCGTTCGCAGCCGACGGCATGGACGTGAAAGCGTATGGCAACTGAACCAGCATCGCCTTCACGAAGTGCGCCGCTATCTCGACATGATCGAGAAACAGTGGGATACGGCTCTTGAGCGACTGCGGCAACTCGTCGAAGACTGATATTTGACCAAATACGACACACGACAGGCGAAACAAAGTTAGTTGCTCGACGAAGACCCGCTCCCCGGCCTGCCAGCCACAGCGGTAGCGATGACCGGCAACCAGGTCTCCGGGCCGTTCAGCTTGACATTGTAGTCAGCGCCAGCCAAACCTGGAATTGCCGCGGAGTTCAAGGCAAGAATCGGAACATCAGCGTAATTTGCTCTGAGCCACGCGACCATTTCATCTCTCACTTCCTCGGGTGCGCCATGCCCAACGAGGAACAGGTCATAGTGCTGCCCCATGCCCAGGATGACCTTTGCCGATTGGTTGCCGATAACAGAGACCACTTCGTATCCATGAAGCCTCAAAACTTCGCTGCGGGCTATAGCGAGTCTGTTATCGTAGGCAATCTGAAAGATGAGGGGTTTCCCGCCGCTACCCCCAAGATTACGAATGTTCACGCGAGCCACAATCTCTCTGGTTGAGAGATGCATCGCGAAACACTCGTTCCTGGTGTCCTTCGAGATTTGCTGAAGCATTAGGCGAGCTTCCTGCAGGCCAGACGCGTGGCCGCGCCACAGCGGGGTGCCATCTGAAAGCTCGAAAATTTCGTATTCACGTTCCATGGGAGTTCTCGCAGCTCGACTAAATCCGGGGGACCGGCAGATTGTACACCCAGGAGGCAGAAGTATTTGTAACTATCTGTATGGGCAGGGGATGAGGGATCCGCTACATATGTAGGATGCACTACATATGCCGGAGTTCAATCCGTCATTTCAGCAAAGTGATCTCCCTTTGTGATACGGGGCTGCCGCGCGATAATCAACTCACCATATGGACACACTCGAAACACCGCAGGCGAAACAAACTTCGTTCGCGCGCGACACAAGCTGGACGCAGCAAGTTCCGCAGAGCAAGCGATTGAACTGCATTGCGGCGGCCGAGGAAGTGTTCGCTCAAGCGGAACAGAAGCTGACGCAGGTTGAAAAGACCGGCCTCGATCGCGCGGAGAGTCCGCGTGGCGGCGTTTATGCCGCGGCTGCCGAACGTGGAAGTCGATCGTGGCTCCCGGCGGTACGCCAGCTATATGGGGAAGATGTTCCGGCAGCGCGGCCTGGATTTTCGCGTTGAGGAAGCGCAAAGCGCCGACGCCCTGGAACTGCTGCTGATGGGCGCGCAAGTCAACGAGAAAATCTACGGAACATTTATCTTCTTCCCAGCGCCGTTCGGCAAGACCGAGGATTATTTTCTGCGGCGCGTGCGGCCGGAGAAGGATATCGAAGGGCTCACCGTCGAGAACACCGGCCGCATGGCGCTGAACATCAAGACCGTCGACGAAGAAGAGAAGTACGAAGGCGTGGTGCCCTGCACGGCGAAGGCGATCCTCACTCTGCTGCACCAGCACGAGGAGATCAAGAACATGTTTCCGCGCGATGCCCGGCGGAGCGGTCCCACGGTGGTGATCTGCAATAGCTCGCCGCGCATCGGCATTCCATTGCAGAGCATGCTGATGCGGATCGGGGCCACCGCGCTCATGGTCCATCCGCAGACCAAGCCGGAAGACCGGGAAGACTATCTCAAGACTGCTGACATCATCGTGACCGCATTTCCGGCGCAGTCCGAGGCGGACTTGGTGCGCAATGTGAAAGACGGCGCCGTGATCATCGATTGTTCCACCGAAGGAAACTTGCATCCGGACGTGATGAAGAAAGCCGCTTATCTATCCACGCATGACAATCATCTGGGGCAGATTACGACTGCGCTCGCGCTATATAACACCGCGTTGTGCGCGCTCTGGCAGCGCGGGATGAAGGGATAGCGGAACCGTGTTAGCATGTCGGCTTCAAATTAGTGAATAAGACGTGCCACGGGAGGCTTCGATGAAGAGAATTTACGCAATCGTGATGATGGGTGCCGCCGCGCTGCTTCTCGCGAGCGCCGCGCACGCGCAGGTGACGCTGAACTCGGTGCGAGTCGGCGCGCAAGATACTGCTGCATTGGCGAAGTTCTACGAGGCCGCGTTCGGCATGTTTGAGGTCAATCGGATCACTGTGCCCGGAGGCGCGGAGATATTCGTGAACTTCGGCGAGACGGCCGACGCCGCAAAGGCCAACAAAAGCGAGCCGATCGTGATCCAGCATCGCGATTCCAACGACTTGAAGGATCCGATCGCGCACATAGTCCTGAACGTGAAAGACATGGCGAAAACCGTCGCCGCGATCAAAGCGGCCGGCGGCTCGATGGCCGGCGAACCTCGCGCGTTCGGAAACACGGGCATCATGATAGGCATCGCAATTGATCCGGCCGGTAACCGCATGGAACTGATTCAGCGTCCGTGAATCAGCGCTTGTAAGATTCACAACGCAATCCGCTCACGTAACGAACAATATTTGAGGGCGCCCGCACTCTACCGGCTTCTACTGCGCGCCGAACCACTTGAGCGCGCCAATCACTCCGCAAAGAGCCGCCAAACAAATGACTACGAACACGAGGGCGCCGCTGACCCGGCTGCCGCGTGGCGCCAGCTTGGGAACGAGCCAAGCGAGAACGAACCCACCTGCGGCTGCAATGAGCCAGGTTGACCACGCAAGGTCAGGCAGGGCGAAAGGCACGCGCGCAGTCTAACACGGGTAATGCCTCCCTCTATTGACGCGCCAGGCCCTGTTTGCTACGATTTCGCTGCCGCTTAACGGCGGCGCTTATCCAGAGTGGCTGAGGGGACAGGCCCTAGGAAGCCACAGCAACCTGGTGCAATCGCCAAGGTGCTAATTCCTGCCCTTTAAAAGGGCTCCCAGGTTGTCGTCTGGGAGAGCAGGGAGAGATAAGATCCTCAACTGGCCCCGATCCTTCGGGGTCGATTGAAGATTCAACTCCCAAATTCTATCTATGCGACGTCATTCTGAGCGGAGTGGCCCGCGTCTTTATTTTGCGCGAAGCGCCGGGCCACGCAGTCGAAGAATCTCTCTTCGATGTAGCAGAAAAGGGAGCTGCACATGAAGTTCGCCACAAAAACGATCCACGCGGGACAGCCTTCAGAGCCGGAAACAGGCGCGCTCGTCGCTCCGATTTTCCAGACCTCCACCTACGAGCAGGAATCGCCCGGCCACGACAAAGGTTTTTCCTATTCGCGCACGAACAATCCCACGCGCCAGCGCCTCGAAGGAGTGTTGGCGGCGCTCGAAGGCGTCGAGCATGCCGCGGCGTTCGCATCGGGCCTCGCCGCCGAAAACGCCGTGCTGCAAGCCTACCTGCGCCCGGGCGACGAGATCATCATCCCGCTGGACGTTTATGGCGGCACCTACCGCATCCTCAATAAAGTTTTTCAGCCGATCGGCGTGGTGACCAAGCAAATCGATACCGGCAGCCTGAAGGCCGTCGAAGCGGCGCTTTCGTCGCGCACGCGCTTTGTCTGGATCGAGACGCCCACGAATCCGCGCCTGCTGATCAGTGACATCGCTGCCGTCAGTAAGTTGGCGCACGCCACAAAGACCTCCCCGGTTGACGGCAAGCCGGGCGTGGGAGATCGGCCGCTCGTTGTTGTTGACAACACTTTCGCGACGCCCTGTTTTCAGCAGCCATTCGAGCTGGGCGCGGACATCGTCGTCCACAGCGTGACGAAATATCTTGCCGGCCACTCCGATACCGTGCAGGGCGCGGTGCTCGCAAAGGATCCGGCGGTGTTCGAGCCAATCAAGTTTTTGCAGAACGCCACTGGCGCGATTCCTTCGCCGTTCGATTGTTGGCTGACCATGCGCGGGCTGAAAACTCTCGAACTCAGAATGCAGCGCCACCAGGAAAACGCCGCCGCAATCGCGAAGGCGTTGAGCAAACATTCGCTGGTCCGCCGCGTTTATTTCCCCGGCTTGCCGAATCATCCCGGCCACGAAATTGCCCGAAAGCAGATGACCGGTTTCGGCGGCATGGTTTCGTTCGAGCTGGATGGCACGATGGACGAGGTGATCGCGTTCTCCTCCTCGCGCCGCTATTTTGTGCTCGGGGAAAGTTTGGGCGGCGTGAAGGCGCTGATCTGCCATCCCGCCACGATGACGCACGCGTCGATTCCACCTGAAGAACGCGCGAAGCTGGGCCTCTCCGATAGCCTGCTGCGTCTTTCGCCGGGATGCGAGAACGCGGAAGACCTCGTCGAGGATCTGCTCGAAGGCCTCGAAAAAGTTGGCGACGCCCGCCAGTCGCGCAAGCCAGTAAGCGCGTCAGCGCGCTAGCTCTCGCATCCGTAGGGGCACCCCGCATGCGAATGGGTGCCTCGCACCATGTGGAGTGCGGGAGCTTGCTCCCGCCGTATGCCGCTCGGGCTTGCCCGGGCGTGCTCCCCGCATCAACCTGGGAACGCAACTTCCTGATTGGCGCTTTACTTGCAGCTCACCCCGCCTTCACGGGGTAGGGTTTCGTGCGCCGAGTCGTCATCCAATCCTTGTCATTCCGAGCGGAGTGTCCCGCGTCTTTGCATTTGCGCGAAGCGCCGGGACACGCAGCCGAGGAATCTCTCTTGGATGTACGCTGCGCCACCTAGCCTCTTCGAGTTTTCTCCCCGCCAGTCCGCGATTTTGCTATCTTTGAAACCCCACGAGGAAACTTTTGCCAATGCCCATCCGACACGATTGGACCCGGGAAGAAATTCGTCGCATCTACGAGCTCCCATTCCCGAAGTTGATGTTCCAAGCGCAGTCCACCCACCGCGAATTTCATCTGCCGGAGGAAGTTCAACTGTGCCGCTTGCTTTCGATCAAAACAGGCGGATGTCCCGAGGATTGCGCCTACTGTTCGCAGAGCGCCCACTACAAAACGGACGTAGCCAGGCAAGAGCTGATGAATCCCGCAGATGTCCTCGTTGCCGCAAAGCGCGCCAAAGCCGAAGGAGCCACGCGATTCTGCATGGGTGCGGCGTGGAGGCAAATCCCCGAGGGGAAAGAGTTCGAGCGCGTGCTGGAAATGGTGCGTGGCGTCGCAGCGCTGCGCATGGAGGTCTGTTGCACGCTCGGCATGCTCACCGAATCCCAAGCGGTGCGGCTGAAGGAAGCGGGCCTGAGCGCCTACAACCACAATCTCGATACGTCGCCGGAATTCTACGGAGAAATTATCAGCACTCGAATCTACGACGACCGTTTGCGAACCATCGCCCACGTGCGCAAGGCCGGCATCACAGTTTGCTGCGGAGGAATTCTCGGCATGGGAGAAACGGACGAGGATCGCATCGGCCTGCTGCACCAACTCGCAAGACTTGAACCGCATCCCGAGAGCGTGCCGATCAATATGCTGGTGCCCAGCGCCGGCACGCCGCTTGGAAATGCACCGGAACTCGATCCTCTGATTATGGTGCGAACCATTGCCACGGCGCGGATTCTGATGCCGGCGTCGAGGGTGCGGCTCGCAGCAGGCCGCAGGCAAATGTCTGCCGAAAGCGTGGCGTTGTGTTTCCTCGCCGGTGCGAATTCCATTTTCACCGGAGAGAAATTGCTCACCGCTCCAAATCCCGCCGCAGATGACGACCAAAAGCTGCTCGAAAATCTGGGCATGAGGGCCATGCAAAGTGCCTGATCGCGGTCAGCACGCGAACCCGCCCGCTAAGCCTTTGGTGGTAGGCATTGGAGGCACCACCCGCACCGTTTCCTCTACGGACCGCGCGCTGCGCCTCGCGTTGCAAGCAGCCGAGGAAGCCGGCGCCCGCACTTTTTTATTTGACGGAGCTTTTTTGTCGCATCTCCCACACTTTGCGCCGGAAAATCGCGAGCGCAATGAACAACAGCGCCAGTTCGTGGAAATGGTCAGGAAATCGCACGGCGTGATCGTCGCCAGCCCCGGATACCATGGCGGCGTGTCCGGTCTCGTAAAAAATGCGCTGGATCTACTCGATGATTTGCGGGAAGACGATCCGTGCTACTTGGATGGCCGCGCGGTGGGATGTATAGTCACCGCAGCCGGCTGGCAGGCATGCGTAAGCACGCTGATGGCTCTGCGATCAATCGTGCACGCGCTCCGCGGTTGGCCAACGCCGCTTGGCGCAACGCTGAATACCACGGACGGAGTTTTCGATGCGGCGGGCAAGTGCAAAGATGAGAAAGTTTTGAATCAGCTAAATGCAGTTGGCAGGCAAGTCGTCGAATTTGCGCAAAAACATCATCGGCCGTGACTCTGGCGAACATATTTTTCCATTCGCCTGACCTTGAGACCGGTTAATGACACGGGCACAGCGTTTCATTTTGGCATTGGCGTCAACTTGCCACAAAGAATACATTGATAACCCCGGTCCGTGTTAATAAGCTGTTCTGCCGTAATCGGGCCCAAGGAGGGTAAATGTGGGGAGAGAAAAAGCAGGAAACTCCCGCTAGGACGCCGCTTGCGCAGCAGCCTAGGCCGTACGTTCCACCTGCACCATCTTTTTCTGGGGAGGCTAAGACTATGGCACCTTTGGATTCAGGTTACCCGGCGACGTCCGACCGCAGCAGCGGAGGCACGGCCCGGCTCGGAGCAAGTCTGCACGTAAAAGGCGAAATCACGGGTAATGAAGACTTGGCCATCGACGGCAGCGTCGAGGGACTCGTCCAGCTGGAAGATCGTAAGCTGACGATCGGCGCGAGCGCTCGCTTGACCGCCGATGTGATTGCCCGCGAAGTAGTGGTCTACGGCAACGTGAAGGGCAATCTGCGGGCACGCGACCGCATCGAGATCAAGAAAGATGGCTCGGTGGTTGGCGACCTGACCACCGCACGAATCATGATCGAGGACGGCGCGTACTTCAAAGGCTCGATCGAAATCGATAAGGCAGGCGATTCAAGCGATAGCAGCGATTTCGACAAGTCATCGTTCTCGAAGGCTTCTCGAACTCCTGCAACCGCCGCTTCGTCGGATTAAGTCTGGAAGTTGACGGCTTGGTGAGCGGGCCGCCCAAAAGTGGTCCGCCCCGGCCCACCCGCCTCGAGACTTTGGATCCACGCAGCCACGAATGACGAGTGTGGCTTGGTGGCCTCAAGTCAGGCGAATCAGGTAGTCGCCGTTCGCTTGTTCGAACTGAAGCTTCTCTTCGCGCGAAAGCCATCCGATCGCCATAAAAAATAGACTTTGTGGCGCATTCACTTCTTCCATCAGAGCTGCAAAACTAAGAGGACCCTCCTTCGAGAGTGTCTCCCAGATTGTGCCCGCCGTTTCCCCAATGCCATGCCCATTCACGTTAAGCTCTCCTTTGGCGGCTTCCTTCTTGAACCGTTCCAGCCAGCAGGATGTGGCCGCCTTGCGAAGCAGGCGATCGAAGGCTTCGGGCTTCGAGCAGTATGTTGTCATCAAAGAAGCTGCGAGTGTCGCCATGCTGAAATTCTCTGCTTCGATTCTCGGCAGGCTGCGTTACACCGGCATAAGTAGCGCGTAAACACTTCTTGAAACAGACTCGCTACGTTGCGCGTCCAACCCCCTGAGGTTACAATCGAACACTTTACCGAAGGTGTGGGGAACCGACTCTGGAAGTTTCCAGCAGCGGAAAGGGAGGAAAGACGTAATGCGAACGAGAATCTTGCTATCGCTCCTTGCTTTGGCATGCCTTGTGCCACTTGCTATCACTCCTGCGACTGCACAACAAGGACCACCGCCCGGTGGTGGTGCCGGCGGACGTCAAGGAGGCGGAGGTGGGCGACCCATGATGGGGCCGCCTCTGCAACTTACCAGCGAAGGATTCACAGACGGATCAATGATTCCCGACAAATACACTTGCTCGCCGGATGGAAAATCCATGACGGCGCCAGCCAACATGACTTCGCCGCCGCTTTCCTGGGTCAATGCGCCAAAGGGCACCGAAAGTTTCGTGCTGCTTTTGCATGATCCCGATGCGCATGCGCGCAAGTCGTTCGACGACATCACGCATTGGATGATTTTCAATATTCCGGGGGATGCGACGTCGCTGCCGGAAGGCGTTAAAGCGGATTCGACCGTGGGCGTCCAAGCAGCTAACGTCACCGGCCAACCGATGTTCTTTGGGCCGTGTGCGCCCGCAGGACCTTCGCACCACTACACCTTCGAGCTTTTCGCACTCGATACAAAGCTCGATCTGCAGAAGGGTGCTACTCGCGATGACGTGCAGAAAGCGATGGAAGGCCACGTTCTCACTGGGACAGTGCTGATCGGTTTGTTCCACCACCAGCCCGGTTTCCAGATGGGTCCGCCGCCGCGGTAAGGATTCGTCTGATTTAGAAAGAGGCGGGACCGTTCACAGCAGCAATGAACGCGTGCTCGCCTCTTTTTTTGTCAGTTCTTCCAAAGAATATTTTTCGATTGAAACGCGATTGGCGCTGAAGCGAGGGGAATTACAGAGGACAATCCTAGAAGAGGCCTGGAATTTTCAAACCCATCGTTCCTGACATGCTGCCCGTGAGGTCCTTCATCTGCTTGGATAGCTCTTCATCGACGCGCCGGGTAGCTTCGTTCACCGCTGCTAGCATCAGCTCCTGCAGCATCTCCTGATCTTTGCCCTTGAAAATCTCCGGTTCGATGCGCACTTCGGTGAGCTGCTTCTGTCCGTTCATCTTCACGTACACCATTCCGCCGCCCGCCGAGGCTTCGACGGAAATTTCCCCGAGGCGCTTTTCCAGCGTCTCTTGCACTTGCCGGAACTGCGACAGCATTTGCTGCAATGCTTTAACTTCCATGCTTCATTCCTCGCCCGGGCGCTTGACTCGGGAAATTTGACCGCCAAATTTCTCCAGCATCGCCCTAACGACCGGATCTTTCTCGTAACGAGCCCGCAACTCGGAACCGCGCGCCGCGAGAGTCCGTGCGGAATCCAGTTTAACACAGACGCGCAGAGGCTGGCCTATCACTTGCTGCACGGCTGTGCGCAAACGTTCCATCGCCTCGCGCGGCAGCATTTCCGCGAGAGCGCTATTTTCAGTCGTGAAAAAAAGTCGGAACTCGCTGGCTTCAATTTCACATCGCGTCGCCTGTTCCAGAAACGACGACAATAATTTCGATTCGTGCAAGGCCGCTTTGATTGCCTCTAACCGCGCGCCTGCAAGGCCGTCACCTTCTTCGGCAGCACGCGTCACAATTCTAGGTGGAGATATCGGTAGCGGAGCGGCGGACGCAGGCCGCACTGATCCAGCGCTCGCGAAACTGGCTGAGGAAGGTGAAGGAGAAGAACTCGGCGAGGCCATGTGCGAGCCAGCCGCCGTCGAAGAAGCCGCAGCGGATTTCGCGGATGCGCTTGCCGGCGGAGCAACGGCAGACGGCAGTGCCGCTGCTTCAGCCGACCGGGCTTTTTCGCGCGGGTGAACTCGCAACTCGCCGCGCATTTCGGCCAGCACTTCCTCGAGCGGAGCCAACTTTTGAGCGTTGATGAGCCTGAGCAGCCCCATCTCAAGATGCAAACGCGGATCAGGTTTCCGCCGCAGGTCGTCGTCGATGGCCAGTAGGATATTAAAAAAGCGGGTGAGATCTTCTTCGCTGAATCTCTCCGCTTGCTGTCCCAACCGCAAACGCTCGTCAGGAGGAGCCGCCACTAGCTCGGAATCCGCTCCGCAAACGCGCGCCACCAGCAAGTTGCGGAAATGGCGAATGGCCTCGCGGCAAAAGTGCTGTAGATTTTGGCCGTCGGCAATCAATCGATGAACTAATCCTAGCGCGCGCTCGGCAGACTGCGTCTCAATCGCTCCCACCAACTCGTCCAGCACGCTCTCGGCCACCACGCCCAGAAGTTCGCGCACTTGCGCATCGGTAATCGTGTCCCCTGAGTAAGCGATCGCCTGCTCTAGCAGAGAGAGCCCGTCGCGAAGACTGCCTTCCGCCGCTCGCGCAATCACCGCTACGGCGCCCGCCTCGATATTCAGATTCTCAGCCTTCACGATCCGCTCGATTGCGCCCGCGATCTCCTGGAACGTCAGCGAGCGAAACTGGAAAAGCTGCGCGCGCGATTTGATCGTGTCCGCCAAATCCTCCGGCTGAGTAGTTGCCAGAACAAAAACCACGCGGTCGGGCGGCTCCTCGAGCGTCTTTAGCAGCGCGTTCGAGGCTTCGTCAGTGAGCTGATGCGCCTCATCGAGAATCACCACTTTGTAGCGGCTTGCGGCGGGCGCGTACCTCACCATCTCTCGCAGCTCGCGAATCTGGTCAATGCCGCGATTCGAAGCAGCGTCAATCTCTAAAACGTCGAGTGATGTTCCCGCGGAAATCTCCTTGCAGGAATCGCAGGTATTGTCCGGCTCCGCAGTGATGCCTTTCGCGCAGTTCAAAGCCTTCGCCAGGATGCGCGCGGCCGTAGTCTTACCCACTCCGCGCACTCCGGAAAAAATATATGCCTGAGCCACGCGATTTGATTCGATCGCATTCGCAAGCGTCTTGGTGACGTGCCCCTGCCCCACGATTTCACTGAACAATTGAGGACGATATTTTCTCGCGATAACTTTATATGCCATGGAAGATGATCTCTGGACTTTCGCTCAGCCGCCCCGAATGCGATGAGAGGAACTTCGGGTACTCCGCGGCACACGAAGCTGACCCGCTACCGTTGCTCCCTTCCGGGCCTGGCGGGGTTCGCGGGGAATCGTTGCACAGAGCCCGAAGTTCCACCGATCGACGGCCTGCGCCAAAACTTTTTTCACGCTGCGACCGCTCCGCGGAGTCTAGCACAGCGTTTTGCCTCGTGAAAGGTTGCGCCTATTTTGAAACTGCGGTTCCAGTTTGGAACGCTGCTTCGATGTTCCGCCGAACGGCATATGTCAACAGACTGCTGAGAAGATCGCGGTGTTCTCTAACTCTGCGCCTGTTCCCCGAATTAATGCACAGCATTCCAATGGTTTAGCACGCATCAGCTTTTCTAGAACATCCCAACAAAATCGTGCTTCCAAACAAAACCTTGTGGCACGCGCCGTGCCTTAGAACCTTCATATGGGAGTCCTTGCGGGACAGGTGGCGGTCGCCGTCACGCGAAAAAATCTCTCCGTCTGTGTACTCGACAACGACCCAGGTCAGGTGCTACTGGCGACGAACGCACTGGAACGCGCCGGTTTCCAGACGGTGGGTACAACAAGTCCCGCGGAAGCCTTGCAAACCGTCAGAAGCGGCGGTTGCCGCGTCGTTCTGATCGACTGCAAGATGCCTGCCATGGATGGTTTCACCTTTCTCGAAAAAACCTTGCAGCACGATCCCGGAATGCCTGTGCTCTTCGTTACCGGATTCTATTCGGTCGATTCGGCGATTGAGGCCATCAAGCGAGGGGCTTACGATTATCTCTGCAAGCCTGTTGATTTGCCCCGCCTCGTGAAGACGCTTGATGATCTCGCGGAATTATTCTGGCAGCGCTCTGAAATCCGCCACTTGGAAGATAAGCTTCTACAGAATCTCCATTTTCAGGGCATCGTCGCCAAGAGTCCGGCCATGATGAACGTATTCGACCTGGTGAAAAAAATCGCGCGGCATTACACCAATGTTCTGATTACAGGTCCCACGGGCGCCGGAAAAGAACCGGTCGCACGCGCGTTGCACCAGTTGAGTCCGGTAGCGCAGGAGCGGTTTGCTGTCTGCAATTGCTCGGCGCTCGTCGATACTTTGCTTGAAAGCCAGCTCTTCGGGCACATTCGTGGAGCTTTCACCGGCGCGACCGATGCGAAGCCCGGTCTTTTCGAGTACGCCAATGGCGGCACCGTCTTTCTTGATGAGATAGGTGAAACATCGTTACCGCTCCAAGCGAAATTACTTCGCGTGATTCAAAACCGCGAAATTCAGCGCGTGGGATCTCCTGAGCTGAAAAAGGTAGACGTGCGAATTATAGCCGCTACCAATCGCGACCTTCGCGCCGACGTTCTGGCAGGCCGGTTCCGCGAAGATCTTTTTTATCGGCTTAGCAGCATCGAGATACGAGTCCCCGGCCTTACCGAGCGCCCGGAAGATATTCCGGTTCTCGTTCAGCACTTTCTGAAAAAGTATGGCCAGACTTATGGAAAGAAGTTGCAGGGACTTTCCCGCCGCGCGCAGCTTGTGTTGCGAGACTACACCTGGCCCGGGAATGTCCGCGAGCTGGAGAATGTAATCTCGAGCGCGGCGATCATTGCCACCGCGGATTTTATCGACGTCGGAGATCTCCCCGAACATTTGCGAAAGCCGCAGCGAAACGGGTCGAAGGCTGTTGGCGATTGGCAGCCACTGCCGCTTGACGAGATTCGCCGCATGCATATCCAGCGTGTGCTTGAAACCTGCCATGGCAATCGCGTGCGCGCCGCGCGTATGCTCGGCATCGGTCGCACCAGCCTTTATCGCTTCCTCAAACGCGCCGGCAGCAGACAAGCTGAGCCCGCGCCAGTCGGCTAGCGATCCAGAAAGGCTCGAAGCCTCGCATGTCCGGAGCGGCTGACGGGAAGCCGCGTTCCCGCAGTCAGCACGGCAATGTGCGAATCCTTGCCGTAAGGCTCGATTTTAGCCACTCGCTCGAGATTCACGATGTATGACCGATGGATGCGCAGAAACCGTGATGGGTCGAGCGCGCCTTCCAGGCTCGATATCGTTTGTTGCTTCAGGTGTTTCTTGCCTTCGGACACCAAAGCCACGTAGTCGTCCTGAGCTTCCGCGTAGTCGAGCCTTCCCACCGGAATGATGAATACGCTAGTCCCATCGCGCACCGGTATGCGGTCGAGATACTGGGACGGTAGTCGGGCGGCCGCGGCAAGGTCGTTCGCGGGAACCGGCGCCGGCGGCAACTTCCCGGAGAGCCGCTCTTTTGCGCGCTTCAGCGCGGCGTCGAAGCGATCGGCACTGATCGGTTTCAATAGATAATCCACCGCGTGTACTTCAAATGCGCGGATCGCGAAAGTGTCGTACGCGGTCACGAACACCACGGCCCGGTTCGCGCCAATCAGCTCGAGCACTTCAAAACCATCCAGCTTCGGCATTTGAATATCAAGGAACAGCAAATCCGGTTCGAGCTCTGTGGCGAATTTGACGGCCTCGAAGCCGTTCGCGCATTCGGCGACAATTTCAATTTCCGGGTGCGCGGAAATGTACTCGCGAAGAACCTGCCGCGCGAGGTCTTCGTCATCCACAATCAGCGCGCGAATTTTCTTGTTTTCTTCGCGGGTCACGCCGTTCGTTCCTTTCCGCCCGCCGGAAGGGTGAGCGCCACGCGAAAACGGCCGTCCTCCGTCGTGGTGCCGAATGTCGCGCTACTTCCATAGCGTGCTTCCAGCCGCTGTCGGACGTTGGCGAGTCCCACTCCGTTTCTGCGGCGTTGCGGAGCCTGTGGATCGAACGGGTTCTCGATCGCAATCGACAAATAACCGTCGCGCTGCTTGGCTTCGAGCTTGATCCAGCCGCCTTCGACGAGATTGGCAATTCCGTGCGCCACCGCGTTTTCCACTAGAGGCTGCAGCAAAAGCGGCGGTACTTGCGCTTCGAGAGCCTCCTTGTCGACCGATTCTTCCATTTGCAAGCGCGCGCCATAGCGAATTTTTTCCACGGCCAGAAACGCGTGGACCAGCGACATTTCTTCCTCCAGCGGAATCGATTGTTTTTCCCCGAGCCCCAGCGTCCGGCGCAAGAAGTCGCCGAGCAGTATGCACATCTCGCGGGCTTTCGCGGCATCCGAAGCCGTAAGGGCGCTGATCGAATTCAAGCTGTTGAAAAGAAAGTGCGGATTCACTTGCGCCTTCAGGGCCCTCAGCTCCGCGTCGCGCGCCAGGACGCTCGCTTTCATTACGCGAGCCTCCGCGTCGCGCGAGGCTTCCACCGCGAGCAGAACGTAGTGAAATCCCACCGCGAGCAGGTACAGCAAAACGCCGGTTCCGAACAAAAGTGGGAAATCCTTCGTCAGCCGCGCGTCAATCCCATGAAAGTCGTCAAGCCCGGCCAGCATCCTGCCAAGGATTCTCGCCGCGACCAGCCACACAGCACTGGCAACAAAAGCCCCGGCAATGTGTGTGAACAAAAATCGCGGCAAGCTCGAATGGTCGAGTGGCGTCGCCAGGCACGGGTACCACGCGGCCAAGCATACGAAGGCGTACAAAAGGCACAGAATGAACGCGACCGTCGACGCCTCAACCCAAGTCAATCCGCCCGGGACTGCGAGCAAATAGGTGAGCATTCCCGCGAGTGGAATCCAGCCGAGTAGATAGAGGAGAAGCCGCCGAAGTTGACTAAGAATCGGGTGCATGCGCGGTCAGTTCTTGATGTTGAGGCCGCCGAAGATGGCTACGCCTTTGACGACCAGCCTCTTGGTAACTGGCGCAGCCGGATCGGAACCACTGCTGGGTTTCTGTTGCTCCGGGTGCAAAGTTCTGTCGCCGCAACCGCCGAAAATGCCCACGGTTTCAAGCACAATTTCCCAATTGGGAGGAACGCGAATATCACCGCCACCGAAAATCGTAACCACGTCGATTTGCGTCTGGGGCCCCTGAATGTCGGATTGAGTTAGGTCGATATCGAAGCCGCCGAAAATCGTCACGATTTCGCCGCCTGCGAATTTCTTGGTGATGAGGCGCCGCTTCCCGCCCCAAAAAATGTTTACCACGTTCAGCCGGGGCTCCGACGAATCATACCAGGCGCCGGCATCGGTCCACCCTGCGCGTGTGGGATCGGGGAATCCCTTCCAGTGCATCCGGGGCCCACCCGGGTTTGCGGCTTGGCTTGCATCGGGACCCGCCTCCGCTGCGAAATTCGACTCCGCCTGCCCGGGAGCGCCGGGTGGCGGAGGCGGAATGCTGCCTGGCGGCTCGGGACCGCCCGGAGGCGCTCCCGGCGCGGGAGGATACCAGCGGCCGTGCATCTCGTACCTCTGGAGTATCAATAAAATTCCGACACAAATCAGAAAGACGGGCCAGATTGTCCCGAAGCGAATATGACTTAACCCGAGTTCCTCAAGCTGGAATGAGATTCCCAGCAGAACCAGGAAGGCTCCCCAGAAAGCTCCAGTCGGATTGCGGCGGCTTTGCAATTTGGTGACGCCGAAATAAATCAGAATCAGCGGCCAGAAAAGAAATATCTTATCAGCTTGTAGAAATCCTAGCTGATCCAGCAGCAAAATAACGCCCAGCATCAAAATCACGACGCCGATAACTAGATGCCTGCTTGGGTGCCGCGTATCAAGCACTGGGATTTCCTCCGTTGTGGAACGCCCGCCCTCCGCCTGAATTGAGGGCCACCAAAATGGCCAGACCGAACGCGACGAGCAGCAAGGGCCAGAACTTGAGAGTGTCCATCAGCCCCGAGCTCAGGTGCATCGCAACCAGGTTCCACACGTTCATTGCAACCATGTGAATCACCCAGAAGCCATCGACGTTGAATTGCCCCGCACCAAGCTGGCCCCATTGAAACACGATTCCCAGGAAAATCAGCATGATGGCAGCCATTATTGCGGCGACTCGGGAAATAGACATTTCGGATACCAGGCGGGGTGTCGCGTCTGTCATCGCCATCTCCTCGTTAGTTAATTCAGCGAGCATGCGCGGAGATTACTGGCAACGCTTTGACGTGTCTCGTAGTTTTCGGCGTACAGCGGGTATTCACCGGTGAATGGCGGCAGCTGAAGGGCCGATCCTGTTGCGGAACCTAGAGAGAGGGAATTCGTGACGACAAAACAAAGAAGAGCGATTCGACTGCCCCGCGCTTACAGAACGACCCCCAGCACCATAACCGCAATCAACGCGCAGCCCAGCAGCATCGTCAAACGCAGCTGTTTTTTGCGGATCCCATACACCAGAATGCCCAGCATCGCGAACGAACAAATCAGCTCCAGCCAAAAACGCGGCGAGCCGAATCCGCCGGTCCAATCACCGGCCTCTTCCCCAATCCACACCGATGCAAAGGCGCTTGATGCCGCCAGCGAAACAGCAATCAACCCGCCGAGCGCAATCCCCTTGCCCCAGTCAGGTATCGACCAGCCTTTTTTCGCATTGCGCCAGTCTAACCAAGTTTGGGTGACTACAATTCCTACCAAAATCAGGACGAGCAGCGCCACGCTCTCTCCTCCCAAGTTCGTACGGCAGGGATCACTTCTCCCTGGGCGAGCATTACTACGGCTGCTGTCGGGTCCGCGCCCTCAGCGCGAAATCAGTCACTTCTTGGACGATTTCACCGCTCCGGCAGACACCCACTCTTCCTTCTGACGACCGCTTCAGGCACCGCCAAATGTTGGCGATAGCGAAGTCAGCGCAATCCGCCTACCAAAGGTCTGCAAAGGGATTATCCGCATCCCGGCTCCTCTGCCACTATCTGCCGTTTGCTGAGGAGCCTAGAGGGCCTCCCACGAGTCGCAATATCCGAATCGCGACTGAACCCGATCTTACTTGCGAAGATGCAAAAGGGCGGGCAACACGCGTTCCCATCGCGGAATCATTTTGCACATCGGGGCCGTCAAAATTGCGCCAGTTCTAGTACCGAATCCCATTACTCTTCTCTCGTCGCGTTGCAATCCTCGCAAGACCCCAAACAGCCAGCACGTAGTCGCTCGATTGAATCTGGTAGCATATGCCGCTCATGCGCTCGCCTTGGATCATTGCTCACCGCGGGGCCTCCGGTTACACGCCCGAGAACACCATGGCCGCATTCGAGCGAGCGGTGCAATTAGGCGCGGGATTCATCGAAACCGACCTGCATCTCACTCGCGACGCCCGCTTCGTTGCCATTCACGACGATACCTTGGAACGCACATCCAACGGCCGCGGCCCTGTGCGGGACCACACCTTGGCGGAACTGCGTGCTCTCGACGTGGGCTTGTGGTACGACCGCCAATTTGCGGGCCAGCAAATTCCTACACTTGAAGAAATTCTCGCCTTTGCGCGCAAGCACGACGTGGTCTTCTACCTCGAGATAAAGCAAGGATCAGCCTGGGGCATGGATCATGCACTGGTTGGGGCGCTACAGAGCGCCGAAAACGCAGCCAGAACCGTGGTGATCTCGTTTGACGCACCCACCCTGGCCCCGTTGCCGAAACTGGACCCAGGTATCATGATGGGCCTCCTCGTCGACAAAGCGCAGCCCGATCTCGTGAAGACGGCGACGGAACTCGGGGCTCGCCAGCTCTGTCCCCGCGCCAACCTGATCACTCGGGAACTGGTGGATAGCGCTCACGCCGCCGACTTGCAAGTGGTCACCTGGACGGTCAACGGTCGGGCGCAAATGCGCTCGCTGATCCAAACTGGCGTTGACGGGATTATGACGGACCGCCCCGACCGATTGCGCGTGGTTATAGAGGACCTATCATCCGGCGCACCTCCATACTGAAAATCGATTAGCCCGCTTCTTCGCGCCTCATCCCAGCCTCGAAAAAAGATACGCAAAGTCTGAAAGTGAAAGCTGTTCCGCGCGTGCATCCAGGCGCAAGCCGTTGGCCGCGAGCGCGTCGCGGATAGACTCAGACGAAGCCATGGCCTGCAGATTGTTCCTGAGCGTTCTCCGTTTGTGAGCAAAGCATGCCTGCACAAACTTGAGAAACCCAGCCTCGTCTGCGACGTCGAGTGACGCCCTCTCCCCCGGCACCGTCATGTTCACGAGCGCCGACGTTACGCGCGGCGGAGGGCGGAATGCACCGGGCGGAATCCGAAAGACGATCTCAGGCCGCATGTAAAATTGGGAGGCCGCGGAAAGGTACGCGTAGCTGCGACCCCCCGGATGCGCCGCGATGCGTTCCGCTACCTCAAGTTGAATCACGATGTGAGCGGATTGAAGTTTTTCAACGCACCCGAAAAGCAGGTGAAGAATCGGAGAGGTGATGTAGTACGGCAAACTTCCGTAAACTCGAAAATGCCCGCCCGCCAATTCGGCCAAGTCCATTTCCAGCACGTTTCCGATCACAATCTCTACGCCGCGCCATTCATCGGGATGCCGCTGCTGAGCTTCTTGCAAACTCTCGCGCTAGCCCCAAATCCGCCTCGATTGCAATCACGCGCTGGCAACGCGCTGCAAGCAGCCGCGTCATCTCGCCGTGCCCCGCTCCAATTTCGATCCACGTCTCATCTTTATCGCGCGGCAGCGAAGCTAGAATCCGCTGTTGCCAGCTCTCGCCCGCCAGAAAATGCTGTCCCATCCGCTGTCGCGTCATCGCGCGCCAGTTTAGCAAGCTTCGCGAATCCTCCGCGAAGTTGTGTTCTCGCGGAACGGATCTCCGGTGTTCTGCTTGACGCCTCACTAGCCGTCCGTTACCGTTTTAGTTGCGGTTCACCGCTCATGAAAATCCTCTTTGTCGCCTCCGAAGGACTTCCATATTCAAAGACCGGCGGTCTCGCGGACGTCGTCGATGGTTTACCCAAGGCATTGCATGAGATGGGCCACGAGGTTGTCGTTCTGCTGCCGCGCTATCGCGGCAATAAGGCCAAGTCAGTTCTGATTTCGAGCGTCACCGTCGCGCTGGGCGATAAGCTGCACTTTCCCGCCATCGTCGAAGGCCAGCCTGTCGATGGCCTCCGCTATCTTTTTGTCGACGACCCGTCTTTCTTCGATCGTCCCCAGCTCTACGGAGATAAAAACGGCGACTATCCGGATAACCACGAGCGGTTCGCGGAATTTTCTCGCGTCGCCGTTGAATGCATCAAGCGCGTGTGGCTCCCGGACGTGGTTCACTGCCACGATTGGCAATCAGCGCTTGTGCCCGTGATTCTCCGGACCCAGCACGCCCAGGATCCGCGTTGTCCGCTCGCTTCCCGTCATCTTGACGATTCACAATCTCGCCTATCAAGGCATCTTTCCTCAGCCCGCGATGCGGTCCATCGGCCTTCCGGACAATCTCTTCACCATGGATTCCCTCGAATTCTACGGCAAGGTCAACTTCCTCAAGGGAGGCTTGATCTATGCGGACTATCTGACCACCGTGAGCCGCCGCTACGCGAAGGAAATTCAAACTTCTGAATTCGGCGCCGGCCTCGAAGGTGTAATTCGCAAGCGTTCGGATCACCTGGTCGGAATCTTGAACGGAGCGGATTATTCTCAGTGGAGCCCCGAAAGCGACACCTTCATCGCGCAAAATTATTCGGTTAACAATTTGGAGGGAAAAAAAGCCTGCAAGAAAGATCTCCTCGCGGCCTTCAAACTGCCGGAAGAGAATATCGACCGGCCTCTCGCCGGAATCGTCTCGCGTTTCGTCGACCAAAAAGGTTTTGATCTGCTCGCCGAAATTGCTCCCGCCCTCATGAAAGAAGATATCTCCATCGTAGCTCTGGGGACCGGCCAGCCCGAATATGAAAAATTCTTCAAAAGCCTTGCGGAGAAATATTCAGCACGCGTCTCGGTAAAAATCGGGTACGATAACGCGCTGGCCCACAAGGTCGAAGCCGGTTCGGATATGTTCCTCATGCCGTCCCGGTACGAGCCTTCTGGATTAAACCAGTTATACAGTCTGCGGTATGGCACCGTTCCAGTCGTGCGTGCAACCGGAGGACTGGATGACACGATTCAAAACTTTTCCCCTAAGACTTTGCAGGGAACTGGGTTCAAGTTCGAGCCGTACGAACCCAAGGCCCTGCTCGATTGTATTCGGACGGCGTTAAAGCTCCATCGGGATGAGAAAATGTGGCAGGCTGTTCGCGCAAACGGTATGAAAAAGGATTTCTCCTGGAAGGCTTCGGCGGCCGCCTATGTCACTTTGTATGAGGCGGCCAAGCGGTCCCGAATCCCAAAAGGCGCAGCATCATCTAAATAGAGGCGGTTTATCCCGGCCCTCAACCGGTCGCCGCCACAAGAGGAAAAAATGTCAGATAACATTCAATCAGTCAGTGATGCCAGCTTCCAAGCCGACGTCATTGAAGCCAGCAAGACCCAGCCTGTAATGGTCGATTTCTGGGCGGATTGGTGCCGTCCATGCCACATGCTCACGCCGACCGTGGAAGAAGTCGCGCGCGAACATGCCGGCAAACTCAAGGTTGTGAAGCTCAACGTCGATGAGAACATGAATGTCCCCGCCAAGTTCAGCATTCGCGGTATTCCCACGCTGCTGGTGTTCAAGGGCGGACAGGTCGCCGATCAGCTTGTCGGCGCCGTGCCCAAGGAACAGATCGTCAAGATTCTCGAGCGCCACATTTCGTCCTAGGCGCATTCCGGCATTGCTGTCATCCCGAGCGAAGTCCCGCGTCTTGTCTTTCCCGCATCTTTTGCGGACGCGGGAAGTAGAGAGGGATCTGCTTCTGCTTTTTACTTGCCAGCCGCAGCCTCGCCCATTCGGTTGAATCCTGTTCGACTATTCCCTCATCTAGTTTGCTACGCACCACGGCGCGATGATTGGCGTCAGGACCGCGAGAAGCTGACGATTTGGATGGAAAGGGGATAAAAGCGTGAGCGAATCATTGAAGGGGAAAATTGCAGTAGTAACAGGCGCAAGCCGTGGCATCGGCCGCGCAATCGCCGTTCGACTTGGGCGTGACGGCGCGTTGGTAGCCGTGCACTATGGACGCAACCAAAAGAGCGCGGAAAGCACGGTCCGCGAAATCGAAGCGGCGGGAGGCGCCGCGTTCGCGATTGGCGTCGAGTTAGGCTCCGTAGAGAGCGTCGAGCAGCTCTTCAAAACGCTTGACGCGGAGCTAACCAAACGAACCGGAGCGAATCGCTTCGATATTCTCGTCAACAATGCTGGTGTCGCACCCGACTCCGCAGTCGCGACGGCCACCGAGCAAACCTACGACGAAGTCTTTGCATTGAATGTGAAAGTTCCGTTCTTTGTTAGCCAAAAGGCTTTGCCGCGCCTCCGCGACGGCGGCCGCATCATCAATATTTCATCGGCTGTCACGCGCATTGCCTTTCCATCGAAGGCCGCTTACGCAATGACCAAGGGCGCACTGAATATCCTCACACTCGAACTCGCCAAAGAGCTTGGCGCACGAAATATCACCGTCAACTCACTGGCGCCTGGTTTCACAGAGACCGACATGGCCGCCGACATTCTCAGCGACCCGAAAGGCCGTCAATTCGCGAGTTCTGTCTCCGCACTTGGTAGAGTCGGGCAGCCGGACGACATTGCCGATGCGGCCGCGTTTCTCGCATCGCATGACGGCAGATGGGTCACTGGGCAATACCTCGACGCCACTGGCGGCGCGCTGCTCGGGATCTGAGCAATTTCCATCGATGGTCAACCCTTTCGCTTGATTCCGGCTGCGGCCGCGAATATAGTCGCAGCCGAGCGGAGGGGTGGGGCATGAGACCTAGGGCTTTCGCCGTCTGTTTTGCGATTCCATGTTTATTACTAGCCGCGCCTGCGCCTGCGCGCGCGCACCACTCGTTTGGCGTCGAATATGATGCCAACAAGCCGGTCACGCTGACGGGCGTGATTACCAGCATCGAGTGGACCAATCCTCATAGCTTCCTCTATATCGACGTCAAAGATGAAAGCGGCAAAGTCACTAACTGGAAATTCGAAGGCTATCCTCCCGGCGTTCTTTACAGAACTGGATGGAAGCGCAACTCCACCATAAAAACTGGCGATACGATCACCGTTTTCGGCTGGCAGGCGCGAACCGGCGGTGCATCGGGGCACGCGCGCTCGGTCACTTGTCCGGATGGCAAGAAACTCTTTTTTGGTCCCTCCCCCGGCATAGGTGGCGGCGGACCCGCGCCGCAAGTTGCGGTGCCACCCTCGAACTAGCGCAGGAGCCATCACATGAGAAATAATCTCGCGATCGTTGCTGGTGCCGCGCTGTTGATTTTACCGGCAAGCCTCGCGGCGCGGCAGAACTCCCCCGCGCAAAACTCGCCGACGCAAACATCCTCGGCGCAGAACACCCCCGCGCCCTATCCGCCTCCGGTTAGTCCAAACGTCCCCCGCGCAAAAGATGGTCATCCGGATCTCACGGGAGTTTGGCAAGGCGGTAGCGACCGCATCGGCACCTGGGAAGATACTAACAGCGGCGATGGTCCACTTGGGGAGAGCGGCCCGATCACTCCGTACGCGATCAAGGGCCCGCAGCCAAAGCCGCCTTATCAACCGTGGGCGGCGGCAAAAGTTGTCGAAGCCTTCAACCGCCGCGGGATTGATGAGCCGATGGTGCGTTGCCTGCCGCCCGGCACGCCGCGAACCACGCTGATGGGCTTATTCCCGATGGAGATCGTGCAGACTCCAAAAACCGTCGTCCTCCTCTTCGAAGTCTTTCACGTTTTCCGCATCATCCCGATCGATGCCAAGCACCCTGACGATCTCGAGCCCAGCTTCATGGGCGATTCAGTAGGCCATTGGGAAGGCGATACGCTCGTAGTGGATGTGACCGGCTTCAACGATAAAACTTGGCTCTCCGGCACCGGAACCATTCACAGCGAAAAGCTCCACGTAGTCGAGAAGTTCACCCGCGTGGATGAAAATACAATCGTCTATGAGGACACCGTCGAGGATCCCGTCGTCCTCACCGGCCCCTGGACTCGCCACGGCACGCTCATGCTCCGCCCGGGTACGCGCATCCGCGAATACGAATGCGTCGAAAACAACCAGGATGTGCAGCGTTACGAAGAGCTGCTGAAGGACCCCTCCACCTTCATGCGAAAACCAGGGGCGCCCTAGAACCGGTCTAATTCCGGCAATTTGCTAGAAGCCCCCGCATTTACGCCGGGGGAAAAAACGCTTCACAAAAATTGGGGCTTTAGCCCTGGGTCAGCTTGCTTTCGCAAACGGTTTCCGCAACCCCGCCTGTTCGAGCAGCGGCAGAACTTCTCGCGTGAAACGTTTCACGCCATCGACGTAATCCGGCCACGTCATAATCACGCCATCAAGCCCCACATCGGACATGCGCTGCAATTCCTCGGCGATGCTTTGCGCCGTCCCAATCAGAGGATGCCCCGCGCCGACGGCCATTCGCCTGCGCATCGCCGCAAGCTGCTCGGACCCCGCCGGAATATTGTTCTCGGTGCTGATCGTATCCATGATGCTGTCCATCACCTCGTTGTCGAGGTATTCCACCGCATAGCGATGCAGGTATTCTTCTGCTTCCTTCTTCGTGTCGCGCTGCACCACCGATACGTTCGTCCAAAGCTGGATCTCTCGCCCGAATTCTTCGCGCGCCATCTTTTTGTAATTCTCTACCGCCGGCCGCCATTCTTCAGGAGTATTTCCGCGGGGGCTGATCAACCCGATCTGCGAGTTCTTCGCCGAAAAGCGCATGCCAACCGGTGAAAGCGCCGCATTCATGATCGGCACGCCGCCCTTCTGCAGCGGCTGAGGACGCGAAATCGCCTTCTTCATGTGAAAAAACTTCGAGGTCTCGTCGAATTCGCCCGGCTCCGTCCAAAGCCTTCTCACTATCCGCAGCCACTCCTCCAGGTAAACGTAGCGCTGATCGTGCTCCATCAAATCAATGCCGAACATATCGAATTCCCGGCGATTCCAGCCCCCAACCACATTCAGCGCGAACCGCCCGCCGGAAATCGCATCGATCGTCGCGCACTGCCGGGCGACCAGCAGCGGATGCATCGTCGGCGCATGCGACGTAGCGAACACGCACGTATGTTTCGTGGCCTGCGCCATCGCCGCGGCCCAGGCGAAAACATCCAGCACGTCATTCGTAGGATGGTTCGGCTTGCCATCGAGATAGCCCTTCCACCGCGCAATCGGGACGATTGCTTCAAGCCCGGCTTTATCCGCCACCAGGGCCGCCGTCAACGTGTTTTGCCACGTCGGATACAGCACCTCCGGAACGAAAGTCATGTTCGCGATTGTGTTGGTGCAGAAGGTGCCAAGTTTCAGTTTGTTGTCGTTGAAGATGGGATTCGCGGAGCGCTCTGTCATCGCCCAATATTTTGCCAGATATTTCTCGATTTACCCAGCGCCCGAATTTCCCGCGAGCGCCGCGTCCTCGTAGCGCCAGCGTGCCGCCGGCGTCATTTTGCGCCGTCATTGCGAGCGGAGTGTCCCGCGTTTTTGGTTTTGCGCGAAGCGCTGGGACACGCAGTCGAGCAATCTCTCTTGGATGTAACGCCCGCCGCCATGCCCATTTGCCTGGTGCCGTCGAAGTGCACACTCCGCCGAACCTCAACCTCGCGCAAAATCGCCTGTTTCGGGGTTCGAATCTCAAGTCACCGTAGACGATTTTTCTTTACACCAACAGGTACTTGCGCGGGACCACCCCCCGGTGTAAAGATTTTCCTCGTATCCTCGGACTACGCCCACACGACCCCCCGTAGAAGGGCGGGGCTTTTAGCCCCGCCGTCGAGCCCGTCCTTCGCCTTGTGGGCTTCAGCCCTGGGGCCGCGGGCGTACCGGTATTCACAAATTCTATTAAGACGCTTGCGAAAGCCAGCCCGGCGGGGTTATACACATTTGCCTCGGGCCAAAGACGGAAAACCTGGACGACATCGGAGTGGAGGTTCCCATGGTTTCTCAGAGATTCTTCAGAGTCTGCACTGGCGCCGCACTTCTCCTAAGCGCCTTCTTGTTCGCGAGCCCCGCTCACGCCGACGGAATTAATCAACTGGTCGTCTTCGGAGATAGCCTCTCCGACAATGGAAATGCAGCGATCGCTCTGGGAGGGACTCTCCCCGGCAATTATGCTCCCAATGCTTTTACGGACGGACCTACCACGACGCCAGCCACCGCCGGCCCTGTTGGCTTGTGGAGCGACCAATTAGCGGCAGATCTCGGAGTCCCCGATCCTCAGCCATTTCTCGCAGGTGGAACAGATTTTGCCGTCGCCTCTGCATTGACCGGACACAATCCAGCTTTCTCGATTCCTCCCACTGCGGTTCCCTTCACATCGGATCAGGTCTCGCTCTACCTTCTGAGTAACGTTCCCTCGTCCACCACCCTCTATACCTTCTGGGCCGGGGCGAACGACATCGATTCGGGCGTCAATCCAATCACTGCTGCTAACAACATCGCCGCGAATATCAAGACTCTCGCGGCTGCCGGTGCGACTGACTTCCTCTGGTTGAATTTGCCTCCGCTGGGCGATACTCCGGACGGAATAGCGAGCGGCCACAGTGCGGCGTTGAACGCGGCCACAGAGGC
>CAVRSO010000040.1:0-35963 GCA_963723845.1 uncultured Acidobacteriota bacterium
CTTCATCGTGATGACGTAAGAGCACCACGGCGAACACGAACCGATTGGATTGGGGAATGAAAGCGAGGAAATTACCGTGACATACCACTTTGGCCCGGATTATGCGAATGAGACCTACGTGCCGCACGGGTATCCCGAACATACGATTGATCTCGGTGAAATCGTGATGAACTACGCCATGACCGGGCCCGAAGCCGCGCCGGCGCTACTGCTGATTCCTGGCCAGACGGAATCCTGGTGGGGATACGAGCCGGCGATGCGATTGCTGGAAGCGGATTTTCGTACTTACGCAGTCGATCTTCGCGGCCAGGGCCGGTCCAGCCGCACGCCTGGACGGTACACGCTGGACAATATGGGCAATGATTTGGTGCGGTTCATCCAATTGGTGATCGGCGTCCATGCATTGTCGCCGGCTTGTCTTCGGGCGGGGTATTGTCGTGCTGGCTCTCAGCTTATTCCCCGCCGGGTCTTATTCGCGGCGCCTACTACGAAGACGCGCCGCTATTCCATTCTGAGGTTGCCCCGGCATGCGGTCACGCAATACGCCAGGGCGGCATCGGCAACATCTTTCCACTGTTTTCCAAATATCTTGGAGACCAGTGGTCGGTCGGCGACTGGAAGGGGATGATCGCCGCTGCCCCCTCCATGCTCCCGGAATGGATGGCTTCCTGGGCGCCCCGCGGAGAGGAACCGCCACAGAACTTGAAGGAATATGATCCCGAATGGGCGGGGGCGTTTTGGAGCGGCACGGCGACGATCGGCTGCGATCACGCGCGCATGCTCAAAAGCGTAAAAGTGCAGGTTTTATTCACGCATCATTTTCGAAAGATCAACCCGGTCAACGGCGCGCTGATGGGCGCAGTCTCCGACCAGCAGGTAAACGAAGCGCGCAGATTGGTCGACCCGGCCAGCGCTTCGAGTATCGTTCGTTTCCTGAAATGGGCCATTCGCTGCATGGCCAAGACCCAGCGCTTTATGCGGCGACCCTCCGAGCGTGACGCAGGGCTTCCGCACGCGGTTTAAGGTTCTCGTCCAAGGGGAATCGAGCCGCTGAAATCCACTTTTCCGATTGCCCGCGGCTGTTCGAGGCGATCGCGGGGATGATATGGGAGCGGTACTTCTGATCAACCTGAGGACTCACGCGGTTTGCGGTACACCGCGTGGCGCGAGGCCTGGCTCGGATGCGCCTTTGATCAACAACCAGAGGCACATTCCAAGCTCGCCGATCATGGCGGGGACGACGAGGGCTGTGCTGATGATCCGATAGGCCGTGATGTGATTGAGGCTCGGATTGAAGGCAGTGACAAACAACAACAAGTAACTAAAGCCGCCGATGAAGAGGCAAAAGCCCAGAACCTGCGGCGCGATACGCGAGCGCACAACGAGCCAACCGAATGGGAGCAGCCAGAGGCCCGAGAATATTCGCAAGGAGAAGCACGCGATTATAGCTTCCCACAATTGGCGCAAGCGTTCCCGGATCCATGCCGGAGCTTGCCGACGTCACGAGCGGCAGAAGATGTGAAAGAGCGATCCAGTTCATCGCCACACCGGACACCGTGAAGATAACCATCAGAAGTCCCAAGAACCGGCCGGACGAGCTCATCAGTCTGTAAAGCATAAAGGCGAGAACAATCCACGCACCAAAGCCGATCACGCTCGCTGCAACGCCAAGGGTGAACAAGGCGTGACGGGTGGCGAGGCGCCCGAGCACCGTTTGAAGGTCGCAGCCAGTAGCAAGTCTAGTCGCGTTCCCGCCGGTGTAAATATCGCCAGGATCAATAAAACGAGCCCGGCCCTGCGGCCCGCCGCCTTTGCACTCGAACTTTGGTCCATGCGCGCACCCCCGTTGCTAGCCGGATTGGCCGATCTCCCGCCTGAGTTGCCGTCGATCATTAGCTCGTGGAAAAAGCGATGGGACTCTAGCACGCAAGAGTTCGCTATTTCGATAGAAATCGAATAGGGATAATCCTCGGCCGCCATGAAAAGCGGCTGCATAGGCTACGAACTGTGAATCCAGTGGTAGACTCGCTCGCGCACGATTATTGAAATGGGAGGAGTTCGATGATTCGTACTTTTTGCAAGTGGATCGTGCTCTTGGCTGGACTATTGGCGCCCGTGGCGAGTTTCGCGCAGGTGGCATGCACGCGGGACGGGCTGCAGGCCGCGACTGATCTCTACGTTGCGGCGCAGAGCAAAGGCGATGCTTCCGGCATGCCGCTGGCGAACGGGCTTGGTTATATCGAAAACATGCAGGTGGTCGATATCAAATCGGGTGTGATCCAGAAACCATTGAAGATCGATTTTCATCGAACGCTGATTGATCCGGCCACGTGCCAGACGTTTACCGAAGTGATCGTTACGGACAAAAGCCACCCGTATGTGCTCGGCACGCGGCTTAGGGTGAATCACGACAAGATCGTAGAAATCGAATCAATGGTGACGCAGCAAGGCGACTGGCTATTCAATGCCGATAACTACATGAAGTGGTAACCTAATGAGAATTGGGGAGTGATCCCGGTGGGGGAGCGCGATAGCCGCGATACGCTGGTTGCTGCAGCCAACGCCTACCTGGATGCTTTCCTGGAAAAGAAAATCGATCTCGTGCCGTGGGGATACCCATGCGAGCGGACCGAGGGCGGTCTCCGACCGGCAAAGGAGCGCCGGACGATAGCTGCTCGGTCGGAGTGCCGGCCGGCGTGAACATCGTCGCGCGGCGCTTCGTCGTGGACGAGACGATGGGAGCGGTTGTCGCGTTTTGTAATTTTGGTGTGGGCGGAATACCGGATACGCATCTTTTTCGCGTGGAGAAGGGCAAGCTTCGCTACGTGCGTACGCTGGTTCGCGCCTGCCGCCAGTTGCCGCGTTGGAGTTAACGGGCGTCCTGTACACCGGCACCGGGGCTGCGCCTGATATTCGGCCACCAACAATCAGAAATGGACTGAAATTAAAACAAGCAGTTCCTTGCGCGCTCGAGAGTTGAATACTGCCACTTTCAGAGATAGCATCATGCCGCACGATCATGTTCATGTAAGGTGACGACGCCTTGCATTAGAAATATGCAGAAAAAAATCGATGTGATGGGGAGGAGCGCGTGCCGGGAACGCCGGTTCCGAAAGAGCAGATGCATCGGATCACTTTACGCGAAACTGAAGGAGCAACAAATCGCAGACAAGCTGAGCAAGGTGGCCGGGAGCAGGCCGACGAGCGCGTCGCCGGCTTTCCGACGTATTCGCCGGCAAAATAAGCTCAGTGTTGTCGCCGATAAAGGTCCGGCGTTGACTTTATCGTTCAAAGCGAGCGACCGCCTCAGGTGGCGGAGAACAGTGGAGGATGACGGTATCGGCGCGCTGGGCTGGATAAGCCGCTTTTCTTCGCGCGCACATAATTCTCCGGACACGCAGCGCGGTTACGCCGTGGTGATGAACAAGGCACCCGGTCGACGGTATTTGAATTGTGGTTCAGCGGATATAAAAACGATCGCGAAGATCTGCGGAACGAAAAATATTACGGCTATGTGGAGCGATCGGGCGAACAGGCGCCGACGGCTCGCCATATGACCACGAACCGCGTGGAGGGCAAGGGTTTCTATTGGAAGCAAGACAACGGCGCGGAGACGCTGGAGTTCTATCCCTCCGCGGCATATTCGCACTTTGTGGAGCTATCGAGGCTGGGCGGCGAACTGGGTTTTGCGGGCCCTCCGATTACATCAAGATCAACGAGAACTGCGACATCTACACGCGCACCGAATGCGAGCTTTCCGGAACGTTCACGGCGTACGTGATGGACCTGAACCGCGTCGAACAGATCGGTGTGCGGCTTGGCTTCGACGCGAGCGACGCGCTGGAATATTACGTGTTTCGCGGCAAGGGCGAGTGGCTGGGGCAGCTCGCGCAGTTCGAGAAGTTCGGCGACGAGAGCGGCAATCCCGTACCAGCGGCCGCTGCGGGCCAGACTCCGGCGAAAGGGGCGCGGCGAGTTTATCGGCCGTTCGAAACGATGGCGAAAATGACGTCGGCACAGGTGGATGCCGTCTGCGCCAAAATACGACAGCCTTCGCGCCGCGCGCCATCGCGCCCGGCGCCAACGCACCGGCCGCATCAATGGCTGGCAATCTCGGGCCGCACACCGATTGGCTTGTCGGAAAGAGTTTCACTCTTCGCTACGATCATGCACCCGCAATGGAATACCGTTCGACGACGCGGAAACGCTGCAATGGCGCAAAGAAGGCCAGAGCAATTGGACCAAGGCGCGCTATCGGGCTTGAGTCGATGCCGGAGTGATCCTGTTCGGCCATCTGCTGGAAGGCGAGCCGAATCATGACGGACATGCCATCGTGGCGGATTCCCGAAGGCCTGGTGACGTGTTTCAACGGATATCTGAACACGCCCTACTTCGCGAATGAGGCAGGGGTGAAAATTCACTTCGGCGTGATCGCGATGGAAGGCCTGATTGCACCGAGATTCGTCGCCACGTTCTTACGGATGAGATGGTCGGGCGCGCGGTGAGCCAGAACTACGCACCGGGCCTGACGTCGATGCATCTGTACTCGACGCCGCATTCGCTCTCATGGATTAATTTCACCGGCACCGATGCCGGCGGGTTGGAATGGAGCGGCCCGGCCTGGTATGAGAGATTCGCGACGGCTTGTACTTCATGTACTGGCTGGAGGAGGCTTGCAATGGCACGCTCGGGACGATCTGGTCAACTTGCACACTATGCGCGACGTGGGGATCGGCTATAACTGCGGCGAAAATGGTTTGAACATGAATGCGTTGGGCGCGCACGAGCGGTTCGCCGGCCAGTTTGACGTGAGACGCTTCTATCAGGTGAAGTCAACCGGAGGCGCGGTATGACCGAGACACCGATTCCACGCGCAGGTCGTTTCTGCAACGCGGCGCACTGCTGGCTGCGCCGCTGGCCGCGGCAGTGCCCGCAGCGGTGGTCGCGGACGACGGACTGAAAACGCGCCTCGCGCGGCTGGAAGACGAGGCCGCGATCCGCGAGCTGCATCAGACCTGGCTGCGCCGGATCAATATTAGTGTAGAGGGGTACCCGAGCGGGCGACACCGCGCGCGGTGTTCGCGCGCCGAAGGCGCCGCGGCGGACCAAGGGGTGCGCAACATCGCAGCGGATCATACCGGGGAACCGGACGCAATAGACGTGGCCGCAGACGGCACGCGCGCTGTCGGACGGTTCCAATGCGCTGTGGAAATTGAGAACGCGATCACGCAGGACTGCACCCTGGCGCTGATGGCGCACGCGCAAGGCAGCGGCTTCGTCCGTCGGGGGGAGCGCCGCGTGCTGAAGGTGGAATACGTGAAGACCGACGGCGCGTGGGCAATTGCGAAGATCGAGTTCGCGTCGATTTGAGTCTGTTGACTTTTGAAATCACGAGGGCCAGGCGTATGATCAACGCCTAGGGCAGAACCAGTCCACTCCCCCGTCAATAGTTCCCTAACCGATACCAAAAACCGCTACGAAAAACAGGGCGCTACGAAGCTGAGCGAGCGGAGTTATCAGCAGCACATCTATCGACACAGCCTGCAGTCATGGCTGAAATTTAGGAGGATTTATGGCAACGACAAAAGTCGGCAATGGCACCGATGAAGGTGGCGCAGATTTCCAAGCCGGGAGCAGATTTCCAGATCGTCGAGCGCGAGATTCCTAACGCCGGGCGCAGGACAGGTGCGGATCAAGGTGCAGGCCTGCGGCGTTTGCCACAGTGACGTGCTCACGAAAGAAGGCCTTGGCCCGGGATTCAGTATCCCCGCGTTCCAGGACACGAAGTCGCCGGCATCATCGATGAAGTGGGCGCCGGCGTCTCCGCGTGGAAGAAGGGACAGCGCGTCGGCGTCGGCTGGCACGGCGGCCAGGACGGCACGTGTCCTTCGTGCCGGCGCGGAGATTTTCGCAATTGCCGGAATCTGAAAATTCCGGGCATCAGCTATGACGGCGGATACCAGCAATACATGGTGGCTCCGGTCGAGGCGCTGGTGGCGATACCGGAAAGTCTGAGCGCCGTCGAAGCGGCGCCGCTGCTCTGCGCCGGAATTACTACCTACAACGCGCTGCGGCACAGCGGCGCGCTGCCCGGCGACCTTGTTGCGGTGCAGGGTATCGGCGGCCTGGGTCATCTCGGAATTCAATTCGCGAACAAGTTTGGCTATAAGGTCGCGGCCATCGGGCGCGGGCCCGAAAACGCGGCGCTCGCGAAGAAACTCGGAGCGAGCGTATACATCGACAGCAAAGCGACGAACGCAGCGGAGGAGTTGCAGAAACTGGGCGGCGCGCAGGTGATTCTGGCGACGGCCCCAAGCTCGAAAGCGATGTCCGAACTGATCGACGGTCTGGGGCCGAACGGCAAGCTCATGGTGATCGGTGCGGCTTTTGATCCCATTGAGGTCACGCCGGCACAGCTCATTACCGGAAGTCGAACGATTCAAGGCTGGGCCGCGGGAACACCGGCCGATTCCGAGGACACACTGCGCTTCGCCGAACTGAGCGGCGTGCGTCCGATGATCGAAACCTATCCGCTCGAAAAGGCGGGCGAGGCGTACGCGCGCATGATGAGCGGCAAGGCGCAGATTCCGCGTCGTTCTGACGATGTGAAGATGGCGGACGTCGCAATCGGTCTCTTCCTGATGCCTCAACTGCGCCTCGCCTTTTTTCAGGCGGGGATCGCGTGTAAGGAAGCCCGACCCGCCGCAACAGGTCCTGAAAACGCGGGTTAGACCGCAAGCTGTCCATGCCGGGATCCATGTGGAGATAGATAAGCCAGTGGGAGTGCTCTTCGTAGGATTTCTCCAAGTATTCAATGGCGCGGCCGTCTTCTCCCAGGCCGACGTGGATTCCGGCGAAGAAGTAAGGTGCAACATATTTTTGGCTTGCCAGCGCTGTCAGATCATCGAGGATTTGGATTGCTTTCTTCTTTCTTTCCGGCGGTGCCGAACGTCTGCGCCAACGCCGCGCGCATCATGAGGGCTGCCGCCGGACAGGCTTCACGCCCTTCTCACCCTCGGCGATGGCCAGTTCGTAGCGACCCATTTTTCTGAGTAACAGGCCCAGAATCCAGTAGGTGACGGGATAGTTGGGATCCAATTCACCGTTCGCCGGAGTTGTTCGATGGCGTCGTCGTATCGCCGGGCCATGTAGAAGGGCCCATCCGATGGCGACGCTGATAATGAGGGAAAGTGGGTCGAGCTCCTGGCTGTTTTTCATCCTCGCGATGGCTTCTGCGTGGCGTCCCATGGTCATCACATACTCGGCGTACCAATGATTGGCAGTCGGATAGGCGGGATTGAGTGCAAGGCTGCGTTTGAATTCTGTCTGAGCCTCTTGCCACTGCCAATCGTAAAGCCACAACACGGCCGCGAGAGGCGTGTGGGCTTCGCCGAGATCGGGGTCGAGCCGCAGGGCTTCCATCGCGGCCGCTTTGGCTTTAGGGAAAGCGTCCTTGGGCGGCAGGTAGCCATTCCATCCCAGAAGCACGTACGAATCGGCCACACCAGCATAAGCGAGAGCGTAGCCGGGATCTTTGTCGACAGCCTGCTGAAAATATTCGATCGCTTTGTAGAATCCGTCTTCGGTCCACCTGTTCCAGTGATGACGGCCTTTCAGGTAAAGCCGGTAAGCCTCGGCATCGTCCGTTTGGCGTTTGGTTAGCCGCTTTTTTTCCGCGCGGGTGAGCTTCAGCCGCAATTTTTCCGATATTTCGTTGGAAATGTCGTCCTGAATCGCAAAGATATCGCCAGGCTTGCGATCGTATTGTGCGCCCCACAATTGAGAGCCTGTCGCCACATCGACTAATTCGGTCCCAATGCGCAACGAGCCGCCGCTTTGCATCATTCTTCCGGTGAGCACGGCGCGCACATTCAGCTCGCGACCGACAGCTTGAGGATCGATTCCCCGGCCCTTATAGCGAAAAACCGTGCTCTGGGCCATCACTCGAAGTTTTGGGACGGTCGCGAGGATATTGATGAGACTGCCCGCGATTCCGTCACTGAGGTATTCGTACTCCGGGTCGCGGCTGGCGTTTTCGAAAGGCAGGACTGCGAGCGAGTCAATGATCTTTGAGACCCGCTCTGGGCGTTGGGCGCCTGTGTGCGTCGTCGAATGCCTGGCCTCTGTGTTCGGTGGAGCGCATGACTGTCGGACATCGCCGGACGGATTCCGTGCTTCTCCGCAGCTCTCGAGCTGGAATCGGACCTCGCTCCAGTCGTTGCAGATCAGTGGTATGTCAGCTGCGTGCTGATAGCGCTGGTCTCTATCCTTGTGAAGCGCCTTGTTGATGATTTCTTCCAGCCTCTGCGGAATATCGGGATTGATGCTTCGCACGGGAACAGGCGACCGGGTCAGAACCGCCTCGATAATCACGCCGCCTGTGCCGCCGCTAAACGCCTGGCGCCCTGTCGCCATTTCATACAACAACAGACCGAGCGAAAAGATATCCGTGCGCGGGTCCAGATTGTCTCCGCGGACTTGCTCGGGTGACATGTAGGAAGGAGTGCCGCTGATGATTCCCACGATCGAAGTGGAATCCGAAGCTTCGCCGCCGGAATCTGCGTCCGCGCCCGCTGCAACCCCTTTGGGAACAAGTTTTGCGAGGCCAAAGTCCAGAACCTTTGCCTGTCCACGCTTGGTCACGAAAATATTCGCGGGCTTGATGTCGCGGTGGATGATTCCTTCGGCGTGCGCCGCATCCAGAGCGTCCGCTATCTGGATACCAAGTTTCAGAATTTCTTCGAGAGGAAGCGGCTTCCCATGGATGTGACTGCGCAGCGTTTCGCCGTCAATGAACTCCATGGCGATGAACGCTCGGCCGTCCTGCTCGCCGATGTCATAGATCGTGCAAATGCCGGGATGATTTAAAGCGGATGCGGCTCGCGCCTCGCGTCGAAATCGCTCGAGCGCCTGCGGCTTCTGCGCCAGTTCTTCGGGGAGGAATTTCAGGGCTACCGCGCGGTCAAGCCGGCTATCCTGAGCTTTGTATACGATACCCATCCCGCCGGCGCCGAGTTGCTCCACGATTCGATAGTGCGAAATGGTCTGACCAATCATTGGCAGGCAAAGTTCCAGGTGAGCCGCAATTCGGGCTACAGCGTTGGATCGTCGGGACCGGCTTCGGTGAAGGGTTTTCTTCTTTCCGTCTTTGGCGGTTTGGGCGATCCAACAGGCTCAAAACTTTCGAGCCTTCACCGAAGCTATTCGCAGCCGCAAGAGGCTCTTGCTCAAGCGTAATGTTCTTATTGCAAGACGTACAAACGAGGGCTGCGTAAGCCTCGCCATTTGCCTGCCTGAACATGTTGCAGCGCATGACGCGCCCGCAACATACAGGAACCCACATCGTGGAAGCTTCGTCCGCAGCCATGAGTCTCCTCGCCGGATGCGAATTCTGCAGGATTATACACTGGAATCTGCTCGCTAAGATTCGCGCAACAGCTGGATGGCGACCTCGCGCGAGTGTTCAGCAGTGAAGAAACCGAACGTCTGGCTCGGATTGCTTTTCGGTGACGGCTACTCGTCCCAGCCAGACCTCATGCCGTAGGGCATGGGCCAGGAAAGTCCTTCGATCTCGCGGATTTTGCCGGCTTCGATCTTGAATAGTTCGGGCTGCATGAAGGTGATCGGCCTGAGAAACTCCGCCGGAACTTTGCGCCACCCACGCCGGACACGGAGACCGATTTCACATTGCCTTCGTTATCCAGAAACGCGAGGTCCAACACAAGGCCTTGGTCCACATCCACGACCAACGGGTGGCGGTCGCCAACTTTGGAAAGAGCGCTGAAAAATCCGCGGTCGATTTCCTGCGCGCAACTTCCGCTGAACACGCGGAAGGCAGGCTGCGCAGAATCCACAACCGGCCCATCGGAATTGTTCGTGGCGGCAAATCCGTTCTCCCTGCGGGAGCAGCCATCCGCGAACGGCGCGGCCGAACCTTTATTTTGCGCGAAGGCCTCGAAATACCGATCCGTGATCGCAATCAATTGTTCCCGCGGGGAGCGTTCAGCGGCGGGCACAGGCTCGAGCAAAGTTGAATCCGGCGAGACGAAGCCGCAGGGCCTCAACTCGTCGATCATTTTCGGCGTCATGATGCCGGCGGTGTTCAAGCCAAGCCCGCCTTTCGGCCTCAATTGTTCGCGGGCCACGATCATCTCAACCTCGGCGATGCGACGCTCCTTCACTTTCACCCGCAGCGCCATGGTTCCCCGAAGAATTCCGAATTCGTTGATATCGCCGTAATATCCGGCCTCACCCGTTGCCGGATTGGCAAGATAGACGCGGTATGTGCCGCGTCCCGTGAACGTTTTCCATATGCCCTCGCCGGGCTTCACCACCTCGCCATTTTCGGTGTACTTCACGTCGGGAGCGAAGGGAACATTGCAGGTGCAATGCGAGACGAGGGCGTCGAAATACTTATCGACAAACCCATTCAAGCAGGCGCGGTCGCACGGAGTAGAGCTGGCTGGGCTGGCTGGCGCAGGCAGATACACCAGGGCCTTCCCGTCGTCGGGGCCGGCAAAGCCGGGCGATGCCACACCGCAAACTGCGATGCACAAAGCGCCAACCAGCGCAAGATTCGCAAGAGTTTTGGACATGATGGTCTCCGGGCCTATCTGCCGAAAGCCGGCTGAGCGTTGAATGGCACTTCGTACATGGTCATTTCTATGAGTCGAATGCTTCCATTTTCGATTCGATAGGCCTCGTTCGATTGATTGGTGCGAGGCGTCATGAAATAGGGCGGAACTTTCCAAATGCGGCCGTCGGTGAGATGGATTTCTGTGACGGTGCCGTCGAAATCCAGATACGCCGAGGCCAAGACCGATCCGCGCTCGGTATCCACGACGAGAAACCGCCGGTCGCGGCATCCTGTGGTGAAACCGAGAAACCCGAGTTCGTACTGAGCCTTGCAACCGAGCATGGTGAAATCGCTGATATCTTCATCAGAATGCCCGTAATTCTGCGGTTTCGGCTGATTGGTGGTGGGGACGGCATCTTCGATGCGGCTGCAATCGGATGTAAAGGGGTAAATGCCTCTGCCATCGTTCTTCTGGAGTGCTTCGTAGTATATGAAGGCCGTTGCTTCGAGAGCCTCGCGCGACTGGCGTCGCTCGGGCGGAATCGTGGTGAGCCAACCCGGATTAGGCTTGCCCATTTTTTCGTAGAGCGCAGCGCCGCGGGGATCGTGCGCGACGAACTGCTCTGCCTCGGTAATGAGGCGGTTTTCGACTTTGAGCCGCAGGATCAGGATCGCCGCTACATCGTTTTCGTAAATCACGCCGATGATCCCGACGTCACCCCGTTCCGGATCGGCGAAATAATGCCGGTACGTGCCGAGAGCGGTGGCGGTTGTCCACAGCGCGGTCCCTATCTTGAGAGGTACGTTGTCCTGCGCGAATTTCACAGTGGGTGAAAGCGGAGCGCGCGATGGATCGTGCGCCACCATCGCGTTCAGATATTTGTCCACCATTCCTTCGAGGCAGGCCCGGTCGCAGGTGACGGTCCCGGCAAGACTCGGCTGCGCTGCCAGCGACGGAACGCAAGCCGCCATCAAGAAAAGAATTGCGAAAAGCCGCGGACAAAAGATGCTTCTCAATCTCATGATTCCCCCCTAGGCAGACTCAGCGCAGGACGGCATGTGGCGAAGACGCCGAGCGCCAGCGATAAGAATCTCGGTGTGGTTGTTGCAGCCCAATGGAGAGGCAGATTACAGAATGTTGAACGCAGAAGCAACGGATGATACGGCGTGAAGTATGTTCGAACGCACGGTCGCCAGCCTCGAGCCTTTTGGCGGTGGCAAGTACGGTCCGCATGAAGCAAGGCGCACTACCGAGCGCGCAGTTTGCTTGTCCCCCATCCCATGGCGAGATAGAATGGGTGGTTGGGAAGCGGTCGCCCGGCGGCTACGGTAGTTGTTTCTACCGATCAGTCACCGCTTCCGGTTGTTCCTCCGCCCAATCCTGGCGTGCGGAGATACAGGAGGTTCCTTCCGGAACCGAGAGTAGAGTGCCGTGCGAACAGACCCTAATACCACTTCTGGGGGCTTTACCGGGACGAGCGAGCGGCGTGCGCAAACTCGCTGCCGACCACAACCGTTTGCCTACGTGAAGGTGGGCGAGCATAACGGCGGCATTGTCATGGATGCGAGTGAGACCGGTTTGCAGATCGCCGCCGCCAACAGCTTGGCCCCGGAAAACATCGTGCGGCTGTCCCTACAACTCAACCCTTCTGCTGAGGCCGTAGAAGTAGAAGCGCGGGTTGTCTGGCTTTCGGAGTCGAAGAAAAGCGGTGGTTTTGAGTTCGTGTCGCTTACGGATGAAGCCCGGGAACAAATCCGCAAGTGGCTTAGCGGAGACGTTGCCAAAGCCCAATTTTCGGGGCCCAAAGCTGTGCCTACTCCGATGAGAGACCAGCGGATCACGGGAATCAGGCCTGAGGCTAGAACGAATGGCGCAAACTCCGGAATTCGAACGCCCAGGGCTTCAGACCCGCTCCCGCCTCCACCTCCGCGAGGATTGGAAGGGATGTTTCCGCCTGAAGGCGAGCCAATTCCCCCGAGTGCTTTTCATGAACCCGAAACTCTTAACGGAGGATCCTTCGCCGAACGGGTGCCCGGTGCCGCCCGTCTGCGCGACCCTGCACCTTTCAGGGCGAATCCGATCAGTGATCGTCAGCCAAACCCGAGTCCGTTTCGTGAGCGCGAGCCTTCACGGCCTCCTCTAAATGAAGCACGCTTCCCGGCGCGGACTATTTTTTCGGATTCGCCTTTTCAGGCGCCTCCTCAGCCGCAGCGATGGTCAAACGCACGCATGGGCTTACTGACAGGTGTAGTGATGGTGATTTGCTTCGCTGTGGGCATGATTTCGGAAGGGTCTGGATGGGGAGGTGGCCTCAAGCATGGAATTTGCAGGAGCTGACTGGAGGTGCTTCGGGGCCAGCACCATCGGCGCCAGCCGCGGCCGCTCCGGCGAACCCAACACCAAATCCCACCACGAATCCAGACGCGAATCCACAAGCGACTCCGGACGCAAATGGAAGCTCGGCCGCCGCGCAATCCTCCAATCCTCCTGCAGTTACCGCCCCAGCGACTCCCGAAAGCTCAGGCGCAAACTCAGACAGTGCGGCAGCTTCAAATCCGCGTCCTGGACGCGGATTTGGAGCTGCCGCACTGTCCGAGCTTGCGCCTGAGCTTTCGGGAGTCGCTGGGGCGGTAACTGCAGGAGGATTGGAGGATTGCGCGGCGGCCGAATTTCCATTTGCGTCCGGAGCCGCTTCTGGATCGCCGATTCGCGGGGATTTGGTGTTGGGTTCGCCGGAGCGGCCGCGGCCGGCGCCGATGGTGCCGGCGAAGCACCTCCAGTCAGCTCCTGCAAATTCCATGCTTGAGGCCACCTCCCCATCCAGACCCTTCCCGAAATCATGCCCACAGCGAAGCAAATCACCATCACTACACCGGTCAGTAAGCCCATGCGTGCGTTTGACCATCGCTGCGGCTGAGGAGGCGCCTGAAAAGGCGAATCCCGAAAAAATAGTCCGCGCCGGGAAGCGTGCTTCATTTAGAGGAGGTCGTGAAGGCTCGCGCTCACGAAACGGACTCGGGTTTGGCTGACGATCACTGATCGGATTCGCCCTGAAAGGCGCAGGGTCGCGCAGACGGGCGGCACCGGGCACCCGTTCGGCGAAGGATCCTCCGTTATGAGTTTCGGGTTCATGAAAAGCAGTCGGGGGAATTGCTCGCCTTCAGGCGGAAACATCCCTTCTAATCCTCGCGGAGGTGGAGGCGGGAGCGGGTCTGAAGCCCTGGGCGTTCGAATTCCGGAGTTTGCGCCATTCGTTCTAGCCTCAGGCCTGATTCCCGTGATCCGCTGGTCTCTCATCGGAGTAGGCACAGCTTTGGGCCCCGAAAATTGGGCTTTGGCAACGTCTCCGCTAAGCCACTTGCGGATTTGTTCCCGGGCTTCATCCGTAAGCGACACGAACTCAAAACCACCGCTTTTCTTCGACTCCGAAAGCCAGACAACCCGCGCTTCTACTTCTACGGCCTCAGCAGAAGGGTTGAGTTGTAGGGACAGCCGCACGATGTTTTCCGGGGCCAAGCTGTTGGCGGCGGCGATCTGCAAACCGGTCTCACTCGCATCCATGACAATGCCGCCGTTATGCTCGCCCACCTTCACGTAGGCAAACGGTTGTGGTCGGCAGCGAGTTTGCGCACGCCGCTCGCTCGTCCCGGTAAAGCCCCCAGAAGTGGTATTAGGGTCTGTTCGCACGGCACTCTACTCTCGGTTCCGGAAGGAACCTCCTGTATCTCCGCACGCCAGGATTGGGCGGAGGAACAACCGGAAGCGGTGACTGATCGGTAGAAACAACTACCGTAGCCGCCGGGCGACCGCTTCCCAACCACCCATTCTATCTCGCCATGGGATGGGGGACAAGCAAACTGCGCGCTCGGTAGTGCGCCTTGCTTCATGCGGACCGTACTTGCCACCGCCAAAGGCTCGAGGCTGGCGACCGTGCGTTCGAACATACTTCACGCCGTATCATCCGTTGCTTCTGCGTTCAACATTCTGTAATCTGCCTCTCCATTGGGCTGCAACAACCACACCGAGATTCTTATCGCTGCCGCTCGGCGTCTTCGCCACATGCCGTCCTGCACTGAGTCTGCCTAGGAGGGAATCATGAGATTGAGAAGCATCTTTTGTCTCCGGCTT
The DNA here is from genome assembly GCA_963723845.1 of uncultured Acidobacteriota bacterium. Lineage (GTDB taxonomy): Bacteria > Acidobacteriota > Terriglobia > Acidiferrales > UBA7541 > Palsa-295. The sequence continues at coordinate 14,706 of CAVRSO010000040.1, forward strand.
TTCGCAATTCTTTTCTTAATGGCGGCTTGCGTTCCGTCGCTGGCAGCGCAGCCGAGCTTGCTGGGACCGTCACATGCGACCGGGCCTGCCTCGAAGGAATGGTGGACAAATATCTGAACGCGATGGTGGCGCACGATCCATCGCGCGCTCCGCTTTCACCCAATGTAAAATTCGCGCAGGACAACGTACCTCTCAAGATAGGGACCGCGCTGTGGACAACCACCACCGCTCTCGGCAAGTACCGGCATTATTTCGCCGACCCGGAACGGGGTGACGTTGGGATCATCGGCGTGATTTACGAAAACGATGTAGCGGCGATCCTGATCCTGCGGCTCAAAGTCGAAAACCGCCTCATTACCGAGGCAGAGCAGTTCATCGCGCACGATCCCCGCGGCGCTGCGCTCTACGAAAAAATGGGCAAGCCTAATCCGGGCTGGCTCACCACGATTCCGCCGGAGCGGCGCCAGTCGCGCGAGGCTCTCGAAGCAACGGCCTTCATGTACTACGAAGCACTCCAGAAGAACGATGGCAGAGGCATTTACCCCTTTACACCCGATTGCAGCCGCATCGAAGATGCCGTCCCCACCACCAATCAGCCGAAACCGCAGAATTACGGGCATTCCGATGAAGATATCAGCGATTTCACCATGCTCGGTTGCAAGGCTCAGTACGAACTCGGGTTTCTCGGTTTCACCACGGGATGCCGCGACAGGCGGTTTCTCGTCGTCGATACCGAGCGCGGATCGGTCTTGGCCTCGGCGTATCTGGATTTCGACGGCACCGTCAAGGAAATCCACCTCACGGACGGCCGCATCTGGAAAGTTCCGCCCTATTTCATGACGCCTCGTACCAATCAGTCGAACGAGGCCTATCGAATCGAAAATGGAAGCATTCGACTCATAGAAATGACCATGTACGAAGTGCCATTCAACGCTGAGCCGGCTTTCGGCAGATAGGCCCGGAGACCATCATGTCCAAAACTTTTGCGAATCTTGCGCTGGTTGGCGCCTTGTGCATCGCGGTTTGCGGTGTGGCATCGCCCGGCTTTGCCGGCCCCGACGACGGGAAGGCCCTGGTGTATCTGCCTACGCCAGCCAGCCCAGCCAGCTCTACTCCGTGCGACCGCGCCTGCTTGAATGGGTTTGTTGATAAGTATTTCGACGCCCTCGTCTCGCATTGCACCTGCAACGTTCCCTTCGCTCCCGACGTGAAGTACACCGAAAATGGCGAGATGGTGAAGCCCGGCGAAGGCATATGGAAAACGTTTACGGGACGCGGCACATACCGCGTCTATCTTGCCAATCCGGCAACGGGTGAAGTTGGATATTACGGCGATATCAACGAATTCGGAATTCTTCGGGGAACCGTGGCGCTGCGGCTCAAAGTGAAGGAGCGTCGCATCGCCGAGGTGGAGATGATCGTGGCCCGCGAACAATTGAGGCCGAAAGGCGGGCTTGGCTTGAATACCGCCGGCATCATGACGGCAAAAATGATCGACGAGTTGAGGTCGAGCGGCTTCGTCTCGCCGGTTTCGGCTTTGCTCGAGCCGGTGCCCGCCCCCGAACGCGCCACGCGGGAACAACTGATCGCGATTACGGATCAGTATTTCGAGGCCTTCGCGCAAAACAAAGGTTCGACCGCGCCGTTTGCGGATGGCTGCTCCCGCAGGGAGAACGGATTTGCCGCCACGAACAATTCCGATGGGCCGGTTGTGGATTCAGCGCAGCCTGCCTTCCGCGTGTTCAGCGGAAGTTGCGCGCAGGAAATCGACCGGGGATTTTTCAGCGCTCTTTCCAAAGTTGGCGACCGCCACCCGTTGGTCGTGGATGTGGACCAAGGTCTTGTGTTGGACCTAGCGTTTCTGGATAACGAGGGCAATGTGAAATCGGTCTCTGTGTCCGGCGTGGGTGACGTCAAGGTTCCGGGGGAGTTTCTCAGGCCAATCACCTTCATGCAGCCTGAACTATTCAAGATCGAAGGCGGAAAGATCCGCGAGATCGAAGGAATTTCCTGGCCCATGCCCTACGGCATGAGGTCTGGTTGGGACAAGTAGCCGTCACGAAAAAGCAATCCGAGCCAGGCCGTTCGGTTTCTTCACTGCTGAACACTCGCGCGAGGTCGCCATCCAGCTGTTGCGCGAATCTGAGCGAGCAGATTCCAGTGTATAATCCTGCGGAATTCGCATCCGGCGAGGAGACTCATGGCTGCGGACGAAGCTTCCACGATGTGGGTTCCTGTATGTTGCGGGCGCGTCATGCGCTGCAACATGTTCAGGCAGGCAAATGGCGAGGATTACGCGGCGCTCGTTTGTACGTCTTGCAATAAGACCATTACGCTTGAGCAAGAGCCTCTTGCGGCTGCGAACAGCTTCGGTGAAGGTTCGAAAGTCTTGAGCCTGATTGGATCGCCCAAACCGCCAAAGACGGAAAGAAGAAAACCCTTCACCGAAGCCGGTCCCGACGATCCAACGCTGTAGCCTGAACTGCGACTCACCTGGAACTTTGCCTGCCAATGATTGGTCAGACCATTTCGCACTATCGAATCGTGGAGCAACTCGGCGCCGGCGGGATGGGTATCGTATACAAGGCGCAGGATAGCCGGCTTGACCGTGCGGTAGCCCTGAAATTCCTCCCCGAAGAACTGGCGCAGAAGCCGCAGGCGCTCGAGCGATTTCGACGCGAGGCGCGCGCCGCATCCGCTTTAAATCATCCGGGCATTTGCACGATCTATGACATCGGTGAACAGGACGGCCGAGCGTTCATCGCCATGGAGTTCCTTGACGGCGAAACGCTGCGCAATCACATCCACGGGAAGGCGCTTCCTCTCGAAGAAATCCTGAAGCTTGGCATCCAGATAGCGGACGCTCTGGATGCTGCGCACACCGAAGGCATAATCCACCGCGACATCAAGCCCGCGAATGTTTTCGTCACCAAGCGTGGACAGGCAAAAGTTCTCGATTTTGGCCTCGCAAAACTTGTTCCCAAAGGGGTTGCAGCGAGCGCAGACGCGGATTCCGCCGGCGAATCTTCGGATTCGACTTCAATCGTGGGAATCATAAGCGGCACTCCTTCCTACATGTCACCCGAGCAAGTCCGCGGGGACAATCTGGACCCGCGCACGGATATCTTCTCGCTCGGTCTCTTGTTGTATGAAATGGCGACAGGGCACCAGGCGTTTAGCGGCGGCACAGGCGGCGTGATTATCGAAGCCGTTCTGACCCGAACTCCCGTTCCCGCGCGAAGCCTCAATCCCGATATTCCGGCGAGGCTTGAAGAAATCATCACCAAGGCGCTCCACAAGGATAGAGACCAGCGCTATCAGCAAGCGGCTGACATACGCACCGATCTGCGGCGACTGGAGCGAGGTGACGATTCCATCTCGGCACCTGCGGAACGCACGGAATCCGTCCTGCTATCGTCGGGCAGTCATTTGCGCTCGACCGAACAACAGAGCCCACGGGATTCGACGCCGCACACAGGCACCGTACGCCGAGAGCGAGTCTCAAAGATTATCGACTCGCTCGCAGTTTTGCCTTTCGAAAACACCAGTCGCGACCCGGAGCACGAATATCTCAGTGACGGAATCGCGGGCAGCCTTATCAATATTCTAGCGACCGTCCCCAAACTGCGAGTGATGGCCCAGAGCACAGTATTTCGCTATAAGGGGCAGGGAATTGATCCTCAAGCCGTGGGCCGCGAGCTGAATGTGCGCGCTGTGCTCACCGGAAGAATGATGCAGAGCGGCGGCTCGTTGCGCATTGGCACCGAATTAGTGGATGTGGCGACAGGTTCTCGATTGTGGGGCGCACAATACGATCGCAAGCCAGGCGATATCTTTGCGATTCAAGACGAAATCTCCAACGAAATATCAGGAAACTTGCGCCTAAAGCTCACCCGCGCGGAAAAAAAACGCCTAACCAAACGCCAAACGGACGATGCCGAGGCTTACCGCCTCTACTTAAAGGGCCGTCATCACTGGAACAGGTGGACCGAAGAGGGATTCTACAAGGCAATCGAATATTTTCAGCAAGCCGTCGACAAAGATCCCGGCTACGCTCTCGCTTACGCCGGTGTGGCCGATTCGTACGTTCTTCTGGGATGGAATAGCTACCTGCCGTCCAAGGACGCTTTCCCTAAAGCGAAAGTTGCCGCGATGGAAGCCCTGCGGCTCGACCCGGCTCTCGGCGAAGCCCACACGCCTTTCGCGGCCGTCTTGTGGCTTCACGATTGGCAGTGGCAAGAGGCTCAGACGGAATTCAAACGCAGCCTCGCACTCAATCCCAGCTATCCGACTGCCAATCATTGGTACGCCGAGTATGTGATGACCATGGGACGTCACGATGAAGCTATCGCCAGGATGAAAAGCAGCCAGGAACTCGATCCGCTATCTCTCATTATCAGCGACGCGATCGGATGGGCGCTCTACTTGGCTCGTCGATACGACGAGGCCATCGAACAACTCCAGCGAACCGTCGAATTGGATCCAAACTATCCGGTCACGCACTGGGTTCTGGGCCTCTTGCACAGGAAAACGGGTCGCTACGAACTGGCCATCGCCGAGGGCGAGAAAGGGGTGAACCTGTCCGGCGGCAGTTCTCTAATGAGTGCCGCGTTGGCGCAAACTTTCGGCGCTGCCGGCAGGAAAGAAAAAGCAATCGAAATCCTCGATGATCTTACAAAACTGGCAGCGCAAAAATATGTTGCTCCCTATTTCTTTGCCGGGATCCACATCGGCTTAGGAGAAAACGACCGCGCCATTGAATACTTGGAAAAATCCTACGAAGAGCACTCCCACTGGCTCATCTATCTTCACATGGATCCCGGCCTGGACGCCTTGCGTTCGAACCCGCGTTTTCAGGACCTCTTGCGGCGTATCGGCCTTCCCTTAACACCCGCGATCCCCGCCTGAAAGAAAGCCAAGGCGCAGTTGAGGCATCAGGAAGAGACCGATTGCGACGTCCGCCAGCTTCACATCGTCAGAACCACGCGGAACTCTGCCTTGCCGCTCATCATCCGTGCGTAGCCCTCGGCCGCCTTTTCGAGCGGATACGTTTCAATCATGGGACGCACGCCGGTTAGTTCGGCGAACCGTAGGGTATCCTCGGAATCGGCCGGCGTTCCCGCGGCCCAGCCCTGAATCGATTTGACTCCGAAAATTAGTTGTGTCGGCTTGACCTCAATGGGATCAAGTGTCGCCCCAACCACCACCAACTTCCCGTTCGGACCCAAACCGTCAATCAGCTCGGACATAGCCTTCGAGTTAGGCGCCGTCGCCAGAATTACCTGCGCGCCGCCCAGTTTTTGCAACTCCTGCGCTGCGTTCGTCGCTTTGCTGTCGATGTATACCGTCGCTCCAAGTTTCTTTGCGAGTGCCGCGTTTTCCGGCCCGCGCCCGATAGCCGCGACTTTATAACCAAACTTGTTCGCCCACTGGACTCCAAGGTGACCCAGACCGCCAATACCCTGCACCGCAACGAGGTCGCCGGGCATTGCACCGCTGTGTCGTAGCGCGTTGTAGGTTGTAATTCCGGCGCAGAGCAGCGGCGCTGCTTCCACGTCACTTAGACTTTCCGGTATTGCCGCCAGTGCCTCGATCGGAGCCACCATGTATTGCTGGTATCCCCCGTCATAGCTGATGCCCGGAATTTGCAGATTCTGGCAATTGCGAAAATCTCCGCGCCTGCACGAAGGGCACGTATTGTCCTGCCCGCCATGCCAGCCCACCCCCACGCGTTGGCCCTTCTTCCACGACGTGATGCCGGCGCCCACTTCGTCGATGACACCCGCCACTTCGTGCCCTGGAACACGAGGGTACTGAATGCCGGGCCAACCGTCCTTCGTAAGCGTGTCGCTGTGGCATATGCCACAAGCCTGCACCTTGATGCGCACTTGTCCTGCGCTCGGGTTAGGAATCTCGCGTTCGACGATCTCGAAATCGCCGCCCGCCTTGGAAATCTGCGCTACCTTCATTGGTGCCATTCCCGCTTTTGTCGTTGCCATAAATCCTCCTAAATTTCAGCGATCGGCAGGCTGTGTCGATAGATGTGCTGCTGATAACTCCGCTCGCTCAGCTTCGTAGCGCCCTGTTTTTCGTAGCGGTTTTTGGTATCGGTTAGGGAACTATTGACGGGGGAGTGGACTGGTTCTGCCCTAGGCGTTGATCATACGCCTGGCCCTCGTGATTTCAAAAGTCAACAGACTCAAATCGACGCGAAGTCGACCTTCGCGATCGCCCACACGCCGTCGGCCTTCACATATTCGACCTTCAGCGCGCGGCGCTCGGTCCGCCGGACGAAGCCACCGCCTTGCGCGTGCGCCATCCGCGCCAGCGTGCAGTCCTGCGCGATCGCGCTCTCAATTTCCACGGCGCATTGGAACCGGCCGATAGCGCTTTTGCCGTCAGAGACAATCTCGATCGCGTCCGGCTCCCCAGCATGATCCGCTGCGATGTTGCGCACGGCCTGGCCCGGCGCGGCACCTTCGGCATCAGCGAGCAGCCGCGCGACGGCGTCGCCCGCTCGGGTGACGTCGTCTACGCTAGTATTGATCCGCCGCAGCCAGGTCTGATGCAGCGCGCGGATCGCCGCCTCGTCTTCCAGCCGCGCCAGACGCGTCCTCAGTCCATCGTCCGCCACAAGCGCTGCGGGCACTGCAGCGGCCAGCGGCGCGGCCAGCAGTGCGCCGCCCTTCAGAAACGACCGGCGCGTGGAATCGGTGTCTCGGGTCATACCACACCTCCCGATGCCTTCACCTGATAGAAGCGTCTCACGTCAAACTGGCCGGCCAGCCGCTCGTGCGCGCCCAACGCATTCATGTTCAAACCATTTTCGCCGCAGTTATAGCCGATCCCGACGTCCCGCATAGTGTGCAAGTTGACCAGGATAGTGCCGAGCGTGCCGTTGCAAGCCTCCTCCAGCCAGTACATGAAGTACAAGCCATTGCGAATCTTTACATACGACGCCGGCCCGCTCCATTCCAACCCGCCCGCATCAGTCCCGGTGAAAATGATCCATGAGAGCGAATGCGGCGTCGAGTACAGATGCATCGACGTCAGGCCCGGTGCGTAGTTCTGGCTCACCGCGCGCCCGACCATCTCATCCGTAAGAACGTGGCGACGATATCTCGGTGCAATCAGGCCTTCCATCGCGATCACGCCGAAGTGGATTTTCACCCCTGCCTCATTCGCGAAGTAGGGCGTGTTCAGATATCCGTTGAAACACGTCACCAGGCCTTCGCGGAAATCCGCCACGATGGCATGTCCGTCATGATTCGGCTCGCCTTCCAGCAGATGGCCGAACAGGATTACTCCCGGCATCGACTCGAAGGCCTGATAGCGTGCCTTGGTCCAATTGCTCTGGCCTTCTTTGCGCCATTGCAGCGTTTCAGCGTCGTCGAAACGGTATTCCATTGCGGGTGCATGATCGTAGCGAAGAGTGAAACTCTTTCCGACAAGCCAATCGGTGTGCGGCCCGAGATTGCCAGCCATTGATGCGGCCGGTGCGTTGGCACCGGGCGCGATGGCGCGGGGCGCGAAGGCTGACGTATGTTTGGCGCAGACGGCATCCACCTGTGCCGACGTCATTTTCGCCATCGTTTCGAACGGCCGATAAACTCGCCGCGCCCCTTTCGCCGGAGTCTGGCCCGCAGCCGCCGCTGGTACGGGATTGCCGCTCTCGTCGCCGAACTTCTCGAACTGGGCGAGCTGCCCCAGCCACTCGCCCTTGCCGCGAAACACGTAATATTCCAGCGCGTCGCTCGCGTCGAAGCCAAGCCGCACACCGATCTGTTCGACGCGGTTCAGGTCCATCACGTACGCCGTGAACGTTCCGGAAAGCTCGCATTCGGTGCGCGTGTAGATGTAGCGGTCCTCGTTGATCTTGATGTAATCGGAGGGCCCGCAAAACCCCAGTTCGCCGCCCAGCCTCGATAGCTCCACAAAGTGCGAATATGCCGCGGAGGGAAAGAACTCCAGCGTCTCCGCGCCGTTGTCTTGCTTCCAATAGAAACCCTTGCCCTCCACGCGGTTCGTGGTCATATGGCGAGCCGTCGGCGCCTGATCGCCCGATCGCTCCACATAGCCGTAATAAATCTCGCGCTGGACTTCGCGATTGTCTTTATATCCGCTGAACCACAATTCAAATACCGTCGCCAGGTTCGTGCCTTGGTCGATCACCACGGCGTAACCGCGCTGCGTGTCCGGGATCATGTGCGCGAAGAAAGCGACGTTATCCAGCCTCAGCGCGCCATATCCTGCCTCCACCGCGCCGCCACCGTTCTCCGCCACCGAAAGGCGGTCGCTCGCTTTGAACGTATAAGCCAACGCCGGACCTTTATCGGTGACAACACGAAGCGATTTGCCGGCGAATACGTCGGAAAGCGGCGACGCGCTCGTCGGCCCGCTCCCGGCCACCTTGCTCAGCTTGTCTGCGATTTGTCGCTCCGAAAGCTTCGTGTAAACGGTCCGATGCATCTGCTCTTTCGGATACGGCGTTCCTGGCATGCGGTCCTCCCCATCACGTCCATTTTCTTGGAATCGTGCGAATGCAAGGCGTCGTCACCTTACATAAACATAATCGTGCGGCACGATGCTATCTCTGAAAGTGGCAGTATTCAACTCTTGAGCGGGCGCAGCTACTTGTCGGAATTTCAGTTCATTTCTGATTGTCGGGTGGCGAGTTATTAGGTGCAGCCCCGGTGCTGGGCACAGGACGCCCGTTAACTCGAACGTGGTAACCCGGCGGCAGGTGCGTCAGGGTATGCACGTAGCGCAGCTTGCCTTTCTCTACGCGAAAAAGATGCGTATCCGGTATTCCGCCCACACCAAAATTACAAAACGCGACAACCGCTCCCATCGTCTCGTCCACGACGAAGCGCCGCGCGACGATGTTCACGCCGGCTGGCACGCCGACCGAGCAGCTATCATCCGGCGCGCCTTTGCCGGTGCGGAGACCGCCTTCGGTCCGCTCGCACGGGTATCCCCACGGCACGAGATCGGTTTTCTTTTCGAGGAAAGCATCCAGGTAGGCGTTGGCTGCAGCAACCAGCGTATCGCGGCTATCGCGCTCCCCCACCGGGATCACTCCCCAATTCTCATTAGGTGACCACTTCATGTAGTTATCGGCATTGAATAGCCAGTCGCCTTGCTGCGTCACCATCGATTCGATTTCTACGATCTTGTCGTGATTCACCCTAAGCCGCGTGCCGAGCACATACGGGTGGCTTTTGTCCGTAACGATCACTTCGGTAAACGTCTGGCACGTGGCCGGATCAATCAGCGTTCGATGAAAATCGATCTTCAATGGTTTCTGGATCACACCCGATTTGATATCGACCACCTGCATGTTTTCGATATAACCAAGCCCGTTCGCCAGCGGCATGCCGGAAGCATCGCCTTTGCTCTGCGCCGCAACGTAGAGATCAGTCGCGGCCTGCAGCCCGTCCCGCGTGCATGCCACCTGCGCGAAACTCGCCACGGGCGCCAATAGTCCAGCCAAGAGCACGATCCACTTGCAAAAAGTACGAATCATCGAACTCCTCCCATTTCAATAATCGTGCGCGAGCGAGTCTACCACTGGATTCACAGTTCGTAGCCTATGCAGCCGCTTTTCATGGCGGCCGAAGGATGATCCCTATTCGATTTCTATCGAAATAGCGAACTCTTGCGTGCTAGAGTCCCATCGCTTTTTCCACGAGCTAATGATCGACGGCAACTCAGGCGGGAGATCGGCCAATCCGGCTAGCAACGGGGGTGCGCGCATGGACCAAAGTTCGAGTGCAAAGGCGGCGGGCCGCAGGGCCGGGCTCGTTTATCTGATCCTGGCCATATTTACGACCGGCGGGTACGCGACTACGACTTGGCTACTGGGTGGCGACCCTCAAACGGTGCTCGGGCGCCTCGCCGCCCGTCACGCCTTGTTCACCCTTGGCGTTGCAGCGAGCGTGATCGGCTTTGGTGCGTGGATTGTTCTCGCCTTTATGCTTTACAGACTGATGAGCTCGTCCGGCCGGTTCTTGGGACTTCTGATGGTTATCTTCACGGTGTCCGGTGTGGCGATGAACTGGATCGCTCTTTCACATCTTCTGCCGCTCGTGACGTCGGCAAGCTCCGGCATGGATCCGGGAACGCTTGCGCCAATTGTGGGAAGCTATAATCGCGTGCTTCTCCTTGCGCAAGTATTCTCGGGCCTCTGGCTGCTCCCATTCGGTTGGCTCGTTGTGCGCTCGCGTATCGCGCCGCAGGTTCTGGGCTTTTGCCTCTTCATCGGCGGCTTTAGTTACTTGTTGTTGTTTGTCACTGCCTTCAATCCGAGCCTCAATCACATCACAGCCTATCGGATCATCAGCACAGCCCTCGTCGTCCCCGCCATGATCGGCGAGCTTGGAATGTGCCTCTGGTTGTTGATCAAAGGCGCATCCGAGCCAGGCCTCGCGCCACGCGGTGTACCGCAAACCGCGTGAGTCCTCAGGTTGATCAGAAGTACCGCTCCCATATCATCCCCGCGATCGCCTCGAACAGCCGCGGGCAATCGGAAAAGTGGATTTCAGCGGCTCGATTCCCCTTGGACGAGAACCTTAAACCGCGTGCGGCAAGCTCTGCGTCCACGCTCGGAGGGTCGCCGCATAAAGCGCTGGGTCTTGGCCATGCAGCGAATGGCCCATTTCAGGAAACGAACGATACTCGAAGCGCTGGCCGGCGCCCTCAATCAATCTGCGCGCTTCGTTTACCTGCTGGTCGGAGACTGCGCCCATCAGCGCGCCGTTGACCGGGTTGATCTTTCGAAAATGATGCGTGAATAAAACCTGCACTTTTACGCTTTTGAGCATGCGCGCGTGATCGCAGCCGATCGTCGCCGTGCCGCTCCAAAACGCCCCCGCCCATTCGGGATCATATTCCTTCAAGTTCTGTGGCGGTTCCTCTCCGCGGGGCGCCCAGGAAGCCATCCATTCCGGGAGCATGGAGGGGGCAGCGGCGATCATCCCCTTCCAGTCGCCGACCGACCACTGGTCTCCAAGATATTTGGAAAACAGTGGAAAGATGTTGCCGATGCCGCCCTGGCGTATTGCGTGACCGCATGCCGGGGCAACCTCAGAATGGAATAGCGGCGCGTCTTCGTAGTAGGCGCCGCGAATAAGACCCGGCGGGGAATAAGCTGAAAGCCAGCACGACAATACCCCGCCCAAAGACAAGCCGGCGACAATGCATGGACGCCCGATCACCAATTGGATGAACCGCACCAAATCATTGCCCATATTGTCCAGCGTGTAGCGGCCAGGCGTGCGGCGGACCGGCCCTGGCCGCGGAGATCGACTGCGTAAGTACGAAAATCCGCTTCCAGCAATCGCATCGCCGGCTCGTATCCCCACCAGGATTCCGTCTGGCCGGGAATCAGCAGTAGCGCCGGGCGGCTGGGGCCTGGTCATGGCGTAGTTCATCACGACTTCACCAAGATCGACTGTGTGTTCGGGATACCCGTGCGGCACATAGGTCTCAGTCGGGTAATCGGCCAAAATGATATGTCATGGCATTTCCTCGATCTCATTCCCCGATCCAACTCGGTTCGGGTTTCGGGTCTTCGCCAATCACGATGAAGTCGAGATTCCTTTGATTGGCGGCGCAGTCGGTTTCTGGGACTTGCCCACCTTGGCCATCTGCTTGAGCATAAATTGTGGGGCGATCCTGCTCATAGCCTTCAGGAGGTTGCTCAAACCAGGGCGGATTTCCAGCTTGCCAGACTCAATGCCGGCGATCGCGCGCTTGGCGAGTATCTTCACGTCCATTCCCTTTTCACGTTTCATTTCCTCGGCGAACTCACCTCGTAACAGTGGAGTCTCGACGGCGGGCGGAGCCAACTCGATCACCGTAACGCCCGTGCCGTCGAGCTGCACGCGCAGGGATTCCGTGAATGAGTGAATCGCGGCCTTCGTGGCGCAGTAGACCGGCGACAAAGGGAGCGGGATGAAGGCCAGTCCGGATGAGACATTGACGATGAGCGCGCCCTTGCGGGTCTTGAGTGCGGTAGGAACTGCTGCACCATTCGCACCGGCCCGCTCAGGTTGATCTCGATTTCGCGCGTCACGTCGTTCAGGCCGCGATCTTGATTGAGGTTCAGATTTCGCATGATCCCGGCGTTGTTGATTAGCGTATCGAGTGCCGGAAATTGCGCGAGCACCCTCTCGTGGAGTGCCGCTATCGCCTCCGGATCGCTAACATCGCTCTTGAAGGTATGGACACCAGGCAGTGCTTGATTGGCGGTATCGAGCTTCTCCGGTCGCGGCCGGTAACGATAACCGTGTTGCCCCGCTGCACAAGCTCCTTCGCCAGTTCGAGGCCGATGCCGCTGGTTCCACCGGTTATGAGAACAGTCCTTTTCTCTAATTTCATTCCAGGCTCCTTACGTCTCGCCGATCTTGCTTGCCTCCCGCATCCTAGCGCGTTACACTCTCTAAATGAAAGTAGGCACTATTAGGTGCAATACTTACCAGAAAGAGAGTGTTAAGGGAAGATTGCCGAAGATTTCACGCTTCAGCGAGCAGCAAATCGCGATGGCGAAGGCTTATGCCGCCCACACTCCTCCTGACAACCTTGATCCCAGGATTGAAGCCTTGGTGAACGACCTGATCGGCCGCGTAGCCGACAAGTGGACCATGCTGATTCTTGAGATACTGGCGGAAAACGGGACGCTGCGATTCACGCGACTAAGCGAGTTGGTCGAAGGCATTAGCCAAAAGATGCTCACGCAGACCCTGCGCCAGATGGAGCGTGACGGTCTAGTGACGAGGACCGTGCATCCCGTCGTGCCGCCAAAGGTCGAATACAACCTAACTCAGCTCGGCATGAGCCTCGGTGCAGCCTTTTGCGGTGTATGGGTCTGGGCCGCGGAAAACCTCAAACACGTAGAGAAGGCGCGCCGAAAATTCGATGAGCAAGCCCAGCCGGCTCACGTGCCGCAGCCCGCAGCCGCCGCGACGGCGACGAAACGAACCTGAGACTTTGACATCACGCGTAGTGGGAAGTGCCGAGGAACAAACACGACGCATTGAATGGCGTCGCCCAGACGAAAGGTTAATTTATGAAATTCATTAAACCAATTCTGGTGTTGGGATGTCTCATCTCCGTCACGCTGGTAGCACAGAAAGCTAAGACAGCGCCGGAAGCCAAGGTAACGCCGGAAGCTAAAGTAACGCAGCTCCTATCGAAAGACCTCACAAAGTTTCCTGGCAAAGAAGGTTTGATGATCACCGTGGATTGTCCGCCAGGCAGTGCGGACCCTATACATCGCCACAATGCTTACGCGTTTGTCTATGTGCTGGAAGGCTCCGTCGTGATGCAGGTGAGAGGCGGAAAGCAAGTGACGTTGACACCTGGTCAAACCCTTCTATGAAAGCCCAGACGATGTTCATGTCGTCAGCCGGAATGCGAGCAATACGAAGCCAGCAAAATTTGTGGTGTTCTTGGTAAAGGACAAGGGCGCTCCGATACTAGTGCCCACCAAATAAATCAGAAGTGCGAGCTTTTCGGTGCCGCAAAACTGAGGGAGAAATACGCTGGTGTGCGGCAAGCATTGGCTGAGGCGCAAAAGGAGCGCCTGCCTCAGTGTCGGTCAACAGGCAGCTTTACCCAACCTGCCTAAGGCCTTTGGTCATTTTCCTCGGCTCGCCCACTCGGGTTGGTGCTATAACGTCTCAACGGAAATCCAAGATCTGGTGGGCTTGGAGGTGCAATGCTAAATCTCGAATCTGGTGATCGAATTGAACTGTTCTACGAAGACTCCCCTGCAACCACGATTCGCGCAACAGTCGGCCGTTTGTTGACTGATTGGGATGAAGGGATGGGCATCGAGGTTGAAGAGTATGTTGCGTGTTGGATCGAGATCACCGTGGATCAGCCGAGCGACAGGGACGCCAAACAAGTTGTATTGTTTTGCACGGATTCCCAATATCGGCTAAATGGCCGTCAGGTAACTCTTCGCAAGAGGCAAGACTAGCTACGCCCAAGGCAACCGCGGTGGCGGTCTGAGAAAGGCAATGCAAATCGATTTGCCGCCCAATTTGTAGCGCCAGCGGCTTCAGCCCGGCATCTTTCGCTTGCCCGCGCGTAACCCATTCACCTCATGGTCGGCTAGCGTTCTCATAAAGAAATCTCAGCACCGCTTCGGCAGCTTGCTTGGGCTGCTCCGGCAGAAGTGCGTGCGCGGCATGATTGATCTCGACGAGCTGTACCCGGTCGGGAAAATCGGCCTTGAACAGACGTGCATTTTCGGGCACGGCCGAGATGTCCTGCAGCCCCTGGACGACCAACACCTTCACCACGCCGCCTGCAGCCCAATACGTGCTGACCGGATCCCGTATGCCACCACGTTGCAGTTTGCCGGCTTCTGGATACCAGCCACCCTGCCAGGGGGTGGGGTCGTTGCCGGGCGCAAAGAACGCGTAGCGCACCGCAGCCTTGCGCACCTCCCATGGCAGAGAGAGATCGAAGCACAGCTCGCCGGCGCGTCCAACCTCCGGCGCCATCTTGATCTTGCCGCCGCAGGCGAACATTACCAGGCACTTCACCAATTCGGGGTGTTCAGCGGCAAGCGTACGCGTGATCCGTTGACCGAAATCGTGGCCAAGGAGAACGGCCGGCGTTCCGCCCACCGCCTTCAGGACCGTGGCGGCGTCGTTGGCCATGTCGGTCAGGGTCAGCTCCTTCTTCACGCTGGTGCTGGCGCCAGCGCCACGCGGCTGGGCGCACACAACCCTGTAGCCGTTCCGTACCAGCGTATCAGACAGCGCGTCAAAGTCTTCGCAGCCGCGGCCGAACGAGGGAATCATGTAGATCGTTGGGCCATTGCCTCGCACCGAATACTCGAGCCGCCCACCCTCGACATCGATCGTGCCGGTCCCCTTGAACACCCCTCTGAACGCACGAGTCCTCGGCGTTGACACAGTCGACGCCAGTGGAAATGCTCCGAGGCCGTAAAGCACCTCACGCCGGGTCAGCATGCCGTTTTGTCGAACGTCCGAGCTGTGCTTACTCATGCCGCCACCCCGTTTCGCGGCTACACAGATATCCCCGCCCCTGACAAAGCCAGGCGCTGGGCCTTAGCGTAGTCCGCACATCCGACGTTCCTCAAGCCCCTCAGAGATGACTAGTCAATCAGAGGCCGTTTTCTTGGAGCTCGGTGGGTTATTGCAACTTCGCGTATTCCGCTTTGGCTTCCTTCAGGATGGGAATATCCGGGTCGGCGTCTTTCCACAGCGCAAGGAAATCCTGGTAGGCGCCTGCCGCTTTCGCCTTGTCACCCGAGAGCGCGTAGGCGTGGCCGAGCTGGAGGCGTGCCAGAGCACCCAGCGGGCAATTTACAACGACCCCGCGCTCGTCTAACAACTTTTGAAACTCGGTTGCTGCTTCCTTGCCCCGATGTAGTGATAGGTACACTTGGCCGCGAATATACACGGGATATAGCGAACCCCCAACCTCGAACTGCGGAAGAGGTGTACCCAATTCGTAGTCTGCTGTGGTCTGGAGATCTTCGAGAGCTTTAGCCGGATTCTTCCGTCCCATTTCGATCGAGGCGTGAATGGCCGGCAACCAATAGTGGTTTATAGCCGTATTGAGGGGAAAGCGTTCCGCTAAACCGAGTGCCAAGCTCTCGGCGCGGCTGACATCTCCGATGCGCGACAGCGCCAGAGCGGCGAGAACGTTTACATCCCGAGTGGGGGCTTCGGCGAGCGCGGAGGTGATTTCCTCACGCGAGCGCGATATGTTGCCAAACTCAGCTTCCCGCAGGGCGGAGTCCATCTGCCATTCTGCTGCAGTCTCTTTTGAGTCACCGGCGTTAGCGGAGTCGATCGCGCGTTGAGAGAGTCTGCGGGCGCTTGCCAAAAGCCCGTAGAACGCCGCGGTGTCGGACTCGAACGAAAAAAGCACGTCTTCCCCTGGTTTGCCAGTAGCCGCGGCAACTTGCCGCTGCATCTCAGCGGCGTCGTTCTCCAGGAATGCCGCTCCATAGCGATTTCCATGCAGGAACGGGTTGTCAACCTTGTGCGCTATCGCCTGCTGATATGTAGCGTTCGCTTCGTCGAGCTGATTCACCGCCGGGTAGAGACTCACGAGGTTGGTGTAAGCCGCCGCGCTGCCCGGGTTCAAGTGGAGATCCTCCAGGCTCGCGGTAATCGCCCTCTTGTACTGTCCCAGGTAGGTGTAACCGACGCCCAAATTCCCGAATGGTTCGCTGTTGCGTGGGTAGGTCTGGGACCAGAGTTCATAAACCTGGATAGCCTTTTCGAGTTCACCGGTGGCCAGGAGGTAATAAGAACTCGAGATGCGCAATCTCTCTCTCTCGCTCACCCTGTCACGCAAATCAAAAGACTTCTGCAGATTCTTAGTGGCCAGACCGGGCTCTCTGAGATTGGAGTACGAAATTCCCAGCACTTCGTAAGCGGCAGCGAAATTAGGATCGAGTTCGATGGCGCGATTGAAGGAGGGAATCGCTGCCGCGCTGCCTTTCTCCTGCAGAGTTTTAATCCCCACGGAGAGGGCCTTCAGGGCTTCGAGAGAGGGAGTGGTTGCCTGGTCGAGGGGGGCGTCGAATTTCTCGACCGTGCTGAGCGACTCACCGAGCTTCTCCCGGAGCTTGGCCGCCGCTTGGTCCAGGGCTTTTAGGATGTGTTCCTTGTTCTCCGACGTCACTTGTTCCTGCGCGATGGGATCGCCAGTCTTGCAATCGGTGGCATCGAGGCCGATCACATACTGACTGCCGAGGGTCGAAATCGAACCTGAAATGTACGCCTTGCCACCCGCTCGTTGGCAGAGATCGCTCGCCACTTCCGGCGTGAGCCTGGTATCCGGCGGCTTGGCCATCAACCTGAGAGTGGCGCGGATTCTTGCATATGAAAGGATGTTAAGGAACGGGGATTGCGCTAACTGCACGGAAATCGCCTGCTTCAAGGTGTCGTCGAAGACCGGGTCACCGGTTGTATTGGTGAAGTCGGCCAGCACAAGCGTGTCTTCCTCGGATAGCTTCGGCGTGCGGTGGAAGTACAGATAACCGCCCAGGGCAAGCGCCAGGAACGCGATGCAAGCGGCGGCTACAATCTTTCCGCGCTTTTCAAGGTGCGACGTCGTCCTCGTCGTTTTAGGCAACCACGCCGAATCTGAATCGCGCTTCAGCCGCTGCAAGTCAGTCCGGATGTCAGTGGCATTCTGGTAGCGCAGCTTGCGGTTTTTCTCCAGCGCCTTGTCGATGATTGCTGCTAGCTCGGTGGGCAAGTCGGTGTTCAGCTTTAATGGAGAAATCGGCGCTCGATTCAAGATGGCGTCGTGAACGACAGCAGCCGTACTGCCCTGAAACGCCATCCGCGCTGTCCCCATTTCGTAGAGCACTGCCCCAAAGGAGAACAAATCCGTCCGTGCGTCCAGTTCCTCGCCTCGGGCCTGCTCCGGGGACATGTAAGCCATCGTGCCCATGGCGCGTGCCAGGGCTGGTCAGCGATATGTCCTCGTCGGTCGTCGGCATCTGCGAAACGCCAACCTTCGCACCTGCTCGGGCCAGTTTGGCTAAGCCAAAATCTAGAATCTTGGCGTGCCCGCGCTCCGTGACAAAAATGTTGGCGGGCTTCAGGTCGCGGTGGATGATTCCCTTGTCGTGCGCTGCATCCAGAGCGTCCGCAATCTCGATCCCCCACTCCAGCACTTGCTCTACCCGTAGCGGCTTGCCCGAAATGCGGTGCTTCAGCGTGGCGCCTTCCATGAATTCCATCGCGATGAAAGGCTGGCTGGCATTCGTTCCGCCAGATGGAAGCGGCACCTCGCCGACTTCATAGATGGTGCAAATGTTGGGATGGTTCAGGGCGGACGCGGCCTGTGCCTCACGGTTGAAGCGGTTCAGAGCTTGTGCGTCTGTCGCGAACGCGTCAGGAAGGAACTTGAGCGCAACGAACCGGTGCAGGCCGGTGTCCTCGGCCTTGTAGACAACTCCCATCCCGCCGCCACCCACCTTCTCGACGATGCGGTAGTGCGAGATTGTTCGGCCGATTAGCGAGTCGGTGACTGGCACGTGTAGCACATCTTAGGGCGCGTCAGGAATCAAGTCAACGAACAGAGGCGGCTGGTTCTAGCTCGCGCGGGCCGGAGCCCATTTCTTGAGGAACGAAACTACGTCAATTCGTCCGATGCGCGTACTGTCGTCAAACTCGCCCTGCTTCTGGCTGTAAACCACCTTGCCGTCAGGGTCGAGCACGGCAAGGCTTGGGACGCGCACCGCTTTCTTTAGCGGTACGCCATATTTCTCGGCAAGATCGAGATTCTTATTTCCTTCGTCACCCACACTGATGTGGACCACGTGATAATTCTTGTTGACCAGCGGTGCGATGTTGGGCGAGTGAAAAGCCGCGTCTAGAACGTGGCAGTCGTAGCACCAGTTCGCGCCGAATACCAGGATCACGCGCTTGTGATCTTTCGCGGCGGAGGCGAGCGCGGCGCTGATCTCGGACTGAGCCTGCTCCGGCGAAGGATATAGATCTACGTTCGGCTTTGCAGGCTCGGGCAGGCGGCGCTGTGGATTCGGTTGAAGGTCGCCCCTTTGCGTTGCCGCGATACGCCAATCGCCTCCCTGTTGAATCCAAACCTGCGCACCCTCAACAACGAACGGCTGCTCGCCCGAACTCGTCCGCAACATCATCTCCACTCGAAAAATTATGTTCACCTGGCCGGGTTGCGGACGCTCCACGTCGAGAACTTTCACATTCACGTGAGTCGGACCCTTGGCCGCCACAGCGGACCAAAAACGAGCCTCCGCCGCCGCATCTTGCACCTTACCTTCCGGCGTCTGCACTTGGCTTGGAGGAATTTGTAAATACATTTGCGCGAGCGCGGTCTGACTCCCGCCGAGCACTGCCGCCTTCCACCGGTTCAGCGGCTCAAATCCGGACTGCGCCGCCGCGACAGGCCCCAGAAGCAGCAGCGCGACCACGCAAACCAAGCGTTCCATTTTCACAACTCCTCCTCGCAAGCGCACCCGCTCAGAGACAAGAGAAAATATAGCATGGGCGAGAGGATCGCGGCGGCGAGCGGCGTTGTGAGCGGACTTGATTGGCCTAACCTTCGGCGGCTGTTACAATACCCCGACATGGCTGACTGGCGACAAATCCAGGCTAGGATACGCAAGGCCAAAAATAGCGCTGACGCACCCGCGAAACTTTCCGAGCTTTTTCAGCGAACCCGCGATGCGATGGTCGCATGGGAATTGGGCGCCCTCGAAGAAAAAGCGGAGCACACCGCCGAAGCTGGTAACTGGTACACCATTGCAGCGCAGCGTTTTCGCCGCGCCGACTGGAAGAAAAAAGCGGAAGAAGCCCTGACGCGGCTCGGCCTCGAACTTCCCCCACCGCACGAGGAAATCAAAACACTGAACCACTCGGCAGCCATTTCGGAATCCTCCGGCACACCGCCAGCTACTGGCGAAATCATTTCCGCAAACGCTGACGAAGAGGAAGCCGAAGAAATTCTCTCGCATGCCGAAGACGCTGCCGCGCCCGCCTCGCCAAGTGCGGGAGCGGAGAGCGGAACAGTTCTAGAGTCCGCGCGAAAAAAAAGACGTCGCGGACGCCGCGGCGGCCGTGGCAGACGGCGAAAAGACGGAGTGAATCAATCCAGACTTCCCGCGCAAGCTTTCGCCGAAGCCGCTGCATCGCCGGCAGCCGTCCCCGAGCCATCGGCGCCATCCGTCGCGATGGGACGGCAAGAGCGCGTTGCCCCGCCATCGGCGCGCGTGACGCCTGCGGCCACAATCGAAGCGCCGCCTTCGCGGCTCTCTTCTGAACGCTCCGCGCAAGGCCGCGCCGGCGATCCGGCTCTGGCTTCCAGAATGGCGCAGCTCGAATCCATGCTGCGTCGCCTCGTTACCAGCCCCGCTCACCGCCTGGACGAATCGGACGAGGCTCCCGCAAGTCCCGGCGTACTCTTGCTTTCGGACTCGGACCAGATCACTTCGTACTACGTGGAATCCTGCCAGACACTTCGCATAGCCTGCGGAAACCTCGTGCGGGGGGGCCGCGCCGGCAAGAACCCCCGCGCCGGCCGGGGAGGCTACTCTGAAGGCGGCCTTAAGGAGAAGCTGGGAGAGTATCTGGGGATCACCGAGACGAAAGTCTCCCAATACATGAAGGACCATTGCGTGATCCGCTGGATTCAGCTCGATGACGAGGCGCCCCTCCTGGCGCACTTCGCGATCGGCGTCCTCCGTACGCCTTTGAACCTGGAGTGACCCGTTCGGCCCGGCTTGTTGGTCGAAAGTTGGTTCTAGATGGAAAGATAAAATGCGACAGTATCGTAGCAAACGCGTCTCTTCGTATCGCCTCCTCTTCTTTGTTTTCAATGAATTGCCTCGGTTTTAATGTTCAAATTTGGTGACAAAAGTACGACTAGCAGAAACTGTGGCCATTTTCACAAAAAGTACCATTTCTCGCCGCTAGGCCCCCTGGTACTTGGGCCTCCGGTTAGGCCCTGTGACTGCCGTTCGACCCCCCATTTACCCCTTTGGATGCACCGGCCTAGACGGGGGCGAAGCTAGGGGGCAAACTCTGGTAGGGTAACCATTTACGGGTGTTTGCGGTATCCGCAACCGTGAATCGATGCCCACCCCTGGGGCAGGGGCAGAAGCAAAAATTCTTAAGTCTTTTTAACGGCTTTACTACGAAGGAAGGTGGAGGACTATGCCGAAGACGTTAGGGAATCAACTTTGGAAAACTTTCGACTGGGCGGTATGCAAAACGGCGGGAGTGACCTTCGACACGATTCAATTTTTCAACAAGCACAACCCGAACCCCTCGTTCACGCCGAAGTGGTCGGACAAACCACTGCTGAAATCGTGGGAAAAATCCAAGCCCACGCTGGGCTGGCCGCGGACAACGGACTCGCTCTGTCCGGCCTGCGTGAAGGAAGCGCGCGAATCGATCATCGACGGCAAAAAGGATTGGACCGACCTGGTGCACGAAAAAGTCGGCGAAATCAAAGCGCAAATTATCGAGCGCGATGGCCAAGTCTGGATGGTGAAAGAGTGCGCGACGCATGGCAAGTACGAAGATTTGATGGCCATCGACGCGAAGTTTCTCGAATGGATTGAGGGAAATTTTCCGGGTCGCGATATTCCGGCGCACAACGATGAGAAGCTTCACAACCACGGATCGAGCACGGTGCGGCACGGCCGCGGCGCGGTGCTTACCGTGGACCTGACGAACCGCTGCAACATGATGTGCGATCCCTGCTTCATGG
>CAVRSO010000041.1:0-14462 GCA_963723845.1 uncultured Acidobacteriota bacterium
GACGCGAACCAAGTGGGCTACGTCCACGAACTGAGCTGGGAAGAAATTCAGGAAATTCTGGACAACGCCACGAAGATCAAGCCGAAGAGGCAGATGTCCGTGCAGTTTTCCGGCGGCGAGCCGACCATGTCTCCGTATTTCTTGGACGCTGTGCGCTATGCGCGGAAAGTTGGATACAACAGCGTGCAGGCGGCGACCAACGGCATCGAATTCGCCAAGAGCAAGGAATTCGCGAAGAAGGCTTTCGAAGCGGGCTTGCGCTACGCGTACCTGCAATTCGACGGCATCGGAAACGACGCCAACAGCCACCGCCAAGTCGGTAACCTGTTTGACGTGAAGATCCGCGCGATTGACAACCTGCACGAGGCGGGCGTCGAAATCGTGCTGGTAACTACCATCGTCAACAATGTGAACAACGATCAGGTTGGTCCGATCGTCAAGTTCGCGATGGAAAACCCGAAGAAAATCGCGTTCCTTTCGTTCCAGCCGGTTTCGTTTACCGGCCGCGACGAGGACATCACTCCGGAACGCCGCCTCCGCCAACGCTACACGCTCTCGCACCTGGCGCAAGACGTCAGCACGCAGGTTGGCAAAGTTGAACCGACGCGCGATTGGTTCCCGCTGTCGTTCATTTCACCCTTTGCCGGCTTCGCCGACATGGTGCATGGACCCGACGCACAGTGGGGCGCGCTTTCCTGCGGTTGCCACCCGAACTGCGGCGTAGGAACCGCGCTGATGGTCCACAAGGAAACCAAGGAGTGGGCGCCGATTTCGCGCTTCCTCAACGCTCCGCAGCTGGTGAAAGACGTGAGCGCAATCACTGACGCCGCGCGCAGCAAGAAATTCTCCGCGTTCATGATGGCGCTAGCGATGCTGAGGAACTACAGCCCGTTCCAGGCGCCGCCAAGCCTGAAGGTGAAAGACATCCTCAAGAAGTTCGACAAGACTTGGGCCGTTTCTAAGAATTCCGACCGCAAATACGGCCGCACCAATCCCAACCGCACGTACGAAGACGCCATGAAGCGCCGCGCCGAAGACCCATGGAACATGCTGTTCATCGCCGGCATGTGGTTTCAGGACCTTTTTAACTACGATTTCCGCCGCACCGAGATGTGCATCATCCCCTATGCCACGCAGAAGGGCGAAATTTCGTTCTGCGCGTACAACACCGGCGTGGGCTGGCGGCAGATCATCGAAAACATGCACAAGAATGCGACCGTCGCCGAGTGGTACAAAAAGCACGGCAAGCATGAAATCTACGCCAAGAACAAAAGAGTCGATATCGGCTCATACGAGACCTCGCTGAAGATTGACGCCGAGGATGCATCTCGGGTGCGTCACCTAGAGCACGACATTCCGCTCACCGCGGCCGAGGAAGACCGCATCCGCCGCAAGCAGGCGTACGAAGAAGCAGCCAAGGTGCGAAAGATTTACGAGGAACTCGTGTTGAAGAAGAAGTCCGAGCCGCTGATGCAGATCGGCACAATGGACGAGATTCTCACTGCTGTTCCGGGCGCGACGGTGAAGCGTGCCGAGCCCGCGAACGGCGACGGCGCAGAGCAGGCGGTGAACTCCGAACCTGCAACCGTGGCCGGCGACTAATCCTTATTCAACCCTGGCGGATTTACCAACAGCCCCGGCTTCGGCCGGGGCTGTTTTTTTGCGAGTTGCGCCGGCAAATCCGGGACGAACGTTTCCAACTCAGAAATCGGCCAGGCGCAGCGCTTCCGGCCCGCCTTTCCAGGCCGCCTCAAAAGAAGTTCGCACCCATTCCGCATCAACTGTCTTTTTCTGCGCCTCGAGTGACTTCCACAACCCAAAGAGGGAACGCGGGTTGCGTGGATTCTTCTGCAAATCTTGGCGGAAGATGTGCTCGGCTTCTTCGGCTTGCCCGCTGCTCAGCAGAGCAGCACCTAGCGATTCGCGAACGGGGTAAAACCAGTCGGACGGCTCGTTATAGCGCATGCGATCCTGAACGGCGACAGCCGCGCGCCACTTTTCAACCGCCCCAGGAAGGTCACCGCGTGCAGTAGCAATCCGAGCGTCAAGAGTGTCTACTGCAAGATCGTGGATCGTGCCCCAGTCGTTATTCATCATTCCGAAAGCGATCCCCGGCTGGATCTGTTTGTACGTCACCTCCATAGCTCTGCGCTCTACGTCGGCTTTCGTGGCGTCTCCTTTTTCTGCAAATGCGCAACCCCGAGCGTAGTGCCAGACCAAGGTCAGACCCTTCAATTTACCGTCCGGCTCTGACAACGCCAGTGCGTCGTCCCAGCGCCCGAAGCGCAGCAGAGCAAATGCCGGCATCGGCAGGAACGCTTCAGCCCCGCCCATATCCGCGACGGCGGCTTTCGCTCGTAACTCGAGTTCTCTGGCGGCCCGGGATGCCGTGTCGAAGTCGCCGTCCATCATCGCGGCAGCGGCGAGAAAATGTAGGTTGTGTTCGCCGTACATGACGACGTAGGTCATGTTGGCGGTGGACATCGCGCGCCGGTACGCGTCGTCCACGGCCACCGCCTGCTGATTACTCTTGACCGCGGCTTCGTAATCGCCGGTGCGAATGTAGATGTGCGCCGGCATGTGAACCAGATGTCCCGCCGCAGGCACCATGGTTCGAAGGCGCTGCGCGCTTGGCAGCGCGCGGTCCGGATAGGGCGATGCCTCCATAGCGTGAATATAGAAATGGTTTGCGCCGACATGGTCCGGCCAACGCTGCAGAGTCCCTTCGAGCACCGAGACGATTTCGGGAGTGTTCTCCCCGGGCTTGCCATCGCTTGTCCACAAATCCCAGGCATGCAGATCCATGAGGCTTTCGGCAAAGAGAGTCGCGGCATCCGGATCATCCGGATGACGGTTATACAGATCGCGCATGGCAGATGCGTACGCGCGGCCGAGGTGGTCGTAATCCGGCTTGGGATCATTCGTAAAGCGGTGCGCGAGCGCGTCCACGTAATCGCGTTCGCTTTCGGGAGCCGATGCCTCGAGAGATCGAGCCTTTTGAATCGCGTCGTAGGCAGCCTTTTCGCGGTCCGGCTGTACCTCGTTGTAATTCGGGCCAAGGGCAAGCGCCTTGCCCCAGTACGGCATCGGTGAGTTCGGATCCAATTCCGCAGCGCGCTCAAAAGAGCGTACCGCTTCACCATGATTGAAGGCATAGACGAAGGTCAGGCCTTGATCGAAGAATTTCTGAGCTTCGTCGCTTGTGGTGGCGATCGGATGGTGCAGCGAACCCAAGCCTGCTAACAGGGTCGCGGGAGCGGAGGGAGCACCCTGTGTTCCGTGGTGGTGTTGCGCGCTTACGGGAGAAGGAGGGAACGTTAGCCAAAGGATCGCCAGTAGGCAGCCTCGCAGTTTCAAGGGATGTCTCCTTTCTTCATGTGTTCCAAGCTACGAAGTTATATTGCCGGACAAGCAAGGCGTTCGTCACGAACTCAAGAGGGCTTGAGTATATGACACAGCGCCTGGCCCAGCTTGTTGACGCAACGAAGAGGTCGGGCGCCGGGGCTACATTGTCACGTTAGAGGCGGATTTCTCGATAGAATGCCGGAATGCCGGACCGACGTGCTCGGGCGCGGGAGTTAGCCGCGGAATACATTCGCAAGAATGATTCGGTGGGATGGTTCGAGGAGCTCTACCAGGAAGCGAAACGCGGGGAGGCGACGGTTCCTTGGGACGATTTTGAGCCCAACCCTCGATTGCTTGATTTCTGGAAGACGCATCCATGCGCGACGGCGGGCAAGCGTGCGCTGGTGATCGGCAGCGGGTTCGGCGACGACGCCGAGCAACTTGCCGCCTGGGGATTCAAGACAACCGGATTTGACGTTTCGAAGACGGCCATCGAGTGGGCGAAGAAGCGGTTTTCACAGACGCAGGTCGAGTACGCGGTGGCGGACCTGTTTGATCCGCCAGCGAGCTGGTTGAAGAGCTTCGATTTCGTGCTGGAGATTTTCACCGTGCAGTCGTTCCCGGCGGAGTTGCACGCAAAAACGATCCAGGCGATCGCGCAATTTGTAGCTCCGAACGGGCTGCTGCTGGTGATTGCGCGAGGCCGCGCGGATGGGGAGCCAGAGGGACAAGGGCCGCCTTGGCCGCTGACGCGAAACGCACTCGATGGCTTTCTGCGCGCGGGATTGAAAGAAGAATTCTTCGAGGATTATGCCGAACCCGAGCCGCCATGGGTGCGGCGATTCCGAGCGCTCTACCGGCGGCCGTGAACGCGCTCGCCAAAGTTCCGATCCCTCTGTTTGATATACTGAACCTTATCGATCCGCCTCCGTTCTAAGCGCAAAATTCCACGGGACGGTCCCGACCGAGAATAATTTCGCATGCCCGCTAAAACTCCAAAACGGCTCTTCCTGGTTGACGCGATGGGGTACATCTTCCGCGCCTTCTTTGCGCCGATGGACCGGCTGCAAACGTCGTCGGGCGTCCCCACGAAAGTACCGTATCTGTTCGCGACCATGATGCGGCGCTTGATAAATAATCCGGCGCTGCGGCCGGATTTTGTGGCGGTTGTCTTCGACGTTTCCGCTCCCACGTTTCGCGACAAGATTTTTGCGGCCTACAAAGCGCAACGAGCGCCGATGCCGGACGATCTTTCGATCCAGATTCCGTTTGTGCGTCGTTACTGCGAGGCGATGCGTTTGCCGATCCTGGAATATCCGGGATACGAAGCCGACGACGTGATCGCCGCGCTGGCGCTGCAGGCGGAGAAGGAAGACCTCGACGTTTACATCATCACCAGCGACAAGGACCTGATGCAACTTGTGCACGGGCGCGTGCGGCTGCTCAATCCCGCGAAGGGCGACCTGATCGTAGACGAGAAAAAAGTGGAAGAGATCATGGGCGTTCCGCCCGAGAAGGTGGCGGACGTGATGGCGCTGATGGGCGATTCGATCGATAACATTCCCGGCGCGCGAGATCCCAACGACAAGCCCGCTCCGGGAGAACGCCGAAAAGCGGGAATCGGGGAAGTAGGCGCGCGCCAGTTGATCCAGCAATTCGGGAGCGCCGAAGAGGCCGTGGCGCGCGCGGCGGAAGTGAAGAGAGCGAGCTATCGCGAGGCGCTGGAAAAATGCGGGGAATTCGTGCGCCTAAGCAAGCAATTGGCGAAGATTCCTACCGACGCTCCGGTACCGCTTTCGCTGGAAGCGCTGCGATTGCAAGAACCGGACGCGATCGCGCTGCGGGCGTTTTACGCCGAACTTGGATTTACGTCACTGTTGAAGGAAGTGGCCGTGCCGGTCGAATCGCGCGTGACGGACTATGCTGCGCTGGAATCAGCGGCGGCGCTCCGGGAATTTGCGAGTGGCACTTCACCGGCAGTCGATGCAGCGGTTTGGCTGGCGCTGGATGCCGAGGATCCGGATGACGAAGGCTTCGGGACGCGGGTTGCGGGCGTCGAGATGTCCGTGAAAGCCGACGCGGCGCGCACGGCCATGAACGATGCCGAAAACAAAATGCTCGGTGCGATGCATGACTGGCTGAGCGATGCGAATCGTTCCAAGGTCGTCCACGACCCGAAACTCTTTCATCTGCTGGCCTCCGGCGGCTCGGCGAACGGCGCCAAGCCAATTGCGGGAATCCGCCACGCCACGATGCTCTATTCCTACCTTATTCGTCCCACGACGGCGAATCACGCTTTTGCGGAGGTGGTGCTGCGCCATTTGAACCGGACGCTCTCTGGAGCATCGGGGGAGCGCGCGGATTTTCTGCTGCGGCTTGCGCCCGTGCTTCGCGCGGAAGTGGAAAAGCAAGGCCTGGTGGACGTCTACGAGAAAATCGATTTGCCGCTGGCACCGGTACTGGCGCGCATGGAAGCCGCCGGGGTGCGGGTGGACCGGAAAGAGTTGCAGATCATTTCCGCGAAGGCGGAGGAAGAGATCGCGCGGCTCGAAAAATCCATTTGGGAGCTGGCAGGTTTCGAATTCAAGATCAACTCGCCGCAGCAACTTGCCGAGGTGCTTTTCGATAAGTTGAATCTTCAAGCGCCGCGCCGGAGCCGCGCGAAATCGCGATCGACGGCGGCGGAAGTGCTGGAGGAACTCGCGCTGATACACGAGCTGCCCCGAAAAATTCTGGAATACCGTGAGCTTTCTAAACTGAAATCTACGTATGCGGACGCCCTGCCGCGACTGATCAACGCGGAGACTGGCCGGTTGCACACGCGCTTCAGCCAGACCGGCACGACGACGGGGCGGCTGAGCTCGTCCAATCCAAATTTGCAAAACATTCCGATACGCACGGAACTTGGGCGCGAGATACGCGCGGCATTCATCGCGTCGCCGAACCACTTGCTGCTTTCCGCCGACTATTCGCAAATCGAACTGCGCATTTTGGCACATCTTTCCGGGGACCCGATTCTTGTGGACTCTTTCCGGCGCGGCGAGGACATTCATTCGCGCACGGCGCAGGAGGTTTTTGGCGTCCCGCCGCTGGCGCAAACGCGCGAGCACCGCCGGGTGGCCAAAGTGATCAATTTCGGAGTGATTTACGGGCTTTCGCCGTTTGGCTTGGCGCAAGAACTGGGAATCGACACCAAAGAAGCCGCGAAGTGGATCAACGCATATTTCGAAACGTACAGCGGCGTGAAAAAATACCTCGACGCGCAGATCGCGGAGGTCCGCAGGACCGGATTTACCAGAACGCTTTTCGGGCGCATCCGCCCGATTCCCGAAATCAATGCGCCGCAGCCGAATTTGCGCAACTTCGCCGAGCGCACGGCGATGAATACTCCGATGCAAGGCGCAGCGGCCGACCTGATCAAGCTGGCTATGATCGAGCTGGATCGCCGTTTGGCTGGAGAGTTCGAGGCGCGCATGATTCTGCAGGTGCACGACGAACTACTCTTCGAAGCTCCCGAAGGAGAAATCCCGCGGCTGAGGAATCTGGTGAAGGAAGTGATGGAAGGCGTATATAAATTGCGCGTTCCTCTGCTGGTGGAAAGCAAGGCGGGACCGAACTGGCGCGACATGAAGTGATCCGGTCTTACAATCCTTACAATTTTGCGAGCGAATCTTCGAACGGCGCGCGGGCGATGCCGCGTTCGGTGATAATCGCGGCGATGTAACGCGCGGGAGTGACATCGAAGGCAGGATGCGCGGCGCGGACGTCGGGTGAAATACGGTGGCCGGCAAGATGCGTTACTTCTTCCTCGGAGCGTTCCTCGATAGGAATTTCGTCGCCCGAGGCGAGGGAAAGATCGAGCGTCGAAATCGGCGCGGCCACGTAAAACGGGACTTTATTTTCTTTCGCGAGCACGGCAATGCCGTACGTGCCGATTTTGTTGGCGGTGTCGCCATTGCGCGCGATCCGGTCGGCGCCCACGACCACGGCTGCCACGCCACCGGTTTTCAAGAAGTGGCCGACCATGTTGTCCGTGATGAGGGTGAGGGGAATGTGGTCCTGATGCAGCTCCCAGGCAGTGAGCCGCGAGCCCTGCAAATACGGCCGCGTTTCGGGAACTAGCACTTCGATTCGATAACCTCCCTCGACAGCCATTCGAATGACGCCGAGCGCTGTGCCGATTCCACCGGTGGCGAGAGCGCCGGCGTTGCATTGCGTCATCACGCGGCCGGCTTTGGGCATTAGCTCGGCGCCGAAGCGGCCGATGCGCTCATCGGCTTCACGGCGTTCCTGGTGGAGGATTCGGGCCTCTTCGACGAGCGCCGCGCGGATTCGAGCGAGAGCTTTCGGCTCGTCGCTTGCGTCGCCGGCGGCGAGTTCATCGAAGCGGCGCTTGAATCGTTCGACGGCCCAGAACAGATCGACGGCGGTGGGACGGGTGCGCGAAATCGTGTCGCAAATCGTGGCGAATTCCGAGCGCATCTCGACGAGAGTATTTGCCTCGGAGCGCTGGACGCCAAGGGCGATACCCATCGCGGCGGCGACGCCAATTGCGGGAGCGCCGCGAATGACCATGGCTTTGATGGCCTTGGCGACGTCACGATAATCGGTGTAGGTGTGGTAGACAACCTCGGCCGGCAATTGCCGCTGGTCGAGCATGACCACACCTTTTGAGGTCCATTCGATGGGTTCAACCGTGCGCAATGAATTGGCTCCGCTTCGAGATGCGCTTGCCGCGAAAATAGCGTGGCTCAAGGGCCGGGATTGAGAACCCGGAGCCCGTGAGTCCCTATAAGAAACGCGATGGAAATAAAAGTATTGTAACTTACGTGGAGCAAGTAGCTGCCAAGCACGGTCCGCGTGACGGCGCGCACGTAGGTGAAAACGATGCCCACGACAATGAGTAATCCGATTTGCACCCAGCCACCCCAAAGCTGAGGCGCGTGGAGCAGGCCGAAAAGTATTCCGGTGGCGGCAATTCCGGTAGTTATTCCGAAGGTGCGCGCGATCAGGGGGTATAGGTAGCCGCGGAAAATCGTCTCCTCGACCACGGGCGCCAGCAGAACAGCCATCAGCACCAGAAGCATGGCGGTGCGGCGGTCTTGAAACAACTGCTCCATCGGCAATTGGGTTTTTGTGCCGAAAAGCGCGGAACCGACTTGGACAAGCAGCGCGAGCGAGAGTCCGCTTACGATCAGCCCGAGGTAAGCCCAGGCACCACGAACGCGATGTGTCTCCAGAGGGCGCCAGCCTAGAGTTCGCCAGAAAGGCGCATGAAAGCGCACACGCGTTTGCAAGAACAAGTAGCCCAGGAGCACGAAAAACAGGATTCCTTGACTAATCACGACGAAGAGACCCTCGGCGCTGCCCGGCTTTTGAAGTCGCGACAGAGGCACACCGAAGACTGCAAATCCAATGGCGAGCAGAATGCTGAACAAGAACGTGCCGGCAAATGCGAGGACCACAAAGAGCAATAGATCGGTCCAGCCCCAGGGGACGCGGATATCTTCGGGAATAACCGCTGCTGGTGGAACCGGAACTTGGGGTTCGGTTGGGAGAAGCTCCTGTGGCGGCTGGTCCGTTTTCAGCAGCGCAGGCTCGGGCAGGCGCAGGGATACGTCTGTGGATTCAACTGGCTGGTCAGGCGGCGGAATGTTTTCTTCGAGATTCATGATTGCTGAAGACGCATTGATGGCGGCTGCTGATTCATCCTGCGCTCAGCTGACGCGCCGCGACGCTGGCGGGCGGGTCGGCGACGTTCGAGTCCGAGCCATTCAAAGCGCGGGCTAGAATTTGGCCAGTGTACGACTTCTTGTTGCGCGCCACATGCTCGGGAGTGCCTTGGGCGACGATGCGTCCTCCCTCTTGTCCGCCCTCGGGACCAAGATCGATGATCCAGTCGGCTTGTTTGATCACATCCAGGTTGTGCTCGATGATGAGGACGGTATTGCCGAGCTCGACGAGGCGGTTGAGGACGGCGAGCAGTTTGCTCACGTCGTCGAAGTGTAGACCCGTGGTGGGTTCGTCCAGAATGTAGAGAGTGCGTCCGGTCTGCCTGCGGGAAAGTTCGCGCGCCAGCTTGGTCCGCTGGGCCTCACCGCCGGACAGAGTTGTGGCGGATTGGCCAAGCTGAACGTAGCCGAGTCCGACGTCAACCAAAGTTTGCAGCTTTTGCTGGATCGAAGGAATATTTTCGAGCACTTTCAGCGCGTCCTCAATGGGCAAATCGAGTAGATCCGAAATCGAGCAGCCTTTGTAGCGCACGGACAGAGTCTCAGCATTGTAGCGCTTACCTCGGCACACTTCGCAAGTTACGTAGACATCGGGAAGAAAATTCATTTCGATGCACCGCTGCCCGCCTCCCTGGCAAGCTTCGCAACGCCCGCCTTTCACGTTGAAGCTGAATCGGCCCGGCTTGTAACCGCGCTCGCGCGATTCGGGAAGCATCGCGTACAACTCCCTGATGGGAGCGAAGACGCCGGTGTACGTGGCTGGATTCGAGCGCGGAGTGCGGCCAATCGGCGCTTGGTCAATTTGCACCACTTTATCGATGTGCTCAGCGCCCGCGAGCGCGCGATATGCTCCGGGCTTTTCCGCCGACCGGTAAAGCTTGGCTGCAAGGGCACGGTAGAGAATGTCGTTCACCAGCGTGGATTTGCCTGAACCCGAGACGCCCGTTACAACCGATAACAGCGCCGAGCGGTATTGCGACATCGATATTCTTAAGATTGTGACTGTGAGCCCCGAGTATCGTGAGAACTTTACCGTTTGCGGCGCGGCGCTGAAGCGGCACACCGATCTTCATACGGCCTGTTAGATATTGACCGGTGAGAGAAGCGGAATTGGAGGCGATTTCCTCCGGTGATGCCGCAGGCTACCAGATGGCCGCCCGCTTTGCCGGCGCCGGGGCCAAGATCCACAACGTAATCGGCGCGGCGAATGGTTTCCTCGTCGTGCTCAACCACGAGGACGGTATTTCCCAAATCCCGCAGCGTTTCCAGAGTGGAGAGCAGGCGACCATTATCGCGCTGATGCAGACCAATGGAAGGCTCGTCGAGCACGTAGAGCACGCCCCGTAACCGCGAGCCGATCTGGGTGGCCAGCCGGATGCGCTGCGCCTCTCCCCCAGAAAGAGTTGCCGCCGAACGCGCCAGCGTGAGGTATCCCAGCCCGACATTCAGCAGGAAATCGATGCGCTCCGAAATTTCCGACAGCGGCCGCCCGGCGATTTTGCGTTGTCTCATCGTGAGGCTACCGCGCATTTTGTCCACGGCCACTCGCGCATCCGATAAAGCCAATGCTGTGAAATCGGCAATGGAGAGACCGCCGATTTTCACCGCGAGGCTTTCAGGACGCAGCCGCTGCTCGTTGCAAGCGGCGCAAGGAGCGGGCGACATGTAGTCCGTCAGCCACTCGCGATATGAATCCGATTTCGATTCTCTGAGGCTGCTTTCCAGATATCCGACCACTCCCTCGAAATTCAGCCCTTTTCCTAAAGCGCCTGACGTATTCCCCTGCAGGATCAGGTTCTGCACTTTGCGCGGGAGTTTTTCGAAAGGCGCATCGAGGTCAAATCCGTGAGCGACGGCAGCGATTCGCAAGGTGCGCTGCAGAGGCGTGGAACCAGAACCCGGTCCAAGGCCGCCTTCGAAGAGCGGCTTGGTCCAATCGACAATCACCTTTGCCGGATCGAATTCGTATTTCGATCCCAATCCATTGCATTCCGGACATGCGCCGTAGGGTGAATTGAAACTGAACGAGCGCGGTTCGAGTTGTGGTACGGAAATGCCGCAATCCGGGCAGGCGAGTTTCTCGGAGTAGACATGCTCCTGGCCGCCCACCACGGCGATCGTTACCAAGCCGCCCGTGAGTTTCAGCGCAGTTTCGATGGATTGCTCGAGGCGCTGCAGAATACCGTTCTTCAGCAGCAACCGATCCACCACAATTTCGATGGTGTGGTTCTTCCGCCGGTCGAGCGGCACCGGCTCATCTAGACTGACCAGCTCGCCATCCACGCGGGCGCGGACGTAGCCTTCCTTCGCATACTTTTCGAGTTCCTTTTTGTATTCTCCCTTGCGTCCGCGAACCACAGGAGCGAGAACCATAATGCGGTCGTCTGGCTTAAGCGCCATGACGGCTTGCACGATTTGCTCCGTGGATTGGCGCGCGATGGGCTTGCCGCATCGAGGACAGTGCGGCATGCCGATGGCGCTATAAACTACACGCAAGTAATCGTAAATCTCGGTGATTGTGCCCACGGTCGATCGTGGCGAGCGCGTGGTGGTCTTCTGCTCAATAGCGATGGAAGGCGAGAGCCCCTCAACCGAATCCACTTCCGGCCGCTCCATTTGATCGAGGAACTGGCGCGCGTAAGCTGAAAGGGATTCCACGTATCTACGCTGGCCCTCCGCGTAGAGCGTGTCGAAGGCAAGCGAGGATTTCCCGGAACCGGACAGTCCGGTGACTACCGTGAGCGTGTTGCGCGGAATTTCCAGGTTGATGTTCTTGAGGTTGTGCTGCCGCGCGCCCCGAATGACGATTTTCTTCAGAGTCATGGTTCGATTGCCGACACGAAGACATCCGCTAGACACTGGGTACAATGATCCGAGTGTAATCTTTAAACATAACAACTGGCGCGCTGCGAGGTCAAGGTAACCACTCTGATTTGCTCAGTGGCGGGCGCGCATCCAATCGGTTCGGGGCAGTCATTCCATTACTCGAAGATCGGAATTTAATCGGGCAATTCCTCTCTGTCGCTCATTTGCCACGCCTTGAGGACCATGCGCTCCGTTTCGATCGCCACAGTGCCACTCTTTCTAGGGTATCGGGCTCACCGGCACAAACTGTGTGTTTCTGACCACGCCCGAAGTAGCGCCGAAAAAATTACTGGGGGCTGGGAGTTTTTACGCAAGGTGCTCAATTAACGGCGTTTTGTTTCAGTACCTTAACTTTGGTTTTGATCGTGCGATGTATCGGCCCGTCAGAGGGAAGGAAAGCCGAGGATCCCTTTAGGGGATTGAGGGCTGGGCCGGCTTCCTTCCCTCGGCCATTTCTCCTAGTACCCCGAAGGACCCCATCGATCGGCATTCACCTCCGCCGCAGAATCGTGTAAATTATTACACTCAGTTTGCGGCCAAGTTGGGGCGTGGTCCAATCGGTAGGGCACCTCACTGTTAATGAGGACGGTGTTGGTTCGAGTCCAACCGCCCCAGCCAACTCTTTTTCGAGCTATCCCCTGGCAGCTTTCAAGGGTCCGCGAATTACTCTCTCAAGCGCGCCAGCGGGCAAAGATGCCTTGAGCTCGTCGCTAAACGCCCCAGCCACCAGGACGAAGGCCATGCGTGCGGGCCTGCCAGAGCGGTTTTCCCACGCGTGATCCGTGCCCCGCTGAACCACCACGTCGCCAGCCTTCAAGTGC
Source organism: uncultured Acidobacteriota bacterium (assembly GCA_963723845.1). GTDB lineage: Bacteria > Acidobacteriota > Terriglobia > Acidiferrales > UBA7541 > Palsa-295. The sequence goes on from CAVRSO010000041.1 coordinate 12,764, forward strand.
ACTTCAGAGTCGTCCAAAAGAAGGAATATCTCTCCCTCGAGCACGATTCCATAATCAACGCTCTCCGTACGGTGAACGAAAGGTCGTGTACCGGAGCTCTCCTTTGAGAAGCCCGGCGAGAAATCCAGAATTCGAATTACCGTCCCATGCGATTTCGGCGCGAGCTCAAGCAACTCGTGGGTGGGCTCGGCCTCCGCGGCTGAAAGCGGAGCTGGGCTCGCGTTTGTACTCCAGATTTCGTAGAAGGCGACGCCACGCTCGGGAAACTTCAGCTCGATGGGTGGGGCTCCATCGGACAAAACAATCGATTTCCCACTCTTGTCGTGGCCGGTGACGACGCGACGCGGCGTAGCTGTCATTGCGATTACCTCCTTTGGAATAAACCCGAACCCTTGCGTGGGCCGAGCCGAGCGCAAATTCTTCAATCCTTGTCCTTAATCTTTGATAATGGGGAAGCCTGCCTCAGTCCAACCGCGCCAGCCGCCATCCATCGAAATCACGTTGCGGTAACCCATTTTCTGAAGGCTATCGGCCGCCAGTGCAGAACGGAATCCGCCGCCGCAGTACAGAACAATCGGCGTGGATTTGTCTGGAATCGTCTTTTCGACGTCACGTTCGATGATGCCGCGTCCGAGATGAATTGCTCCGGGAATGTGCCCTCGAGCCCATTCGGCGTCCTCGCGCGTGTCCACGAGGATGAGTTTCTCGCCATTATCAAGGCGCTTTTTCGTTTCGCGAAAAGTCTCTTGCTTGATTCGTTGCTTCGCGTCGTTTACGAGGTTCAAAAACCCTTGGGCGTGATCCACTGCGCACCTCACCTCACAGTTTCACTGACTGAAGATATTAGCATCGGAATCGAGACGATATCACGTGCGGGCAAAACCGGTCACTGCGCTCGCGGCTTACTCGTAGCGCAGGGCTTCCACCGGGTTTAATCGCGCCGCTTTCCAGGCTGGGTAAACGCCGAAGAAAATCCCAATCATGCTCGCGACGGATACTCCGAGCAGGACGAGCATTGGGGAAACTGTCGCGGGAAAGCTGGAAAAAGCCAGCCTTATGCAAAGAACAATGGACGAGCCAAGAAGAACACCAATTACGCCGCCTATGCCCGCAAGAGTCACGGCCTCCAACAAAAATTGCAGCAAGATATTCGCGCGCCGCGCGCCGATGGCCTTGCGAACGCCGATTTCGCGCGTGCGCTCGGTAACGCTTACCAGCATGATGTTCATCACGCCGATTCCGCCGACCAGCAACGCGACGGATCCGACGGCGAGCATCACGATGAAGATTCCGCTGGAGATCTGCTTCCACAAATCCAGAAACGTATCCGTCGTAAGGATCGCGAAATCGTCATCTTGGTCGGAAGCTAACTTTCGCATTCTGCGTATATATTCGCGCGTTTCGTCCACCACCAGCGGCAGGTTTTCCGTGGTATCCGCTTTGGCCATCAAGACCACGTTTTTGAACTCGGGATGCAGCTTCCGTATCATTGAAAACGGCACGAGCGCGATATTGTCTTCCGGATTCTCGCCGGTTCCTATCGCTTGCTTTCGCTCCTCCAGAACGCCGATCACCGTGAAATCATGCCCTTCGAGCAACACTTCCAGCCCTATGGGGTTTTCGCCGCTAGGGAAAAGCGTATTGGCCGTGATGTGTCCCAGAACCGTAACCGGAGAGTGATGCTCCTCATCCGTATTGT
>CAVRSO010000042.1:0-49283 GCA_963723845.1 uncultured Acidobacteriota bacterium
AAGCGATGCGGTCCGCGCCAGCGAGTGGATACAGGAAGCGGTTCGTCGGCGGAGCGCGCCTGCTTTGCGGCGGCCAGCGCCATGGATCCGTGCTCGAACCGGCGGTTTTAACCGGTACGCGCCCTGAAATGAAAGTAAATTGCCAGGAGATATTCGCGCCGGTGGTGACAGTTGAACCGTACGACGATTTCGACCAGGCTCTGCGCCTGGTAAACAAGTCTCCGTATGGCTTGCAGGCCGGTCTCTTTACACGCGACGCCAAGCTGATCTTTAATGCCTACGAAGAACTTGAGGTCGGCGGATTGATCGCCGGCGATGTTCCTGCATTTCGCATCGACCACATGCCGTACGGTGGGGTCAAGGATTCAGGACTGGGACGAGAGGGATTACGCTACGCCATCGAAGAAATGACTGAACCCAAATTACTGGTGATGAACCTTAAGTAAGCGCGGTCGATTTGCGCAGTTCAGGCTCCGTTGGCTCTTCAAATTGAGACGATAAAATTATTCTGGTATTAATCTTTGACCACTTCCGTGCGTTCACAATGTTTCGGCTGTTATAATCCTGAGTTTTCTTGGCCGCTGCGATTGCGATAAGTGATCGCTTGGAATAACGCTGCATATCACCGGGTGCCTGACATTTGGTGCCTGCTGCACGACACTCTCTTTCGATGCAGATCTTTCACCGCAGCACGAACACACTTTCACGGGCGACCATCTATGGCGCCGTGTTTGTGGTGGCCGCGTTATTCTGGGCAGCGGCGGAAATTCAACGATCCCCTTACGTCACTTATGCCGGCGTGCGCCGGCCGCAGCCGGTTCCTTTCAGCCATCAGCATCACGTGGCTGGTCTGGGCATCGATTGCCGCTACTGTCACACTTCAGTAGAGACCTCCAGTTTCGCAGGCATTCCGCCCACCAAGACCTGCATGAATTGCCACTCACAGATTTGGACCAATGCGCCTTTGCTCGAGCCGGTGCGCGAAAGTTACAAGAGCGGCAAGTCGTTGGTGTGGACCCGGGTGAATGATCTTCCCGATTTCGTCGTATTTCAATCACAGCATTCATATCAACAAGGGCGTGGGCTGCAATACCTGCCACGGTCCGGTGGACCGGATGCCGCTGATGTACAACTACGCTTCTCTGCAGATGGAGTGGTGTCTCGACTGCCATCGCGGTCCGGAAAAATATCTCCGGCCCCGCGACCAGGTGTTCAATATGCGTTACGAACAACCAACGGGAAGCAAGCCGGTAGAGGTCGATGGCAAGGAGTACACCGACCAGCTCGTGCTGGGCACTGAATTGGTAAAGAAGTACAAGTTGCGAACGGTAACCGACATCACGAGTTGTTCAGACGTGTCACCGTTAGGGATTTGATGGAGGAGGTTCGTCTCGCCGGTCCAGCCGGGCGGGACGCGAAGCTTCCATAAGCAAGAGTCGGCGAATGAAGACAGAAGAAAATAATAGCCCGCGGCGCGAGGAAGTTTGCCCTACCAAGAAAGGCAAGCTCGACCTGGACGCTGTCCGCGACCGAATCGCCGGGACCAAAGGGCCCGGAGTACTGGCGCAGCCTGGAAGAACTGGCGGGCAGCCCTGATTTTCAGGAGATGCTGCACCGCGAGTTTCCCAAGGGCGCATCGGAGTGGCTGGATGCGGTCTCCCGCCGCGGATTCCTGAAGCTGATGGGCGCTTCGCTGGCCATGGCGGGTATGACCGCCTGCACCAAGCAGCCGCTGGAGCCGATCGTTCCTTACGTTCGGCAGCCGGAAGAAGTGGTTCCGGGCCGCCCGCTGTTTTTTGCCACGGCGTTGACGCTCGGCGGATACGCCAGCCCGCTGCTGGTGGAGAGCCAGAAGGCCGTCCGACAAAAATTGAAGGCAATCGACCGAGCATCCGGCCAGCCTGGGCGGAACCGATGTTTTCTCCCAGGCGTCGATTCTTGGGCATGTATGATCCCGACCGCTCGCAGACCGTGACCTACCTCGGGCGAAGTCCGCACCTGGGGCGTCGTTTCATGGCGCGATGCCGGCGCCGCTGAGCGACGCAGAAAGCCTGCAGGGCGCGGGCATTCGCATCCTGACGCCAGACCATTTCGTCGCCAACGATGGCGGACCAACTGCGTGCGCTGCTGCAAAGCTTATCCGCAGGCGAAGTGGCACGTGTCGAGCCGGTGAATCGCGACAACGTGCTCGACGGGGCGAAGATGGCGTTCGGCCAGCCGGTCGAGACGCAGTACAAGCTGCGAAAATGCCGATGTGATTCTCTCGCTCGACGCCGATTTTCTGTACGCCGGATTTCCCGGCTTCGTGCGCTATGCGCGCGACTTCGCCAAGCGCCGCAATCCCGACCGGCAAGCATGAGCCGCCTGTACGCCGTCGAGAGCACGCCGAGTTCGACCGGAGCCAAGGCGGATCACCGGTTGCCGCTGCGGGCATCCGAGGTTGAGTCAGTTTGCGCGCGCGTTGGCTGCCGAGCTGGGGGTGGCAGCCGGCGGGGGCACGCTCAGCGGCGAGCAGCAGGAAAGTTCCTGCACGCGATCGTAAAAGATCTGCAGAGCCATCGCGGCTCGAGCGTGGTGATCGCCGGCGATCATCAGCCGCCCGCCGTGCACGCGCTGGCGCATGCAATCAACCAGGCGCTGGGCAACGTCGGCAGGACGGTCGTCTACACCGAGCCCGTCGCCGCGAATCCGGTGAACCAGAACGCAGTCGTTGAAGGAGCTGGTCGCCGACATGCGCGCCGGCAAGGTGGAGTTCCTGATCATTCTGGGCGGAAATCCGGTCTACGACGCGCCCGCCGAACTTGATTTCGCCGACGCGCTGAAGAGCCAAGAGTTCCGTTGCGCGTCCATCTCGGGCTCTACCAGAACGAGACCGCCGAACTTGCCAATGGCACGTGAACGAAGCGCACTATCTGGAAGCCTGGGGCGATGCCCGCGCCTTCGACGGCACTGTGAGCATCGTGCAGCCGCTGATTGCGCCGCTGTACGACGGCAAGAGCGCGCATGAAATACTCGCGATGCTCTGCGGGCCAGCCCAATCGAGCGGGCTACGAGATTGTCCGCGCCTACTGGCAAACGCAGCATCCATGGCGCGGATTTCGAGAATTCTGGCGCAAGTCGCTGCACGACGGCTGGATCGCCGGCACGGCGTTCGCTCCAAAGCAGGTCGCGGCCAAGAGCGGCGAGCTTTCGCGCCCTCCCCGGTCGACGCAAGGCTATCGAAATCAACTTCCGCCGCGATCCCTCGATCTACGACGGCCGATTCGCCAACAATGGCTGGCTGCAGGAATTGCCCAAGCCGATGACCAAGCTGACCTGGGACAACCCGCGTGCTGATGGCCCCAAGATGGCGGAGCGGCTCGGAATCAAAACCGAAGGACGTGGTCGAGCTTGAATTGAACGGCAGCAAGGATCGCTCCGCAGTCTGGGTTCAGGCGGGCCATCCCGATAATTCGGTCACGTCTTCCTCGGCTACGGCCGCCGCGTGCCGGACGAGTCGGGCACCGGCGAGGCTTCAAATGTATCCAGTGCGTTCCAGCGCGACGCCGTGTTCACCGCGGCGTCGCAATCCGCAAGACCGGAGAAACCTACAAGCTGGCGTCACCCAGGGCTAGCAGACCATGGATACGCCCACGGGCACGCGACCTCTGGCCGTGACACGCGACGTCTGGCGGCGTACACAAGGAACCCGGATTTCGCGCAAAGAAGAAGAGCCACCGCCAGAGCTGACGCTCTACCAGCCCTATCCGTATACACAACGAGCCTACGCGTGGGGCATGACCATCGACCTGAAACCTGCGTCGGTTGCAACGCGTGCATCATCGCGTGCCAGTCGGAGAACAATATTCCCGTCGTCGGCAAGGAGCAGACGATGCGCGGCCGTCACATGCACTGGCTGCGCGTGGACGCCTATTACCAGGGCGACCGCGACAATCCGAAGGCATACTTTGAGCCGGTTCCGTGCATGCAGTGCGAGAACGCGCCCTGCGAGGTCGTTGCCCGGTCGGCGCTACGGTGCACAGCAGCGAAGGCCTGAACGACATGGTCTACAACCGCTGCGTGGGCACGCGCTATTGCTCGAACAACTGTCCTTACAAGGTGCGGCGCTTCAATTTCATGCTGTTCCAGGACTGGAACACTCCGCAGTACAAGATGATGCGCAACCCGGATGTGAGCGTCCGTAGTCGCGGCGTGATGGAAAAGTGCACCTATTGCGTGCAGCGCATCACCGAGAAGCGGATCGGGTCCGAGGAGCGAGGACCGCAGGATCCCGGATGGCGAGATCCAGACGGCTTGCCAGCAGGCATGCCCGCCGGCGCAATCGTGTTCGGTGACATCAACGATCCCAAGAGCCGGGTCGCGCAACTGAAGAAAAATCCGCGCGATTACGGAGTACTGGAAGAGATCAATACGCGTCCGCGCACCACGTATCTGGCGGAGGTTCGCAACCCCAACCCGGACTGAAACGCAGCGCAGCTAAATCAGTAGGACGAAGAGCAGTCGACAAATCGACGCGCCGCCCGTCATCGAACCCGGCCACACATTCGGCACGATCACGGACAAGATCAGCTCGATCGTGCTGACGCGCCCGACCTCGATGGTTGGTTCGTCGGATTCGGCATCGCCTTCTGCTGACCATGATGCTGCTGTTCGCGATAACTTACCTGTTTTATCAAGGCGTCGGCATCTGGGGCGTGAACATTCCCGTCGGGTGGGGATTCGCCATCGTCAACTTCGTATGGTGGATCGGAATTGGGCACGCGGGCACGCTGATTTCCGCAATTTCCTCTGCTGCGGCAAGCGTGGCGAAACTCCATCAACCGCTTTGCCGAAGCGATGACGCTGTTTGCCGTGGCTAGCGCTGGTATTTTCCCCTTAATCCACGTCGGGACTCTCGCCGCGGTGGCGCTGCTTGCGGCGGGAAAGGCGACGCACACCCGTTTACTCGAGGCGGATGGCGACAGTAGCCAAGCAAGTTTGCCGGGCACAGCATGCTACCACCCCAGCACGCAAAAGCGGCGCGCTGGGGACCCCGGTGCTGTGCCCTACGGAAAGCAACCGCTCTGCCCAAAATAACGAGTCCAAGCTAGCGGGGCGGGCGCATGCGTTCGCTGGAGGGCGGAACGATGCCCTTGAGGCGCAAATAGACGGCCATGGAGCCGTAGCACTCATTATCGTGCACGACGTTGCCTGCGAGGGCCGCGAGGCGGGGAGTTGGCCGCGGAAGCTTTGCACCGGCTCGCTGGCATTGGCATCGGTGAGCGCGGCGTAGGCGGCATCGCAGGTGTCAAAGGACTCCTTGAGGGCGGCGACGAGGTCCGCCTTCGTGGTCTTTGATCCGGCGCTGGGAGTTTTCGGGGTGCCAAGGGCGCGCGAACAGCCGCCGGTCTGCGCGTCTGCGACGTGGGCAACCCATCCGCCGAAGGTGCGCTCTTCCGGAGTGGGCTTGAAGGCGTAGTCCGCATCGGACATTTTGTCCGCGGCCTGCAGTATGTTGTTTTTAACCGCGTTGTAGTACTGACGAATCGCATCTACGTTGCTCGGCGCTTGCCCTTGAGCAAACAGCGGCGAAGCGAGCAATCCTATAAGGCCCACTGCGACGACAGCATATCGTTTCATTGCAGTTCCCCCCAGATCCGGACAAGCCGGACATTTCTCTTTTGACCTTGTGGCCCTGCGGATTATAGACCTGTGTCAGCCCGAATCGGTTGCATGAAAAAGGCTGCCCGGGCAAAAGCGAAAAGGCAAGGAGCGAAAGACCATAGCTGGTTTGGAGCGCAGACTCTTAGTGGGCTACCAAGAGAGATTCCTCGACCCATCTCCCAGGCTCGACTAACCGTCGACCTGGGAGCCCTGTCCTGTGCCCCGGCGCTTCGCGCAAAACCAAAGGCGCGGGACACTCCGCTCGGAATGACGACGCCGGGAGTGGCGGCTGTGGTTTCCGACGGCATCGGGCTTTTCGCTGCGCTAGATCTACGTCAGGACACCTTGTAGATGGGGACGAGGAAGAAGGCCTGGTAGTCGGCGCCGTGGGCTTTGCCTTTGGCCTCGATTTCCCAGTAGGTGGGAGGCGTAGCGACGAGAGTGGTGGTCGGCTGATTCGGCGGCACTCGGAACTCGATGGGGATGTCGCCGGAGGCGAATCCAGTCAAGCGATCGCGGCCATACGTGATGACGTCGCTGTAGAGTTCATAGCAAACGACGTTTGTGGTGCGATTCTGTCCATTGCCGGTGGTGACATATTTTTCCTGAACACAGCGCAGAGTGAGCGTAAGTTCGTCGATCGTGGAGACGTGGCGAGGGGAGCGAAGGCGCGCGCGAAGGGCGCCGCCCAGCGAGTACGGGAAGGATTCGTAGGTGAGGTAACTATTGCCATAACGGAGCAGGTCGAGGAGCATCGCAGCCCAGCGATACCAGAAAATCAATCCGAGAAGGCCGAAGATCACAGCGCCGACAAGAAACGGCCAGGCGCCTTTCTCGTTCATTCCGATCCACCCGAAGGGAATGAGAAACGCAGTCCATAACAGAGCAGCCATCAGGCGCTTGAGCATGTCGTCAAACGCCGAGAAGGCGATACCCTCGCGATGCCAGTGAAAATCGCAGAGCCAGGGTTCGCCGGGACGCTGCGACACTTCGCGCTTGTAAGCGGCTTTGCGCACCACTCCGTGGATACCGTGGATAAAAAGGAAGAGGCCGGCAAGAAAAAACATGCCGCCAATGGCCCCAATCAACCAATCGGGAGCGTGCTTGCCCACGGTACTGCCGTTGATCGCTACGCGCCCGATAAAGATTCCTGCAACCAGGAACGGGGTGCCAAACAACGCGGACTTCCAGCCATCGATGGCGGTGGCGCTCTGGGTGGGGTGATTCAGCAGCACTGTATGGCCCTGCGCGTCGGGACCGAACGCGGCAACCAGTGTCTGTGAAGTAGAAGTCATGGGAGTGCTTCGCCTCTGCCGATTAGCATGAGGGAGGCATGTGGCGGCGGCAATGGGACTTTCGCAAAAGAGTAACGGTAAAGCAATCGCCGTAGCCGCACCGGCGCGGAGACCGGAAAAAGTTGCACTGGTGAAAAAGCGATATCAAAAAGCGCTGCACCGGGCGTCGGGGAGATAATGGGCGCTGCAAGTGGACGAACAAAAGTACACGTTCGGAGACAACGAGCAAGCGAGTCTGCGGCTGCGCCAGCTTGCTGAGATTTACGAGCAAGAGACCCGCGATATGCTTCAGCGTGGCGAGGTGCGAGCGCCGCGCCTGGCGGTCGATCTGGGCTGCGGGCCGGGTTGGTCCACGCAACTGCTTCGCGATGTGCTAAGCCCCGAAAGAACAGTGGGCCTGGATACGTTAGATCGATATATCGCGGAGGCGCGCAAGGAGCATCCGGGCTTGGAGTTCGAAGTCCACGATGTCGCGCGCGCACCGTTTCCGGTGGAGATGCCTGACGTTTTGTTTTGCAGGTTCGTGCTCACGCACGTAAGGGCGGTTGCGGAGGTGCTTCGCACCTGGGCGAGCGTCGTCGCTCCTGGCGCGCTTCTATTCGTTCACGAAACTGAGTCGATGGAGGCGGAGAATCCGTCGCTCCGCCGCTACTACGAGATGTTAGCGCAGTTGCAACGGCATTACGGCCAGACGCTGGAGGTCGGCAGCATCCTGGAAGCGTCCTTTGAAAATAGCGGATGGCGGCTGAGGGAAAATAAGCGGCTTCTTTTGGAAAAGACCGCGGACCAGATGGCGAGCCTTCATCTGGCAAATATTCGCACATGGCGCCACGACGCTTATGCGTCTCAGGCATTTGATCCGAACGAAGTCGACCGGCTTGAGGCATCACTGGAACAGATCGCACTGGGGAAAGGCGGAGTCGTCGTAAACGCGGCGAGGCAAATTATCGCGCAGCGCATATGACGAAGTGGCGGTCACTGCCTGCTCGTTTAATGCACGGCGAGGGCGGAGCGGCCGGGAAAGCGCGCGGCGGAGCCTAGCTCTTCCTCGATGCGCAGGAGCTGGTTGTATTTGGCGATGCGGTCGGTGCGGGAGGCGGAGCCGGTCTTGATCTGGCCCGCGCCCATAGCGACAGCTAAGTCGGCGATGAAGGGATCCTCGGTTTCGCCGGAGCGATGCGAGATGACCGCCGAATATTTAGCATTGCGCGCCATTTCGACGGCTTCGATCGTTTCGGTGACGCTGCCAATCTGATTCAGCTTGATGAGAATCGCGTTGGCGATGCCTTCGGAGATGCCGCGCGCGAAGATTTTTGGATTGGTGACGAAGACGTCGTCGCCGACTAGTTGCAGCTTGACGCCCAACTGCTTGGTGACGAGCTTCCAGCCGTCCCAGTCGTCTTCAGCGAGGCCGTCTTCGATGGAGACGATGGGATATTGGCGGACCCAGTTGCTCCAGAATTCGACGATCTGCTCGGACGTGCGCGCGGATTTGTCGGACTTCTTGAAGACGTATTTTTTCGAGGCGCGATCGTAGAACTCGCTGGCGGCGGGATCGAGCGCAATGGCGATTTGCTCGCCGGGCTTGTAGCCCGCGGCAGTGATGGCTTCGAGGACGCGTTCGAGGGCTTCTTCGTTGGATTTTAGATTGGGGGCGAAGCCGCCTTCGTCGCCGACGGCGGTGGAGTAGCCATTCTTCTTCAGCACGGCTTTCAGGTTGTGGAAAACTTCGACGCCCCAGCGGAGAGCTTCGCGGAAATTTGGCGCTCCGAGCGGGCATCACCATGAATTCCTGCACGTCCACGGAATTATCGGCGTGCGCGCCGCCATTGAGAATATTCATCATGGGGACGGGAAGGATATTGGCCGAGGTGTTGGTGGAATATTTCGCGAGATATTTGTAAAGCGGCTGGCCTGCGGCGGAGGCAGCAGCGCGTGCCGCGGCCATCGAGACGGCGAGGATTGCGTTTGCGCCGAAATTGGATTTGTTGGGAGTGCCGTCGGCTTCGATCATGCGGCGGTCGAGCGCGCGCTGATCGGATGCGTCGAGGCCAGTGACGGCCTTGGCGATTTCGGCGTTCACGTGCGCGACTGCTTTCTGCACGCCCTTGCCGAGATAGCGGGATTTGTCGCCATCGCGAAGCTCGATGGCTTCGTGTTCGCCGGTGGAGGCCCCGGAGGGCACAGCGGCGCGGCCGAGGGTGCCGCCTTCGAGGCGAACGTCAGCTTCGACTGTAGGATTGCCGCGCGAATCGAGAATTTCGCGGCCGTGAACGGCGATGATTTTGGTGGACATTCCGCTCTCCGTGAAAAGCGGGATTATCGCACGAGTTGACGTGCAGAGCGCCCCTTCGGTGTCACTTAAAGGAAGATCGATGCGGCGGAGGCTCTATCGCGCTGACGGATCGTAATGGACGGCGCAAGCCAGATTGCCCTCGGGATCGAGGAACTTAACGACCCAGCCGACGCCGGGAATCGCGGCTTTCGGCATGACAACCTTCCCGCCATTCGCTTCCACGGCGCGGGTGACGGCGTCGACATTATCGACTGCGATCGAGCACTCGAAACCGATCACAGGCTGCGGTGCGGGATTGAACTTACGCGATTGCATAGCTCCGAGCGGGGCGAGCAGATTGCCTGCCACGTCTTTGATTTGGCAGAAATCAGTGATCGGGCCGCCGCCGAAGCCCTGAAACTTCCAGTCGAAGACGGCGCCATAGAATTTGCGGGCGCGTTCCAGATCGTCGACATGAATCGCGAAATGCGAAAGTTGGTTAGTCATGTGGCTTCCTTCGGCGAATGTAACTAAATATCGAGGTTGACGACGTCGAGGGCGTTGTCTTCGATGAATTTGCGGCGTTGCTCCACGTTTTCGCCCATCAGCGTGGAGAAAATATCCTCGGCGGCGACCGCATCTTCCAGACGCACCTTCAGGAGGGTACGGGTTTCCGCATTCATGGTGGTCGCCCAGAGTTGGTCCGGATTCATTTCGCCGAGACCCTTGAAGCGCGTGATGGTGAAGTCTTTTTTGGCGTCCTCGAGGACATAATTCAAAAGCTGCTGCGCGCTTTCCCTGGTGGCTTTATCGCCATTGTGGGTGATGGTGAAGGGCGGCTTATCGTTTTCCTCGATGGCCTGGCGGAGGGTGCGCAGGCGTTTGTAATCCGGCGAAGCGGCGAGCGCCCAATTGACGCGGCGTTCTCCGCCGTTTTTCAGGAGCAGCTCGTGAAGGCTGTGCTCTTCGTCGAATTCGAGCTTGGCTTCGAGATCGAGCTTCGCCTTTTCGATGGCCTTGGCAAATTCCTGCAGCTTCTTCTTGTCCGCAAAATCGGTTTTCTTTTCGAGGTCGCTTTCGGCAAGCAGCTCGACAAGCTTGGCGTCGCGCAGGCGGCGAGTGAGCTTCGCGGAAACCTGATCGTACTCCTGAATATTCAGGAGGAACTGCGTAAGGTCGCCGCCTTCGAGGGACTTGCCGGTCTTACCCTTGACGACGTGCTCTTCGGTGGCGCGCTTCATCAGTTCGCGAGAAAATTCGCGTTCATCGCGGATATAGCGATCCATTTTGCCGCGCTTGACGCGATAGAGCGGCGGCTGAGCGATGTACACGTGCTCTTTTTCGATCAATTCGCGCATGTGGCGGAAGAAAAACGTGAGCAATAGGGTGCGGATGTGGCTGCCGTCGACATCCGCGTCGGTCATTAGAATGACTTTGTGGTATCGGAGCTTCGACGCGTCGAAATCATCTTTGCCAATACCAGTGCCCAGCGCGGTGATGATGGCTCGAATTTCCTCGTGGCCAAGCATTTTGTCGTAGCGGGCCTTTTCGACGTTGAGGATTTTGCCCTTCAACGGAAGGATGGCCTGATAGCGGCGGTCACGACCGCCTTTGGCCGAGCCGCCAGCGGATTCGCCCTCAACCAGGAAGAGTTCGCAGCGCGCGGGATCGCGTTCCTGGCAATCGGCGAGCTTTCCGGGCAGGCCGCTGGAATCGAGCGCGGATTTGCGGCGCGTAAGTTCGCGCGCTTTGCGGGCCGCTTCCCGCGCGCGAGCAGCGTCAATACACTTGCCGATAATTTTTCGCGCGATCGAGGAGTGCTTGTCAAAATATTCGCCGAGCTTTTCGTTGACGAGCGATTCGACCAGGCCCTTAATGTCGCTATTGAGTTTGCCTTTGGTCTGACCCTCAAACTGCGGCTGAGGAAGTTTTACGGAAACGACGGCGACGAGCCCCTCGCGGACGTCATCGCCATTGATCGAGACTTCATCCTTCTGCTCCTTGAGCAGGCCGAAGGAATTGGCGTAGTAGTTGATGGTGCGGGTGAGTGCGGAGCGGAAGCCGGCAAGGTGCGTGCCGCCATCCACGGTGTTGATCGTGTTGGCGAACGCGAAAATATTTTCGGCGTAGCTATCGTTGTATTGCACCGCAATCTCAATATCGACTTGCCCGCGCTTGCCTTCCATGTAGATGGGCGAATCGTGCAGAGTGCCCTTGCCGCGATTCAGGTGCTTGACGAATTCGGAGATGCCGCCGGTGAAACGGAACTCCGTCTTTTTGCCCGAGCGCTCGTCATCCAGCGTGATTTTGAGGCCCTTGTTGAGAAAGGCGAGTTCGCGGAGACGCTGCGATAGCGTGTCAAAACTATAGGCGATAGTAGTGAAGATCGATTGATCGGCATGAAAGGTGATTTTGGTGCCGGTCTTTTTAGTTTTTCCGGAAGCTTTCAACTTCGAAGTGGGATCGCCTTTTTCGTAGGACTGCTCCCAGACCTCACCTTCACGCCAGATTTCGAGATCGAGCCAGTCCGAGAGCGCGTTAACGACGGAGACGCCGACGCCGTGGAGACCGCCGGAAACTTTGTAAGTGTCGCTATCAAATTTTCCGCCAGCGTGGAGCACGGTCATCACAACTTCGGCGGCGGGCTTTTTTTCGGTGGCGTGCATGTCGACGGGAATGCCGCGCCCATTGTCGATCACAGTGACGCTGTTGTCTTCGTGGACGAGCACGTTGACTTCGTCGCAGAAGCCGGCCATGGCCTCGTCGACCGAATTATCGACAACTTCCCAGACGAGGTGATGCAGACCTAGCTCGCCGGTCGAGCCAATGTACATAGCCGGGCGCTTGCGAACGGCTTCGAGTCCACCGAGGACTTTGATCGAAGTCGCGTCATACTTGTGCCCGGCGGCCGGCATTTCTTTTTCAGCCATGAAGTACGCGTCTCCTCAGATATTGCATGCTGCGGCGGTGCTAAGTGGTACGTGGGAAGGCGGTCGCGCGGAGTAGGCCGAGACTTGCCTTGCCCATTGGTCCCTGCCGCGAGAATTTTTTCTCGATGCGGGACTCGAAGGGTGTTAAGAGCTTCATCCCGTCCGATTCCGAATTTTCGGGCGGACGCGGCGAAACTCGATTTCCCCAATCAGGGGATTCTTCGAACCAATCTGCTGCGCGATTGAGCCGCTGCGTCTGGCGCGGCGAGCGGAAATCGGGCGCGAATTGGGCCTAAATCAGTCTATTCAAGAGGAATCTCAAGCACCCAAATTTTACCGGATTGTGGGGGAATTCACAAGGCGATTCTGGGGTCCAATATCGTATATAGCATATTTATTTTCATGCAGTTACGGGCCTGGACCGAGGCATCCCGAGGCAGATTTTCAGACTTCTGCAGGCCCTCCTAGCACGCTATTTTTCATAATCAGAATTTCCGTAACTTACGCTATGATTTCGAATCCGATGCCAGGAGGTTCCGTGCCTATGAAAAGAAATTGGAACCTGAGGTTGTGGGTTGGTTTTGCTCTCGCCCTTGTGGGCTTTGCCAGTTACCCACTCTTCTTTGCGCGATTTCCGGTCACGCGAGATTTTCCTTGGGCAAACCTGGCGCTGATGGCTCTGGCGGTGTTTTTGGTGGTCGTCGGCGTTGTGCGCGCCTTCCGTCAGCCTGAGGTGTATCGCGGCAAAGTCAGCGGGAGCGTCTTGGGGGTTCTGACTGTTCTATTGGTGGGATCGTTTCTTCTAGATATCTTCTATGCCACGAAGCTCATTCCCGCATCGCACGGCGCGCCGAAGGTGGGCCAGATCGCACCCGATTTCACGCTACCTGATTCGCAGGGAAACCTGGTGACTCTGTCCTCGCTACTGAATTCGCCCTTCGCGCCAAATGGATCGAGTTCTCCGGCCGCGGGAACGGAATCGGTGAAAACAGCCGGCAGCGTATTGATCTTCTATCGCGGCTATTGGTGACCATTCTGCAACTCCGAGTTGCGGAGTTTCGAAAAGAAGTTGCCGGAGTTCGATGCGCGGAAGATTCGCGTGGTGGCAATCAGTGTGGATACGCCTGCGGAGTCCGAAAAGCTGCGCGAGTCGCAGGGCTATACCTTCCCGATTCTTTCGGACGCAAAAGACGATGTGATCCACCGCTGGGATTTAGTTCATCCTCGGGGGGGCGTGGACGGCGCGGACATCGCACGGCCGGCGGAATTCTTGATTGATTCAAACGGCAAGATTCTGTGGGTGAATTTGACGGAAGATTATCGCGTGCGCGCTCGTCCGCAACAGGTACTAAAGGCGTTCGATGGCTGGGCGTCGCATTCCGGCGGCTAAGCTAGTACGGGCGATGCAAATCACCCGAAAATCGCGCCCTCACCACACTTCACCGTAGACGATTTTTCTTTACACCAATAGGTACTTGCGCAAGTCTACGGCTCTAATTCAGAATTTATCTTGTATCCTCGGACTACGCCCATTGGCCCGTATAACCGGCCTCAAAAGCACGTCAGATGCGCATGGGCATGACGACATAGCGGTAGCGGGTGGATTCATCTCCGAGAGGCCGAAACTGGCCAGCGGACTGCTCGTCCTTTAACTCGAAGCTGATAGGACCTTCGGCGGCCGCGCTGAGGAAGTCGAGTAGATATTGTGCGTTAAAGCCGATGGCGATCGGCTCGCCGTTGAATTCTTTTTCGATGGCTTCCTTGGCTTCGCCATACTCTGGGCTGGATGCGGAGATTTCCAGCCCTTCTTTCGCGAGCATGAATTTCACGGCATGCGAGCGCTGATCGGCAAGTTGCGAAACGCGGCGCAGTGAGTCCTGCAACTCACCGCGCTCAATCACGACAGTCTTGTTCACATCGCGCGGGAGGACCGCTTCGTAATTCGGGAACTGCCCCGTAAGCTTGCGGCAAGTCAGCAATCGACCATCGAACTGAAAGAAAAGGTGGCTTTCGTCCTGAGCAAACTCGACACTAGCTTCATCGCCGGCCTCGGCAGCGAGGCGCTGCACTTCGCTCATGGCTTTTTTGGGGACGAGCACTCGCGTTTCGGTCGAGAAGCCCTCGAACTTATGATCCGTCTCGACCATAGCCAGCCGATGGCCGTCAGTTGCTACCATGGTGATTGAGTTCGGCTTTAGGACCAGCAGCGCGCCATTGAGCGTGTAGCGTGATTCTTCCATTGAAATCGCGAATGTGGTTTTGGCGATCACGCTGGCCAGCAACTTGGCGGGAATTTTTATGAGCGCATGTGGAAAGTCTGGAAGGGCGGGAAAATTGTCCTTCGACATGCCGACCAGCTTGTACGTCTTGCGATCACAGGTGATCTGGACCCAGTGGTTTTCGAGTAGCTTGAAACGAATTTCTCCGTCGGGAAGCAACCGCACGAGATCGAGAAGTTTTTTGGCCGGAATGGTGCCGGCGCCTTCTTTCTTGATCTTGGCTTCGCAAGACGTGCGAATGCTGAGCTCCAGATCTGTAGCGGTAATCGTCAGCCGATTCCCTTTCGTCTCGCAAAGAAGATTGGAGAGGATAGGAATCGTTGTCTTGCGCTCGACGACACCTTGGGTAAGCTCAAGCTCCTCGAGTAGGTCATACTTCTTACGCTGAATTCCATCTCAGGTGCGGTCCTTGCGCTGGTTTCTGGGCTCATTGGGTTGCGGCTACTGTACTGCCTTTCTTTATTTTAATAAAGTTATAAGAACCGTCGCCGTCTCCGCAATTGTGGATTCTGCGGAAAACGTTGTAAGTAATGAGGCGCGCTGGACTTTGCCCATTTCTGGTCCTTGTGGAAAGTGGTGCGCATCTGTGAAGCAAAAGAGCTAAACGACCGCGATATCTCTGACTCCGAAAGTCTTGCACATATGGTCCACAGTTGATTCACAGCCCAAAACAACCACTCCACCCGTTTATCCCATCAAGTCTATCCGAATGAATCGAGTAGCCTGTTAATCGTCTTGTTCAAATCCTTGTCTGACTGACGGAGCAACTCAATTTTGTTGATCGAATGCAGCACTGTAGTGTGGTGCTTGCCACCGAACTGCTTCCCGATCTCAGGAAGCGAGGCTGTGGTGAGCTGCTTCACCAAGAACATAGCGACTTGGCGCGGGAAAGCGATCATTTTCGAGTTGCTGCGGACTTTTAGATCCTGCGCGCGCATGCCGAAGTGCTCGCCCACGCACTTTTGAATCTGCTCGATGGTGATTTTCTTTTCCTGAGTCTCGATGATGTTTTTGAGTACCTGCTGTGCGGTTGAATGATTGATTTCCACGCCGGTAAGCGAAGCGTAGGCCAGAAGCCGAATCAGAGCGCCTTCCAGCTCGCGAATATTCGATTTGATGGAGCGCGCGATAAACTCCGCCACGTCGTCGGGTAGATGGACGTGTTCGCTATCCGCTTTCTTCTGCAGAATCGCGATCTTCGTTTCGAGATCGGGCATCTGGATATCGGCAATCAAGCCCCATTCAAAGCGCGAACGCAGCCGCTCCTCGATGGCGGAAATCTCCTTGGGAGGGCAATCGGAGGAAATCACAATCTGCTTTTGCTGATCGTGGAGAGCGTTGAAGGTATGGAAAAACTCCTCCTGAGTGCGCTCGGCGCGGGCGATGAATTGAATATCGTCCACCATGAGGACGTCCATATTTCGGAAGCGGTCGCGAAACGCGGCCATACGCTCGAAGCGGATCGAAGCGATCACTTCGTTGGTAAACTTTTCCGCGCTCACATAGGTGAGCCGCAGCGCCGGATTGCGCCGCTTGAGCGCGTGGCCAATTGCCTGCATCAGATGCGTCTTGCCCAGTCCCACACCGCCATAAAGAAACAGCGGGTTGTAAGATTTCGAGGGCTGCTCGGCCACGGCGACGGCCGCGGCATGCGCAAACTGATTGGACGAGCCCACGATAAACTTATCGAACGTGTAGCGGGGGTTGAGCTGATTATTCGATGAATCGAAATCGAGCTTGGCTTGTGGTGAAACAGCCTGGTTCACGAGGGTAGGCTCGGCGTCCGCACAAACAAATTCAAGAGCCATTCCGGGACGGCCAATTTCCGTCAGAACCGCTTGCAGAATCTCGCCGTATGTGTCGCTTAGGCGCTTGCAGAAAAGGCGGGTGGGGACGCGAACGACCAGGCGCGTATCTTCCAGCCGCTCCTGCCGGGTGGGGCGAAACCAGGTAGCGAAACTATGGGGGTTCACGCGACGTTCCGTGTGCTGCAGAACCTTGTCCCAGAGGGTCATCGAGAAAATAAGTCCTCAAGCATTTTCCACTGGTGTGGAAATGCTGTGGAAATCCCCCTCCAACAGCGGAGGTGGCTTTTATGTGATCAAATTAATAGGTTCAGTTCAGTGGAACGCGCCCGGCCCCTGCAATTGATCACGGTTGCTTGCGTTCAGTCGCAACCGCAAAAGATACGCGAGCGGGATTCTGCCTAAACGCGGCGTTAGGAGCAAGAGAAAATTTCGCAAAAATAAGACGCGCACTCAACAGAAGATTCACAGCTTTTCCACAGGACGTTTTTTGGCGACGGACACGAACAGATCACGCGGCCCTCGCGCAAAACGGGCCTTTCTGCACGCAGCGTTAAAGTGCAAACCCCGCGATTTCCACAGGCGAACTTTCAACAAGGGCTGCCATCTCATTAGTTTTCATCCAAAGCCCACAGGCCAAGGAACAGGAACGGGTCCAAGATCGCGGCTAATCCAGGCGGAAATTGAGACGTTCAATCGAGCGAGCCCGGCCGGCGGACTCGTCCACATCGATGAGCACGGCGTTCATCTGCACGTCACCCTCGGCGACGACGAAGCGCGCGGGCAGCGCGTCGAGAAACCGCTTCAGCACGCCTTCTTTCTCCATCCCGATCACGGAGTCGTGGGGGCCGGTCATGCCGACGTCAGTGATAAAAGCAGTGCCGCCGGGGAGGACGCGAAAATCGGCCGTTGGCACGTGCGTATGCGTTCCTAGGACGGCGGAAACTTTTCCATCCAGGTACCACCCCATGGCCTGTTTCTCGGAGGTTGTTTCGGCGTGCATATCGACGACGACGACCTTCACCTCCGCGGGAATTTTGGCAAGCTCCTCCTCGGCTTTGCGAAAAGGATCGTCGAGCGGGGCCATGAAGGTACGGCCTTGCAGATTGAGGACCGCGTAGCCGACGCCATTCTTGGCGCAGCCTACGAACAGGCCGCTGCCGGGCAAGCCATTGGGAAAATTGGCAGGCCGCAGGAGGCGCGGCTCGTGAGGGAAAAACTCGATAATCTCGCGGCGATCCCATATGTGATTGCCGCCGGTGATCACCTCGATTCCTGCCGAGAGCAAATCATGCACGATACGCGGCGTTATGCCGAATCCGGAAGCAGAGTTTTCGCCGTTGGCGATGCACAGATCGATCTGCAGTTGCGCCAGGATATCCGCAAGGCGGTCGTGGACGATCTTGCGTCCGGGCGATCCGACGATGTCTCCGATAAAAAGGATTCTCAATGAAGGATTTTTCTTCCAGCTTCCAGGGTTCAACCTCTGGCAGTTTCTAATACGGAGGGGTCCACTTCGCCGTGCGTTGCTAGGCCCTGAACCCCACGAATAGGTGGGTGCCCAGCGCCTGCTTTCAGGCTTTCCCGGCCGGGGTAAGCCGGCGTAGGACGTGCACAAGGGCAGGACGACACAGGCTCCCTGGGATCCAGTGTTGGTTCAAAAGGCTTTCGCAACGTCACCTGCGTTGCAGGCCATCTCCGCAGCTTTCATTGTAACAGGAATCCCCAGGGCGAAAATTTCGGCCGGACCGGATGTGTATGCATCTGCCGTTCCCTTCCTTTGAAGCTCGTCAGATAAAGCTTGCAGAGGGGCCGATCCTCATAGCAGATTACGATTCGATGGAGATCCCTCTCGATGGCCGGCCTAGGAGCGCCCTGCTGCTGACGGCTATCGTCGTCGCTGCGATCTTGATTTGGCAAGCAAGTATCTTATGGCTGGCAAGGCACCGGCTTGAATCCGGAAACCTTGCATCGATGACGCGCGGCATAGCGCTGACGCCGGGCGATGGAGCGGGATGGGACCGCATCGGGCAGTTGAGGCAATCCGATTTTGCGAATTTGAATATCCCCGAAGCCATCGTGGCCTACCGGAAAGCGGTCACGGTCGATCCGCACTCCCCGCATTACTGGTTGGATCTGGCAACTGCATATGAAGTGGCCGGCGATAACGCGCGGGCGCAGGACGCCTATGCTCACGCTGAATCGGCCGCTCCCGTTTCCGCCGAAGTCGCCTTTTCTTACGGGAATTTTCTTATGCGCAACGGGAATTATCCGGAGGCCTATGGGGAGCTTCGGCAGGCCGTCCGCTCCGATCCGAAGCTCCTGCCGCTGGCGCTCTCGCGCACGTGGCGCGCGCTCGAAAATGTCGATCAGCTGAATCAGATACTGCCAGTCACCAGCGACGCGTATTTGCAGGCGGTTGATTTTTTCGCATTCAACCATCAGCTGGATCCGGCTCTGGTGGAGTGGGGCCACCTGATGGCGCTCGGGCAATCCGTTAGCCTCGCGAGCACATTCCCTTTTCTGGACGGAATTGATTGGCGAGGATCGCGCGGATGATGCTCGTCGCGTTTGGGGCGAAGCACGGGCCGCTGCCGGCATGCCCAGCGCGGCGGCGGGACAATCCCTGATTTGGAATGGAGACTTCAAGCAGGATTTCGCGAATGGAGGTTTGGGCTGGAGGTGGAGTCCGGTGCAAGGCGCGACGATTGACTTCGACTCCCAGCCGGCACCCAACGGATCGCGTGCGGTACGACTCGATTTCACCGGAGGAAGGAACATCAACCTCGGAGAGCCTTTGCAATTCATTCCTGTTCAGTCGCAAACCACCTACCATTTCCATGCCTACATCCGCACGGAAGCCATCACGACCGAGAGCGGCCTGCGATTTTCGATTCTTGATCCAAATCATCCCAACGCGGTGGGCGTGCTGACCGACAACCTTACCGGAACACATGCCTGGGACACCCTGGATATCAATGTGACAACCGGCGCCGAAACTCATTTTCTGCTGGTCCGCCTCTATCGAGCTCCGAGCCGGCTTTTCGATAATCAGCTGGGCGGAACAGTGTGGATCGGTGGCGTCTCGCTTGTACCGGCCGGCGCCGAAGCGGAGCAATCACCACAATGAGCGTGCTGCGCGCGGGATTGCTCATCCTTTTCGCGGGCGCTGTGTTGGCGTTCGGAGCCGTCGACATATGGTCGCAATCGCTGCTGGAGGGTGGCGCCGCGGCGCTTTTCGTTTTCTGGGCTGTGCTTGTGTTACGGAATTCCGAGTTGCGGGTGCAATGGAGTCCCCTCTATTGGCCTTTGCTGGCGCTGATCGGCATCGGGCTTATGCAACTCCTCTTTCGCGGCAGCGCGAGTTCGTTCCTGACGCGCATCGAGGTGCTCAAGTTTGCGGCCTACTTTCTGATCTTTTTCTTGACGGCCCAGGCTTTTCGAACTCGCCGGGACTTCTCCCTTCTGGCCTGGTTCCTGATGCTGCTGTGCTTCGCCGTTTCGTTGCAAGGAATCACGCAGCATTTCACCTCTTCCGGTGACATCTATTGGACGGATGCTTTCAACATCCAGACCGCATTTTTTGGGCCGTATATAAACCGCAATCACTTTGCAGGGTTCGTGGAACTGACGTTACCCGTCGGATTAGCCATGATGGCATTCCGGTGCGTGCGGCGCGAGGTCGTGCCGCTCGTAGTTCTGCTGACGATCGTTCCGGTCAGCGCATTGGTGCTATCCGGTTCGCGCGCTGGAATTCTGGCGTTCGTCTTGGAGTTGGCTGTCCTTGCATGGCTGGTAAGAAGCCGCAGCGCCGCACGGTGGAAGGCGCCGAGGATAATGGCCGCCGGCGCTGTGGCGCTCATCGCGCTCGCGCTCGTCGCCTGGGTAGGAGCGGGCGTGGCCATCCAGAGATTCTCGCTTCTCAATGTGCACGATGTTCCTCTCGATCGCCGCGCGTCAATGGCTCGAGGCGCCGCTCACATCTTCCGTGACTTTCCGCTCAAGGGATGCGGGCTCGGAACTTTGGTGGATGTCTACCCGCGCTATGAAACCGCTTATGATGGCCGGTTGGTCGATCACGTCCACAACGATTACATGGAAGGCTTGGCCGAAACGGGCCTTCTCGGTGGATTATGCGGCCTTTTTTTTCTGTGGCAGCTCTATCGCGAGTCGCGAAAGGCTTTTCAGCCACAGCAGGCTCATCTGTCGCTGGCGCTTCACGCGGCAGGAATCGCGGCGCTAGTTGGCCTTCTGTTCCACAGTCTTGTGGATTTCAATTTGCACATCCCGGCGAACGCCTTGCTATTTCTGCTGCAAGCCTTTATCGCAACCTCGCCGCCTCTGCCGCCGAACGCGCCGCGCCACCCGCGCGCAAAGGTTCGAAGGGAGGTTTCTGCCGTCTAGCGGGACAAATCGGTCGGCGTTGCCGCACAGCCTCCAAACCGGCGTCAGGAATTAGCGAGGTCTCCGCCATAGCGGCTCAACTCAATGCCGCTGCCGACGGGCAAGAGAACCGAATCCATCTTGGGATGAGACCGCACGTGTTGGCGATATTTGAGCGCGTCAGGCAAATACTCCTCTGGACGCAACATATTATCGGCCACCACGATCGCGCCCGGCTTGAGTTTCGGATAAAACAGATCGAAGCAGGAAACGTAAAGGTCCTTCCATAGATCGACAAGTACGAAGTCGAACGGGCCATCGAGCGAGCCAATCGTTTTCAACGCGTCCCCGAGGAAAAATTTCACGTGCCCGGCGAGGCCCGCCTTGGCAATCGTAGCGCGCGCGTACTCTTGCTTCGGCGAATTGATTTCCAGGCTGAACACCATGCCGCCAGTCTTGCGCGCCGCCTCCACCAGCCAAAGGGTGGAATACCCGTATGAACTACCCAGCTCGAGGATCCTTCGCGCCCCCGCCCCCTTCGCGAGTATATTCAGAAGTCGCCCTGTATCGTGTCCCACCGAAAGCATGAATTCGTCGCGCCGGCGCAGCCATTCCTCCTCTGGCATCTGCATGATGTGCGGGGATTCCTTGGCTGCGCGCGCTTCGTATTCGGAGAGGACCGCTTGAACTTTCTGATCCATTGACGCGACTCCCTGGCCTTCTGGGTTGCTCGACATAATTCAGGTGTTACGACTCGATCGTCAGAACTTCAGCTGGCGGCCCTGGCGCATAAAGTTTTTCGAGGATATTCTTTCGGCGATCCAGCACCGCCCGCTGGTTGAACGATCCCTTATCGGTGATTTCACCCGCGTCGAGCGACGGCGGTTCCTCCGCAAGGATGGCGCGAGTCACTCGGTTTGAGCTACCTGTCGATTCCCGCGCAAGTGATTTCAGCAAAGATCGAAATTTCGCGCGCACCGCCTCATGCCGCAGAATATCCGCAGCCGTGGCATCAGCCGGAAGTTGCGCGCACAACGAGCGGCACGCGTCCAGATCGGCGAAAATCAGCGCCGTGATGTAATCGCGATCGAGGCCCGCAATCACAACGTCTCGCACCAACGGCGCGAAGTGGCTGATCATTTTCGCGCGCAATGGGCCGACGCTCACCCAAGTTCCATTCCCCAATTTGAAATCTTCGGCCAACCGCCCATCGAACAGCAATCCCTTATTCATGTCGCCCGGATCGACAAATCGCACCGCATCGCCAAACGAATAAAACCCTTCTTCATCGAACACTCGGCGCGTCAATCCAGGTTCGCGCCAGTAGCCGGGCGTGACGTTCGGTCCTCGCACGCGGACTTCCAGCTTGCTGCCATGCGGAACGAGTTTCACTTCTACTCCCGGCACCGGGATGCCAATGGTTCCAGCTTGATCCGTCTCCCAGGTGGTTTGCATCGCCATCGGTGAAGTTTCCGTCGAGCCCAAGCCGGTCGCCATAATCACGCGCTCGCCACAAGTCTCAAGCGCAAGTTCCCGGTAAGCATCCCACACCGGTTGCGACAGTCCCGCACCGGCATAAAACATCAGACCCAGCCGCCGAAAGAAGCTCTCGCGAAGCTCGCGATCGGCGCGCAAGAAAGGCAGCAAATCCTCGTAGCCTTTCGGCACGTTGAAATAAACCGTCGTGGAAATCTCGCGCAGATTCCGAACAGTCTTCTCGATCGAGCCAGGCCCCGGCTTGCCATCGTCGATATAAAAAGTGCCGCCGTTATACACCGCGATTCCGACGTCGTGGTTCCCTCCAAAAGTGTGATTCCACGGCAGCCAATCGACAATCACCGGCGGCTCATCCTCCAGAAATCCAAAAATCTGCGCGATCATCTGCTGGTTGCTACAAATCATCCGGTGCGTGTTGATGACCCCTTTCGGCATCGCGGTCGAGCCCGACGTAAAAAGAAATTTTGCCGCCTGATCGACATCAATTCCCCGGTGCGCCACCTCCACCGCGAGCGTTGGTTTTGTGGCTACCAGTTCCGCAAACACAGTCGCCCTGCGGCCCGCTGGAGCGTTCGCAGTAGCGACCACTTCCACGTCGCCACCCAAAACCGTTTCGATCGCCCGTCCGTATCGCGCGCCATCCGACACAAACACCATGCCCGGCGTAAGAATATTCAGCGTGTGCCGCAGCTTCCCGAAATCCGCGGAAACCAGCGAATACGGCGGCGAAATGGGCGCTGTGGGAATGCCGACGTGCTGCCCGGCCATGGTCAGCAGAAAATGTTCCAGGTCATTCTCGGAAAGAATCGCCACCGGCCGGTCAATCGAAAGTTTTCGATCCAGCAGCGCTTGTCCGATGCTTAGCACGGACTCGAAAACTTGCCGGTAAGTCAGCTCGCGCCACTCGCCGCGCGCGTCGCGTTTCGCAATGCAAACTCGATCCGGCGTCGCCGATGCCCAGTGCGCCAGCCGGTCTGTCAGCACCTTCGGATACGTCTTCAACTCCTCATCCGGCTTGATCAGCAGCGCACCATCAGCGCGACGTTCGAGCGAAGCCCCGGAACTGCGCATGCGCACTTGCCGCACACCCTGTGCGCGGACCATCTCTCCCGTCGAATATTTTTCTTCGGTCATTATTTCGCGCTAATTGTGCCAGCTGCCGCGGTGCGTGAACCCATTCCATGAGCTATCTTCCAGAATTCATCGGCAAATATTCTCCCACACTTTATTTAGGCGCTCCATGTTCGCATCCGCAGGCACCTCGCCCGCAGTAGTCACCACGGCAGGAGTGGCTTCTCGAAGCGCACGCACGACGGAATCGTCGGGCTGGGGCTCGCTCGTCGCGCTGCCCTTAAACGCATCTGGAGGCAGCGCAACGCCGAATCGCGCTGTGCCCAGGCTCCGAAAACCTTCCATGCCTTCCGGCGCGCCATCCAAAGCGGGACACACCACGCAATCCCAATTCTGGCGAACGATCGCCTCGCGATTTATTTCCACCGAGCGCCGATCCGTCAGCAGAAGCACCGGCAGCGCCTCGTAAAATCGCACGATATTGACGGCCGCCGCCACCCGCGCCGCCCATTCCGCGCAAGCTTCCTCCGAGAGCGCGGGAAGAATCTCCTCGCGAATGAAAATCACGCCGGCGCCCGCCTCCACCAAACTAGTCGCCAGTGGTGCAATCAAGGCTGCGGCCAAATCGAGAGTCTCCGCCGGAATATCGCTAAGTCGAATCTCTCGCTCACGATTCAGACGTGCCAGCATCGTGGCCAGCGCAAACGGTCCCGCAATGCCCGCCATCAGCAGGCAATCCTCGCGCAGAATCAGCTTCAGTCTTCGCAAAACCTCAATCGCCACTCCGACTCGGCCGCGCTTGGCCGGGTCTCGAACCACGTTTTCCTGTTGTGGCAAGTCGCCCCAGTCTCCCGGCCACTCCAGCCAACGAATCTGGCCCTCCGCGTCCCATTCGATTCTGCCGCCCAGCGCCTCGGCTTCGAGCAGCGGATCGAAGTAGCAAGTCACTCCATCCGAGTGCAAACGCCCGCGGATTTGCCGCAGCGAATTCGAAATTTTCGTGGGGTTCGTCAGGAAGACGCGCAGCGGCACATTCTCAATGCGAGCGCCGTGGGAAAACACGATGGGCAGAAAGAGCGGCCGCGACGGCGCAATCCCTTGCAGCAGTCCCTTCACAATCTGCCGCGCGCCGGTATTTTCAGCCATCTCTCATCGTACTACGGGGCCAAGCGGCTTGGCGTCGGGCCACGACCCGTACCACTGCAAAATTTCTTTGGGCGGGCTTTTCTTGCTCCATTCCTTATGAAATTCGTCGAACGATTTTCCGCGAGCAAGCCGCGCTCGTCGTTCCTCGTCTCTCTGTTGCTTCGTCTTTTCCGGATCGAGCTTACGGCGCTCTCGATCATACGCAATTCTATAGATTTTTTCAGCCGTCCAATCCGAAATGATCTGTTTTCGCAGGTCTTCGAGCACTTCATCCGGATCGCGCTCGAGCGGATCGCCATAGCCCGGACCTCCGCCGCTGAATCCGAAGAGCAAATCTCCCTCTTCGTATACTTTCGGCGTGCGCGCCACCAGTTCGAAATTCCAATCTCCGTGAATCGACGTCCGCTCCAGCACATCGCGGTTGTCCAGAGTAAGCTGCGGATCCCCCGCAGCCATCTGCTTCAACAAGTCCGCCTTGCGAATGCTCACTCCCGGAATCGGCGACGATGCATACCCGCCGAAGAGCGGCTGTCCCAGCGCCACTTTGCTTCCATTGCCCATGCACATCGAAACAACTTCCGGCACCTTGTGTACCATCCAGTGCTGGACGCCCCCCGATCCTCCCCGATGCAGCCCCGGCCCGCAGGAATCTCTCCAGTGCTGCGACAGCGTCACCGTCACCGGCAATTCGCTTTCCACCTGCTCGGAATCGGGCGCGCGCCCAAACGCGCACCATGCGAAGCCATACGAATCCATTCCGTCGGCAGCCGCGCGTCCTCCCTGGCCCATCGTGTTCAGCGCGAAACTCAACACGTCCGATACTGCCAGCTTCCATTGCGAAAGCCCCGCGCAAATTTGCGACGTGTGCTGGCTTCCCGGCGCCGCGGCCACCTGCCTCCACAGCGCCGCATTCGAGAAAATCATTTTGGCGAAACTATTTTGCGTCGCACACCGCGCCTGCATGCCGATGTACACGCAGCAGCTCGTCGCCGCCATCTTGTCCGGATACACGATGCTGCCTTCCGGAAACACAAAATCAAGCGGCGCGAATGTGGAGCTGCAGATCGGCAGATCGTGGAACATGTATTCGTACATGAAATTCGCGATGTGCCCTACCACCGCCTGCGGATGCACGTTGTACGACGACGGATTCTCCGGCGACGTCCCGTGAAAATCGAAAATGATCCCTCCATCTTTCTTTGTGAGCGTCAAATAACAAGACCGCACCAGCGCCGGAGTCCACCCAATCGCATCGTTGAACACCACCGTCCGGAATTTCCCGTCAGGCAAGTCCTTCACGATCTTTCGCGCCCCGGCCTCCGCCGTGTCGGACATTTTGCGCAGTAATCCCACCACGAAATCCGCGCCGCGCTTGTCCGCCAACTCCAGCAAGCGTATCCGAACGCGATCCGCCGTCGTGCACCGCGCCCGCAAGTCCGAAACGAACATCGCCGGCGCTCGCATCCCATACGCCGAATACATCTCCATAAAATCTTGCCGAATCTCGAAATTCTCTCCGATTTTTATCGGAGGCAGGTTCAGCCCTTCCTCGAACCGCGATTTCGCGCTCACCGGCATGCCGCCCGGCTCCGTCGCGCCCGTTTCGGTGGTATGCAGCGCTGCCGAGGACCACGCGATCAATTTGCCCTGATGAAAAATTGGCATCAGCGCCACTTGGTCTGGATTGTGAATCCCGCCGTACAGCGCGTCGTTCGTGTACCAGATGTCTCCGTCGCGAATCCCAGGATTTTGCTCGTAATACTTGCGGATGAATTTGATGATGATGGGCTGGATGATCGCGTGCAAATACGTGCCGCACGCCGCGTTGATCAAATCTCCATTGGCCGTGAAGATGGCTACCATCGAGTCGCCGGAGACCCCGAAGTAGCTTCGCGACGCGCGGACGAACACTTCCATCGCTTCGTCCAAAATATCATTCGTGATCTGCACGCCGATTTCGTAGTCGCCCTGGCGCACCTTGGCGGCGCACTCGATCTCATGCGGCGTTGCGCGGCGCGGGCTTCAGCCATTGCAGTTTTTCCGCCAGTGTGGGAATAGGCATGGTTTCCTCGATCCTTTATTCGCCCGATGCTTCCAGAATACCGAGCCCGCGTTCGTCGATTGAAAATCGCAGTCCCGGCGGCACCACCATGGTGGTGTACTGCCCTTCGACAATCGCGGGCCCTTCCACTACGTTCCCGGGGCGCAAAGACTCATACGTGAATGTAGCCGTCGGGCGAAACGCCTTTTCTTCCGGCCAGTACGCCGGGCGCTCGCCTTTCCGCGCACCCGAAGGGTCCTTTCCTTCGAGCGGCAGCTCCGGCAAATGAACTTTCGGCGTGGTGACAATCGCCTTCAAAATAAAGCTCTCGATAAAAATGCCGCCTTCCGGATTCACCACAAACGGGCTGAACGCCTCGCTGAACTCTTTATTGAACGCATCGCATACCGCCCGAATATCCTCGTCCGAGTGGAGCGATAGCCGCGGCGAAAGCGCGCGTTTCACGTGGAACTGCCCGCCGTACAGCATGTCCAGCTCCAGAACGTACGCAGCGGTTTTGGGATCGACGCCGTCGGCGGACAAATCCTTGCGCGCTTGCTCCAAAAGCATCTCGACAGTCGCGTTGTAAGCCGCGTAATCGTGCGTGAGCTGCCGGTCTCCGGGCGTCATCAGCGTGATCTTCTTCGACGCCTCGTAAACATGCATGATGTCCATCGTCGACGAGCCATACGCGCAAAACACTGGCGAGAACGGGAAAAGGACCGCTTTCTGTATATCTCCCTTGAAGCCTTCCGCATGTGTGGCGCCCGCGCCGCCGCCCACGAACAGAATGAAATCCTCCGGGCTGTATCCCCGCAGATGAACTTCCTTCATGATCGCGGACGACATATTTCCGTTCACGATTTTCCGGATCAGCGCCGCGCCTTCCTCTACGCTGATTCCTAGCGGCTTCGCAACTTTGTCCCGGATCGCCTGCACCGCGCGGTTCTTGTCGATCCGCATCTTTCCGCCAAAGTAATAATCCGGGTTGATATAGCCGAGGACCACATCCGCATCCGTGACGGTAGGCTCGGTGCCACCCAGATTGAAGCACGCCGGTCCCGGCATTGATCCCGCGCTGCGCGGTCCCACCTGCACGCGATTCTGAAGCAATCGGTTTACGGATGCGATCGAACCGCCCCCCGCTCCAATCGAAAGCGTCTTGATCATGGTGATTCCGACCATCCAGCGGTCGATGATCGGCCGAAAATCGTAGCTGCGGACGCTGTCCTTCACCACCAGTCCAACGTCGAAGCTCGTGCCGCCCATGTCCGTCATCACCACGTTTTGGTAGCCCAGCGACTTGGCGACGTGATGCGCGCCCATCAGCCCCGATACCGGCCCGCTATTGAACGTGC
This sequence comes from uncultured Acidobacteriota bacterium, assembly GCA_963723845.1. Lineage (GTDB taxonomy): Bacteria > Acidobacteriota > Terriglobia > Acidiferrales > UBA7541 > Palsa-295. The sequence goes on from CAVRSO010000042.1 coordinate 27,724, forward strand.
GGCTGGCGGAGGTGCGGAAAACTTCGGCGATTCCGCCGGAGCTTTGAATCATCAGCAACGGCTTCTTGTAACCGCGCTCGCGCAGCTTGTCCCACATGGCCGAAAGCTCAATTTGCATCGAGCGTTGGAGATATGCGTCAAGAATTGCCGCCATCGTGCGCTCGTACTCGCCCAGTTTTCCCACCACTTGTCCTGCGAGCACCACCGGCATGTAGCCGATGTGAAATTCTTTGTACTCGTCGCGGATGATTTCCTTCACCCGCCGCTCGTGGATGGGATTCAGAAAACCCCACAGCAGCGAAACCACGAATCCCCGCGCCCCGCGCTGACACTAGATAGCGCACTTTCTCTCGAACATTGTTTTCATCGAGCGGCCGGATCACCGTGCCGCGCGAATCCACTCGTTCCTTCACGCCCACAATCAAATCGCGCGGGATTAACGGATGCGGTTTGCTCTGAATCGCAAGATTGCGCCGCTCCTGAACGCGCGTGCCGTCGATCCACTGCGCTCCGCGCCCGATCAGGACCACGTCTTCATGCCCCTCGGTGGTGATCAATGCGAGCCGCGGGCCTTTTCGCTCGATCAGCCGGTTCATGGCGATCGTCGTCGAATAGCGAATCATGTCGATCGCCGGCAGCAGTTGGTCGATTTGCATGCCCAGCGTTCCCGCGCCTTCCTCGATCACCCGCGAGAAGCACACGGAGAGGTCGTACGGCGTCGTAGGTACCTTTTTGATCAGCGCCTTGCCGTCAAAGTTGAGGACCAAGTCAGTAAAAGTCCCGCCAACGTCGATATCGATCGAATTCATTCTGCCGCCTCGAGCCGCTTCTCGCGGATCGTGAATTCGCCTTTGCGCACCCGTTCTTTCAGGCTGTCCAGGTCGATTTCGATATCGTGGGTGATGGGATGGCCGGGTGGAATATACTCGGTCTCGATTTGCGTCCCGCAACCAGGGCAATAGCATTCGACGATTCGCACCCAGTTCGGATCGGGAGCAAAATTGAACGATGCAGAAACCACTTGCGGGTGGATTTCGCGCGGGTCGCGGTCATAAAGCAGGCAGCCCTTTTTGTAATTTTCCCGCGCCGGACCGAGGACGTGCCCGCACCGGTTGCACATCCAGCGCTCAGTCTCGATATCCAGGTCCAAATATTCGGTGATGCGGATTCGGCTCTTCGCTTCGGAGTGCGCCTCTTTGCCTTCTCCCGCCTTCATCTCGGCCATCAACGGTGTCCTTTATTCCCGATTCAGTTTTCCATCGCCAAATGCATCAATTATCAAGTTCCAACCATCGGGCACAAAATAGGTGGTATTCACTCCCTCGACTACCGCGCAGCCCTTCACCCTATTGCCCGGCCGCAGCGATTCCCAGCGGTATATCTGCGCCTCTCCCGTGCGGCTGCCCCAGAACACGCCGCGCTTGCCCACGTGAGCGTGCGACGAATCCGCTGCTTGCAGCGGCTGCTGTGTAAGACGCGGTTTCGGCATCTGTTTTTTCACACGAAGCCGAATGAGATCGAGGGCAATGGGACCCGATGGCGCGTTGGCCGCCGTTCGCAGCGCACCCTCCAGATCTTTCGCGGACTTAAGCGAATCTTCCGAGCACGCAACGGGCGCCGAAGGCGCGCCCTTGCCGGACATTTCGAATTCGAGCGCATAGCTTACATTTTCAGGGCGAATCCCTTCGCCGAGCAAATCCTGCGCGCCCTCCGCTTTCATCTCTTCGACCATCTTTCGGATTCCGGCCATGGTGTTTTCCGAAATCGATGGTTCCGGCAAAGCCCGTTCGTACACGTGCGAAATATCCGAAACGGATGAGCCGAATGCACTGAATACCGGACCGAGCGAAAACATCTGAATGCTTTTCAGTCTCGCTTTGTCCGCCACGCCGCAAGCGAAGATGCCGCCATTTCCTCCGTAGGCGAAAAGCGTGTGCTTGGATAGATCGCGGCCGATTTCCTGCTGCGCCACGCCAATTACTTCTGCCACCATCTCGAACGCGCGATCGATCACCGCTTTGCATGCGTCTTCGATCGAAAGTTGCAATGGCTGCGCCACCGATTTGTCGATAGCCTGGCGCGCCAGATCGAGATGAATAGGTTTCGTTCCACCTAGGAAATAATCCGGATTGATCAGCCCGGCGGTGACGAACGCGTCGGTGAGCGTAGCCTGATCGCCCCCGAGATCGTAGCAAACTGGCCCGGGATACGACCCCATGCTTTCCGGACCGAGCTGCACGCCCTTTTTCCCGTCGTCCCGCGGCTTGATCACGCTGCCGCCGCCCAGGGCGATCGAGCGCAAGTAGGGAAGTGACAACTCCACCGGGATTCCGAACAGATCCGACGGCTTCCGGTACATCGGCTCGCCATCCGCGAGCACGCTGATTTTCGCCGTTGTGCCGCCCACGTCCATCGCGATCACGTCTTTCAACCCGCGCGCTTTAGCCTGGTTCGCGCTGCCCAGAATTCCCAGCACGGGCCCGGACTCCAGCGTGTCAATCGCCCGCGTCTTCGCGATTCCCGCGACGCCGCCGTTTATGTGGCTCACCAAAAAAGTACCTGTGTAACGTGACGTTTCGCGCAGGTCGTCCTCGGCCTTGAATAACGTGGCGGCCAGCGCTCCGTGTGTATACGCATTGATAACTGCGCAAAAGGCCCGCGTCCGGTCGTCCGAGCTTTTGGACATATCGCTTCCCGCGAGAACCGGAACCGAGCCGAGAAAATGATCCGGATACTGCTGATCGATGGTTCGCTTCCAGGAAAGTTCCCGCTCGGGATGGCGATGCGAATCCTCGAGGCTGATGCATATTCTGCGCACGCCGCTTTCCAGCAGCAGCCGCGCCGCATTCATGATCGCGGTTTCATTCGCGGAGCCGCTCAGTCCGATCACGTCGCGGCTGGAGAGCAGCCGATTCAGGACCGCGCTTTCCGTCCCATTTCCGTAGAAACTCTTCTGTTGCCCCTCGGAAACCAGCAACCCGATGCGCGGCCCCCGCAGCTCAGCCAGCACGTTCGAAGTAATCGTCGTCGACCACCGAATCAACTCAACATCTTCGAGTAAGGAAGCCGTATCCGCAAAACCAAGCTTCTCCGCACCCTGCCCGAGGCAATCGAACAGGCAGACGGTCAAATCGTGCGGGGTGGTGTCCACTTTGACCGACACCATCTTGTCTCCGCCGGTGAAAAGCCCGTCGGTTAGCGTTCCGCCTACGTCGATGTCAACCGTCCACACAAGGTGCTCCTTGAGAGCCTGCGGAACTGCTGGAAATCTGAAGGCTTAGGCGTCCTGCAGAGGCGGGACCTCCGCTGGTCGGAGTCACCTCGCACGTTTGTCTTTCATTCGTTGGCATGGAACCAGGGTGCTAAGACACAGCAATTCGAATCGCTGAGATTACTACATGGCGCTGGCGGCTAACAAGCGGGGCTTGGAGAGACAAAAGGCCGGGCTTTCACCCGGCCTTCGTGGCACTTTGTGGCACGTTAATGTTTCTAGTTAGCAAGGAACGCTGCTGCAAACTAGACGCGTTTTTCGCACAAATCGCGTCTAGCTAGAAAGAAAACTTAGCCGCGAACTGGAACTCTCGCGGGTTGAGCATGGTCCTCGGCAGACCAAAGGTTCGATTGGGGTTGCTCGGGATAAACAAAGTTGTCGGCACGAAACCGGGGCCAAGGCCCGGCGGAAGATCATTTATCGGCGTGTTAGCGAGAGACCCGCCCGGTATCACGGTCTGACCGACGGGGCATGCGGAGCCAGATCCTGCCTGAATGGCGCGGCTGGTAGCATCCCTGTAGCGGTGGGGAATCCCACCGCCGCAAAAGACCGGGGAACCATAGACAGAGGTCACCTCATCCACGTTTGACCTGTTCAGGATGTTGAAGACATCCATGCTGAGGTCGAGCTTCAGCCCCTCTTTGAGTTGGAAATACCGGCCAAGGTGAAAATCCCATGAATACAGCGGATCACCCACGTAGGTATTTCTTGCGATCATCGTTGCGCAAGTGTCGGCAGTGGCGCAATGGCCCGTTACCGGTGCGCCGCCGACGCGGTCCGTTGCGCCTCCGGCGACGTCGTTCAAAGTATTGGCCCCGTAGAAAATCGTGAAGGGCCTCCCGGACTGTAGCGTGACGATGCTGCTGAGCGTGAAATGCCGCAGCAAAGTGTCCTCAGGACCGTTGGCCGTAAAGTTTGTTACCAAGCGGTGGCGAGCGTCCTGGTTCGAGTTGGAGCGCTCATCTTTTAGATCGAATTGATTCACGGGCAGGTTGATAAACGTGGTGAAGTTTCCGTTGTCAATCGTGTGGGAATACGTGTAGTTGGCGGTGAGGTTGAAGTTCTTCATTCTCTCGATCACCGTCAAGGTTCCGCCGTGGTAGATGGCATTGGCCACGTCGTTGTTGTAGTCCTCAAGGCCGGAACTCATGGTCTGCAAGCCGCTGGCAGGGCCGGCTCCCTGGAACCATGGGCCCAAGCCGGCAAGTGCGCCGGTTCCAAGAGTCGGCGTGCCCGAACCGCACTTGGCAAAAGTACCATTTGCGTTGACCAACCCGGGTACCCAATCCTTGAACCCGAGAAACGCGGGCGCGAGCGGCCAGAGATTCGGATCGGTGGGAGTCGTCGCCTGCGCGGTCTCTGTGGTGCCCACCGGACACGGGACGTTGATGTTATTTCCACGAACGAGCTTGTGCGCCCCGACGAAGAGATAGCCAAGGTTGACGGCTAAGCCTCCGCCAAACTGGTGATCAACTTCGAGGCTAGCTTGTTCGGCGTAGGGCGTTCTGGAGTTATGGTCCATGCCGCCTTCGCCAATGCCGCACGCAAAGGTGGTGGCGCAAGTTCCGGCCAACGAAATTGCGGGGAAGGCGCTGTCATAGCCGCCGGTTTGAATAATGGTAGCCGCGTTGGCGGCTGCGCCCGCCGCGGCTGGGAATCCGAAAATCTGGTAGCCCTGCCTGGCCTGTCCCAGGTTCTTTTGAATATTGGGAAACTCCTGAGGCAGTGTATTGCCTGCGGCGCAAGCAGCGGCGATGGACGCTGGTGGGTGGTTACCGCATTGGTAGCCGGCGACGACCTTCTGAGTATTCGGGACAAAGAAGAAGGTGAGGTTTTGGCGGTCAAAGAACATTCCGAATCCAGCGCGGATAACGGTCCTGGTGTCTGGAGAATAGGCCAGCCCAACGCGGGGTTGCCACCCGTTATAGTCCGGTTTTACGTAGGACGCCAAGCCGGACTCAACATCCCATCGCAAGCCGTAATTCAGAGTCAGTTTGGGTGTAATTCGCCATTGGTCTTGGGCAAAACCGCTCCAGTATCCGTGGTCAATGAGCCGGCTGTAGCCGTTAAACAGCGACGGCGGATACGCGTTGGCCCAGTTCGAATTGGGGAAGCCGGCCCCGTTGAGGGGATTGGCAGAAGTAATTGTCGGGGCACAAGGAGCCAAGGAGCAAGCGGTCGGGGCCGTCGGGAGTGACACGCCGGCGTAGGTGAACACAACGCCATTGTCGCCGGGAACCGGGCATGATGCGGTGGCGGCATTGAGGCCTGTGCCGGCAGTCGGGTAGTTGGCGCCGAAATTCGTATTGAAGTATTCAGCGAAAACCGCCAAGCAGGCTGCGGCATTAGCTCCGCCGGTTGGCACCAGCATCCGCACGGGCATGAAGCCGGGGAAATTAACCAGACTGGATACGTAATTGCCATCGACTCCGAATTTCGCCACATGGTTGCCTTTGACCCAGGACACAGAATCCCCGAGTTGGGCACGGGTTTCGTAGAGCCTGTCATTGGTTCCAAAGTTGTGGCCTAGTTCGAGATCGTTCAAGATGCTGAAGTCCGGCTGGCCGGTGGAGCCGAGGAAATTGTAATGCCGGCGCGCATATTGCACGAGCACGGTGTTAACCAAGTTCGGCTTGAGCACGGAGTCTAGCGTGCCCACAACGGCTTGATCGCGAATAAAAAGGTTGCGACCCCCGCTTGGGACACCAATGCCACCGCCATCCAGAGTCTGGCCGACCAACTCACCGGAGTTGCGCGAATCTTCCACGTTGTAGCGAAGGGCGAGTCGATTGTTGGAATTAATCTGATGATCGAGCCTTGCAAATCCAAAGTCGTCGTTGGTGGTCTTCACAAATTTATCGAGGAATCCAGCCGCCTGGGCCTGAGTGATGTTGGCGGGATTGCCCGCGAAGCCTGGAAGACATGCGTTGAGGCCCGCACTGCAGCCTTCCGGAGCGAGTCCCATGAGCGCCTTGGCCTGGTCGATCACGAGTATGTTGTTGACGAGGTCAGGTGGAAACAGAGGAGACTCAGCGTGCCGCTTGCCTTCGTAGTTGATGAAGAAAAAGGTTTTGTCCTTGACGATTGGGCCGCCAAGAGTCGCGCCAAACTGATTTTGCCTGTACGCCTTGGGCAGGAGCACCGATTGCAATCCCGGTTCCGGTTTCTGAAGAAGATTGCGGGAGTTCAGGACGTCGTTTTGGAAATATTCGTAAAGGGAACCGTGGAAAGCATTGGAGCCCGACTTGGTAACGATGTTGACGATACCGCCGAGCGCCCGGCCAGATTCCGCGCCGAAGCTGTTATTCACGACGCGGAATTCCTGAACGGATTCCTGCGGCGGCGTAGCGCGCTGCACGCCGCTGGCCGCGTTGACGAAATCCGCGCCGTCCACGGTGATTTCATTGCTGAACGAGCGCATCCCGCCGAAAGAAATTTGCGTCGTCTCATACTCGGTAAACGAGGTTCCCAGGCTGGTGCGGCTAGTGGCAACACCGGGAGTGAGGAGCGCGAAGTCCGTGAACAGCCGCCCGTTGATGGGCAGCGACTGAATCTGTATTGACCCGACGATTTGGCTGATTTCGGTCTTGGTCGGCTCAATGTTCTGCGCTTCGGTGGTGACGACAACGCGTTCGCCTTGCGAAGCGAGTTGGAGTGCGACATTGACGGTCTCGGTCTGACCGACGGTGAGGACGATGCCGGTTTGCGTGTAATTCGAGAAGCCGCTGAAGGAGGTTTTCAGCTCATAGGTCCCCGGGGCCAAGCTGGCGAAGGCGTAAAAGCCGGAGGCGTTCGTGCCGGCCGTGGAGGTGGTGTTGGTGGCGACGTTTCGCACCTCAATCATTGCGCCCGAGACGGCACCACCACTCGGATCGGTTACCGTGCCATTCAACTGAGCCGTGGCCACGCCTTGCGCGAAGGCAGAATTGGCGCATCCGAAGAAAACTGCGATTGCAACGAAAACCAACAGAATAGTACGTCCCCTCATAAGCCATCCCCCCTCAGAGTGAAGCATGCAAACGAGCAGCCCGAGGCCCACCCATTCAGGCCATTGTTAAACGTCTGGAATTGTTGCATGTGTAGCGCCCATAGCGGGCTTTGTCAAGAGTTTCATTGAACCTATGTGCACAGAAGCGGCCTAAAGTCAGGCTCGAAGTTAACTCCGCAGGCCGTCTCATGAATGTCAATTTGGGAAATCTTAACGAAGCGGGCGCAGGCGGTCCCTTCTGAGAAGGAAAAACGACCTGTCTGAGAAGGAAATGCCTTCGCCATGAACCGCTTCCGATGGTTACAGCAGCGTGAGGTGCTTTTCCGGATTTGGGACTGCCCGGGCGGCGAACTCGGACCGGCCAGCAGTTTGATTTCGAGGGAGCCAAAGACGGGCACGGTGCTGGCGCGCCAAAATTCGCAGCGGTCGGATTCCGTGATGCCGTCGGTGGAAACGCAGCGCAACGCAGGCGCATGCTCCGCCAAGGCCATCGCGGGACTCGCTGGGCACGAAATCACGGCTGCATACTATCGAAAACGTATGAACGCTGTCTAGTTCTTTGGTGTGTGGGCGGCGCTAGGGCTATACAGGAGGCTTGGTATCAAAAAGAGACCATCTAGGAGGTGGGCGGGATCTTGGAAATGTCCCAGCCGCCACCAAGAGCCTTGATGAGCAGAACGCTTGCGACCAGGCGGCGAGTGCGAACGTCGACGGCGGCGCGTTCGTCGCCCAGGGCGGCACTCTGGGCCGTGGTTACTTCGAGGTAGTTGGCGACGCCGCCTTTGTAACGGCTGTTGGAAAGATCGAGAGAATGCTGTGCGGCGGCGACCGCGGCGTCCTGGGTCCTCGTTTCGTTCTCAAGGACGCGCAAGGCGGCCAGATTGTCCTCAACCTCTTGAAACGCGGTCAAGGTTGTCTGCCGATAGTTGTCGACAAACTTGTCATAAGAGGCGCGCGCTTGCTCGTTGATGCCGCGCCGCTGGCCGCCATCGAAAATCAACTCGGCGGCCGATCCGGCCAGGGACCAGAATCCGCTGGGCCCTTCCAGGAGATTGCCAATGCGAGCGCTCTCAAAACCGCCTGTTCCAGTGATGGCGATGGACGGAAAATACGCGGCGCGAGCGACGCCAATCTCGGCGTTAGCTTCCTGAACGCGCCTTTCGGCGGCGGCCACGTCGGGACGGCGCTGGAGCAATTCGGAGGGCAGGCCGACAGGAATTGGTGGAGGGGCGTAGGTGAGCGGCAAAGGCGCTTGGTTGAATTCGTAACTGGTCTTGCCGATCAGCACTGCGATGGCGTGCTCGAAAGCGGCACGCTGAACGCCGACATCTTCGGCCGCCGCGCGGGTGGTTTCGAGCTGAGTTCGGGCCTGGGCCACATCGACGTCGGAGGCGATGCCGCCCTGATAACGGCTACGTGTCAATTCGAGGGCGCGTTCGTAGGCCGTGACCGTGGAGTTGAGGAGTTGCTGCTCTGAATCGAGACCTCGCAACTGAAAATAATCGAGGGCGAGTTCGGCGTGGAGACTAAGATCTGTGCTTGCCAGATCGGCGGCGGTGGCTTGAGCCTCGGCGCGGGCCGCTTCAACGCTGCGACGAACGCGGCCCCAAACGTCCGGCTCGTAGGAGACGTCGACGGGCAATTGAAGGTCATTGTTGGTTTGGCTGCGGTGACCGACGGCTTATTTTGCGAAGTGCGAGTCCGCGAAAGCGAGGCTCCGCCCGTGACAATGGGAAAAAACGGAGAGCGCGCAATCCGGACAGCGGCCCGGGCCTCGAGGAATTGCGCCTGAGCGGCTTTCAGTGTTTCATTGGAGACGGTTACTTGTTCTTCCAGAGCGTTGAGCTGCGGATCGCCGTAGACTTGCCACCATTGGCCCTTGGAGATTTCGTCGCTTGGCTGGGCGGGCATCCAATTGCCCGCTTCCTTGTACTGCGGAGGAACGTTCGCTGGGGGACGAACGTATTTGGGCCCGACCGTGCATCCGCCGAGCAAAAGCGCCGCGAGGCCTGGGACAGCCGCCAAGCGGATGCACAGCCGGTACCGTTTTCCCCACCCTTCACCGAAGACCACGAGCCTACTTTTTCCCGTAGGTAACCCGCCAAATCGAGTTCGAGCCGTCATCCGTCACCATGAGGGAACCATCCGGGGCAACCGCGACTCCAACGGGACGGCCCCAGCAATCTCCCGACGGGGTGACGAACCCGGTGAGAAAATCCTGGTACGCGCCGGTGGCCTTGCCATTCTTCATGGGCACGAACACGACTTCATAGCCGGTGCGGACGGAGCGATTCCACGAACCGTGTTCAGCGGCGAAGAGCTGTCCCTGATATTGCTTGGGGAATTGCTTTGCTTCGTAGAAAGTGATGTTCAGCGAAGCATTGTGGGGCTCCATAAGCACGTCGGGAACGATGGCCTTGTCTTTGAGTTCCGGGTGCTTACCGGGGAAGCGAGGATCAGGATTGCCGCCGGTGTAATACCAGGGCCAACCGTAAAAGCCGCCCTCTTGAACGTGAGTGATGTAATCGGGAGGGACATTGTCGCCGATTTCGTCGCGTTCATTTACGGAGGTCCAAAGCTCACCAGTGTGAGGATCGACGGCGACTCCCGAGCCATTGCGAATTCCAGAGGCGTAGACGTGCAAGTCCGAACCATCGGGATTAGCCTCGAGAATATCGGCGCGATGGAATTCACTTTTGTCGGTATCGATATCCGTGACATTGGTGTGGGAGCCAACGGAAATGAACATGTGCTTTCCATCGAGAGAGAAGGCCACGCCGCGGGCGAAATGGTTGGGGCCGGCAGGAAGATTCGGAACCACAACTTCTTGAGGGCCACGAGCCTTCATATCGCCATTTTCGTAGGGATAGCGGACGATGGCGTCCGTGTCACCGATGTAGACATATTTGGGATTTGGTCCCAGGGGATAGAACGCTATGCCGAAGGGCAGCTTTAGACCGGTGGCGAATTCTTCGGTCTTCTCGGGCTTGCCGTCGGCGGTCATGCCATGAAAGACGAGGACTTTGCCTTTGTTCGTGGAGACGACGAAGAAGTCACCATTGGGAGCGGTGACGATGGTTCGCGGCGGATCGGCTAAATTTTCGGCGTACAGACTTACTTTGAAGCCAGCCGGGGCTTGCGGCCAAGCATCCTTGGGCTTGGGGACGGGACGCGAAAAAATGGCCGCGGATTTCGTGGCGTACGGCCCGGGCAGATCCGCCGCCGTGATGTGATGGACCTTACCCGGTTCTTCGCCCTTGAAGTCGGTGAACACGCCCGGCGTGGCGGGTTTGGCGTTCGGGTCTACCGCGTGCTCTGGCGGCCGGGCGAACTGCGCGCCGATTGCGCGTTCACTTCGCACTACAATGAACGACAGCATTACGAGGCCCAAAGCGATCAGCGTGATTTGATAGAAACGCTTCATTGCTCTTTTCCCCCCTTAAGTTCGATGGTTCCTAAGTTTGAATCTTACGCGAAACGAGTCCCCTATTCATTCTTGAGAATTTCCGGTCGGCTGGTGTTGCGGAATGCTTGCGGCAGCGACGACGCGGACGGTTTCACCCGTAACGAGCGAGTCCGGCGGAGTTTCGATGATGGAATCGGCGGCCGAGATACCGGATACGACCTCGACCTCGTTTCCGAGGTCTCGGCCGAGCGTAATGTCCTTGAGCGCGGCGCGATTGTTGGCGTCCACGGTGGCCACTTGCAGGCCGCGGGAGCGAAAAATCAAAGTGCTGACGGGCAAAATGAAAGCGGGGTTGCCGGCGGGCACTTGCAGATGGACTTCCGCGTAGGAGCCCGGGAGAAGTTCGCGGGTCGAATTGTCAACGTCCACTTCCACGAGGAGGGTTCGCGACGCGGGGTCGATGGAGTCGGCGGTTCGGACCAGAGCGCCCTTGAACTTGCGTCCCGGAAATTGCTGAAAGGTAAGGTCGGCGATGAGCCCAGGCCTCGCGGAAAGGGAATCCTCCTGCGGGACGTTGACGTAAACGCGCAATTTTCCCAACGCGGCGATGTGGAACAGTTCGGTGGCTGGCCCGCCCGCTCCGGAATTGATGAGGTGCCCGACGTCTGTATTCCGGGCGGTAATCACGCCGTCAAAGGGTGCATAGATTTTCTCGAAGGATTGCAATTGCTCGAGACGCTTCTCATTGGAGAGAGCCGAGGCCACCATGGCCTTTTTTGCCTCGAAGTCGCCATTGGCATTGTCAACATCCTGCTTGGACACCGCATCGGTCTTCAGAAGGTCCTGATACCGCGACGCAGTGATTTGCGACAGGCGATAATTGGCTTGGGCGGTATTCAAATCCGCCCGAGCCTGATCGAGTTGTTGATCCACTTCAGGTGTCTCAATATCCGCGAGCAATTGACCCTTCTTCACGCGCGTGCCGATATCCGCGTACCAATCCTTGAGGTAACCATTGGTGCGGGCGTAAATCGGCGAATCGGTGAAGGCTTGGATATTTCCGGGAAGAACGATTTCCGTTTGGGGCGCGCCGAGCTTGGGATGAATGGTGGTGACCGATGGGATCAGCGAAGTGACCCTCTACTTGGCTCCGTAGTGCCCCGGCCGGCAAGAGGGTTTCGGTCCAGTCGACCCGGCCCGGCGACTTCACCGGCGATTCGGGGACGAAGAAGATCGTCGCCAGGGTGGCGCCGAGCACCGGGATGAGGGGGAACCAGAAGAGCCAGTGATAATCGAAGGTGTCGCATCGGCCCGGCGAGGATGATCCCGAGCCCGCCGCCGATGCCGAGGATCGCCGAGATCATCGCGATCCCCTGCGCCGCCTTGTCCCGCGGGAACTCGTCGCGGATGATCCCGAAGGCGAGCGGGAAGATCGCGCCGCCCGACCCCTGGATCACCCGCGCCAGGATCAGCAGGCCGATCGAGCTCGCGAGCGCCGCCAGCAGGACGCCGAAGGAGAGGATCGCCAGCGATGCGACAAGGGTCCGCTCCTTGCCGAACATGTCCCCGAGGCGGCCGATGATCGGGGTCAGGACCGAGGCGCTCAGCAGGTATCCGGTCAGCAGCCAGGCGTCGCGTCGCGGAGGTGTGGAGCTCGCCCTGGATCTCCGGCAGCGCCGGCGCGACGGCCGATTGCAGCAGCGCGTAGGAGGCCCGGCGGGCGCCAGAACCGCGAAGGTGACGCCATAGTGCTGGCCCTCCCGAGTGCCCGGTGATATTGTCAGCACTTGATGACATCGAGCGGTGACCCTAGCACCGCGACGTCCGCCGCCCCCACGACTCCGGGGCGACCCGAGCGGCGCTTCTGCACACGGCCCGGAGAGCTTTCGAGAGGTCGGCTACAAGGGGGCGACGACGCGAGAGATCGGCGAGCGGGCCGGAGTCGACCCGGCTCTGATCGCCCGTTACTTCGAATCCAAGGAGGGGCTGTTCCTCGCCGCGATCGCCGAGCCGGGCGAGGGCGCTGAGGAGATCGACGGCGATCCCCGGGCCCTGGTCGAGCTGCTGCTGCGGCGCTGGGACGAGCGCGGGCACAGCCCGATCAGCCGCGCCCTCGCCAGCCCGACCCTCACCGACGACGCCCGAGAGCGCACCCGCGCCATCATCCGCGACCGGGTCCTCTCCCCCACGGTCGGCGAGCTGCGCGCCCGCGATGCTCCCGCGCCCGAGTTGACGGCCGAGCTCCTCGTCGCGCTCGCACTCGGGATCGCGGTGACCCGCTCGAACGGCACCCTCGAGGCGCTCGAGGGCGCGGAGCTCGACGACGTGATCGCGGCGCTCGCGCCGATCCTCGCCGCGATCTAGGCGAAGCGCGCTTCGGCCCGCGCCCGGCGCTTCGCCGCCTCGACCTCGCGATCCTTCGGCGGTGCGGAGGTCACGAGGCGGTCGAGGAGCTCGGCCGATATCTCGGCGACGGCCGCGACGGCCTCCTCGAACGCCTCGGCGTTGGCCTGTGAGGGCTTGTTGAAGCCGCTGATCTTGCGCACGTACTGCAGCGCTGCAGCGTCGATCTCATCCCCACCGGCCGGTGGGTCGAAGTTGTAGAGAGTTCTTATGTTTCTGCACATGACCCGATCCTAGGTCAGGCCGCCGCTCCGCGCACCGACCGCTCGCGCCCGAGCAGGGTGAATGTGCTGCTCAGAGCAGAGCCTGCTGGCGCGTCGACCAGGCGGGGTCGGGGTCGCGGCCACCGACCGTCCGGCGCTCGAGGTCGAGCAGCGCCTGCTTGCGGTGGAGGCCGCCGCCGTAGCCGGTGAGCGACCCGTCAGCGCCGATCACCCGGTGGCAGGGGACGACGATCGGGGTCGGCGTACGCCCGACCGCGGCGCCGACGAGGCGGGCGCGCTTGTAGGGCTCGAGTCCCTCGGGGTAGGCGCTCGGCTCGATCCGGCCGGCGAGCTCGCCGTAGCTGGTCGTCCCCCCGTAGGGGATCTCCAGCAGCAGTCCCCAGACGATCCGCTGCAGCGGTCTGCCCCGTAGATCGAGCTCGAGGTCGAAGCCGCGCAGATCGCCGCCGAAATAGCGATCGAGCTGGGCGGTCACGCCCGGCAGCGCGATCCGGGCGCCCTCGTCGAGCCGCGGCGAGCGGCCCGGGAAATGCACGCCGCGGAGGCCGGCCGGACCCGCGATCAGCGTCAGCGGCCCAAGAGGGCCCTCATAGACGGTCCATCCCGTCTTCATGCCCATACCCTAGAAACGCCGTCCGCCGGACAATCGTGAGACACCTCGGGGCACCACCGCAACCTCTTCCGCCGCGGTCGGCCTGAACCCCGCCCGCGATGCGCACGTACACCCTGCCGAGTTGCGAATCCAGTCCAAAACCTGATCTAGGAGGAGCACGGATGAAAAAGGGCTACCTGGCGGTCATCGCCTTTGCTGTGCTCGGTGCGTTGGTCGTCGCCGGCTGCGGCAGCAGCAACAACGAAACGACGGGCGAAACGTCCAGCGGGGGGAACACCGAAAGCGCCAGCAGCGGAGCCGCCTACGGAGGCAGCGAATCGTCCAGCTCGACTACGAGCGGGGAAAGCATGGGCGGGACGACATTCGTCTCGACCGGCAAGGGTGGCGACCTCGGCCAGGTCATCGTCAACTCCGAAGGAATGACGCTCTACGACTACCACAAGGACAAGGGGACGACGTCCGCCTGCTACGGGGGATGCGAAAAAGCCTGGCCTCCGGCGACCACCTCCGGCGAACCGACGGCCAAGGGCGGAGCCAAGGCCTCGATGCTCGGAACGACCGAACGCAAAGACGGGACGATGCAGGTGACCTACAACGGCCACCCCCTCTACACGTTCATCGAAGACAAAAAGCCGGGAGAAGCGAACGGCAACGACGCCAAGGCCTTCGGCGCTCAGTGGTACGCGATTTTCCCCAACGGCGAAGAGGCTCCCGGCTGAGTCAGCCCGACAGCTTCTTCTTCAGGGTCAGGGTCTTCGTCTGACTTCCGCCGCTGCCGCCCAGCGGCGTGAAGCCGACGGAGGCCTTGACCTTGGCCTTCCCCTTCTTGGCCAGCGCCTTCTTCGCCTTTCCCCTGGCCTTGACCAGGAGCTTGACCGTCGCGACCGAGGTGCCTGTCGTCGTCTTCTTCTGCTTGACGACCTTCTTGCCGGAGAGGCTCAGGGTGCCGGCGCCGGCCACCTGGACTGAGATCGTCGCGGTGCCCTTCTTGGCGTTGACCTTGACCTTCCCGAGCTTGAAGACACCTACCGGGGCGCTCGCCTGCGAGGTCGAGCCGGCGTGGTTCGTCGCCGTGCTCTGGCAGGTGTAGTCGCCCACGGCCGTTGCCTCCAGCGTCGCCGCCGTCGCCCCGGCGACCGGCTGACCGCCCATCAACCACTGGATCGCGGTGCTCTGCGGCGCCCGGTAGAGGAACGATTCGAGCAGGTCGGGCGCCCAGGTCGCGGGCGCGCAGGTGAGTGTCGAGCCCGGCTTCGAGCCGCCGCTGGCAACCGGCCCGGTTCCGGGGCTCGGAGCCTTCAGCAGAATCGGGAAGTCCCATTCTTCGTCGCCGATCCCGCTCGTGTCGAGGTCGGCTCCCCCGGTTCCGCCGGTGCTCGCGTAGGAGATCTTGCCGGGTTCGTTGGCCCAGTAGACCCGGCCGGACGTCGGGTCGACGGCAACACCGAACGGTTCCTGGATCGTCGCCCCCGTCGTCGGGAGGTCGCCACCTCCGGTGCCGTTCAGGTTGGCGTAGGAGATCCCGCCGGGTTCGTAGTTGCTCCAATAGATCCGCCCGGCCGCGGAGTCGATTGCGACGCCGGCGGGTTCGTTGACGGTCGCGCCCGCGGTGTTCAGATCGCCGCCGCCGCCGCCAGAGAGGCTCGCGAAGGAGATGCCGTTCCTGTTCGGCCAGTAGATCCTGCCAGTGCTCGGATCGACGGTGACCCCGTAAGGTTCGTCTACGGTCGCGCCGGTGGTATCGAGGTCTCCCCCGCCGGTTCCGTCGAGGTTGGCGTAGGAGATCTTGTTCAGCCGGCTGTTTGCCCAGTAGACGCGGCCGAGCGCGGGGTCGATCGCGATGCCGATGAGGAAGCTCGGCGGGTATTCCACCGACGCCCCGGCCGTGTTCAGTTCGCCCCCGCCCCCACCCGAGAGGTTGGCGAATTGGACTCTGGGAGGTTCGGCGCTGACCCAGTAGATCTTCCCCGCGGCGGAGTCAATCGTAAGGCCGTTGACTCCGGACGCTTTCGCGCCGGTGACGTCGAGTGTTCCCGTCCCGCCGCCGGCGAGATTCGCGAACGGGATCGTGCCGCCGCCGAAGTTGCCCCAGTAGACGGTGTCCGCAGCGCGCGCGGACGACGCCACGGAGAGGAGTAGGACGCCTGCGAGGGCGAGAAGGAGCGGGAGGAAACGACTCTTGGCGTGCGTGTGGTGGCTCATGGGCAGGACGCTATCGAGGTCGCCGGTCGGCCAATCGGGCCGTCCGTCAAACTGTCGGCATGAGCGTCGAGACCGCTGAGGCGCCGGCGGTCGCTGCGGCGGCCACGGTCCCCGACGACCAGGTGATCGTCCTCTTCGGGGCGACCGGCGACCTGGCCAAGCGCAAGCTGCTGCCGGGGATGTTCCACCTCGCCGCAGGTCGGGCTGATGCCGGAGCGCTTCCGCATCATCGGCGCCGCCCGCAGCGCGATCGAGCGTCGAGGAGTTCCGCGAGCTGGCGCGCGAGGCGGTCGAGGGCTCGGGCCGCGAGGCCGCGTCGCCGCCGAGCCTGGGAGCGCTTCGCCGACTCGCTGCGCTTCGCCGGCGTCGGCGACGGCTTCGAGCCGCTCGGCGAGGCGGTCGCCGCGGCGCGCGAGGAGCTCGGCGGCGAGGCCGCGCGTCCTCTACTACCTCTCGCTGCCGCCGAGCGCGCGCGGCCGGGACGGTCGAGGCGCTCGGCGCGGCCGGGCTCGGCGAGCGGCGCCCGGGTGATCACCGAGAAGCCGTTCGGCACCGACCTCGCCTCGGCGCGGGAGCTGAACGCGCTGCTGCACGTCGGTCTTCGACGAGGAGCTGCATCTTCCGGATCGACCACTACCTCGGCCGCGAGGCGGTGCAGAACCTGCTGGCGCTGCGCTTCGCCAACGGGATGTTCGAGCCGGTCTGGAACCGCAACCACATCGACCACGTCCAGATCGACATCCCGGAGACGCTCTCGATCGAGATGCGCGGCAGCTTCTACGAGGAAACCGGCGCCTTCCGCGACATGATCGTCACCCACCTCTTCCAGGTGCTCGGCTTCGTCGCGATGGAGCCGCCGACCTCGCTGGAGCCGAAGGCGCTGGGGCTCGAGCGCGAGAAGGTCTTCGACTCGATGCCGCCGCTGCGGCCCGAGGACGTGGTCCGCGGCCAGTACGCCGGCTACCGCGAGGAGGACGGCGTCGCCGCCGACTCCGACACCGAGACCTTCGTCGCGGTCAAGGCCTTCGTCGACAACTGGCGCTGGGAGGGGGTGCCGTTCTACCTGCGCTCCGGCAAGCGCCTGGCCGAGAGCACGCCACCTGCTGACGGTCGCCTTCAGCGCAGCCGCCGCGGCGGATGTTCCCGCTCGACTGCGAGCCAGATCGCCGAGTCCTTCGGCCACGACCACCTCACCTTCGAGCTCGGCGACCCCGGCAGCATCTCGGCCTCCTTCCTCGCCAAGGTGCCGGGGCCGACGATGCGGCTCGGCGAGGCGCACATGCGCTTCAGCTACGCCGACAGCCTTCGGCGGCGCCGAGCAGGCGCTCGACGCCTACGAGCGCCTGATCCACGACGTGATGGTCGGCGACCGCACCCTCTTCACCAGCTCCGACGGCGATCGAGCGCCTCTGGGAGGTCTCCGAGCCGGTGCTCGAGCAGCCGCCGCCGGTCGAGCCCTACGAGCCCGGCTCCTGGGGCCCGGAGGCGGCCGACGAGCTGATCGCGCCGCGCCGCTGGCACCTGCCCAGCGACCACGTCTAGACCGCGGCCGTCGGGCTCTCGGCCCGACCCCAGACCTCGTCGAGGAACGATGCCAGCTCGCCGGTCAGCCGTCCCGGTGTCAACCGCCACTCGAGGATCGAGGTCGCTTCCAGCAGCCGTGCATGCGGCAGCTCCTCGACCAGCATCCCGGCGTCGCTGAAGGGATGAACCGGATCGCGCGGGATGGCCGACGATCAGGGTCGGCTGCTCGATCCGGCGCCGCTCCTCGCGATGGGGAGCCGTCTCCCCGAGCAGCAGGCCCTCGAGCACGGCGCCGGAGGGGCCGGGCCGCTGCCGCACCAGATCGAGCCCGAGGTCGATCAGGTGGATGGCTGCGGGGGATCGCCGAGGTGAGCCGGAGACGAGCTCGAACGCCGGCCTGCCGAGCCGGAGGCCGAGGAGGAGCGGGCGCGAAGGACGCGACGACCGCCGGCAGCGCGTTGTCGAGGACCGGCATCTCGATGAACAGGGCGCGGCGCGCTCCGGTTCGCTGACCGCCAGCTCGAGGGCGACGTTGGCGCCGAGCGAGGTCCCGCCGACCACCGCGGTCGGTGCTCCAGGTGGTCGAGGAGCGGCAGCGACCTGACGGGCGAACAGCGGCATCGAGTAGAGCCGCAGGTCCTCGGGCCGGTCCGAGCGGCCGTGGCCGAGGAGGTCGACGCAGAGACCCGGTTCCCGCGCCGGCCAGCGCCGGGCGCGAGCCCCTCGTACATGCGACGGCTCATCAGCAGGCCATGGACGAGGACCAGCAGCCGCTCTCCGTCCCCGTAGGTAGTCGTACTCGATCCGGTGGCCCTCGTAGAGCAGGTCGCCCTTCATGGGGATATGTAATACAAGACACTCAGCCGATCGTCTGAAAGGAGCGCCGCCGTGGGATTCGACCAGTATCACGAGCCGCCCGAGGAGCTGCCGGAGGAGACCCGGACGTTCGCCAGGCTCTGCTCGTCTGTGACCGAGGAGGCCGAAGCGATCGGTTGGTATGAGCAGCGGCTTGCGGTGGAGTCCGACCCGGAGGCGCTCGCGATCATGCGGGACGCCCAGGGAGAGGATGAAGCACTTCTCGATCGGACCTCGAGTTCCTCCTCCCGCCGCACTCCACTCTGGCGCGAGATCGCCCGCGGGATCCTCTTCAGGGGGGATCGTGGCGCGCGCGGGGAGTCGGAGGCCGAGGCCACCGGAGAGGCGGCCTCGAAGGGGGCGGCCCTTGCGGGGACCGAGTCGCTGGGTGATCGGCAGCCTCCGTGGAGGCCCCCCGATGAGCCACCTCCTGCGCCGCAGGCGCCGATCAGCCGAGCGGGCTGGCGGCTTGCTGGACGACGAGGCGCGCGAGACGCCTGCGCCCGGCTCTCGCGGCACGCGGCTCGTCGACTTCAGCGGCCCCCACGGCTCGGACTTCTCCGCCTCCAACCTCGGCCGCTCCGAGGGGCTGCCTGACGCTCCCTCGGAGGGATCTCGTGCGCGCCGCGGCGGTGCAGAGCCTGGTCGAGCTCCGGGCGAGGTTCTCGGTCTCCCGCTCCAGCTCGAAGACGAGCGCGGAGCGCCGGACATCGACCTCGGAGAGCTCGACGCCGCCGCCGTGCGGATCGCGAGCGCCAGAACGCCGCCGTCTTCCACGGATGGGAGCCGCCGCCATGGCGGATCGTCGTCGCCTCGACCAACGACGCAATCGCCCTCGGCGAGGATTGCGATCGCTACCCGGCCCATGTCGCGAGGGCGGTCGACGCGCTGCGTGGCGTCGGCGTCGAGCGGCCCTACGGGCTCGCCCTCGGGCCCGAGCCGCACACCCGCGTCCTCGAGACCGCCGAGCACGGCGGATACCCGCTGTTCGAGCGCCTCCGCGAGATACTCGGCGGGCCGATCGTCTGGGCGCCCGCGGTGCAGGGCGGTGCGGTCCTCAGCCTCCGCGGCGGCGATTTTCTCTTCGATTCCGGTCAGGACCTGTCGATCGGCTACGCGAGCCACGACGCGGACTCGGTCGAGCTCTACCTCGAGGAGAGCTTCAGCTTCCGGGTGGCGACCCCCGAGGCTGTCGTCGGCCTCACTCCCTGACCGAGGCGCCATCGATGACCGACTACGTGATCGTCGGCGCCGGCTCGGCCGGGTGCGTGCTCGCCAACCGGCTCAGCGAGGACCCGGCCGCGCGTGTCCTGCTGCTCGAGGCCGGCGGCCGGGACCGCAGCCTCAACATCAAGATCCCGGCCGCCTTCGCGAAGCAGTTCCACACCAAGCTCGACTGGGACTTCAACACCGAGCCCGAGCCGCACTGCGACGGCCGCTCGCTCTACATGCCCGCGCGGCAAGGGCGCTGGGCGGCTCGAGCTCGATGAACGCGATGCTCTACGTGCGCGGGCGGCCGCTCGACTACGACCTCTGGGAGGCGCAGGGCGCGCCGGGCTGGGGCTGGGAGGACGTGCTGCCCTACTTCCTGAAGGCCGAGGACAACGAGCGCGGCGCGTCCGAGCACCACGGCGTCGGCGGCCCGCTCGAACGTCGACGACGCAGCGCTCGCCGCGCACGCTCGACCGGCCGCTTCCTCGCGGCCGGCGAGGCCGCCGGCATCCCGCGCAGTCGACGACTACAACGGCCCTGAGCAGGACGGCGTCGGCGCTGTTCCAGGTCACCCAGCGCGCGGCCGGCGCTGGAGCGCCGCCGACGCCTACCTGCGCCCGGCGCTGGAGCGCGCCGAACCTCGAGGTGGTCACGCGGCGCGCAGGCGCTCGGCCTCGAGCTCGAGGGCGGCCGCGCGGCCGGCGTCCGCTAGCCGACGCGCGCGCGGCGCGAGCACGTCGGCCCGGGCCGAGCGCGAGGTGATCCTCGCCGCCGGCGCGTTCGGCTCGCCGCAGCTCCTGATGCTCTCGGGCATCGGCCCGGCCGAGGAGCTGCGCGCGCTCGGCGTCGAGGCGCGCGCTCGAGCTGCCCGGGCGTCGGCGAGCAACCTCCAGGACCACCCGTATCGTGACGCTGCATCTGGGACGTCGCCGAGCGGCGGCATCGCTCTACGACGCCGACAAGCCCAAGCCGCTGCTCGAGTGGGTGCTGCGCCGCACCGGCCCGCTGACCTCGACCGTCGCCGAGGTCGGTCGCCTTCGTGCGCACCCGCCCGGGCTGCCGGCCGCCGACATCCAGTTCCACTTCGGCGCCCGCCTACTTCGACGACCACGGGTCGAGGAGTACGACGGCCACGCGCTGACGATCGGCGCCGGTGCTGGTCGCGCCGAAGAGCCGCGGCCGGGTCTGCGCTGCGCTCGGCCGACCCGCCGGCGAAGCCGCGGATCCTCACCAACACCCTCGCCGAGCCCGACGACGTCGCGTCGCTCGTCGCCGGCATGCAGGCTGGCGCGCGAGATCGCGGCGAGCGGGCCGCTGCGCCGAGGTCGTCGGCCGCGAGCTCAAGCCCGGGCGCCGAGGTCGACAGCGACGAGCGACATCGAGGCCGACCTGCGCCGGCGCGTCGAGCTGCTCTACCACCCCGTCGGCACCTGCCGGATGGGCGACGACGGCGAGGACGCGGTGGTCGATCCCGAGCTGCGCGTCCGCGGCGTCGAGGGGCTGCGCGTCGTCGACGCCTCGGTGATGCCGTCGATCCCGGGCGGCAACACGAACGCGCCGACGATCATGATCGCCGAGCGCGCGGCCGAGTTGATCGGCCTCTGAGGCCTGCCGCCCCTCGCCGGCCTCGGCGGTGAGCACGCCGAGAAAGATCAGGATGGCCAGGAATCCGCATCCCATGCCGATTACGACACCGGTCATGTAGATGGGGGTTGACGATTCGACGAGCGCCTTCATCTCGCGCCTCCTCTGTCGGTTCCTCCGGGGTTAGCTGACGGGCTTGCGGCCGATACCGCTAGGGCCCGGAACACCGGCCCACTCGCCCCAACTCGTGGGTCCCCCGTCCGCCGTCGCACGTGCGA
>CAVRSO010000043.1:0-22426 GCA_963723845.1 uncultured Acidobacteriota bacterium
GACTCTGGTGGCCGCGTCCCGCGCCTCTGGTACCACTCCGCCGTGGCATCGACCGGGCAGGCGGGGTTCACGGTCTGGCTCACCGGCCTCTCGGGGGCCGGGAAGACGACGATCGGCCACGCCGTCGCGGCCGAGCTCGAGCGCCGCGGCCTGCACGTCGAGGTGCTCGACGGGGACATCGTCCGGACGCACCTGTCGAAAGGCCTCGGCTTCTCGCACGAGGACCGCGACACGAACATCGAGCGCATCGGCTGGGTGGCGTCGCGGCTGACGCGGCACGGCGCGGCGGTGGTCGTCGCCGCGATCTCGCCGTACGACGGGACCCGCAAGCGCGTGCGCGCGCTCGTGGAGGAGCAGGGCCCGTTCGTCGAGGTGTGGGTGAAGGCGCCGGTCGAGGAGTGCGCGCGGCGCGACGTGAAGGGCCTCTACGCCAAGGCGTTCGCCGGCGAGATCACGCAGTTCACGGGTGTCGACGACCCCTACGAGGAGCCCGAGGACGCGGAGATCGTCGCCGACACCCTGGTCGCGCTCGCCGGAAGAGTCGGTCGCCTTCGTGCTGAGCGAGCTCGAGCGGCTCGGCGTCGTGGCGGTGGGCGCTCCCACCGCCGGCTGACCCATGGCCGGGATCACCCTCGACAACCTCACGAAGGTCTACGACGACGGCACCCGGGCGGTCCGCTTGCTCGACCCTCGACATCTCGGACGGGGAGCTGATGGTGTTCGTCGGCCCGTCCGGTTGCGGCAAGACGACCGCGCTGCGGATGATCGCCGGTCTCGAGGAGGTGACCGAGGGCGAGATCCGGATCGGCGACCAGATCGTCAACAACCTGCCCGCGAAGAAGCGTCGATGCCGCGGCTCTGGATGCGGTCGGCGTCGTAGAGCAGCACGCCGAGATAGCGGATGCGGCCGACGCAGGTCTCCGAGCACACGGTCGGCTGGCCCGCCTCGATGCGCGGATAGCAGAAGATGCACTTCTCCGACTTGCCGGTGTCCAGTTGTAATAGATCTTCTTGTACGGGCAGCCGGAGACGCACATGCGCCAGCCGCGGCACTTGTCCTGGTCGATGAGAACGATGCCGTCCTCCTCGCGCTTGTAGATCGCGCCCGAGGGGCAGGCCGCGACGCAGGACGGGTTCAGGCAGTGCTCGCACAGGCGCGGCAGGAACATCATGAAGGTGTTCTCGAACTGCGCCGTAGATCTCCTTCTGCACGTCCTTGAAGTTGCTAGTCCTTGCGCGCGCTTGCGGAACTCGCTGCCGAGGATCTCCTCCCAGTTCGGCCCCCACTCGATCTTCTCCATGCGCTCGCCGGTGATGATCGAGACGGGCCGCGCGGTCGGCGCGGCCTCGCTTTCGGGCGCCGTATGTAGGTGCTCGTAGTCAAGTGAACGGCTCGTAGTAGTCGTCGATCTCGGGCAGTTCGGGGTTGGCGAAGATCTTGGACAGGATGCGCCACTTGCCGCCGCTCTTGGGCCGAGCGAGCCGCGCTTTGCGGCACCCAGCCGCCGCTCCAGCGCTCCTGGTTCTCCCAGTCCTTGGGATAGCCGATGCCCGGCTTGCTCTCGACATTGTTCCACCACGCGTATTCGATGCCCTGGCGCGTGGTCCAAACGTTCTTGCAGGTGACACTGCAGGTATGGCAGCCGATGCACTTGTCGAGATTGAGCACCTTGCCGATTTGTGCGCGGATCTTCATGCCGGTATCCTTCGAGCTGCGGTCCTCGGCTTTCATGATCGGCCGCTTCTCCGAAAGCGGCGGTCGCGCCAGTCCAGCTTGACCATCTTGCGCAGGACGATGAACTCGTCGCGGTTCGAGCCGACCGTGCCGTAGTAGTTGAAACCATAGGAGAGCTGGGCGTAGCCGCCGATCATGTGCGTCGGCTTCAGCACGACGCGCGTCACCGAGTTGTGGATGCCGCCGCGTTGCGCCGTGATCTCGCTGCCCGGCACGTTCGCGGTGTTCTCCGGCGCGTGATACATGAGCGCCGTCCCCGGCGATGCGCTGGCTCACCACCGCGCGCGCGACCAAAGCGCCGTTGAGGTTGAACGCCTCGACCCAGTCGTTGTCCTCGATGCCGACCGAGGCCGCGTCGCGTTCGCTGATCCAGACGATCGGGCCGCCGCGGGCCAGCGTCAGCATGATCAGGTTGTCGGTGTAGGTGCAGTGGATGCCCCACTTCTGGTGCGGCGTGAGGAAGTTCAGCACCACTGGCGGATTGCCGTTGTCGTGCAGCCGCGCGATGCCTCGCTCGCCAGCAGTGTCGATCGGCGGGCGGTAGGTCGCGAAGCCCTCGCCGAAATCGCGCATCCAGGGATGGTCCTGGTAGAACTCCTGCCGCCCGGTCAGCGTGCGCCAGGGAATCATCTCGTGCACGTTGGTCCAGCCGGCGTTGTAGCAGAGTCCTCGCTCTCGATGCCGCGACCACGCCGGCGAGGTGATGATCTTGCGCGGCTGGGCGGCGATGTCGCGGAACTGGATCTTCTCGTCCTCGCGGCGGGCGTCAGATGGGTGTGGTCGCGGCCGGTCATCTTGACAGTGCCTGCCACGCCTTCACCGCGACATGGCCGTTGGTCTCGGGTGCCAGCGACAGCACGATCTCGATCGCGTCGATGTCGGTCTCATCTGCGGCATGCCGTTGGTCGCGCCCCGCGGCATCGGGCGGTTGAGCGTGGCGGAGGCGCTCGACCTCGTCCTGCGTCTCCCAGGCGATGCCTTTGCTGCCGTTGCCCTTCTCTTCCAGCAGCGGCCCAAGCGACGTGAAGCGGTCGTATAGGTGGCGGGGTAGTCCCGCTCGACCACCGTGATGTGCGGCATGGTCCGGCCGGGAATGCGCTCGCACTTGCCGCTGCCTCCAGTCCTCGCCGCCGTAGGGCTGGGCCAGCTCGGCCGGCGTGTCGTTCAGCGGCGGCGTCAGCACCACGTCGCGCTCCACGCCCAGTGTCTCCGGCGCGAGCTCGCTGAAACGCCTTCGCGATACCCTTGAAGATCTCCCAGTCGCTGCGCGCTTCCCAGACCGGGTCCACCGCCGCCTGACAGCGGATGGATGAAGGGGTGCATGTCGGAGGTGTTGAGGTCGGCCTTCTCGTACCAGGTCGCCGTGGGCAGCACGATGTCGGAATAGCGCGGTCGTGTTCATGCGGAAGTCGAGCGTGACCAGCAGGTCGAGCTTGCCCTCGGGCGCCTCGTCGTGCCAGCACGACTTCCTCGGGCTTCCGCGCTCGTCGCCCAGTCCTTGCCCAGCACGCCGTTGCCGTGCCGAGCAGGTGCTTGAGGAAGTATTCGTGGCCCTTGCCGCTGGAGCCGAGCAGGTTCGAGCGCCAGACGAACAGGTTGCGCGGCCAGTTCTCCGGCGTGGTCCGGGTCCTCGCACGACATGCTCAGCGTGCCGGACTTCGAGCGCCTCGGCGACGTAGTCCTTAGGGTCGAGCCGGCGCCTCGGCCGCGCGCGCGACCACAAGCAGCGGGTTCGTCTTCAGCTGCGGCGCGGAGGGCAGCCAGCCCATGCGCTCGGCGCGCACGTTGTAGTCGATCATGCTGCCGCTGCCAGCGCTTCGGGTCGGCGAGCGGCGAAGGATCTCGCTCGAGCTCGATCTTCTCGTAGCGCCACTGGTCGGTGTGCGCGTAGAAGAAGCTGGTGCCGTTCATCTGCCGCGGCGGCCGCATCCAGTCGAGCGCGAAGGCGAGCGCCGTCCAGCCGGTCTGCGGCCGCAGCTTCTCCTGGCCCACGTAGTGCGCCCAGCCGCCGCCGGACTGGCCGATGCAGCCGCACAACATCAGCATGTTGATGATGCCGCGGTAGTTCATGTCCATGTGGTACCAGTGGTTCAGCCCGGCGCCGAGGATGACCATCGACCGGCCGTTGGTCTTCTCGGCGTTGTCGGCGAACTCGCGCGCGACCGCGATGACTGCGTCGCGCGGCACGCCGGTGATCGCCTCCTGCCACGCCGGCGTGACGGGCACTCGTCGTCGAAGCTCGCGGCGCCTCGCCGCCGAGGCCGCGGCCGACGCCGTAGTTGGCGCAGCTGAGGTCGAACACGGTCGCGACCAGCGCCTCGCCGTCGGTGTGTTCGCGACCCGCCGCGCCGGCACGTTGCGGGGTCAGCACCCGTGGTGGTGGTCGCTCCTTCACTGAACGGTCCGTGCGCGGCCGCCGCCGAAAACGGGAAGGTCGAGCGCGCGTCGCATCGTCGCGACGACGCACGTAGCCGACGGCACCGGCAGGCTGGCCCGGGCCCTTCTTTTCTTGATCGGCAATGCCGGACGTCTCCCGGGTCAGCGCCCAGCCTTCACCGAGGAACCATTGCGGCGCCGTGATGACATACCAGTCCATCACGTCGGGCCGCGCGCCGCCGACCAGGGCGGGCCACCAGAACAACTGCGGGAACGAGAACGCCAGTTGCCGGCTGAGGGGATCGTGTGACGCGCTCGACGGTCCAGGCGTATTGGTGCGCAAGGCGACGACTGGCGGGATCGATCAAAGCGAGATCGGTGCGGCGCGGATCGGCAATGAACCAGACCGGCGCCTGCCCGCCGCCTTGCCAGGACTTCACCAGCTCCAGCCATTCGTGTCCGATCGGCGCCGGCAGCACGGTCCAGGGAAACGCATTCCCTTGCCACCGCCGCGCTCGCCTCGACTCGGTAAACACGCGGCGATGCATGGCGACGACAGGATCGGCAGGGAGCGAGCCGGCGGCCGCCGCGGGATCGAGACTGGCGGTGCGCCCGCTGGCGCGCCCCTGCGAGTCGTCCATGTCCGCGAACAGCGCGAACACCTGGTGGTCGCGTCGGCGCGTAGTCGATCAGCGCGGGCACGCCCACGGCCAGGCTGTAGACGACCGCGCCCGCCGCGAGGATCGGCACGCGCCACGGCAGCACGACATCGAACCCGCGGACGGCGAGATAGGCGACCGGCACTACCAGCGGCAGCGCGTAGCGGATCGTTTCGTTCTCCTGGAACAGCAGGTGCAGGATGGTGTACGGCACCCACAGCCCGAGGACCATCACCAGCGATCGCCGCGACGCGCCAGCTCATGGCGGCGAAGGCGAGAATGGCAAACGCCAACGGCGTCGCGACCCACGGCGACACGAACGTCTCGAACAGATTCATCCCGAGCCGATACAACGGCCGCGCGCTCGTGTAGAGCATGTTCACGCCGCTGAAGTCCTCGCTCGCCTGCGAACCCAGCGCGTGCAGATATTCGGTCGGACCACCCGTCGCAATCACCATCGGGACGAACCAGAGCAGCCCACCGATGGCGAAGGTAATCGTCCCGCCGAGTACCGCCCCAGCCGCCCCACGCCCGGCGCGATCGGCAATGACCAGCACCAACAACGACAGCGTCAACCACACCGACTGCGAGCGCATACCGGCGGCAAAGCCAGCGAGGAACGCCCCCAGCACGATCAATTGTCCGGATGCCGCGAGCGTTGTGAGGAAGTCGGAGTTTGCGACGTTGTCGCGCGACGCACCGGCGGCGGTGGCCATCGCGCCCAGCCCGCGCTGTCGGATGAACGCCGCCGCCAGGATCGCTTGCGCGGCCAACGCCATCGCCAGGCCGGGCAGATCGCTGAGCGGGCGCGCCGCGGTGAACCAGTACAGAGGCGAGGCCAGCACCAGGAGCATCGCAGCCGCGGCGCGGCGGGGGTTCAACTCTAGCCGGTAGAACAGGGCGGCCAGCGGCAACGCGCCGAGGGCGCCGGCCAGGACGCCGCAGAAGGACAGGGCGCCAGCTTCGATCTCGCCTTTGGGGTGCCAGCCGATCTGGGTGAACAGCCAGGTCAGGATCTTGCCGCAGGCGATAAACAGCGGGTATCCAGGTGGATGCGGCTGGTGGTGGAGTGATCGAGTAAGCGGACGCCCATCGCGAAGTTGATCGCGTCGATGTCGCCAGGAACCAGGTCAGATACGGGAGATGTGCCGCGAAGAAGATGAGTGCGGGCGACGAGGGGCCGCCAGCCAGAGCCGTCGTGTCTACGTCAGATTGCCCGCAACCGGATTGGCTCGTTCAGGCTGCCGAGGGCGCATAGCCTTTTGGAGGATCCAGCGTGACGAATTGATAGCCCAGAGGGTTTTCAACCTGCTTTCTACCAGCGTCGTGCGGATGGGCGGGGTCCTAGCGCGCGCGCCATCCTCGGCGCCCAAAGTTCGAGGCGGGCCAGCGGTATCGTGATGGCGGACGCGACAGATACGGAAGCCGTGCTCGCGCAGGATCTGCTTCCGCCTGCTCGATCATGCGCAGCTTCTCGTCGGTCACCTCGCTGTGATACGGAATGCGCGACGACAGGCAGGCCGAGGCCGGTTCGTTCCAGGTCGGGAGGCCGGCGGCCTGCGATAAGTCGCGGATCTCCTGCTTGGTCAAAGCCGACTTCATCCAGCGGGCTGCGCACCCCGAACTCGCGCGCCGCCTGGCCGCCCGGGCCTGTAGTCGCCGCGGTCGTCGGCGTTGTTGCCGTCGAGAATCAACCTGCATCCCGCGCGTCTCGCGCCAGCGCGCTCAAGTTGCGTATACAGCTCGTGCTTGCAGTAGTAGCAGCGATTCACCGGGTTGGCCCGATACTCCGGCTCCGCGCCATCTCGTCCGTGTGGATGACCCGTGGCGGGAAACGCAAACTCTCGCCGCCACACGCTCGCGCCAGCGCCCGGTGACGCTCGGGGTAGCTGGGACTGTCGGCGGTCACCGCCAGCACCCCATTCCCCAATTTCGGGCATCGTGCTAACCCCTCGCATTGCGGACCGGATGGGATCCTACGCGCCCGAGGGCACGACGCTGGCGGAAGTCGCGGACTTGAGCAGGATGCGAGCGCGCATTTTTGTTTCAGAGCACGATCTCTACAAGCTCGCAGTTGGTTCCCCGACCCGCATCCAGGTTGACGGTCTTTGGGGCAAGATTGACGCACGGGTTACTTCGATAGCGCCGAGATCGTCCGATATCGATCCTGCGCTGGCACAGCAGAGCGGCTTCAAGGGGCTACAAACTCCAAACTTCTACGTCGCCCAGATGGAACTGGATAACTCCGATGGGCGGTTGAAGCCGGGAATGATCGGGGATGCTCGTGTCTACGGAAGGCGGCGCAGCCTGGTAGGGCTGGGATGGCAGCAAGAGTGGCGCTTCTTCGCTCGAAAGCTCTGGTAAAAGCAAGAAGGCCTCGATCCAAATCGAGGCCTTCTTGTCAGGCTGGGCCACCCTAAGAGTCCGAGCCGCCTACCACTTCGACGCGAGACCCTTCGCGCCAGGACCCTTCGCACCGGGACCCTTCGCGCCAGGACCCTTGGCGCCAGGACCCTTCGCACCGGGACCCTTCGCACCGGGACCCTTCGCGCCAGGACCCTTCGCACCAGGACCCTTCGCGCCAGGACCCTTCGCACCCGCACCCTTCAAACCAGGGCTCTTGAGGCCGGGCAGCACCTGGGCTGGGCTGGTCATTGTTGCGTTCCCGGTAGTATCTTCCTTCACGGCATTGGCCTTCATCGTGGTCTTGAGCGCGCTGATCAGGCTCTTCTTCTCGATTGTCATTTCGTTGGCTCCTAAAAAATTTTGTTTTTCTCGCCCGCAATCTCCACTACTGCAAGGGGCTTGCCAATCTCCTGGCAACGCCACGCAGCGAACTCCACCTTGAAACAAAGGACTTGCTGCAGAAAGCGCCGTCGGGCGAAGCAACGTCGCGGTGAAAACTCAACCCGTGGTTAAAATTTGACCAATCAGGGGTTAAATTATAACCAAACTCTCGGCTATTCGATCTTGTGCTTGCGGCACAGGTACTTCATTCGCTGCCTGTCGATGTGCAGAAGCTCCGCAGCCGCGCTTTTCTTGCCGTCGGTCCGCCGGAGGGCCGCATTCAGGTAGGCTACTTCAAGGTGTTCCATCTCCGCATCGAAATCCACGCCCTCCTCGGGTATCAAGATAGCTTCCTGGACCGTCGCGCTGTGCTGCAGAAGATGCTGCGGGAGATGCTCTAGCGTCACAACCGGGCTGTTGACCATCACCACCACTCTCTGAATCACATTCTCGAGTTCCCTTACGTTGCCAGGCCATTCGTAGGCTTCCAGCACCTCCAGCGCATCGGGCTGTAGGCTTTTGAGGGGCTTTTTTGCCGAGGCGCAGTAAATCCGCATGAAATGGTCAGCCAACAGCGCCACGTCGCCCCGGCGTTTTCGCAACGGCGGAACGGTGATCGGCACCACATTGATGCGAAAGTAGAGGTCTTCGCGAAAGCGCCCTTTGCGCACGCAATCCTCCAGATCCTCGTTCGTGGCGGTCACCAGCCGAAAGTCAATCTTCTTGGTCGCACGGCCCCCCAACCGCTGCACCGACCGCTCCTGGAGGACACGCAACAATTTGCTCTGTAAGCTCGGGTGCAGGGTGGTGATCTCGTCGAGAAAAAGCGTGCCTCCATGGGCCAGCTCGATCAGGCCCGGCTTGGCCGAATCCGCCCCGGTAAAGGCTCCCTTTTCATAGCCGAAAAGCTCAGACTCCATCAGGCTCTCCGGCAGAGCGGAACAATTCAGGCAAACGAAGGGCTGCGCGGCGCGATCGCTGCACTGAACGATTGCTTGCGCGACCAGCTCCTTCCCTACCCCGCTTTCACCGCGAATCACAACGGACGCTCCGGTGCCGGCCACGGCCTCGATCGCCTGATACACCTTCTGCATGGCTGCACTGGCGCCCACCAGTCCCGCAAAAGCTGCCTTGCTCTCGACCTGTTGAACCACGCGGCGCCCTTCCAGTTCGAGCGCCCGTTTCTCGATTGCGCGAGCTAGGACAATTTTCAGCTCGTCGTAATTGATGGGAAAGGAAAGAACTCGTCTGCTCCGGCTTGGCTGGCTTTCAAGGGAAGCGTGCGCTGGTTCCCACGCGTGAAGGCTGCCAGCACCACATCATCGCGAATTCTGCGAATCTCCTGCAGGACCTCGAGACCGTCGGCGAATCCTTCGCCGATAGCCTCCAGGCTGAAAAGGATGGCGTGAATATCGTCTCGCTCGACGACGTCCCTGATTTCATCTTTGGTGGTCGCCAGAGACGTGCGGAACTCTCCGCCCAGATTCTTTCGAATTTCAGGAAAGATATCAGCGTCATCGGTGATGACGGCGAGTGAAAAACGTTCTGGGCTGGGGTCAGGTTTGGGCAAGGGCAAGATAACCTTGGCGGCTGGATTATAAATCGAATCGGTAAAAAACTCGAAACAGGAAGAAGTCGGTTCTCGCAGTCAGGTTCATCGCCGCGCTGGCATTGCGCACGATCTACCGCTAGTCGAGAGATTCGCAGTTGAATTCGATGATGTTGCGGTCAGGATCGAGGATATAGAGTTGAGGACGGCCCGTTACCGAATTGGGGCGAAGCTGGAGGTTGTGAAGATCGTCGGGTGTCAGGTCTTCGCGAAAGCCTTTTTTGTGGAGCCAATCGAGCGTTTCGCGATAGCTTTTCACGCGCAGGGCGAAGTGAATGTCTTGCGGATTGTTCGGCCGGCCCACGCGCTGCAGCGCGCCCATGCCGACAACGATGTGGAGATGCTGTTCGGCGTCGCCGATACGGAACCAGAGACCCGGAAAATCGAACGGCGGGCGTTCGATTTCCTCCAGTTCGAGGACGTCGCGGTAGAAACTCCGGGAGCGTTCGAGGTCGTTGACGCCGATCAGGACGTGATGAAGGTACGGTTTGTTCATGAAGCCTTCCACATCGGCGATCTCCTACCTCGGGGTCGCAACGATATCAGGACCACAGGCGCAAGTACACGGCATCTATCCGTTATTGACGTGCAGCCCCTCACGTCGTAGATTCTGCGCCATCACTGCGCTGTGAAAAGAGGCGCTTCAAAGTTCGCTGGAGGAAAGCAAATGCGATTTTCAGTCCTAACAGTGCTGGCGTTGCTGGCCGTGCTCGCGACAACAGTTCCGGCCGCCGGCCAGGATCCCTGCTCCTGGTCGCGCGACCTGCGCCTCGTCAACGGCAAGATTCATACGTTCGACTCCCAGGATCGCGTCGTCAACGAAGTGACCATTCAGGCAGGCCGTTTCGCCTATGTTGGCCCGCTCGCCAATCACAAATTGAATCCGTGCACGAAAGTGATCAATTTGCACGGGCGAGTGGTTGTGCCCGGCCTGATCGATAATCACAATCATTTTGTGCTGTTCAGCCAGCGCCCGGGATATGACGTGATGGTCGAAACCGCTACAAGCATCCCCCAGGCGATGGCCTTGCTCAAGGACCGCGCCCAAACGGTTCCGGCAGGCTCCTGGGTAACCGCGATTGGCGATTGGACTCCTCGGCTTTTCGCGGAAAATCGGCTGCCGACGCTCGCGGAATTGGATCAAGCTCTGCCGGATCATCCCGTATTCTTCGCCACGTTCGGTCCCGCTGTGACGAACAGCCTCGGAAAGAAGTTTTTCGAGGGCAAGGGCATTACCGTTGCGCTCAACGGGCGCATTGCAAGGCCCCGCCGCGAACGCTGCGCTGGGCGAGCTGCGCAAAATGCAGACTCTCGACGACAAAATTCGCAGCGCCGAATACGCGCAGTCCTATGTGCTGCGTTACGGCCTCACCACCAGCGTGGATATGGGAGTGTTCGCCGATCCCGGAAGTCCCGATTTGCAGGACAGTTTCACGTTTCCCGGAATTGCCAGCGCCAATCCCTGGACCGTCTATGACCAGATTCTCGCGCTCGATCACCAGCACAAGCTCGATGAACGCGTCCGCCTGTTCATGATCTCGATGGATAAAACCATGGCTCTGCCGATTTTGACCGAGCGCCTGCTCAATGTTTTCCCGGACTTTGGCGACGGCATGCTTCGCGTTTCTGGGATCGGAGAATTTGCCAGCCCATGGTTTGCGAATTTTGCGGGTGGGCAGCACCCCGAAAACTACGAAGCGGCGTTGCAGTTGGTCGCGAAGCACGGGTGGACGTACCAACAGCACACCCTGTCTCTAGCGGAAGTGCAGTTCACCGCCCAAACCTACGAGAAGGTCAACGCCGTCACGCCGATCGCCGATTTGCACTGGTCAATTGCGCATGTGCCGGCGATTGACCCGCAAACGCTCCAGTCAATGAAATCCATCGGAGTGGGCATGGCGCTGCACGGCTGGAAATATCTTCAAGGCGGCCAAGGCACGCCTGCCGGACAGCCCGCGGGTCCGCCCTATCGCACCATCCTCGAAAGCGGCATTCACGTCGGCGCGGGCTCTGACGCCGGCGATATTTCTATGCTCGATCCCTGGTTCGAAATCTATTACATGGTGACCGGTAAAGACTGCACCAGCGCGCTGATCAATACCGGGGAGCAGGTCACGCGCGAACAAGCCCTCCGCATGTACACGGCGGACAACGGATGGTTTTTCCACGAAGACAACGAGCTGGGGTCGATCGAAACGGGCAAGCTCGGCGATCTCGTCGTCCTCAGCGACGACTATTTCGATCCCAATCGAGTCTCGGATGAGGGAATCAAGCAGCTAAAATCCGTGCTCACCGTTGTTGGAGGCCACACCGTCTACAACGACATTCACTAGCACTCGCGATGGCGCGCCGCTGGCGGCAAATTAGGACTAATCTGAACCCATTGCCATTTCGCCAGACCACATTACCGGAACGGTAGTCTCTGTCCCTTTGTCGATGTTGCCCGGGGCGCCCTGCCACGCCGCCGACACGATTGCGTGCTCCATGCATAAGTTTTTTGCGACGCGGACGTTGCCGTCTCGCACAAAACGCTCATGATTCTCTTCGAGTTCACTGGCGACATACTGATAACCGGCCATCACACCGAACGACGCCTCCAGACCATAGCTCCGTAAGTTCCCAAAGACGTTGATTCGTTCCAGGCGCGCCCCGTTTGAAAAGTGAAAGGTAGCGACAGGGTCACTGAGTTTTCCCTTCTGACGCGCCCCTGTGAGATACGCGAGGGCCAGCCGTCGAAGCGGTCCAGCGAGAACTTCGCGATGAGCCAGTGGCTCTTCAAGCAAAAGAAACAGAGCTTCCACGGGATCCAGCCGCCCCGAGGCTTCGGTCAGAGACGTCGCGTAATCGGCAAGCAGCCGCGAAAGACGGCCCAGCGTGAATCCGTCTTCATTCTGTGTGTCTCTCAGCACCTGCGAAAATCGCGGTAGCGGTGAGAGTGTGCTGAACTTTGTGATGTTCGGGAACTCGGCGGCAATCTCGGCCATCACCTGTCTGATCAGAAAATTGCCGAATGGAATGCCCCGCAGGCCTTTCAGGCAGTTGTTAATCGAATAAAAAATTGCAGTATCCGCTTTCTCAGGTGCGAGCACGGGCCCGTGGACGTCGAGTAAAGATTCCACATCACCAGCCCCACCCGCTGCCGCGGCCACCTCCACAAAAATGATTGGCTCCGCCGGGAGCGCGGGGTGAAAAAACGCAAAGCACCAGCGATCCTGTTCTAACCGCCGGCGCAGGTCAGGCAAACCATTGATCTTGTGCACCGATTCGTAGCGGATCAGTTTTTCCAGTATCAGAGGTGAAGTATTCAGCGTGATGCGCTCCAGGCGCAAGAAACCACAATTGAACCACGACTGGAACACATGCTTGAGGTCCTCGTCCAGTGGCTCGAAATGCATATCCTGTGAGGCCAGGTCGAGCAGATGTCCTCGCAGAGCGACCAGGGTTTCCGTTCCGCCTCGCGCCGTATTGACCCTTCGAAAGAGTTCCCGGCGTGGCGATTCGACCGCTGCGGAAAGTGCCGCCAGGGTTTCAGGGCCAGGCGCGCGTTCGTAGCTTGCTGCGGCACCGCGGATAGCAATCTCGTCCGGCGAAAATTCCCTGCAGAGCATTTGGAAAAAGCGGATGCGCTGCTCCGAATCCATTCCCTTGTAAGTATTGACGATCTCTTGCGCAAGTGCCTGTTGCGAGATCTCGCCGCGCTCGGAGAGCAAATGTTGGCACAGCAGACGCATGCTGAGTCGCCCTCTTGGAGATGGCGAGTGATCGGTGAGCGGCTCGGGCATAGGCATCCCCATGGTGGCTTGCGAGCTGGTCGACTCGGTTCGGTCCTTCGAGTCCCTCCCGTACCACTGATTCTTGGACACACAATCAACCGTCTCAATGGACCATGGGATTCGAATTACGTGGTACGTCGTTCCTAGTACCGATTCAATCGGTGGGACGCCTATCCTTCGACTTAGTGCCTGATTTAGGCGTTTACCCCGACAAGCGGAGCACTGGGCAAGGCTTTGAATCTAGCGATTCTGCTCCGAATCATGAGCGACAAGAATTTCCCTGGCTCTAATCTGCAAATTGGGAACTAGCCAGCGAAAGACTACCGTCGCCGCAATGCCCCCGACGACCTGAGCGATTACGAACCAAGGCATATCAATGGGCCGGATGCCCGCGAATGTATCGCTCAGGCATCGCGCAATCGTAACCGCGGGATTTGCAAATGAGGTAGATGCTGTGAACCAATAGGCCGCCGCAATATAGGCGCCTACGGCATACGCAACAGCATTGTTCCGAAGTCGAGAGCAACCCCAAATTACGGAGATCAACCCGAAAGTGGCTATGAACTCACTGAGGACTTGAGAAGGCCCGCTCCGAACATGACGCGACAAGGAGACGGGTGGCAGTGCAAACATCAGATTCGCCAACACGGCCCCAGCCATCCCGCCGAGTACTTGGCTGGCTACATAGTAGGGAGTCTCCCTCCAGGCAAGACCTTTTTCCCAGGCATCCATCAAAGTGACGACGGGATTGAAATGTGCGCCGGACACCTCGCCGAATGCCAAAATCAACGCAACCAGAGCGGCGCCGGTAGCTATCGTATTCGCGAGGAGAGCTAAAGCAACATTGCCATTTGCCAGACGCTCTCCCATGATCCCTGAGCCGATTACGGCTGCAACAAGGAAAGCTGTGCCGAGAAATTCGGCAACCATCCGGCGGGCGAGCGATATTTTCATTCGTGCCCGATGCGATCGATTTCTTTCTTGATGGCGAGTTTGTCGAGGCTTGATAGCGGTAGACAAAGGAAAAGGCTGATTCTTCGATCAAGGATCATGAACGCATCGCGGAACGCTTTGTCGATGTGCTCAGGTGTGCCGTCCACAGCCGCGGGGTCAGGCACTCCCCAATGAGCGGTCATCGGCTGCCCGGGCCAAACAGGACACATTTCTTGGGCAGCCCGGTCGCAAACGGTAAAGACAAAATCCAATTCGGGAGCGCCCGGCTTAGCAAATTCGGCCCAGTCCTTGCTCCGCAAACCAGTCGTCGGAAGCTTGGCGATTTCGATGTGGCGAAGCGCAGCTGAATGGACGGTTCCCTTCGGATGACTTCCCGCGCTGTAAGCCGTGAAAGTGGGGAATCCTTTTCGATTCATGATGGCCTCAGCCATGATTGAGCGGGCCGAATTGCCCGTGCACAGGAACAAGACGTTATAGCGGCTTTTCATGCTCAGATACCCCGACTTGCTTGAGCTGCCGGTTTTATCTTTTGAAATGGGATGGCTTCACGGCCCGGACGAACGCGCTCATGAACTTGCCATCCACCTGTGGAGCAATAGCGTCCACGTCAACGCCTTCGGCTGAAAGAATGTCTCGTGCATCTTCGGCGCGATAGACGCGAGTGGGCTCAATATCGATTTGCTCGAAACCCGCGGCGGCGAGCTTGTCGCGGTACTCAACGTCTTCAAGCGCTCCTGCGACACAGCCGACCCACAGAAGCACGCTCTGCCGAATCGCTGAGCTGATTTCACCGCGTGTGACAACGTCGGAAACCGCAAAACGGCCGCCCGGCTTGAGGACGCGGAAAGCCTCTCGCAATACTTGGCCTTTGTCGGCGGAAAGATTAATCACGCAATTCGAGATGATTACGTCAACCGAATTGTCTGGCAGGGGAATGTGTTCGATCTCCCCTTTCAAGAACTCGACATTCGTCGCGCCCGCCTTGCTTTTGTTCTCGTTTGCCAAAGTCAGCATTTCATCGGTCATGTCGAGACCATACGCTTTCCCAGTCGGCCCCACGCGTTTAGCCGAAAGCAGAACATCGATGCCCCCACCTGACCCCAAATCGAGAACCACCTCTCCGGGATGCAACTCTGCCAACGCGGTTGGATTCCCGCAACCGAGTGATGCCAACATCGCCTCTTCCGGGACCTGCCCCGCCTGGGAAATGTCATAGAGGTTGGATGTGATCGGGTCGCAACTTTTTCCCTCGGCGGCAGAACCTCCGCAACAGCTGCTCCCTCCACTCTTCACTCGCAGTGCAGCCTGCCCATATTTTTCTCTGACTACTTCCTTTATGTCAGTGCCACTCATCTCGGGTCTCCTATTTGCAAAGTTGAACGATGTCTTGTCGTTTGAGCGCCTTGTTGCGGGTGCAGCATTCGGCGTATAGGAATTGCAACAGTTCCTGAAGCGTTTCGGTGTTTGCCGTGTAGCGCAAGAAAGTACTCTCCCGTTGAACCTGAACAAGCTCTTCGTTTTTGAGCTTGTCCAAATGATGCGACAAGGTCGAGTTCGGGATATCTAGCTCTTCTTGAATTTCGCCGACAACCAGACCGTCTGGATGCGCCGACAACAGCAGTTGCATGATCCGGAGCCTCGCCTCTGTCCCCATGGCCGAGAACATATCGGCGTACTTGGCCACCTGCTCTGCATTCTTCTTCGCTAGCGCGTTGGGCATATTTCTATATTTGCAGAAATATCGTTGGCGCGTCAAGATGTTTGAATGGGGGCAATGTGAAGCTCCCCGCGGGACGAGCGGAATGAAGATTGGCTTGCAAACAGTGTCTCTGGGGTAGAATTTTGCGTACTTCGTTGAAGGGCAATGCCTTCATCGTGGGGGACTCGTGCGACTGAGAGAATTCGTGGAAACATTTTCGCCGCGTAGGCTGCGAAGCGCCAGCGGCGCTGCGTGCTTGATCGCGGTTGCGTTGCTCGCTCCCGCCGCACTTTCGGCGAGGGCCGCTCCCGCTGCGCCGCCGAGTGCCTCAGAGCAGCTTCAGACGCTGGCGCGTTCAGTCACCTTTGATTGGGCCAAGACGCATCCGCTCACTGCGACACTTCTTGGCTTGAGCGACGAAGACGGGCAACTTGACACGCCGTCGGACGCCGCGAACGCGCGCGATCTGGCGACGATCCGCGAGTGGCAGCGACGGCTCGCAGCGATATCGCTCAATGGCGCGTCGCTGACGGATGTGGACGACGCGAAATTGCTGCGCGCCCAGCTTACCGGCATGGAGCGGGAATACACGGTGCACAAAAGGTACGAGAAGGACCCATCCGCGCCGTCCATGGCCATCCTCGGCGCGATCTACATGCAGTTCCTGCATCTGCCGGTCGCCGGGACGGCGGGCGCGACGCAGGCCGACGTCAGCGCGGCGTGGGAGAAAATCATCCAGCGGCTCGATGGCGCGCCCGCATACGTCGCCGCCGGAAATGCACTCGTCACGCATCCCGGGCATCTTTATGGCGTCACGGGCGCCGAGGAGATTGCTGGGGCGCCGAGTTTACTGAGCGGGCCGATGACTGATGCGGCGAAGCAGCAACTTTCCGCGGAGCGCTTTGCGGCGTTCGAGAAGGCGCGCGACGCGACGCTGGC
Source organism: uncultured Acidobacteriota bacterium (assembly GCA_963723845.1). Lineage (GTDB taxonomy): Bacteria > Acidobacteriota > Terriglobia > Acidiferrales > UBA7541 > Palsa-295. The sequence goes on from CAVRSO010000043.1 coordinate 16,532, forward strand.
CGCGATGGCGCAGACCAAGAAGTTCATTGATGACCATGCGGCAGCGTGGCCCGAGAACTACGCGATCGGCCGTGCCGCTTACGACGCGATGCTTCGCGACGAACAGTTGCTTCCCTTCAATGCCGACGAGATCGAATCCATCGGGCGCGACGAGCTCGCGCACGGATGGGCGGTACAAATCTGGATGGAGCAACTGGCGAAGGATCGCGGCACACCGATCGGGCCCGCGAGCGGCGGAGGCCTCGCCCCGGGCGGCCCCGCATTGATCGCGTACTATCGCGAGCGCATCGCGCAATTGCGCGCTTATGTGGCGCAGCACAGCGTAGTGGATATTCCGGATTGGCTCGGCGAGATCAACGTGATAGAGACGCCCAAGTTTATGCAGCCGGTTTCGCCGGGGGCGTCCATGTTTTCGCCGCTCTTATTTAGCAAAAGCAACATCGGTTTTTATTTCATCACTCCGCCCACTTCGCTCGAGGAAGCCGCCCAGAATCTGGACGCCAATCAGGATTTCGACCGCGATCGGATTCTCTCCACTGGCGCGCACGAAGCGATGCCCGGCCACTTTCTCCAGCTTTCTATCGCGCGTCGGCATCCGGACTTCGTCCGCAAAATTCAGGTCAGCGGCGAATTCGCGGAGGGCTGGGCGTTCTACGGCGAAGAACTCTTCGTCCAGATGGGCCTCTTCGGCGACGATCTCGATCCGCGCTACTTCACCGCGCAGTGGGAGCGGGTGCGCGGCGCGCGAGCGATCGTGGACCCGCAATTGGCCAGCGGCGCGTGGAGTTTCGATCAGGCGGTGCAATTTTTCGCGCACGAAACCGGGTTCTCACCCGAGCAGGCGAAGGCTGCGGTCTCCGGAATTGCTTTGGATCCGGGCACCGTCATCGCGTACACCGCTGGGCGGCGGCAGATCGAAGCTTTGCTGCATGACTATTGGGCCAAGGCCGGGGCGAACGCGTCGCTGCACGATTTTCATGTGCGGCTCTTGTGCTACGGCACCACTCCGCTCTCAATTGTTGGCCCCGAGCTCCTCGCGGATTTGAACAAGCCACTTGCCGACATACGTGCTAGCGCCGGCTACTAACTCGCACGCGGTTAGCCGACTACTCAGGACTTAGCATTTCAGGGCCCGGACATTGCCTCCCCTTGTAAATCAGCTGATATGGTGTGTCATGGTACGGCTGTAATTGCCTTGCGCGTTAATTTCCGGCCGGGTATACCTCTCTACGAGCAAATCGTGTATGCCGCCAAGAAAGCCATCATCTCTGGCCGCCTGCGCCCCGGGTTCTCTCGGTGCGGTCCCTAAGTAAGGAGTTGAAGATCAATCCCAACACGGCCCACAAAGTCGTCACTCAATTGATCGCCAGCGGCTTGATCGAAATGCGCCCCGGCATGGGAACCGTCGTCGCCGCTTTGCCCGAATCCACCGCAACTGAGCGCCCGAGCTTCTCGGCCGCGAGATCGAAGAACTGGCTGTCGAAGCAATAAGATTGGGCATTGAGGTGGAAGACGTTCTCGCTTCCATTAGTAAACACCGGAAGAGCCTCAATGTCGGCAATCGCGGAGACGCTCGTCGCCAAGGAGGCCGCAAGTGATTGCCAACCCGATTCGCACCGAGAACCTATCGAAGAAGTTCAATCGGGTCGAAGCCGTTAAGGCTCTGAATCTCGACATTCCCGAAGGCGCCATCTACACGTTGCTTGGGCCCAATGGCGCCGGAAAGACGACCACGATCAAGATTCTAATGAATATTTTCGAGGCTACCGGCGGTCGCGCAGAAGTCCTGGGAATCGACTCCCGCCAGATTCGGGGACGCGCCTTCGAGCAGATCGGGTACATGTCCGAAAACCAGGAAATGCCGGGTTGGATGCGCGTGGACGCCTTTTTCGCATACCTGCGCCCGGTTCTACCCAACGTGGGACGCCGATCTCGAAAACGAACTAGTAAGAGGTTTCGACCTGCCTCTGGACCGCAAAATCAAGCACCTGTCGCGAGGTATGAAGATGAAGGCCGCGCTCGCCAGCGCCTTGGCCTATCACCCCAAGCTCATCGTCCTCGATGAGCCTTTTGGCGGGCTCGATCCCCTCGTCCGCGACGAGTTGATCGAAGCCCTGCTCGAACGCGCCACCGAAACGACCATTTTCATTTCATCGCACGACTTGGCCGAAGTCGAAAGCTTCACCAGCCATGTCGGATACATCGAAAATGGTCAGCTGCGCTTTTCCGAAGATATGGGCGCGCTCACCGCACGCTTTCGCGAGGTGGAGGTGACCCTCGGTGCACCCGCCGGGCACGTACCGCCTTGGCCGGGGAGCTGGCTTCGCGTCACCCAATCGGCCTCCGTAGTGCAATTTATCGAGAGCCGCTTCGACTCCGAGCGGACACCGCAGGAAATTCAACGCATCTTTGCAGAGGTGCGCGACGCTACCTTTGAGCCCATGACCTTGCGTCCCATCTTTCTTGCCATGGCCCGCTCCGAAAGGGACACCAGCGCGGGGGCCCCAGCGATGAACCCGCGACGGAGACAGGTGCTTCATATCTTTCGCAAGGACGCGCGTCACTTTTGGATCGAGATTCTGGCATCCTTCGTCTTGCTGACAACGTACGCTTGGCGTCGAGCCCGCATCCTGGAGCGGCAGGCAATTTCAGGATCCTAGCCTTCTTAGTCTCCTGTGGGGCTTTGCGGTTCCCTTGGTTCCCATTTCGTGGTGCTTTCTTATCGTCCGCATCGTACACGATGAAAATCTCGTCGGAGACCGCCAATTCTGGAGTTACTCGTCCCCTATGACTGGAAGCAATTGCTGGCCGCGAAAGCTCTCTTCGTGGCCGCCTTTATCAGCCTGCCACTGTTCATCGTCGATGTAATTCTGATGTTTAAAGCGGGGTTCCCGCCCACCTCGCACGTGGGCGGACTACTCTGGATGCAGCTGCTCCTCGCGCTTTCTCTGGTACTCGCTACCGTTACAGTCGCGACGATTACAGCCTCTGTCCCTCAAGTGCTGCTGGCCGTTCTACTGGCCTTGCTATCTGTCATAGGGATCGCGTCGCTTGTTTCCAAGGTTCCTAATTCCGGCGTACCCATCGCCAGCTCACTTCCGGAGGTGTTGCCCGTTGCCGTCGTGATTCTGAGTTGCTTGGGCGTGGTCCTTCTGCAATACAGCCGGCGCCGGGCGTGTGGCGAGCCCGCGCCACGGTGGTGGCCATGGCTCTGATCGTCACTCTCATTCTCGTGGCGATTCCCTACGGCCGCTAATCGCGCGGACGTATCCACCCCTGGCAAACGGACAGCATGAACCGATCACATTCTCGCTCGGGTCTAACCTGCCGCGCCGGAAGGTGCCCGAACTAGGCAATGCGAGGCTGCTCATCATACCCCTGCACATCTCAGGCTTGGCCGAAGACACGGTCATCGTGGCTCGCGCGGCGCGATTTACCATCACTGCGGCGGATGGCGCGAAATGGGCTTCACAATGGCGAGGCGACGGAACCGAATTTTGGCCGGACCGCGAACAAGCCACCATAAATATCGAGGTCCCAAAGAATTCCTTGATCGGGCCAAGACTGCCCTTCGAATTTACATATATCCTTTGGGTTGATCGTACTCGAGCCGAGAATCCAAAGACGCTGCAGGTCCCAGAAGGAGAAATTCGCCTGCCGGATATCGGTGTCTTTGCTATCCATCGCACCAGTCGCCCAATCAGGCGGTTATGCAGTGTCGGTCGCCTCTGCGCCAGCCGCCCTTCATTGCCACCATCAACACCTCTACCATCACTTGCGCGCCAACTTCCGACAAGCCGCCCTTGCCGCCGAGTCTTTGGCTCAGAAGCGACAACTTTGACTCCTCTGGACCTGCCGAAATCGGCATCGGCCCTGTCCATGCCTGGCCGCTTTATTTTTGGAACTGGTTCGACCCCGACGAAAAGTTCGCTAGCCCGGATATTTGCCCGGGAACACCCGTCATCCTCGCTACTCCCATTGTTGTGCAGGTACTGCGCGAGGAGGTACAGTTTGACGGCTTGAAGCTTAATGACTATGCCCCGCCGGAAGTGCAGCTCGACGGTACCGGTGGTGTCTCGTTCATCTTTGGCGTCGGCCATCGCTGACCCAATCCCCTACTTCTGCGACGGAACGAAGTGCTCCATTACCGCTTTGCGCATCAGGTCCGGAGGCAGCAAGCCCTGCGCCAGAATGAAATCGTGGAATTTCTTCTGATCGAACTTGTCGCCGAGCGCAGCTTCCGTTTCCTTTCGCAGCGCAATCAACTTGGTGTAGCCGTAAAAATAGCTGGTGGCTTGGCCGGGCGAGTTGTAGGTGTAGCGCTCCAATTCCTCCTCAGCGAAGGCGGGTGACTGCACCACATCCTGCTCCAGCACACGCCTCGCATCGGCGGGCTGGATTTTCCCGGCCTGCAACTCAGGATCAAGGAAAGCGCGCGCCGCCCGCAGAAGCCGGTAATCCAACGAAACCAGTTGGCCCTCCGGCGGCATGTACGGCTCGATCAGATATTCCGAGTAAAGTCCCCAGCCCTCCACGTTGGTGCTGTTGAATGCGTAGAGCACCGCGCGCGAGACACGCCGTGCTCGAGCATGGAGTCGAATTGCAATTCGTGTCCAGGGCGTGCTTCGTGCGCGATCAGTGTCCATGATGCTGCATCGAAAGTGAAGTCGTCGTACTTCTGTGCCGCGCTTTGCCCGGCCGCCGCCGGTATGTTCAGCGGCAGAACGAATTCGCCTTTCTGCCCAGTATTGTCCAGAAACGGCGGAGCGACCATGTGGGGCGCGGGCTGCTGCGCGGTCTCTGCGGCTGAGGCGATGCGGATGCGCGCCGGCCGATCCGGAAGCGTCACAATTTGATGTTCGACGATGATTTTCTCGATCTGCTTCAGCCGGTTTTCATAAAAGGGCAAAATCGCGTCGCCAACCAGTTGCTGCTTCTTCAGTTCGCGCATCACATCCCGATAATCACTCGACTGAGAGATGCCGCTCTTGCGCAATTTCCGCCGCGATGGGTTTCATTTCCCCCTGAATCTCGGTGAAAGCTTCATGCGCCATAGCGGCAATCTGGCTGGGTGGAATGTCCAGGCCAAATCCCTGCAGAGCCAGCGCATATTCTTCCGGCGGAAGACGAAAATCGCTTCGAGCCTTCGGCAAAACGTTCGGCGCGATACCAATCGTCATAGCCGGCGAGCTGAGATTTCAGAGTTTTGAAGGCTTCCTGCCATCCTTCGAGTTTGTACTTCGTGTAAAAGAGCAGCAATTCCGTCCAGGTAGTTCGAATCTCTGCCCAATTCTGTCTCGATTTGCACGCGCGGTGGATAGATGACGCCCGGTTTGGCCATCTGCTCGATTACGCGCTGCTTCAAAATTTCAGCGATCGGTTTGTACCCGGGTTCCAGGCCGGCGTATGCGCGAAGCCGCGTGACGGCGGCGGCCGGCGTTTGGCAGGGGTTTGAGCATCGAGCAAGATTTGCAGGCCGCCGAAGACAGCGCGGCTCGCATCAAAAAACGGAACGTCGTGGGCGCGCTGGAAGTCGTCCACTTTAAAACCAAGCTCGATGTTTCGAATCATAATCTGCAGGTCCTGCTCAACTTGCTCTTGCTGCCGCTTGCGCAGCCGCCGCCTTGAACTTTTCGAGCACAGCTTCGGTTTCCCGCCGCTCCTGATCGTCGTCGGCCAGTGTCGGCTGCGACGCTTTCGAGTCGAATTGCGCTCAGCCCTTGTCGCGAACCAAACTCGGGGTGTGTTTCATCTGAATCGCCAGCAGCATGTTCGTGTAGTTGTTGCTAACGGCGATCCAACTTGGCGCAGGCGCGGCTTTTGCGCGAAAGCGCACAAAGTCACGATCACGACGGCTGTAAGTAGAGCGGTTTTGTGTTTCAATTTGCCTTCCCC
>CAVRSO010000044.1:0-25081 GCA_963723845.1 uncultured Acidobacteriota bacterium
CTCCGTGCAGCCCGCGCATCTTGTCGTCGATGTACGTGATTCCGCCTCCAATCATCGCCGTGATGAAAATTCCCATCGCCGTCGACCCCGCCAGCAAATACTTGATGTACTCGATGTAGGGATACGTCTCGACCACATTGAGATTCACCTGATCGTCCAGGCGCGGCTGCACCTCCTTTGCGTTGAGCTGATCGGTCATCTCCTGAATGCGCTCGAGTAGCGAACTCGATATGAACTGGTCGCTGTTGTCCTCCGTAAAAACCACGCGCGGCCGGTCGTGTTGATAGAAGCGGCGCGAAAAATCGTGCGGGATATCGACAATCCCTCGGACGAACCCCGTCTTCAGATCGTCCATCGCACGCGGCAGCGAATCGTAGCGGATCACCCGAAACGTTTGCGGCCCCGCCGCGACTCCGTCGAACATCTCCTCCACGCGCCGCGATTCCACCGAGTGATCTTCATCCACAAATCCGAGCGTGGCTCCCCTGATCTTTCCGCCAAACGCGTACCCCAGCACCACCAGTTGCACCAGCGGAAAAATTAGCGAGCTCATCATCAGCGCCGGACTGCGAAAGAATTTCCGCATGTCCCTCTCAATCAACGCCGAAAATCGCCCCAGTTTCATCAGTCCTCACCCCTTCTTCGCAACGCGAGCCACATGTTCTTCGTAGGGGCACAGCATGCTGTGCCCGGCGCACATACTTGGCTACCATTCACCATCCGCCGCTCGTCTTGGGACGCTGTCATCCTGAGCGGAGTCCCGCGCGGTTCTGCTTTTCCCGCGGTTTTTGCGGGCGCGGGACGCAGTCGAAGGACCTCTCTTCGATGTCAGCACCCACCCCGCTGCCGCTCGGCCGCGCATTGCGTTCTTTGTCCGCCCCACCTTTCACCTCTGCGGCCTCGAAAATGGGCTCGGCACTTGCACTGTCTTGGTCGTCTCATCGCGCAGCGCCGTCCCGGTGTAATGCAAAAACACATCGTCCAGCGTCGTACTCTGCACCGAAACTCTCTTCACCTTTACAGCGCTCGCACGAGACAAATCCATCAGCGCCGCCACCGTCGCCGGACCGTCGTTACTCGTAATGTGGACAACGCCATCATGGTCCTTCACGCCAGTCTCACCGGCCAAACCCAGCAGTTGCTGGTCCCAGTCCGCCGGAGCGTTCTCGAACTCTGCCTCCACGATTTCTGTCCCCGGAATGCTGTCCTTCAATCGCGTCGGCGTATCCAGGGCCGCCAGCTTGCCATGATCCACAATCGCGATGCGATCACACAGCTTGTCGGCCTCATCCATGTAATGCGTCGTCAGCAAAATCGTCAGCTCCGCTTTGTCGCGCAGCTTGCGAATCATCTCCCACACGTGCGTGCGCGAAACAGGATCGAGCCCCGTCGTCGGCTCATCCAGGAACATGATCTTCGGCGAATGGACCAGGCCGCGCGCGATTTCCAGCCGCCGGCGCATGCCGCCGGAAAATGTTCCCACCAGTTTGTCGCGGAATTGCAGCAGTTCCACCGATTCGAGCAACTCGTCGATCAGCGCATCGCGCCTTTCCGCCGGCACGCTGTACAGCTTGGCGTGAATCACCATGTTTTCCTTGGCCGTCAACTCCGGATCGGAGGTAAACGCCTGCGGGATCACGCCCAGCGTATTTCGCACCGCGTTCGGATCCGTGAGGATATCGTGGCCGTCGATCCGCGCCGCTCCCGAAGTAGGCGGCGTAAGCGTGGTCATGATGCGGATCAGCGTGGTCTTTCCCGCTCCGTTCGGTCCCAGCAGGCCAAAGATTTCCCGCCGCGCCACGGTAAAGCTCACGTCGTTAACCGCCGTGAACTCTCCAAACTTCTTAACCATATGTTCCACTTCAATCGCGTTCATATCTCAATCCAGTCGCTCTTCGTAGGGGCACAGTCCGCCGCGGCGGATGCCCGGCAAACATACTTGGCGTGAAGTGCGCTATCCGCCTCGCGTCAAGGGCCGCCCTTTCGTAGCGGCAGTGCGCGGAGTAATCATCGTCATCCTGAGCGGAGTGTCCCGCGCCTCTTATTTGCGCGAAGCGCCGGGACACGCAGTCGAAGGACCTCTCTTCGATGTAACCCATGATCTCCGATGCCAATTCTCCTCGCCGCCATGTGGAGTGCGGTAGCTTGCTACCGCTGTCTGCCGCCCGGGCTCGCCCGGGCGTGCTGCAACCACTCACTACGCAGAGCCGACTCGGCCATGCCCCGCTTTGCTACTCGCACGGGCGTTACAGCCGCGCAAACCAACTCTTCTTCTCCCGCGGAGGCAGCAGCACCGTCGCCGTCATCCCCGTAAACAGCCGTCCATCGTCCGTCGGCAACGACACTTTGATCGCAAACGTCTTGATATCGCGCTTCGTGCGACTCACGTCCCGCTGCGTTGCGAAATCGTTCTCCACTCCCTTGAAAAACACCTTCCCTTGGAGAACGTCTCCCGATGGAAGCCTCACATGCAACGTTTGCCCGAACCGCACCGAGTCGATGTAGCTTTCCTCCACATCCGCGCGCACCCACAGGTGATCCACATCCACAATCACCACGATCGGCGACCCCTGCGCCACCACCTCGCCCTGCTTCGCCACTCGCACGGAAACGATGCCGTCGATCGGCGCGTAAATTTTCGTATAGCCCAGTTGCGTCGACGTTTCGGCTGCCGCGGCTCGCGACTGCTCCAGTTGCGCAATAGTCGTCGTCAGTTCGCTTTGTCGGACATCCACTTGTTTCCGATTGGCCTTCGCCATCGCCAGCGCCGCTTCCTGCGCCTTTACTGAATCCTCCAGCGATTTCACGTTTGCCTGCGAAGCTCGCAGTGTGGCGTCTGCGTGGTCGCTGTCTTGCGCCGATGCCACGCCGCCTTCGAACAGTTTCTTCATGCGGTCGTGGTCCGTCTGGTCGCGCCACAGATTCGCGCGCGCCTGATCGAGCTGCGCTCGCGTGGACGTCAGCATGGCCTCAGCTTGTTTCAGCGATGCATCCGTCTGATCATCCGTCATCGAATAATTGTGGTTTGCCTCGCTCACCTGCGACTTGAGACTCGCCACGTTGGCGTTCGCGGCCGCGAGGGTCGCCTGCAGCTCCTTGGGATCCAGCTCCGCGAGCAGATCGCCCTTCTTCACTGGAGAACCTTCATCCACCGCGAGATTCACGATGCGTCCCGTGATTTGTGGACTTACGATCACTTCGTTGCCGTCCACCGTTCCGGTGAGCGGAATCTCCGAACCGTGGGGCGTGCTGAAAATGTAGAACGCCAGCGAGATAAGAAACACGACGCCGATAACTCCCAGTGTCTTCACGGTCTTCATCGCGTCTGAGCTCCTTCGCGCGCCACCGCGTGCCGGAGAAAATCGAGCACCGCACGCTTGCGCGTTTCCACGGCTTCCGGCGCGAGCAAATCGCGCTGTACGACGTCGCTCATAATGCTGGCCGCAGCGAAATAGGACGTCGTGACTCCCAGCGCGATCATGGCTGTCTGGTCGGCATCCATCTCGCGAAATTCACCCGCGTCGATTGCTTTTCTCACCGTGCTCGCCAGTCGCTGGTGCAGTGGTCGGAAATACTCCTTCGCCATCCACTGAAAGTCGTTGCGCGATTCCATCGCTTCCCGCTGAACCAGCCTCGGATAGTTCGGATGCGTGGCCAGAAAATCGAAGTACCCGTTTACGCAGCCGAAAAATTCCTCGCCAGGAGAAAGCTCCTTGGCGGGAGGCGCCAGCACTCCGACCCGCAGTTGCCGCAAAAGATTTTCGAGCACGGCACGATGCAAACGACGCTTGTTTCCGAAGTAGTAGTAAAGCATCGCCTTGTTCGCATGCGCCGCCGCGGCGATTTCCTCTGTCCGCGCGCCCGCCAGCCCTTGCGCGGCAAATTGCCGCTCCGCTGCGGCCAGAATCCGCCGCGCCGTCGCGGGGTCCTGCACTTTTCTACGTCCGCGTCGCATGGTTGATTTCACAGCCCCAGCCGGTTCATGTATTCATCGGGATAGCGCGCACCGGCCGCAATTCCCGGGAGGCGCGATTCCGTCAAGCCTGCGCGAAATCCGCCGCCGTCAGTGAAATTTCCAGGGCCGCCAAATTCTCGTCGATGTACTTTCGCCGCTTCGTTCCCGGTATCGGCACCACGTCTTTCCCTTTTGCCAGCACCCAGGCCAGCGCCAGTTGCGCTGGCGTGCACTTTTTCTCCGCGGCCATCTCCTCCACTCGCCGCACAATTTCCAGGTTTTTCTGAAAATTTTCTCCCTGAAAACGCGGAGACATTCGCCGAAAATCGCGGTCTCCGAAATCGTTCTTCTTCACTGTGCCCGTCAAAAATCCCGCGACCCAGCGGACTGTACGGCACGATGCCGATGCCCAGTTCCCTGCATACGTCTAGAATTTCCGCCTCAAGGTCGCGCGTCCAAAGCGAGAATTCGCTCTGCAGCGCGGTGATGGGATACGTCGCATGCGCGCGACGAATTGTCTTCGCGCCCGCTTCCGAAAGGCCGATGTAGCGGACTTTGCCTTGCTCGATCAGCCGCGCCATCGCGCCAATGGTTTCCTCGATCGGCACGTTCGTATCCACGCGGTGCAAATAAAAAAGATCGATCGTCGAAATCTTCAGGCGCTTCAGGCATGCCTCGCACGCCTCCTGCACGTACTCGGCTTTTCCATTCACCCCCAGAAAGCGTCCATCGGGCATTCGCATGTTTCCGAATTTCGTGGCGAGAATTACTTCGTTGCGCCGCTTCGCGATCGCCGCTCCCACCAGTTCTTCATTCTTGCCGCCGCCGTACATGTCGGCCGTATCCAGCATGGTGATCCCGCGGTCGATCGCATGATGAATCGTCGCCACGGATTCCGCGTCATCGGGCGTCCCGTAGGATTGCGACATTCCCATGCAGCCCAAGCCCATCGCGGAAACAACGAGCGAACTTTTGCCCAGCCGGCGATATTCCATCGGTCTCCCTCCTTCAAAATGCCAGGGTATTATTCAACTAACCGGTTAGTTTAATGATGAGATGCCGGAATGTCAAGCGCAAGGCGTCGGGGGGCCTCGGGACGGGTCAAAAAGTGAGGCGCGCGGCTCCTGGTCGGCTTCTGGGCCGAGGGATTGGAAAGCCCTCTTCCCCTCTAATTTTTGCTTCCGTAGAGGCAGTTCGCAACGGTTGGCGGGCAGTTTCGGGACCGAAAGTGGGACTAGTAGAACGGACTAATTAGACAGACTTCCTGCGTCAATATCGGCGGATTTTCGGGGCACCAGGCCTCCGCCAGCTATGCGTCAAGGGCGCCGGCCGCTCCCTCGGGAAGCTCGATCGAGTACTTGGTCCGAGCCTTTTCGCGATGATAGCTCGAACGCCAATTCGATAAGCCGATCAATCAATTGGGGATACGGCAGGCCGGAAGCCTCCCACATTTTCGGGTACATGCTGATGGAGGTGAAGCCGGGAATGGTATTCAGTTCGTTGATGAAAATCTTGCCCGTACGCCGCTCCAGAAAGAAATCGCAACGCGCCAAACCCGTCCCTTCGATGGCACGAAAAGCGCGAACGGCAAAATCCTGAAAAATGCGCACTTGTTTCTTCGTCAGCGGCGCGGGAATCAGCAGGCGAGTTCCCTCCTCCAGGTATTTCGCGGTGTAATCGTAGAATTCGCGGTGCGGCAAAATTTCTCCCGGCACCGATGCTTTCACTTCATCGTTGCCCAGAACCGAGACTTCAATTTCGCGCGCGGTCACCGCGCGTTCGATCATAATTTTCAGCGCGAATTCCGCCGCTAAATCAATCGCGGCGGGCAACTCCTTCATATTTTTCACGCGAGACATTCCGACGGACGAGCCAAGCGTCGCCGGCTTGACGAACACCGGAAATTTGAATTTCTTTTTGATGGTGCGCAGCACTTTCGCGCGATCGCGCTCCCACTCCGATCGATGCACCGCCACAAATGGAACGATCGGTATCCCCTCGTATTCGAAGAGGCGCTTCTGAACGTCCTTGTCCATGCCGACTGACGACGCGAGCACTCCCGCTCCCACGTACGGAATGCCAGCCAGTTCCAGCAGGCCTTGCACCGTGCCGTCTTCTCCGAAAGTGCCGTGGAGCACGGGGAAAACCACATCGACGGCAACGTTGGGACGTTGCTCGCTGTGCGCGATGGGCACCAGAGCCGCTGCGGTCGGATCGGGCGGAAGCCAAACCGGTTCGCCGCACTTCAGCACTTCGCCGAGCATTTTCTGGGCGGAGGTGCCGGCGAGCCAGCGGCCGTCCTTGGTGATGCCAATCGGCAACGCCTCATATTTTTCCGGATCGAGCGCGCGAATCACCGACGCGGCCGAGGCGAGAGAAACCTCGTGCTCGCCCGACCGCCCGCCGAAAATCACGCCCACTCGTAGCCGCTTGTTTGAAGTCATCGTGGAATATGCCTTGGGATGCGAACTTCATTTGTATGACAGCCGCCGCCGAATTGCGAGCCAAGATGACGGTGCTGATGCCCATTCTACAACGCGCTATTTAAGCTAGCTCAGCCGTGCGGCGCTCGAACAGCCCGCACGCAGATTACATGCAGACCAAACGTCCGCGTAGCGGTCGCGGCGATGCGGCGTTATCATCCGTCGGTTGACGCGCATGAAAGGAGAACGATCATGGCTGCTGATGCGAACGAGAGAGATGCTGCTGTCGCCCAAGAAGGCGAGGTCCAAACAGACCGTCGAAATTTCATAAGGAGCGCCGCTGCGGCGGGTTTGCTTGGCGCTGCCGGAGTTGTGCCGGCGCTCGGCGAAACAACTCAAGCGGTGCAGCAGGCGCAGACGGCAGAGCCAAATCTCAAACCGCCCGCCGGCCTCTCGCCTCGCGGTATTCCCGACCTGCGGTTTCCAATCTCCTACAAGGAATCGGTGCCGGCAGCCGTCGGCGTGATGACGCAGTATTTTGCCGCGTTGGGACAGAGAGACGTGAAAGGCATGACCGAGATGCTGCACTTTCCGTTCGGCACGTTTGAACGCACGGAGGCGGCAGTGGTCAACAATCCAGACGAACTGATGGCTCACGCGCCCGCGTCGATGAATATGACAGAACAGCCGGAACGGTTCACCGATCATGACGGCTACCTGAAACGCGGCTGCTACGACGTGCTCGACGGCATCGAGATCTTCAACTCCAACCCGATCGCTGTGAATCTCTCGCTGAATTACAACCGCTACAATTCCGATGGCTACAAGCTGCTGCGATGCGAAGGAATTTATTGCGTAACGAACAATGACGGGAAATGGGCCATCCAGGCGATGTCCACGATTTTCACGCCCGCGGACATGCTTCACGTTGCGTATGGCGATAGTGCGGCGGCGGCGAAGCGCTTACGCGAGGATCATTGCTTGGCCTACATGAACACTGACCGGCAGGCCGTGTGGGGTCCGATCCGCCAGCTCGGTTTGAATGTGGGCGTTAGTGCGGGCGGGGCAACATGGGAGGTCGCTCCACAGGGAAACTATAAGGCGCTCGAAGGGCTTCGCGTGAAAGGCGTCAAAACACGGCTCACCACGCAGAACTACACGCAGGAGACGCTCGACAACACGCAGGTCGACTTCGCGGGATACCGCGCCATTTTCGCGCAGATCGGCCTTGGCAATTGGGGATGGGACCTCGCCGGCGCACGGCCCGGCGGCCGCATTCTCCACGCCTCACTAGAAAAAGTGCACGCGTTGCAAGGTGCGAGCCGGTATACCACCTGCGGCGAGTACATCAACGACAGCGTGGAGCTCGACGTGATCACATACAAGAAGGGACGCTGGGGCATCGCCGGCTTGTTCGGTTATATGACAACGCATGATCGCGCGAACGATGTGCGCGCGTGATTAGCTGGGAATCCATCGTTAGCCGTGCCATCAAGCCAGGTGTCGGACTTCACGCCAAGTATGTTTGCCGGGCACGATGTATCGTGCCCCTACAACAGACAAAGCAAATACCTCAGCAGCATCTCAGCGACGTAAAAGGCGCGTAGCTTTCGGAATCGTCACGCGGCGTGCTTCACGGATTCGTTCCAGGCTTCGCGCCATTTGTGGAGGTCGTCATCCGTTGCGTGTCTGAGGAACTTGCCGCTCGCATTATCGAAGACATAGAGGCGCTCGTGCTCGGGAATCAAAGTTCCGTACGCGCGGCGCACGCCTGTGCCAATATAAAACCCAACCGCGCGCTCAGCCTCTCTTGCGTGACCTTTGTCATCACGGCAGGAAATGAGTATCTCGGCCGGTCCTGGCACGGTGAGATTCGGTTGATTCTTCCGAACAGCCGACTCGTAATCGCTTTCGGAAACGGATTTGTTGTTCACGAAATGGCAGCACTCTTTGAAACAGAAACGCAGTTCATCAGACATGGTCCCCTCCCATTATTTTTTTCTGTCGCGGGCCGGTAAGGTTGCACGACAAAAAGCCTCAGTTGCCCCGCAAAAGCAAAAGCGCCCGCCTGAAGAGCGAGGCGGCCGCTACTGGGGCCGAGCAAATGCGAGAACGAAAAACCTCATGGCAGCACAGGCAAGAGTGCCTGTGCCACGCAACGCCTGAGCTACATAACCCTGGAGCGCACCTCCTGGTCAGCCCACTCTTTTTTAGATGAATTGCTAACGGCGCGGGGCGCAGCAGGCACCAGCAACCCTGGAACGGATCGCACTAGCGACTTAGGCTCAGCTTGCTCGATCAGCCTTGGCCACAACATCTCGGGTAGCGTGGTGAAGATGGAATCGGCGCCGCCGCGCAGACTGTGCCAGGCGCCTAGTGCAACCTCACCTTCGAACTGGTCCGGGTCCCACTGAGCGCGTCCGACGAAGATGCGGAGAGTGGCCGCCTGCTGCGGATTTTGTGCGAGCGCAACTATGGCGTCGGGATCAAACGAGACGTAGACATCGCCAAACACCAGGGTCGCCTTGCTCGGAGGCGTCTTCGACCGGAAGATGGCGCTGCGCACGGCCACCTCCGCATCAACAGGACCGCCAAAATAGGCCATCGTCTCAAGTTTCTGCAGCTCAGGCGAATTGGGGAAAAGATCGCGCACCTTGATCTTCGAAGGCTTGTTGATGATCAGGCCGACAAGCAGTTGGTCCTCTTTGAAGGGCAACATCAAGATGACAGATTTTTGAAAAAAGGGATCGGGCAAGTTGCGGCTGGCGACGAGGAGCTGGCTTTGAGGCTTGGCGGAAGGCGGTTCAGAGGTGCCTTGACGCGGATTGCGTGCGAAAAAGGCCGCAGAGCCAATGAGCAATATCGCGGATGCCACGAATGCACGCATGTTCGTGAGCGCGCCGGATGTTTATGGCGCCCGTTGGGAATGATACTCCAGACGGGGGGCGCCACATGCGGTGGCTTACATCCAAGAGAAAGAGATTCCTCGATACCTCGCGCTGTCCCGGCGCTTCGCGCAAAGGCAAAAACGCGGGACACTCCGCTCAGAATCGTAGCGCGGGCGGACTGTGCCCGACGGCAGAAAAAGAGTGGGAGCACAGGCAAGAGTGCCTGTGCCACCAAAGGGTCAGAGGATTTTTTTGCCGAGGCCGGAGAGGACGAGTTCGACTCCTAGAAGCGCGGTGGCGTTGTGCAGGTCGATTACGGGATTGATTTCGACTAGCTCGAAGGAAACCATCGAGTGGCTATCCGCGATCATTTCCATCGCGAGATGCGCCTCGCGATAGGTGGCGCCGCCGCGCACCGGCGTGCCGACGCCAGGCGCGTCCGATGGATCGACAAAATCCATGTCGAGGCTGACGGCGATGCCGGCCGTATCGTCTCCCGCGAAACGCAGCGCCTCGGCCATCACTTCGCGCATGCCGCGCTCGTCGATATCGCGCATGGTGAAAACGTGCACGCCCGATTCCTTGGCGAAGCGGCGTTCCTTCGAATCCAACTCGCGAATTCCGACTAACACGACGTTGCGCGACTCAACCATCGGCTTGATGCTCGCGAGGCCGACGAGCTGCTCCGGCCCAGAACCCATGATCGCGGCGAGCGGCATTCCGTGAACGTTGCCGGAAGGCGAGGACTCAGGCGTGTTCATATCGCCGTGCGCATCAAGCCAAATCATGCCGATGCGCTTGGACTGCGTGTTGAAATGATCGGCGACTCCTGCCGCGGTGCCCACGGCGATGGAGTGATCGCCGCCGAGAACGAGCGGGATGAGGCCTTCGTCGAGCGTTTTGCGAACTGTTTCCGCGAGGCCCTTGCAGGTCTCGGAAATTTCCGCGAGGTATTTCGCGCTTTTGTCGCCATAGTGCTGCTCTTCCGCCTGCGGCACGGGGACGTTGCCGATGTCTTCTACTTGACGACCGAGCTGTTTCAGGCGCGTCTGCAGGCCGGCGACGCGCAGCGCGGATGGGCCCATGTCCACGCCGCGGCGGCTGGCGCCGAGGTCCATCGGGACACCGATGATGCGGATTTTATCGGGCATTTGGTTTGCGCATTTTGGCTCGACGTGCGCGCCAAGGCGTTTATCGAACGCGTCGGCTACGTTCTGATGTTTCCTTTCTGCTTACATCCGAGAGAGATTCCTGGACGAATCTCCCAGGCTCGACTAACCGTCGACCTGGGAGCCCTTTCGTGTCCCGGCGCTTCGCGCAAAGGCAAAAATGCGGGACACTCCGCTCGGAATGACGACGTTAGCACTACTAGCGGTTCCCCAAGACCGTAAGGATAGTCAACTAAGGATAGACGCGATAAAGCATTCGTGGGAAGGGGATGACTTCGCGGATGTGCTCTGTACCGCAAATCCACGCGACAGTGCGCTCCAATCCCAATCCGAAACCGGCGTGCGGGACGCTGCCATAGCGGCGCAGGTCGAGATACCACTGAAAGGCTTCCTCCGGCAAATTGCTTTCGCGAATGCGGCGCACGAGCGTTTCATAATTCGACTGGCGTTCGCCGCCGCCGATGATTTCGCCGCCGCCTTCGGGAGCAATCATGTCAAAGCTGAGCGCAAGATCGGGGCGCGCGGGATCGGTGGCCATGTAAAAGGCCTTCATCGCGGCGGGATAGCGGTGGATGATCACCGGCTTTTCAAATTGTTTGGAGATCAGCGTTTCTTCGTCGCCGCCGAAATCGTCGCCCCACTTCGCCGGGTTGCCGGCCTTCTGCAAAACTTCGACGGCCTCGTCGTAGGTAATTCGAGGGAACGGTGGCGCGATCTTCGCGAGTTTGGCGACATCGCGGCCCAGCGTGGAGAGTTCACGTTCGCGATTCTGCATCACCGATTGAACCATGGAGCTCACGAGGCCTTCGCCGAGACTCATCATGTCCTCGAGATGACTGTAAGAGGCTTCGGGCTCGAGCATCCAAAATTCGGTGAGATGCCGGCGAGTTTTAGATTTTTCCGCGCGGAACGTGGGACCGAACGTATAGACTTTTCCGAGAGCGGCGGCCGTGGCCTCAACATAGAGTTGGCCGGATTGCGTGAGATAGGCCTTCTGATCGTCAATGTAATTCACTTCGAAAAGAGTGGTGGTGCCTTCGCACGCAGCGGGCGTGAAAATCGGGGCGTCCGTGAGCGTATAGCCCTGGTCGTCCATGAAATTGCGCGCGGCGCGAATGGCCTCGCGCGCGAATCCGCAAAATGGAGGCCTGGCGCGGCGTCCGAATCCAGAGGTGCCGGCGATCGAGAAGAAAATCGACGCCGTGTTCCTTGAGCTGAATGGGATATGGCTCGGATTCCGCGACGCGCTGCACCACTTCGATTTCGCTGATGTGCATTTCGCAGCCGCCGGGCGCGCGAGGCTCGGCTTGAATGGCGCCGGTGGCAATCACACTCGATTCCTGGGGCAATCCTTTGAGCGCGCCGAAGGCTGCGGGATTTT
This sequence comes from uncultured Acidobacteriota bacterium, assembly GCA_963723845.1. Classification (GTDB taxonomy): domain Bacteria; phylum Acidobacteriota; class Terriglobia; order Acidiferrales; family UBA7541; genus Palsa-295. Next base: position 11,817 of record CAVRSO010000044.1, read on the forward strand.
CCTTTTGGGAGACGACTCCCTGGATTACTCCGGTGCCGTCGCGGAAAATCGGGAACAGCAGTTTGCCGGATTCGCGCAAGTTGTAGAGCCAGCCGCGGATTTTTACGGAGCGCCCGATGTGTTCCTGCGCGCTGCTCGATGGAAATTATCGGAATGGCAGCTTGGGCTTCCTGGCTCATTTTTAGTTGGAAGAGGTCAATTGTGGGAGACGCCGACGCCCTTTTCGTCGAGATGCTTTTCCAGTTTATCGAAGACGGCGCGGATTTGGTCGAGCGTGGGCGCGCCGGGAGCAGTTTCTTTTAGCTCAAGCACAAGCGGCAGCGGTTCGGGCGCGCCGGAAAATGCGACGAAGGTCGCGTCCCAGTCGATGGTGCCCGCGTAGGGCAGCAGGTGCTCGTCCTTTTCACCGTGATTATCGTGGACATGCGCGTAAGCGATGCGGTCGCGCATCAGGTGATAGCCTTCGATGGCGCCACCCTCGATGTGCGCGTGACCGATATCAAAACAGAAGACCACACTGTGCAGATGCGTTTCCTTGATGAATTGCGCCAAAGAAGACGGGGAACCAAGTTCATTGGGAGTATTTTGCAGTGCGATGGTGACGCCGCGCTCTTTCGCGAAAATCGCCAAATGCTCGAGCGAGTTGAACGCCGCGTCGAACTTGCGCGGGTCCGCGGCCTGCCGGCCGGTGGCGAGATGCAGCGCAAAATAGCGGAATGGAATTTTTTCGGCAACGTCGAGCGCGCGCTTCATTTCGTCCACAGCTTCGATGCGACGGATACGCTCCGGATCGGCGATGGAGATGGTGACGCCGCCGGCTCTTCCTCCCGACGCGTCGCGATCGGTGGGCGCGTGCAATGAATGCAGCGCTATGCCGTATTCTTCCATCGAGTTCGCGAGATCGCGCGACGCTTGAGGATCGCCGTAATCGAAATGCGGGGCGCCGCAGAAAATTTCGAGGTTGTGAATTCCGCGCGTGGGCGATGGATGCGAGAAGCGTGGGCGCGAGCGGCTGATGCGCGTACATGTAAGTGGAGAGAATGCGGTCCATCCAGCCCCCTGGCAGTTTGACGACGAACCATGGTCGGTGGAAATTGGCTTGGCGTCAATAGTGCGGCCGGGGGTGCCACGTGCGGAGTGCGAGGAGCACGCCCGGGCAAGCCTAGGCGGCAAACAGCGGGGAGCAAGCTACCGCACTCCATATGGCTCAGGTGGATTGTGATGGCGTTGCCGAACGGGTACATCCAAGAGAGATTCCTCGACTGCGTGTCCCGGCGCTTCGCGCAAAAGCAAAAATGCGGGACACTCTGCTCGGAATGACACCGTGAACCGAAAGCAGCCCGTTTATGCGAGGCGGATGGTAAGCAGGTAGCCAAGTATGTTTGCCGGGCACGATGTATCGTGCCCCTACGAATGCACAGGCGATGCCGGCAACAACGCGGCGTTAGGCGGCTGCGGAGAGGAATTCTACTTTGAAGGAGGAGGGGACGAGGCCGACGGCGGCTCCGCGCGCGAGGAGCTCGCGGACGGCGCGGCGACCTTCTTCGCCGTAATCGAGGGTGCGGCTGTTCACGTACATGCCGATGAATTTGTCGGCGAGTTCAGGGTCCATATCGCGCGCAAACTGCAAGGCGTACTCGACGGCGGGCTCGCGATGTTCGAGTGCGTAGCTGACGCTATCGCGGATTACGCGCGCGACTTGGAGGCCCATTTCGGGTCCGAGCTGGCGTCGAATCGCATTGGCGCCCAGCGGAAGCGGCAAGCCGGTGGATTCGTGCCACCACTGTCCCAAATCCACCACGCGGTGCAATCCAATTTGCGAGAAAAGCAACTGTCCTTCGTGGATCAGCAGGCCCGCTTCCACTTCCTTGGCCTGAACCGCGTCCAGAATTTTATCGAAGGGCATGGTGACGGTTTCCACATTCGGCTCGAAGAGCTTCAGCGCGAGATACGAAGTGGTCAGAGTGCCGGGAATGGCGACTTTGCGTCCAGCGAGATCATTTTTCTTGATGGGATGTGAGGCGACCACGATCGGTCCATAGCCTTCGCCAAAACTGGCGCCGCAATCGAGCAAAACATATTTGTCCGCGACAAACGCGTAGCCGTAGAAGCTGACTGCGGTGACGTCGTACTTTTCCTCGTGGGCAGCCTTATTGAGAGATTCGATGTCGGAGAGAATGTGCGTGAATTTCACTCCCGGGAGGCGAACTTTTCCCGTGGCGAGCGCGTAGAACATGAATGCGTCGTCGCTATCGGGAGAGTGCGCGAGGCGCAGCTCGGTTGCTTTCGGTGTCGCGGCTGGGGTCGACATTTTGGTGGCCATCCTCAATCCTCATCGCACGCGGGATGCTGGAGATACATTGGCGCTCCGGCCGTCAGACAAAATCGAAGAGTGGCCTGCGCGTGGTGTGGCGTCTTCCTGCGTACGGGAGTATGAAAACCGGTAGAGGATACCATACGGAACTGGGGACCGCATACCTTTTGGAAAGGCGGGTAGCGGAATTTCAAGGCTCCTTGTAAATCACCGCGTGCGCGTGCTTTCCGACGATCGCCGCATCCTCGGCCTTCGTCAACGGAACAGCCTTCTCTCCTTCACGAACGGATTCCGCCCTCATAAATTCCTCGAACCCGGGAGCGGAAAAAATAAATACCATGTGGATCGGCTCTTTTCCGGTGTTCACCGCGGAAATCCAAGTGCCAGCCGGGATGAAGACCGTGGCGCCAGCATGCACCTCTCTTGCTTGGTCGTCCAAATTTATCTTGGCGGATCCATTCTGCAGGAAGAGGATTTCGTCCGACCCCGGGTGGCGATGAGCGTCTATTTTTCCTCCGGGGGGAAGGTCCTCCGTTCCGAGAACCAAGTGCGATGAGCGGCCATTGCGCGGGTCAACTTTCAGAGTGAAGAGAGAAAGTTTGCTATCAAGACCCTCGATGGGTCTCCACACCCGACGTTCGCCCTCATTCTTTTCGAGAATCAGCGGGGTCGCTTTGGGTGATTGGGCCTGAAGGTAGGATGGCGCAACGGCAGAGCTGCAAGCAAAGAATGCACAAATGCCGACAAAGAGACTGGAGGGTCGCATAAGGTCCTCATAGCTACATCGGGGAACGTAGTTCCGTTTGGTGGTGGAATCTATCCCAGCTGTTGCAAGAGGTCAAGCAACCCGGACACGAGCGGGTGACGCACGCTTGTCTGCGCTACCGGTTGCCTCGGCTTACGTGCACAGGCAGGAGTGCCTGTGCCACGGTTAGTGGTCTTCGGTGGGAGAGCTGATGAACATGCGCAGCTCTTCGCCATTGGGACGCTTGCCGATCAAGAAGCTGCCGCCCTTTTCGCCACTCTTGAGCGGAAAATAAGTGACGGTGAGTGTGTCACCCGGCTGCAGGGTTTTGCGTGACCAGCCGCGGCGCTCCAAATAATTGGGGCTCATTCCTTCGAAGCCGTAAGTATCGACGCCGCCCTTGCCGTTGGGCACGTCAATCCAGACCCAAGTGTGAGGGTTCGTCCACTGGAAGACGTGGACGGTACCAGTGATCGTCTTCTGGCTCGAGGTATCGAAGACGGCGAAGCCGTGATGCGGGGCGGCAGTGGCCACGGAAGCAACCAGGCCAGAAAGCACGATGGCCGCCAGCACTGCACACTTGGTTGTTGGTTTCATGCTTTTGGAGCCTCCGCAATTCGAGCCGGCAATTCTATTTTGGCACCGGCGGTAAATCCGTTGGAACCGTAAGATTGATTCCCGCCTTGCCGTTGCGATCCACATAATTCCGATTGTTCTGTTCGCAGATGTATTCCGCAATAGTCCAATTGCGATGCCGTTTCAAGATGCGGTTCGTCACATAAGGAGCTGTGAGAGCCTCGGGGTCGGTGACCGTGGTTTCGATGCTCATGGTGTTGGGATCGACGAGGCGGAATTTTTCGAGAACTTGCATCTTGTCACTGTGAGGGACGTGCGGCTCGATTTCGGTCTGCGGCGAGAAACCGACCGTCTTCACTACGAGCGTGTCGCCTTCCCAGTGGCCGATGGAAGTGCCGAAAAAAGTCGGGTCGGGATCATCGGGCATGGGGCGGCCGTCGGTATAGATGTGGCGGGTCTCGGAATACGCTTCGATCACGATGGTTACTTGCCCGGGCGTGAGCAGAAATTCCATCGGATACGGCTGCGCCATGATTCCCGGCATGCCGGGCGGCAGGCAGTTGGCGGATTGGTTGTCCTGATCCGCGTGCGCCACCAAATCTTTTCTTTTGGCTTCGTATTCCGGCGTGAGCAAGAGCGGCGCCGGGTGGCGGAGCGGTACGCCGATGGCGGGGTTATCAACCCGAGAGGCCGGTCCGCCCAAAGGAATTTCCCAAACGCCGGTGAAATCCGGGAGTTTGGCGACGGCGGCCCAATCCGCGGGAGTCGGCACGGCCTTCTTGAAAGTCTGAGCCGCGGCAGCGGAGACAAACGCTGCGATGGACACAACGGCGAAGCTAGCGCAGACGATAACGATTCTGCAACGATGATTGCGCAACTTAACTCCCCCCGCGATCTCTACGATTGATTCAGACGGGGACAACGCCCCTGCGGTTACTGAAATTCCGATCAGACGGCGGCGGCGTGAACCGCCAGCACCGATTTTACTGCATCGACGATTTTCTGCTCGCTTGGCAGAACGAAACTTTCCATCGGCTCGCTGTAGGGCACTGAGGTATCGAGAGCCGTCACCATCTTCACCGGCGCCTTGAGATATTTGAAGCCTTGCTCGGCAATTTCTCCGGCGATGACGACGGCGGCGGAAGATTGGCGCGGGGCTTGATCGACAAGCACCAGCCGGCCTGTTTTTTTCACGGATTCGACGATCGTTGGCACATCAAGCGGGGCGACAGTGCGCGGATCGATTACTTCGGCGCTGATGCCTTCGCGTGCGAGCATTTCGGCGGCCAACAAGGATTTCTTCACCATCCACGCCGTGGCCACGATGGTGACGTCCGTGCCAGCGCGCTTTACGTCCGCCACCCCGAATGGAACTAAGTAGTCGCCATCGGGCACGGGGCTTTTATCGAGCATCAGCATGTAGTGGTGCAGGTAGATGACGGGATTGTTGTCGCGAATCGCGGACTTCATCAGGCCGAACGCGTCGGCGGCATTCGAGGGGAGGGCAACTTTCAGGCCTGGAATGCCCATCATCATGCCGTAAATGCAATTCGAGTGCTGGCCGGCCCAGCCCGCGGCGAATCCGAATCCTGCTTTGAAAACCACGGGGACCTGCACTTGCCCGCCAGACATATAGCGCAGCCGCGGAGCTTCGTTTACCACTTCATCGAATGCCACGAGCATGAATTCGCTCATGTACAACTCGACGACGGGCCGCAGGCCAGACATCGCCGCGCCGATGGCGATGCCGAGTTCCGCAGTCTCGGAGATCGGCGTGATGCGGACGCGATCCTTGCCGAATTTCTTGACGAAGGGATCGCGATCGGTCATGGCCATGTTCTGGCCGTAGAAGACGACGTTCGGATCGCGCTGCATCTCTTCGGTGATGGCCACGGCAATCGCTTCGGCAAACATCATTTCGCGCGGCATGAGGTCTCCTTCTCTATAGACTGCTTTATGCCCAGACGTAATTGAGGGCGTCTTCGGGCGCCGGCAAGGGGCTGGCGAGAGCGAATTTCACGACCTCTTCCATTTCCTGACGGACGCCATCTTCGATTCGTTTCGCTTCGGCCTCCGTGAAAGTGCCGTTGCCAATGAGAACGGCGCGGAACTTGGCAATCGGATCATTTTTCTGGGCGGCCTCAAACTCCGGCTTCCTGCCATATACCTCGATGGATTCGTGCTCCTGAAATTGCGTGGGCACGGGCGGAACGGTGATGGCGTTTCCGTGCGGGCTGAACCGGTAAAATTTCGATTCGATCGAGACTGGGGCCCTGGCCCGCGCGCGCGCGTTCGGCGGCTCTGCCAACGACTTCGTAAACTTTGAGGACGTCGGTGCCATCGACCGTCTCGCCGGGAATGCTGAAGGCTTTCGCTTTTTGCGAGAGCGGGTCGCCGGCCATGGCATTGGCGTCTTCCAGCGCTACGTGCGTGTAGGCCTGGTATCCGTTATTTTCGAGCACGAAGACGATAGGGAGTTTCCAGACGGCGGCGAGATTCAGCGTTTCGTAGAAAGCGCCTTGCTTCGACGAGCCGTCGCCAAAGAAAGAATAAACAACTTGGCCCGTCTTTTTCACTTGCGCGGCGTAGGCAGCTCCCGCGGCGTGGGCGATTCCCTGTCCGATGATGCCCGAGGCGGTGGGAAAGTGATGCGCTGGATCGGCCAAGTGCATCGAGCCGCCAAAACCTTTGCAGATGCCATCCTTGCGCTGATAAATTTCAGCCATCAACGCGCGCGCCGGCGTGCCAAGCACGAGCGGATAACCGTGGCAACGATAGCTCGGCATCACCAGATCGGTTTCGTGGCGCGTGGCCAGCGCGCCGACGATGCTGGCTTCGGCGCCGTCGCCCAGATGCGCATGGCCGCGGATGGTGCCGGGATGCTCGACGAAGGTACGCTTCACGCGCTCTTCGAATTCGCGGATGCGGCACATCTGCGTGTACATCCAGGTCAGCCGGTCTTTGCCGAGTCCATTCTGTGCGGCCATGGCGAATTCCTCCGAAGTTCAAGCGATTACGACGCGGGGATCCTGTCTCCCGGCTGACCAATGTAACCGAGCAGCCCCCGACATCTATTTCCGCCGGTTCGCGGGTGATGATTTTCAGCAGGGTGCCCGCAATCGGGGCGTCCAACTCGTAACTGACTTTTTCGGTTTCCAGCTCCACGACCGGCTCGCCTTGCTTGAGAGCGTCGCCCTCATTCTTGAGCCATTTGACCACGGTTACCTTGGTCGTGTTCATGCCGCCCGTTTTGGGTACTACCAGATTCGTGATGATGGCAAATCCTTCTTGGTTCCGAAGTTACAGCCTGCGGGAAGCCGCTGGGCTTCTTAATCAGCCAGTAACAATCGCGTGGCAACTTTTTTCGCGATCTAAAGTGGCTGTCCGTACTGCGTTGACGGCATCGGCTTTATTAGCGCAATCGCCGGGGGATGTCAACTGAGGTGGCGGGGTACGTCGGGCTGGGGCGGCAGGACAAAATAGGAAAAACGTCGTACAATCCCCCACGCCAATGACTACTCAAGACCCCAACCTCCAAAGGAGAGCAGAATGCGAACCAGGATTCTGGTTGCACTGGCTATCGTCGTATCTTTAGTGTTTACCTACCGCCCCGGGCGGGCGGCAAGTGAAGGGATTCGCGTCGGCATGGTTCCAGATGCCGGTGCGACACAGGTCTCCATCGACCAGAAGAAACCCCTGAAGGATTACCTCACAAGTGCAGTAGGCCAGCCAGTTGATCTGATTATTCCCACAAATTACAACGCGACGGTCGAGGCGCTTGGCAATGGTTCGCTCGATTTTGCCTATCTCGGAGGTCTAACGTACGTGAAGGCACACGAGCAGTATGGGGTGACGCCGCTGGTTCAACGCCAGAGCGATCAGCAGTTTCACTCGCTTTTCATTACGCCAGCGGGCTCGTCCATTCACAGTCTTGCCGACCTGAAAGGCAAGAATTTTGCTTTTGGCGATATCAACTCCACGAGCGGCCACCTGATGCCGTACCTGGCGATGAAGAACGCAGGCATCAACCCTGATGCGGACATCAAATTCCGCTACACGGGCAGCCACGCGGCTACAGCCAAAGCGGTGGAGGCGGGCGTTGTGGATGCAGGAGCGCTGGACGAAAGCGTCTTCCACCAGATGGTCTCGAGCCACGATATCGACAGCTCCAAGGTGCGCATCTTTTTCACGACGCCGGCATTTGTGGACTATGTGTGGGTCGCACGCAAGGGCGTTAGCTCGACCCTCGCCGATAAGGTCGCGCAGGCGTTCCTCAGCCTACAGCAGCCGAAAGACGCCCAGATTCTTGACATTCTTCGCGGCACCCAGTTCGTTCGGGCCAATGACGAGGAGTACAGCAACATTCGATCCGTTGCCCGGCAGTTGGGAATGCTTCAATAACGGAAGTCGAGTGAATTGGCCGGGTACCTGGGATGCTGAAAATTGAAGACGTAACAGTCCGCTACACGCGGGAAGGACCAGCCGTTCTCGATCATCTCCGGCTGACCGCCAAAGCCGGGGAGTGCGTTGCGCTCGTAGGGCCCAGTGGCGCGGGCAAAACGACGCTTTTGCGTTCGATCAATGCCTCGGTCCCGATCGAGTCAGGCGATGTTTGGGTGGGCGATGTTCGCACCTCTGCGGTCCGGGGCGCAGCGCTTCGCTCGATTCGCAGCCGCATCGCTTTCATCGCACAGAAACACGATTTGGTTCCCCGGCTAAAGGTCTACGAAAATGTGATGGCCGGCGCGCTGGGCCGCTGGTCCACTGCCCATGCGCTGCGCTTTCTGGTGTATCCCAAAGCCGGCGAGCTGGACGAGGCGTCAAGTGCTCTAGAGTCGGTGAGCCTGGCTCACAAGCTGCGTGCGCGAACCACGGAGCTTTCCGGCGGCGAGCAGCAGCGCGTAGCCATCGCGCGGGCCCTGATTCAACATCCCCTGGTGATTCTCGCGGATGAACCGATCGCGTCGCTCGATCCCGACACCGCCGCGCAAGTGCTCCGGCTGCTGTGCAATCTCGCAAGAGACAGAGGCATTGCCCTGCTCTGCTCTCTCCACCAACCCGATCTTGCTCGCCATTATTTCGACCGTTTACTGCGAATCACTGAGGGGCGCGCGGTTCCCGTGCCGGCCGGAGTCGCTAGCGCGCGCCGTGCGGCAGTTCCGTGCTAATTCTCGGGCGCATCACGGCATTTTTCCACTTTCTCCGCCAGTTTTTCCCGCCGGATCTTTCGCTCCACTATCTCTCGTACGTGTTTGCACCAGACCGCGACGGCCCAATCGTCCAGACCTTGAGCATGGCTCTTGCGGGGATTTTTCTTGCGGTGGTCATCGCATTTCCCTTGGGCATTGTGATCGGGGCACGGATGCCGGGCTGGCGGCTGCTCTACGGTGTGCTCGGGATGGTGCGCTCGATTCCCGATCTAACGCTGGCCATTTTCTGCGTGATCCTTGTGGGCCTCGGCACTGGCGCGGGAATGATCACGCTGGTGATTTATTACGCCGTGGCCATGGCCAAGGTTTTCGGGGAAATATTTCTGAGCGCCGATCCGCGTCCGCTAAACGCGTTGCGCGCCACGGGCGCTTCGCGCTTGTCCATCGCTTCATTTGGACTCATCCCGCTCAAGCTCAGCGATGTGCTTACTTACGGAGTCTACGAATTGGAGAGCGCGATCCGTGCGTCGGTGATCGTTGGCGCCGTCGGCGCGGGCGGGATTGGGACCGAGCTTGTGGGTTCGCTCAACGAATTCGATTACCGGCGGGTGACCACACTGGTTCTCGCGCTGGTCCTGCTGATCGTGTTGGTGGATCGCTTTTGCTGGCTGGTCAGGCGCCACCCAATCGCTTTGGCGGTCTTGCCGCCTGCAGGACTGATCTCGTTGGTATATTGCTGGCCGCGTTTGTTTGCATTCCGGCACGCTCTGTACACATTTTCGAGAATGATGCCGCCGCATTTGAGGACCGTGCAGGTGCACGCCCTGCCGGTTCTGATCCTTCAGACCTTGGCAATCGCGGCGGGAGGCACGCTTTGCGCCGCAATCGTCGCGCTGATCGCTTCGCCGGCGGCCGCGCGAGGAATTGCGCCTCGAATCGTCGTGCAGATTACCCGGCGATTGCAGGATTTCGCGCGGGCCGTGCCGGAGGTCGTATGGGGCTTGCTGCTCGTTGCATTCCTGGGCGTGGGGCCATGGGCCGGCGGCGCGGCGCTGGCGCTTCATTCATCGGGAGTCCTGGGCAAACTATTCGCCGAGAGCCTTGAGAACGTGCCGCCCGATGCTGTTCGGGCGCTCGAGGCTACCGGCGCTTCCCGCATCGCCGTAACGGCATTTGGAAATCTTCCGCTGGCCATGGGCCCCATCGCGGTGCACACTTTATTTCGATTTGAATGGAACGTCCGCGCCGCCACGGTGCTGGGTATCATTGGCGCCGGCGGAATCGGCGAAGCGCTCTATGAGGCCCAGCAGCTTTTCTTTTATCATGAGCTGCTCGCTTACTTGCTCATCACATGCGTGATCGTCGGCCTGTTCGACATCGCAAGTACGCAACTTCGAAAGCGCTACCGCGTTTCCTGGGAAGCGATTGAATGAAGGCGCCGAAACGTTCCGCTCCGCGAAAGAGAAAGGAATCGCGCCCGCCAGAACAGCCAACCGTATTCATCACCAACCGCGTTCATCCTGAAGTGCTCGCGTTTCTCGGGCAGTTCGCCCGTGTGAAATCCAATCCGCGCACCGAGCCTTTTTCGCGCGAGCGATTTTTGAAAGAGGCCTCTCGCGCCGGCGCCCTGATGGTTTTCATGAACGATACGCTCGACGCTGCTGCGCTGAAGCAATGTCCGCAGCTTCGAATTGTGGCTGCGGCGCTGAAGGGCTGCGACAATTTTGATGTGGCCGCATGCACGGCGCACGGAATCTGGTTCACCATCGTTCCGGATTTGCTCACGAATCCCACGGCGGAGTTGGCGATCGCTCTTGCGCTGGGAATATCGCGAAAAATTCTGGAGGGCGATCGAATCGTGCGGTCCGGCGCATACGGCGGCTGGAGGCCGATACTTTATGGCACGGGGTTTCACGGCCGCACTGCTGGAATCGTCGGCATGGGCAAGCTGGGCCGCGCGCTCGCAAGCCGGCTTTCGGCATTCGGCATGAAAATTCTCTACAGCGATCCTGTGGCTTTGCCGGGCGCGATGGAAACAGATCTGGGCGCGACACAGATGGAGCTTGCCGAACTTCTCGCGTTAAGCGACTTCGTCTTCTTGCTATTGCCACTGACGCCGGAGACTTTTCATCTCTTTGGCTCCGCGACGCTCGGCCGGATGAAACGCGGCAGCTTGCTGATCAACATTGGCCGCGGTTCCACGGTTGATGAGAAGGCCATCGCCAGGGCGCTCGGGTCCGGCGACATTGCCGGGTACGCGGCGGACGTTTTCGAGATGGAGGACTGGGCGCTACCGAATCGCCCCAAGTCCATTCATCGGGCGCTCCGAGCGCAGACGGCGAAAACACTTTTCACACCTCATCTCGGCTCTGCGGTGCGGGAAACGCGGCTGGAAATCGAAATGCGCGCCGCACGCAACATCGTCGAGGCACTTAGCGGCCGACGGCCACCGGATGCAATCAACGAAGTGACCGTGCGGGCAGGATCGTCAAGCTGAGCTAGCCAATCCAAAGATTCCCTTCACATCATTGAGCGGCACGATTTTGGGCGAGGCAGTGGCGCGTAATTGATCCGCTATGGAGTGCTCGTTAAATCCGGGGCGGCGCGAAAAACTTCAGTACAATTCTTGAGGACTCTGCAATTTTAAAGCGCGGCTGCGGATTCGCCGATGGCCGCTCTTTTGGGGAGAAATAATGAGACGCATTCCTTTTAAGCTCCTTCCTTTTATTGCAGCTCTAACCTTCGTAACCGCGGTTCTCAGTATTCAGGCCAATGCTCAATCGGATGACGCGCCCGCGACAACCGCACAGCATGCGGCGGCGCAAAATTCGGAAGCAATGTCCGCCACGCCGGTGCCTGTCGAGCAGCTTGCGAATCGCTGCACGACGACTCGCAAATTGGCTGCGAAGAGTCCGGCATGGGCGGGCTGGGGCGCGAATCCGGCGAATTGGCGCTATCAAAATGCCATGCAGGCGGGATTTTCCTCCGCGAGCGTGCCGGGACTGAAACTCAAATCGTCGTTTGGAATTCCCAATGTGAAGATCGTGCGCTCTCAGCCGGCGATTTTTGGCGGCAGAGTATACGTGGGCGGAAACGACGGCACCGTTTACTCGCTCGATGCCGCGACGGGTTGCACGTATTGGGCGACGACTGAGCCGAAGGCGGTTCGCTCTGGCTTGGTGATCGGGAAAGGTGGCTCAGAGGATGCGGTGTTCTTCGGAGACGCGAGCGGCGCTGTCGTCGCACTCGCCGCCGCTTCAGGCAAATTTCTTTGGCGCACGCGAGCAGATAGCCATCCCGCAGCCACGATTACTGGAACACCGAGCTACTTCGAGGGGAAGTTGTACGTGCCGGTATCGTCGGGAGAGGAACAGGCGCGGAGGCGGCCGGACTACGAGTGCTGCACGTTTCGCGGCAGCGTGGTTGCGCTCGACGCGGCGACAGGAAAGATGATTTGGCAGACGTACATGGCGGCGGAGACTCCGACCCCGCACGGGAAAACAGCCGATGGGCGCACGATCATTGGACCCTCTGGGATGGCGATCTGGTCCGCGCCAACGATTGATTCAGCCAAGAAACGAATCTACGTAGGGACCGGCGATAATTATTCCGAGCCGGACACAAAGACGAGCGACGCCGTGGTTGCGCTCGATCTCGAAACCGGAAAACTGCTTTGGTCGACGCAATTCGACAAGGAGGACGTTTACAAAATCGAGTGTGGCAATTCTCCGGCAGCAAATTGCGCGCAGCCGGGCGTCCCGGAATTTGATCTTGGCGCGTCGCCCATTCTGGTGATGCTACCGCGCGGGAAGCGCGTTCTGATATTGGGGCAGAAGACGGGAATGGTTTACGGCGTCAATCCCGACGCGCAGGGCAAATTGCTGTGGCATCAGCGCGCGGGCACGGGAGGATTGCTGGGCGGAGTGCAGTGGGGACTGGCCACGGACGGCACGAACGTTTATGTAGCGGTATCCGATCTGGCTTTTCAGGGGCGCGCAGTCGATCCCTCGAAAGGCGGCGGGATCTCCGCTTACCAGGTGAGCAACGGGACACTTCTTTGGAAGACGCCGCCACCGGGTTGCGGCGAAAGGCGTCCGTGCAGCCCGGCGCAATCGCAGGCAGTGACGGCGATCAAGGGCGCGGTTTTCTCCGGCTCCATCGACGGGCACTTGCGCGCATATTCCGTGGCAGACGGCAAGATTATTTGGGATTTTGATACGGCACGTTCGTTTGACGCTGTTAATGGCGTGCAGGCCAAAGGCGGCTCGCTGGATGTAGGCGGCCCAGTGATTGCGGGCGGAATGATGTTCGTGGTGTCGGGATATCCCGGCTTTGGCGCGATGCCGGGCAACGTGTTGCTCGCGTTCGGCCGTTAGGGCTTAGCGCGTAAGGTGGAATTTTCGCGCGCTCCAAATCAGAAAGGAGACCGCGAACCATATCGCCAGCGCAACGAGCAGGACAGGTGCGGATTTCCAAACCG
>CAVRSO010000045.1:0-8326 GCA_963723845.1 uncultured Acidobacteriota bacterium
ACTTTCGTTTTCAGCGCACTTGCCGTCACGTCGCATGTGGAACTACAGCAGAAAGGCCCGGAACGTGAAGCTCCGGGCCTTTGGGTTGACGTAAAGAAATTCGCCTATGCGCTGGCGCGTTTCACGCTCTCAATACCCCTTACTTCGATTCGACGGGGCATCGCCGCCGCTGAAACGGGAGCGGTGACTTCGAGCACGCCGCTGCGATACTCCGCGGCAAGTTTGTCTGTGTCCACGCCCTCGGGAAGCAGAATATCCCGTTCAAACGAGCCATACGCAAGCTCGCTATGAACGTAATTTGCCTCCCGCCTTTCGTTCGTCAGCGTGCGCTCGCCGCGAATCGAAAGGATATTCCCCTGCACTTGGATATTCACGTCTTTTGGTTCGATGCCAGGCAGTGCAACCTGACAAACAAACTTCCTGCCTTCCTTGTCGATGTACGCGTTGACCTCCGGAATGAACGCGGTGGCACCGAGTTGCCCGGATTGTTCGCTCTTCTCGGAGCCGGTTCTCAGTAGACGATTGAACATTTGATCGAAGTCTCGACGAAAATCGAAGAGATCGTTGAAGATACTTTCACGACGGGCCAGATTGGCCATAGCTACCTCCTAACTTGATTTTTCGTGACGATCGCAAGGGCGGGTGTTACGGTCGCGGCGTGCCGGAGCGGGTCCGGCTTCGGCGAGTCTCCTTCCGGCACCATTGCTTGTCAAGCGGATACCGAAGAAATTCAATTAAAATTTTGTGACTTCGCTAAAATGAAAGTTGCGAACCTTCATCGTGGGTACAACCATCTCGAAAGATTCTTCTCCTGCGGCGCGAACGGATGGTCCCAGCATTTCTACGTTCGCCAGCATCTCTACGATGCTTTGGTTGAAGCGAAAATTGCGCAGCCCGCCTGCAACGCGTCCGTTTTCAATAAGGAAGGTTCCGTCGCGCGTCATTCCTGTAAGTACTTTTGCGTAAGGGTCGACTTCGCGGATGTACCAAAGGCGGGTAACCAGAATGCCGCGCTCCGTCGAGTGAATCATTTCTTCCATCGACTTATCGCCACCCGCGAATACCAAATTCATGGGAGCTTCGCCGTATTCATTCGGCAAAGAAAAGCCGTGTCCCGTTGGCTTGGCCTTCATCTTTTTCGCCGTGGCGCGCGCGTAGACCAGATTCTTCGGAATCCCGCGGTCCACCAGCAGCACCTTCTGCCTCGGCAATCCTTCGCCGTCATACGGCGGACCGGTTTGCAGCGGGTGATATGCGTCGTCCCAAATACTGATGTTATCGCCAAACATCTTCTTGCCCATTCGGTCGGTTAAGCACGAGCGTTTGTCGAGCACCGCCGTCCCCGCGAAATCGTAGAAAAGGAAACCGACAAGATCGAGAACGGCGGACGGAGGCGAGGATCGTCGTGTAATGGCCGGCCGGAATTTCCTTGGGCTCGCGCGATTCGGCGCAAGTGCGGCTGGCGTTTTCGGCCAGCTCGTCGGGATCGATGTTGCGATATATCGGGCGAATTCGATTTCGCCCAGCCGGAAGATTTCGATTCGAGCACGGTAACCGAAAATTCGGAGCGCGTTTGCTCGTAATGCGCCGAAAGCCCCTTCGAATTGGCCAGTAGAGACTGCGACGAGCCGGCTTGAAAAAATCCCCGCCGCGGTCTGTTTAGCCTTCTCCACCATGCGGCACACGCGCGTAACGGCGCGGGCGCGGTCCAGGGGTGTCGCTGAGGCGGTAGCTGGGAAGAAGCGTGCGACCTTTTGATATTTTTGCGAACGAAGCATCGGCAAAAGATCGGGATTTTTCGGCTGGTTGCGGGCCAGAGCGAGAAGCCGCCGCTGTAACGCGTCGCAAGCGACTCGTCATCCGTTTTGTTAGTCGTGGCGCGAGCGGTGCGGCCATCGAAAACGGCGCGCACTGAAATGGCGAGCGTCTGTTCGGCGACATTTTGATGAATGGTGTTGTTGGCAAAGCGCGTGAGCGCGTCGGTGACCGCGCCGATTTCAACTTCGGTCTCGTCCGCTTCACTGAGCTTGAAAATTCGCTCTGCGACGCGCTCGAGCTCGGCTTTCGCGACGCGGCGCGATCTTCGACCGCGAATGATTTTCCGGTGAGCGGTTCGGCATGTCTTTGCGATTATTTCGCGAAGGCGACTCCGACCTTGACATTGCGAAATCGCGCCGGTGAGGCGCCGTGGCCGGTGCCCATGGTCTGCTGAGGCTGGCCCTTGCCGCAATTGGGCGTGCCCCACAGCGTCCAGTAGTCGCGCGAGCATATCGCATCGCAACTGTTCCAGAACTCCGTGGTGATGCCGCTGTAGCTTGGATTTTTGATCATGCGGCCCTTCTTGCCGCCCTTGATTTCCCAGCCGATTTCGGTGGAGAACTGGAAATGGTAGCGGCGGTCGTCAATGGACCAGGAGCGGTTCGTTTCCATCAGAATGGCGTCGTCGGTGTCGGCGATCAGGTCGTCGTAATTCCAAGTGCCGGGAAGGAGGCTGATGTTGGTCATGCGAATCATCGGCAGGCGATTCCAGCTTTCGGCGCGCATGGTGCCGCCGGAGCGTTTCGTCGCCGATCGGCGCGGCGGTTTCGCGAGCTCGAAGATAGCCGGTGAAGAGACCGTCGGTGATGATCGGCGTGCATTGCGCGGGCACGCCTTCGTCATCGTAGCCAAAGGTGCCCAGGCCCGGGCCATGCTCGAGGCGCGCATCGGCCACCACATTGACGATGTCGGAGCCGTAGCGCAGCTTGCCTAACTTCTCCGTCGTGAGAAAGCTCATGCCCGCGAAATTTGCTTCCATGCCGAGCACGCGGTCCAAGCTCGATGGGATGGCCGATGGACTCGTGAATTTGCAAGCCGAGCTGCGAGCTGTCCAGAATGATCGTGCTTCTGGCCTTCGGGACATTGCGCGGCGGAATGCAGCGCCACGCATTCTTCAGCGATGCGCGCCGCATGGCCCACCAGATCGAGCGATTCGACCAACTCGTACCCGGCAGCATGTGCTGGCCGCCAAAACTACTCGGATACGAGCGCTTCTGAATTTCGCTTTCCGGCGAAACTGGTGGCCACGATGCCCGCGCCGGATTGCATCTTGACCTGATGGATCGACGATCCGGCGCTCGAAACGAACAGTTGCTCGATGCGGCGAAACGACATCGATCCTTCCGCCACGGTGATGCCCTTCACGCGGCGCATTTCCTTGTCCGCGGCAAGCAGAAGATCGATTTGCCGCTCGACGGGAATACGAAACGGGTCTTTGAGAAATGGATTCTGCCAGGTATCGACGTAGGCTTGTTCCGGAGCGAGCGCCACATTTTCGCGCTTAGCCAGCGCGGACGCTTTCGCAATCGCCACGGCTTCGGCCGCACAGGCCTGCACGCCTTCACGCGTGAGCCTGTCGGTGGAGGCGAATCCCCACGCGCCGCTCGCGATCACGCGGATGCCGATGCCCAGCGATTCCGATTCGGCGAGCGTGCCGACCTCGCCATTCTTGGTGGAGATATCGCGATGGCGAATGTCCATCACGCGGACATCCGTATAGCTCGCCCCGCGGCGCTTGGCGGTTTCTATCGCGGTGTCGGCCCAGGCTTGCATCATCGTCGATTACCCAGCCTCTCGCGAATGTGACGGGTAGGCGTGCACCCGATCCTTTGTTTTCTACGACTTGCGTCACATTCTACTCGCCACGTGTTGCGAGTAGAACATTCGGCCGCGAGGCCGCACTTGGCGCCTTCGGCTCGGACCTTCCATTCCGAAAATAAGTTCCCATCATTCACGCAACCATCTTAGAGACGGGGCGCTGGGTGTCAAGCGGTGGTTGGTGTAAAGAATTGTAATTCGGAGCTTCTAAGGTCGGGCAGAAGAGTGAGCTTCAGCCATGATCTTTTCTATCTCGTCAACAGTGCGAGGGAGACGCGCGGTGAGGAGCTTGTAGCCTTCCTTGGTGACCAGCACGTCGTCTTCGATGCGGACGCCTAAATTTTCTTCGGGAATGTAAATGCCCGGCTCGACGGTTACGACCATGCCGGGTTCGAGCGGACGGTTGCGGTCGCCAGGATCGTGAACGTCAAGCCCGAGATGATGGCTTACGCCGTGGGGATAATATCGTCCCAACGCGCGCCCTTCTTTATCGTGGCCGTGCGTGTTGATGTAGTCCGTGACGATTTGCTGCAAACTATCCTTGCCGCCGTAGAGAGCCGCGCCGGGCTTCACCGCGGCTAGCGCGGCATTCTGTGCACCGAGGACGATATCGTAAATCTCGCGTTGGCGCGGCGTGAACTTGCCGTTGGCCGGCAGTGTCCGCGTGATATCGGCGGCGTAGCCTCCATATTCACCGCCGACATCGATCACCACTACATCCCCATCTTTGATTTGATCGTCCAGCACGCTGTAGTGCAGCACCGTAGAGTTGAAACCGGCCCCCACGATAGGCGCGTAGGCCTCGCGTTCGCAGCCACCCCATTCGTGGATTTCCTTCATGCGCGCGGCAACCTGATACTCAAAGAGCCCGGGACGCATCGTCCTCATCGCGTCGAAGTGTGCGTCGATGGATAGGTCGATGGCCTTTTGCATGAGCGCAAGCTCACCGACAGATTTCACCTGCCGCATCGCGTCGAGCTGCGGCGCGATGTCTTTGAGCGTCGCGTGGGGAATCGCTGCGCGAATCGCAGCGACGGATTCCGTAAGATGCGGATATCCTTCTTCGTGTTCCGGAGGCATAAGCGTGTAAAAAGTTTTGTAGCTCTTCGCGAGGTTCGCCAGGTCGTCCTTTAGCTTCTCGAGCGGCTCGACCGTCTGAAATCCTGTTTTTTCCGCGACGCCTGGATCATTCGGTCCGATTTTGGGACCTTCCCAGATTTCCTGTGCCGGGTCGCGCGCGGGAAGATACAAAATCTCGCGCGAATTTGCGGGTGAGTCGGCGGCGGATTTACCAGAACGATCAGGAATCAAAAGCAGAACGGCACCTGGCTGATCATGTCCCGCCAAATAGTAGAAGTGGGGCTCTTGAAAAAAGACCGCCACCTCGGAGGCGTCTTCGTGCCCCGTGTATCCAAAGATCACGACGGGGGCGCGAACCATCGCACGCAGTTTCGCGCGGCGAGCCTGATACTCCTCACTCGGCTGACGGAATCGCGCCTGTGCCGAAACGCAGAAAAATCCGAGCGCGAGAAGCAGCAGACAACTGCCGCGATAAGAGTAACTTATCCGGTGACGCATGCTGTGTTTCCTTGACTTCAAAAACCACACTGCGACTATCATAGTTGTCGTTGCATCCGGCCCGCTCGTTTGCTGCTCATTCTTTAGAGTCTACACCTCAAGGATTCGCTGTATATCATTGGAGCCTTCGAGGGTATACAAAAGAACCCCACCCAACAGACAGGCGGTGTTGTGGCTCTCTCAAGATTGGACCGCGATTGCGGATTTTGATCGTCGACGATTCGGATACCACACGGCGCATTCTTCGCACCGTTGCGCGATCGCGCGCGTGGACGGTATGCGGAGAGGCGCAGAACGGCCAGTCTGGAGTTGAAAAGTTCCGCGAGCTTCAGCCTGAAGTGGTCTTGCTCGATCTGGCCATGCCCGACATGAATGGGATTGAAGTAGCGAAGGAAATGTCGGCCTTGAATCCCAAAGTACCGCTGATCCTGTTTACGATATTGGAGATCGACGGGATTGAGCCAAAGGCCAGAGACGCGGGCATCCGCACGGTAGTTCCGAAAACCGATATTTGGCGGCTGATTCGCAGCGTCGAAGATGCAGTTAATTCAAGGCCAGGGAAACTGAGCTAGCGACTTACGCGGGCGGCTAGCGCCGCAACTGTTTCAGTATTTTCGCAGGACACCAACCACACGACCTTGTATTTTGACGTCCGCTCCCGAAACCACGATGGGAGCCATTGAAGAGTTTGCGGGCTGCAAACGAATCTTCCCGCCGGCCTCGCGATAGAATCGCTTCACCGTTGCCTCGTCCTCGCCGACCAGCGCTACCACGATCTCGCCCGGGTTGGCCACTTGCGTCTGCTCGACGACGATGTAATCCCCATCGAGGATGTGGTCATCCTGCATGGATTCGCCCTTCACCTTCAGGACAAAGTTGTTGTGGCCGCGCGTAAAATCGGAGAGCGAAATCATTTCGCGATCTTCCACCGCTTCCAGCGGGCGCCCAGCAGCAATTCTTCCGGTGAGCGGCAGCTCGACCACATGGCGATCGAGGATCTCCTCGCGCACCTGCTTGGGAAGCTGGGTCACCTCGATCGACCGGCTTTGGTTGTAGCCTCGCCGGATGAACGCCTTCTTTTCCAGAGTGGAGAGATGCTTGTGCACAGTGGCGAGGGAAGTAAGCTTAAGAGCGTGCGCAATCTC
Source organism: uncultured Acidobacteriota bacterium (assembly GCA_963723845.1). Classification (GTDB taxonomy): domain Bacteria; phylum Acidobacteriota; class Terriglobia; order Acidiferrales; family UBA7541; genus Palsa-295. The sequence goes on from CAVRSO010000045.1 coordinate 6,360, forward strand.
CTCAAAACTCGGCGAGTAGCCATTTTTATTGATGAACCCGACCAGGTAATTCAGGACTTCTTTTTGCCGCTTGGTTAATGCCATCGCTCCCCCGCTTGCACAGCATCCGCGAAAATCAAAATCACAAGGCCGAAGCTCTACAATACGCGAGGCCATCATAGGGCGAACTAAAAGCGAAAGTCAATAGTACGAAAGAACAGGTAGGACCCCTGGACGCCTCAACCAGATTGGGCCGCAGTGATGTATATTGGCCGCCAAATCGGCCTGACCAAGGGCACAAATATGCGCAGGACCGATCCAATAAAGGGAGGGATCAATGGCGCGAGGACGGCAAATGAATTTAACTATTGGACGCCGCGCTTTGCTCAGAAGTTCAGTCTTGGGTGGTGGCGCGATGCTTGCGCAACGCCTCTTCGCGGGATCATTTCGGAGTTCGAGTCGCACTGCCGGCGTTTTATCGACCGAGTCTGGGCCAGTTGTCGAGACAACCGCGGGCAAAGTTCGCGGCACGACCGCGAATGGCATCAACGTTTTCAAAGGTGTTCCCTACGGCGCTTCGACCGCAGGGAAGAATCGATTCATGCCTCCGGCGAAACCGGCGCCGTGGAGTGGCGTGCGCGATGCGCTCCACTACGGCGCATCCGCGCCCCAAACCATTCCCGGCGCGCCGAGCGTTTTGACAGGGCTGGACTTCCTGGTATCCGCGGAGAATCCGCACGATGTGAGCGAGAGCGAGGATTGCCTGGTCCTGAACGTTTGGACGCCGGCTCTTAACGACGGTCGCAAGCGGCCGGTGATGTTTTGGATTCACGGCGGCGGCTTCACCTCTGGTTCCGGCTCCGCTCGCCTATATGACGGCGAAAATATGGCACGCCGTGGCGAAGTGGTGGTGGTCACCATCAATCATCGGCTGGGCGCATTGGGCTACACGTACCTCCGCGACGCAGGAGGAGAAGCATTTGCCGCTTCGGGCAACGCCGGCATGCTGGACATTATCGCCGCACTCGAGTGGGTGCGCGACAATATCGCCGGCTTTGGCGGCGATCCGGGCCGGGTGCTGATCTTCGGCGAATCCGGAGGCGGCCAAAAAGTTTCGGCGCTGCTGGCGATGCCAGCCGCCAAAGGACTCTTCCACCGGGCGGTGATTGAAAGCGGTCCCGGGCTCAGGATGGTGGACCACGCCGAAGGGGCGAAAGTCGGAAAAATGTTTCTCGACGAGCTGGGCGTGAAGCCGGAGCGAATCAAGGACATTCAAACAGCGCCTCTTGAGCGCATCATGGCCGCGCAGGGCGCGGTGAATCGTAAATTGCCGCCGATGACTCCCGGCCTGATCCAAGGATTCGCGCCCGTGGTGGATGGCGCGTCGCTGCCTCATCACCCATTTGATCCGGTGGCCCCGGACGTGTCCGCCGATGTTCCGCTGATCATCGGCCACAATCACACGGAGATGACGCTCTTCGCAGGCGCCGATCCAGGCATCTTTTCGCTGGACGAAGCCGGCTTGCAGAAGCGCCTCAAATTGCTCTTAAAAGACAGCGCGGATTCGGTGCTTCGCGCTTTTCGCTCGACCTACCCGCGGGAAAATCCCTCCGGCTTGTATTTCCTGATCACCACGGCGTATCCCACGGTGGCCTTCACGGAGAAAATCGCTGAGCGCAAGGCCGCTCTCCACAAGGCCGCAACGTACGTCTACGAATTCACCTGGGCTACGCCGATCCTGGGCGGACGGATGAGGTCGCCGCATACGATTGAAATGCCCTTCGTGTTCAATAACGTCAGAGACCCGCTGGTGCAGAAACTCACCGGCGGCGGCGCGGACACGTTTCCGCTCGCGGAGCGCGTGTGCGACACATGGGTGGCGTTCGCGCACGCGGGCAGTCCCAATTCGAAAAATCTTCCCCATTGGCCCGCCTATTCGGCCGCGGACCGCGAAGTGATGATCATCAATACGGAAAGCCGGGCGGAGA
>CAVRSO010000046.1:0-17368 GCA_963723845.1 uncultured Acidobacteriota bacterium
AAGCTAAGCTGTTGATTTATGCGGGCGCCGTATCAACGGCGCTCAAAGTTCCGATGTTATATAACACCAAAGATGGATCAAGCGTGGTGAAAACCGGTTTGAAAGGCGGAAGGAAGCCGCAATTCGGAAGACTGCCAGTCAGAGAGAATATAATCAAGAGGGCCCGGAGCCGAGACAAGTTGAGAGGTGATGGTGGCGAGTAGAATGTCCGGCTCGTTGGTATTGTACAGGGCACCACTTATGACAATCGCTGGACGGACCTCTGGCTGGAATTCCTACCACTGAAGGGGAATGGCACAAGGACTATATCACCGCGTCTAACGTCATAAGTCCGCCAGTTGTCAGACTGCATCCGGAGGTCATTATCCCAAACCTGGGAGAATGCACTTTCTGAAGATGTTGTCCAGTCTGGCGGGCTAATGAGGCATCTGGAGCAAGGCTGAAGAGATGTCTCTTAGAGCCTTCGATATCAGCCGTTCTGAACATGCTGCGCTTTGGCAAGCTGATTTCAGGCGCGCTGCAAGTTCGGCAGGGATATATACTGTCTTTTCAACAATGGCGTTCCTGTTGCTCATTCCCGATCTCCTTGTAGTAAAGGGCTTGATTGGCCTATTCATATTTTACCACAGAGGTGGTAATACAGCGCCTAGGAAACTTTCGAAACTTCGGTTAAAAGGTGCTGCAGGCTTAACCATTCTGACGGCGAACATCACGTGGAGACAAACACCAGCCGGTTATCAGAATAGCCAGATCCAGGACGAGCAAGAAAAGCAAAAAACCCAGATTTTGACGTTTGGCCAAACAAGCCATCAGTTGCCAAAATTGCTGGCAACTGGAATCGTCGGCTGCCTGCGCAACTCGCATAACTGTCCGTCAAGCCGATGAAATAAGGCAGCGCGGCGAGAAACCAGACACACAAGTAATGACAAATACAGCTGCTAACCAGCCAAAACTCCGCCACAATGTTCTTGAGCGACGACAAAACACCAGGATGACATTCCCGGTCGCTATGACAATTGGAAGCGTCACGAGCAAACCGTATTCATCCATTGTGACCGCCGACGACGGACGTGCCGCCGCCGAACGGGACCAGGGCCACCCGGTGCTCGCTGCACCAGCCGTTCAGGGCGCACGACCTCGTCGTGACCGGCAGGACGCACCACGGCATCGGGGGCGTCCGAGCCGTCCCCGGCGCGCATCCGCAGCAGGTCGGAGGTCGACTTCCCCGCGGGCGTGCCGCACACGGGACTCGTGGTTGGTGTGCACGTGCTCGTCCCCCACTCAGACCGTCGCAGGCCGTCGAGCAGGTCCCATGAAATGTTAGTCAACCGGGCAACTAACGTATTTCTCCCTAATCGGCGTCGTTGGGTGGCTCGACGGGCGGGACTCGAAGGCCAGTGGAGGATGCAGCCTGCGGGCCGCCTCGGGAGGGGAGCGGCGAGGCCTCGGCCGGTATGCCTGGAATGGGCCCAGTGCATCGGAGGCTCCAGGCGTTACACTGTGACACATGTCGTCACTCTGAAACACCTCCGTGCGGGGTGGCCGTCGACACAAACGAGGCACATGGGGAGAGCACACGCGGACACGAGTGGCTCCGCGGCGACGACGCCTGCTGACGCGGCGCGCGCCAGCATCGTCGCGGTCGGCCTGGAGCGTAGCACGCTCACCGACGCGGCGCGGCGGGCCGCGCCGCACGCGACTGACCTGATGGCCCGACACGCAGAGCCTCGTCGTGCTCGACGGCCGCGAGTGGTCCGCGGGCTCGCCGACGTCCCCGCGCGGCAGCACCTGGAGCGCCTCGCGCAGGGCGTGGCCTCGACCGTGGCCGTCGCGCGCGAACGGCTCGTCGAGATCGTGCAGCGACCGTCGTCGTCGTCGTCGTCGAGCGGCGGAAGACGGTTGGTCCGGCGCCACGTAGAAATTGCTGGAAGCCGATGGTGGTGTGCGTCGGTGTGGCTGCTTCGCCGGAGCCGCGCGGCTCCGCAAACATGCCCGTACCGCGCGGCAAGTTGCTGGACAGGGGCGCTGCGGAAATATTCGATGAGCGCGGCTGAATTGCAGAAACTCGCGCCCGTTCATTCATCAACGCGGCCGAATTCTCGGCTGCGCGGGCCGAAGTGGCGGCCGCGGGCGCGCTGCGCGGTCCGCTGAATACGTGAACAGGCGATGACGCATGCGAGCTGGCGGAATATCCCCTTGTGCCGAAACCGGCGCCTCCACTCATATGGCCGCCCCCGCCGAAATGCGCGCCTCCCCCGCCGATGTGTCCTCCGCCGCCCGCGTGGCCGCCTCCGCCGCCGTGTTGCGCGAGCGCGAGCTGCGGCGAAAGCGTGAGCGCCAAAGCTGCGAGGATCGCAAACGAAATTTCAAAGAGAGAAAAGCGGAATGGGGTCGAGCGCGTCATATTCGCACCCTCCGAATAGCTCGTCCCGCGGGGATTGCGGTAGGGCCATCCTACACCATTTGACGTACGCGGGCCGCGATTGGATGCAGCGGGCACGGCGTGCGGGGCGCATGTGGCGGATGCGAGGAGCACGCCCGGGCAAGCCCGGCCGGCAGACAGCGGCGGCGAGCCGCCGCACTCCACAGGAGGCGCCCGTTTGTGCGGGGCGGATGGTGCGCAAGTAGCCAAGCATCTGCGCCGGGCATCCGCCGTGGCGGATGCCCCTACGAAGAGAACGGCACGCAATCGACCTATCTTCGATCAATCGTGTTGCCGGCGGCGAAACTTGGCGCGCCAGCGCGGCGCGATTGAGGGAAAATGTGACTTATAAGAGAAGGAACGCACCGTTACGGAGGAGCTGATGACCGTTTCTGACATGGACGCCGGTGAATCACCTTTGAGTGCGCGCTTGCAGGCGTCCACCGCCGCATTGCATGAGTTGGAACAGGCAGTCAAGTCCGGAGATCTGGATCCTCGCGTTCTGAACGAATTTCACAACGCGATGGATCACATTCGCAACACCGCCCAGGCTGTTCAAGAATGGTTTGTGGCCCAGGAGCTGCGCCGCGATCCGTACGCTGTACTGCCCGCCCTGGCCGCTCAACGCGTGCACCGCGCCACGCAGCTCCTGAAGGATTTGACTCTGGACCTCCAGAATGCGGACGTCAGTGTGGATACACCAGGATTGGGCGACCTCCATGAGGCGGTGGACGCCATGAATCGACATTTGGGCGGTCTGCTCAGAGGGAGAGCGTAAGCAAACCGCGCGCAATCACACGCGGCCGCAGCCCGACCGGCAATGCGGCGCGAGTGGGCGCAGTCCGAGGATACGAGGAAAATCTTTACACCGGGGGGTGGTCTCGCGCAAGTACCTGTTGGTGTAAAGAAAAATCGTCTACGGTGAACCGGCGGTTTTATGTAGCTCAGGCCTTCAGGCCTGAGGATTTTCGGGTTGTGCCAGATGCGCGGGCGGTGGCGTCTATTCACAGGCGCGGCGACGGGGCCGAAAAGCCTCACCCCTGAAGGGGTGAGCTACATGAACCGGCGATACGAGCGCATTTTATGTAGCTCAGGGCTTTAGCCCTGAGGATTTTCGGTCCGTCGGCTTGCACGGTTTCGATTCGTAGGCGGGAACGAGGGCCGAAAATATGGCCGAAAAGCCTCACCCCTGAAGGGGTGAGCTACATGAACCGGCGGCGGGATCGGGGCCGGAATCATCGACGAAAAGTTCCGCTACAGAAATCATCGGCAGAAACATGCGTGACTCGATGGTGGGAAATTCGACGAATCCGAATCGTTTGTAAAACGCAGCGGCCTCGGCGTCCTTCGCGTCAACGATCACGGCCCACGATGCAACTTCTTTGCTGTTTCGATAAGCTTTCTTCAGGGCGTCGACTAGAAGTATTTCGCCGATGCCCTTGCCCCGAAACTCGATATTCCTCGCTAATCGTCCGATCAGGGTTGCCGGCACGAGCGGCATTTTTGTCAGCTTTTTCGCCAGAGCTTCGGGGATTTCGTCGAGCTTCACGGCAAAAGACGAGAGGGTGTAGTAGCCGGCAATTTTCGCGCCGTCGGCGTAGACGAAAACCGCTGCCAGGTTCTTCTCGATAGCCTTCCGCGCTTGGGTTTTGAGGTAATTGTCTAAAGATTGCTTCCCACAAGAAAAAGCCGCTCGGTCATGGTTAGAACCGAGCGGCTCAATTTTGAAATCGCCGTCCAAGGACTAAAGTCCAAGTTCTTTGTGTCGAGCTGCAGCCGCTCTTAGGGCGCTGTTGGGCTTGGGCGGATTCAACAGCGTCTCCACAAACAGCCGGCGATCTTCGTTGCGAAGTTCGAGAAGTTCGAATTCCTGAATTGTCGCCGTGGCAGCTTCTTGAGCTTGGTTTAGAATAAAGCCGGTTAGAGTAGTGCCGCGAATCTCGGCTGCGCGCTCTAAAAGTCGCTTCTGCTCGGACGTGGCTCTGATCTCGACGCGTTCGATCCGTTGGGTTGCTTTTAAGGCCTTAGCCATGACTCACCTCTATTAGCCGATAACTGTACGGCATTTTGCCGGTCATGTCAAGAGAGGTCCCGGCATTTTACCGTACAACCTATGTTAATATAAATGGATTGTTATAAATAACTTAGGCTGCTCCACTAGCCCTCGACGGGGTCATAGCAAGGATCTACTACGAATTCTTCCTCAAGCGAGTTTCGAGGGAGTGGCTGGGTCTCCGAGCAGCGGCTGCGGCAAATTGATGTCAGTTGGCGGGGCGGAGTGCTGTACCATCTCCGCACCGAAGGACCAACGGCCCCGGCAGCGCACCCCGTTACACAGAAGAAGTGTGGAGGAGCGGAATGATCACTCGTGGATTCGCCCTTAGTTCCATTTTACTGTTATTTGCGATCACCGCTTCTGCCCAGATGGATCAGATTTCGAAAACGCTGGGATTGGGGAACAAGAGCGGGCTGAGCGATTCGAAGATTGCGTCTGGGCTGAAAGAGGCGCTGCAGGTCGGCACGGCCAATGCGGTGAGGCTTACTGGGCGGCCTGACGGCTATTTTGGAAACGCGGCCATCAAGATTGAGATGCCGAAAAATCTGCGTGGGCTTGAGAAAGGGCTGCGCGCCGTCGGCTACGGGCCGAAGGTGGACGCGTTTGTCCTCAGCATGAACCGGTCGGCGGAAGCGGCTGCCCCGGCGGCGAAAAAGATTTTCATCGATGCGATTCTCTCCATGAGTTTCGACGACGCGCGCAAGATTCTTTCCGGCGGGGACAATGCGGCCACGGATTATTTCAAGGAAAAGACTTCGGCGCAACTGACCACCGCGTTTCGTCCCATCGTGGAAAAGAGGATGGAAGAGAACAGCGTCACAAAACAGTACAACCAGCTTGCCGGGCAGGCGCAAACGATTCCGTTCATGAAGAGCACGAATCTGAACATCACCGATTACGTGGTGTCGCAGGCGCTCAACGGATTGTTCTACATGGTGGGGCAGGAAGAGGCCAAGATTCGCAAGGACCCCGCGGCCCAAACCACAAGTCTTTTGAGGCAGGTATTCGGGAGATAGGCGCCGCGTTGGATGACGACGCCGTGAAGTACGAGGCGGATGGCGCGCAAGCACCCAGGCATGTGCGCCGGGCGTGGCATGCCCCGGACCGCCGGGACACGCAGTCGAAGAACCCCTCTTGGATGTGAGCCACGGCAACATTTTCAATCCAAGAGAGGTCCTTCGGCTGCGTTGCGCGCCCGCACAAACCGCGGGAAAGGCAAAGGCTCGCGCAACTCCGCTCAGGATGACGGCGCTACGGAAGCGGCGGCGCATACTCCCACGAATGCGTTGACAGCGGGCGCGCTAGCGGTGAGAGTTAAGCCTGCGCAATTGCTGCATTCGCGCGTCGATGATTCCATTCATACATTTGGGGCCCGTCGAAGTTCCTACGTTTGGGCTGATGGTGGCCGCGGCGATGGTGGTGGCCTACTACGTGTTGCGCGCGGACATGGCGCGGCGCGGGCTGGCGTCGAAGGATTCGCCCACGGCGGAAATTTTCGTCGCGATTCCATGCCTAGTGGGAATCGTGGGCGCGAAGCTGTATCACGTCCTCGAAACGCCGCACGAACTTTTTGCCAACCCGTGGGGGTTGCTTTTCAGCCGCTACGGCCTCGCGTGGTTCGGAGGATTGATCGCCGGATTCGCCACCTTCATCTGGCTCGCGCGGTGGTACAAAATTCCGCTGCTCGAAATGTTTGACGCCGGATCGCCCGCCGCGGCGCTGGGCTACGGCATCGGCCGCATCGGCTGCCTGCTTTCGGGCGACGGCGATTACGGCAAGCCCACTTCCCTCCCCTGGGGCATGAGTTTTCCGAATGGGCTGGTGCCGACAACGATGCGTGTACATCCCACGCCGATTTACGAATTGATTGTGGCGTGCGCGATTGCGTGGCTGTTGTGGCGCATCGGCGCGCGGCAGATATGGCATGCAGCCAAGAGAGGTCCTTCGACTGCGCGTCCCGGCGCTTCGCGCAAAGACAAAGACGCGGGACGCTCCGCTCAGGATGACGGCGCTGCGAGAGGTGCTTCGTGGGTGCAACGGGGTGGTGTTTTCGCGGCGTATTTGGTGCTGACTGGAGCGGCGCGCTTTCTGGTGGAATTTATTCGCATCAACCCGCGATCGTTTTTCGGTTTGACGAATGCGCAGGCGGCCAGCGCCGTGTCGGTGATAGCAGGCGCGGCGTTGTGGTGGCACGTGTCGCGGCGCGGGCGCGTCTTAATGTAGCTCAGGCCTTCAGGCCTGAGGATTTTCGGCCCGGTCGGCGGCACGCAGCAACTCGGGGGCGGGAAAGATGGCCGAAAAGCCTCACCCCTGAAGGGGTGAGCTACATAAAATCTAAGGCGCCAAAATTGTGTAATGTTAGGCGGCGGGGCTTTTGCGGCGGGGGACTCCGGCGCGGCGCGGCGATGGGCCCACCTCGGCGGCGAGCGCACGCAATTGTTTTGGCTCGCTCGAGCGCAGGATCTTTTCCGCTTCGCGTTCGAGCTGCTCGGGACGGATAGCGCGCGTGCCCAGCACCCTCCTGCCCTGCTCCACCACGGGCAGCCAGAGGCAGCTTTCCGAAAGCGCGATGGCGACGATCAGCGTCCCGCTACGGCGCGCGATCGTCTGCGTCATCGCGTAGGCGCGGCCATCGGGCAGCGACTCGGTTGCAAGAACCATATCGAATCGGAATGTGCTCACTAAGACTTCGGCTTCGCGCAAAGTTTCGACCGTCCGCGCACCCCAACCGCACGTGGCGAGCCGCGACAAAATGGCCTGCGTTCCGCGCGAGGGTGTACCGACCACCAAAATTCGCATCCCTAGGGCTGGCATAAGGTGCCTCTTCTGGATCCGGTGGCGCAGAAATCGCTGCGCCTAGCAAATTACTTATCGGAAGAGAGGCTACCTAGCGTTAATAGAGGGACACGGCGGTTTTAATGAACGGGGCCGAAAACCCTCACCCCTGAAGGGGTGAGCTACATGAACCGAAGGCACAGGCGCTCGGGCGTGTGCGCAACTTGGCTGGTTTGTGGCAAATACGATGCAGTTTGCGGATTCTGCTTATTGATTGCGTAGTTATTGTGCCATTTTGAGACACTTTCACCTTGACACGGGATTTTACAGAACATTAAACTTCGCTTCACTTTTTTGGGGATGCCTGACCCCAGCAGGCCGCCGCTACTCTGGGGAATTTTCCGAGGCAGCGCCGACAGAGTAGTTGGGTACCATCAGTTGGAGGAATGGTTGTCTTCGTCACGCAGCACTGATGATCCACACCAGGTTGCCCCGAACATAGAAAGCTTTCAGGACGAACTCTTTCCTGATATCCCCAAGCGCAGCAGCAAGATGCGTGCCCATGCGAGGCGTGCGCGGAAGCGCTCCGCTTCTGCCAGCGCGAGGGTTCGCAGGCAGCGCGCCCACAAGCCGCAGTCGGAAACCACTCGCGCCAGTGCGAAGACAGAAGAGCGCTTGCGCCGGAGCGAGATGCTGCTGGCCCAAGCCGAGCAACTGGCCAACATCGGGAGTTGGGAACTTGATTTGAGGACCGAGAGGCTGCATTGGTCCGCGCACTTCTACCGATTGCTCGGCCTCAAACCGAGGAAAGGCCCCATGACGCGCGACTGGGGCCTGAATCTGATTCATCCGGATGATCGCGATCGCGGTGGCCGCGATCTCGAAGCTACCCGGACCAAGGGCGTACCGCTCGATAACGAAATGCGATTTTTCCGCGCGGACGGTGCCGTGCGAGTGTTCCATTCGCGGGCTGTGGCGATCACCGACAAACAAGGAAAGATCGTTTGCATTCGCGGAATGTCGCAGGACGTCACCGAAAGCCGGGCGGCGGAAATCAAGATGCGTGAAAGCGAGAACCTGCTCTCCAATGCCGAGGAGATCGCGCATCTGGGGAGCTGGGAATTCGACGTGGGTCCGGCGGCGGCGCGGCTATCGAAGAATTTGCGCAAAATATACGGGTTCGCCGCGGACGAAGAGTTCACGCGAGAAAGCTACCAGGAGCACATCCACCCGAGGGACCGGGCGCGGGTGCGCCGCATGCCGACGAGGCACTGGCGGCGTGCGAGCCTTTTGAGTACCAAGTGCGCTACATTCTGCCCACGGGTGAAACGCGATTCCTTTTCGCGCGAGGCGCTCCGATAGCGGGGCCGGATGGCAAGGCTGTGCGCGTGCTCGGGGTGGTGCACGACATCACCGATTCCAAGCGCGCGCAAGAGGACTTGCGACGGCTCTGGCGCCTGATGATCCAAGGGCGCGATGAGGAGAGGCGGCGCATGGCGCGGGAGCTGCATGAGTCCGCGGGGCAAAGCCTGGCCGCGCTGAAGATGAATCTTTCGCGCTTGCATGAATCGCTGCCGAAAAGGAAGAGGCTGGTGCAGACCTTGTACCGCTCGTCTGTGGAACTGGCGGATGCAGCCGTTCGCGAAGTGCGAACCGTTTCCTATCTGATGCATCCGCCGCTTTTGGACGAGGCAGGACTGGGGCCGGCGCTGCGGTGGTTTGCGCGAGGATTCGCGGAGCGCAGTAAAATTGTGGTGACGGTGGATATTGCCGACGATTTCGGACGGGCGTCCCAGGAAGTCGAGACGACAGTCTTCCGAGTGGTGCAAGAGGCGCTGACCAACGTCCATCGCTATTCGGGGAGCAGCACGGCGCGCATCCGCATCACGCGCGAAAACGGGCGCCTCTTGGCCGAAGTGCGAGACGAAGGCTGCGGGCTTACAATAGCGAGCCAGGGCTCGCAGTCGCCACCGGGCGTGGGCATTGCAGGGATGCGCGAACGCGTGCAACACCTGAATGGCACATTCGAGATCGAAAGCGCGCCGGGCCGCGGCACCATCGTACGGGTGAGCCTGCCGCTCAATGCGGGCGCAGAGCAAAGCTTGCTGGATGAAAGTGCGGCGGAAAAATTAGCGTAGTCGAGAGCGAAGGAAGGAGAAGGCTAGCCGGGCCCACAGAAAGCGGGCGACGGAGCTAGCCGCTTACCATGTCAACGTCAACCAAACAGGCGTATCGGGTGCTGATCGCGGACGATCATGCGGTAGTTCGCAGAGGGCTACGCTCTCTCTTGGCTTCCCAGCCCGGAATCGAGGTGTGCTGCGAAGCCTCTACCGGGCCAGAGGCGCTGGAATGCGTGAAGAAAGAGAAGCCTGACCTGCTGGTGCTGGACCTTACCATGCCGGAAATGAATGGCCTGCAGGTGGCCCGTGCGGCACGGGAGGAGTCGCCCAACACGGATATTCTGGTGCTGTCGATGCACTTCTCGGAGGAAATTGCGAAAGAGGTTTTGCGCTCTGGCGCGATCGGCTACGTGCTCAAGGCCGATGCCGATACGGAACTACTCGCGGCGGTGGACCACGCCCGGCAGCACCAACCCTTCTTCACCGGGCAGCTGGCCGTTTCAATGGCCGAAACCTTCATGCAACAGCCACCGGAAGCGGAACAACCTCTGATCAATAGCAAGGAGCTGGAAGGCACGACGCTGACCGGCCGCGAGGTCCAGGTGATTCAATTGCTGGCGAGTGGGAAAAGCAACAAACAGGTGGCGGACGAGCTGGGCGTATCCACGCGCACCGTCGAAAGCCATCGCAACCACATCATGCGCAAAATGAATTTCACCAGCTTCAGCGATTTGATTCGCTTCGCGGTCCGCGCCAACCTAATCGAGCCGTAAGCCGAAAAGCCTCACCCCTGAAGGGGTTAGCTACATGAACCGGGCGCATCGGAATGTAGCTCAGGCCTTCAGGCCTGAGGATTTTCGGTCCATTGGTTGCACGGCGTCGATTCGAAGGTCGGAACGAATGGCCGAAAAGCCACACCCCTGAAGGGGTGAGCTACACGAATGAGGGTTAAACCGGGGAACGCTACTTCTTCACGGCTTTGCGGCGGCCGCGGCGGCGCACGGGACGGTCGGCGGGGGGCTCGCCGATCAACTCCGCACTCCAAATCGAGGTGACGAACTTCTTCATTCCGTGATCGTCGAAATCGACACTGGTGCGCTCGTTATTCGATTCGGTGATGGTGCCCAGGCCGTACTGCGTGTGGCGGATGGTCTGCCCTTCAATCAAAACCTGCACGGTGCCTCCTTCGAATCACTTATGCGAATTGCTTTATGATCGCGAGCGGCGCATGCCCGCGCCGCCTTAGTACTATATGACGCGCTGCTTAGAGCCCTGTGACGCGCTCAGCTTGCAGCCCCTTGGGACCCTGCTTCACTTCGAACTCAACGGCCTGCCCTTCGTTGAGACTTTTGTACCCTTCCGACTGGATAGCCGAGAAGTGCACGAAAACGTCCTCACCGGACTGGCGTTGGATGAAACCATAACCTTTTGCTGCGTTGAACCACTTGACTGTTCCTTGTTCTGTAGCCAATTCAAATTCTCCTAATTTATTCATTCGGCGGCTTTTAATCGCCAAATTTTCATTTGTGTTCAGGGGCGTTCCGGCGAACACAAAAAAAGGCTGTCGGAAGTTGCCCGGCAGCCTGAAGCGAGCGCGTCGATATCGACCCCAAGAGCAACAAATGCAAAGATATAGTAGCACGGGGCGAGGCGAAATACAAGGGGCCTGACGTGGCGCAGGCACTCTTGCCTGCGCGGGTAAGTCGAGGTAATCGAATAAGCCACAGCCAAGAGTGGCCTTGCGACCGGCCGGCGCTTTACGTGCTTGTCTAGGTGTTTGCCGAAACGCTGGAGTGGGCGCCTTCCGAGTCTACGAACTGCGCTAGCATTCGGCCGTATTCCTGCTTTGTGGGAGGCATGCTGAACTTTACGCCCTTCGCGCTCATCTCCTGGTGGAACTTTGTGAGGTCGTCAACGGTGATGCCCAACTCGATGCTGCCTGCGGGCTTGCTTTCAGACGCTGGATGCAGCGCGAGGCTCGTCTCGCCGGTGGCAAATTCGCTCCAGCCGGGCGATTGGAATTTGAGTGGCAGCCCGATCACGTCGCGATAGAACTTCACCGCGCGGTCCATATCCGCTACGAATTCGATCACGTGCATCAGTTTCGGGTTCGCGCTCATGCTCAGCCCTCCTGGGAGCCGGAGTGTAGCGTAGGCGAACCCTAAATTCCAGATCGCTGACCGCTGAGTGGGGCGGGTAGAGGTGACGTCATCCCGAGCGGAGTTGCGCGCGCTTTGCCTTTCCCGCGCTTTTTGCGGGCGCGCGAGGCAGACGAGGGATCTCTCTTGGATTGATCGCGTCGCCGCCCGTTACATCGAAGAGAGATTCCTCGACTGCGTCCCACGCCGCGCAGAAACCGCGCGAAGAAAAAGGCGTGGGACTACGCTCGGAATGACAATGCGTTGGCCCGTGCGTTAGAAAGAAACCTGGGAGAGGGAGAAGGCTTCGGCTAGGAGTTCGTAGGAGCGGCGGCGGTCGGCATGGTCGTGGGTCATGGTGGTGATCATGATTTCGGAGACGCCGCAATCGGCGGCGAGGCCCGTGAGCTTTTCGCGGATGGTGGCGGGCGAACCTACGAAAGAACGTTCGCGATTCATTTCGATAATGGAGCGTTCTTCTTTCGAGTATGGATAGTTTTTGGCCTCTTCGATGGTCGGGAAACGGCCCATTCGGCCCGTTCGGAAGCGCAAAAGAGTGAGTTCGAGGGGGCGCGCGAGTTCCTGGGCGCGTTCGTCGGTTTCCGCGCAAACCACCGACACACCGAGCAGCGATTCCGGCTTTTTGAGGTACTCGGACGGCTCGAAATTCTGATGATACAGGCGCAGCGCGCCGATGGCCGGCGAGGGCTGGATGTGATGCGCGAAGGCGAAGCGAAGTCCCATTTGCGCGGAGAGCATGGCCGAGAAATCGCTCGAGCCGAGCAGCCAGATTTCGGGCATGGGGACGTCGTCGGGCATGGCGCGAATGCGTTCGAAGGGATGATTCGCGGGGAAGCCGTGATCGAGAAACCTGAGCAGATCTTCGAGGCGCTGGGGGAAATCGTCGGCATCGAGGGCTTGGCGGGTGCGGCGCAGCGCGAGAGCCGTGAGCCGATCGGTGCCGGGGGCGCGTCCGAGTCCTAGATCGACGCGGCCGGGATGCAGCGCCTCGAGGACGCGAAACGTTTCCGCAACTTTCAGCGGCGTGTGATTCGGCAGCATGATGCCGCCCGAGCCGACGCGAATGTTTTTTGTGACGGCGGCTACGTGCCCGATCATCACTTCGGGCGTCGAGCTGGCGATCAGCGGCGTATTGTGATGCTCGGCCAGCCAGTAGCGCGTGTAGCCCAGGCGGTCGGCGAGCTGCGCGAGGTCGAGGGTGTTGCGCAGGGCGTCGGCGCTCGTCGAACCGGAGGGCACCGGCGAAACATCCAGGACGGATAATTTGTAAGGCTTTTCTGCGGGCATCGATTCCCTGTTCAGCGCACGGCGCTAAAGGCAACGAACGATTGTTGCACACGGGCGCGGCTGGGTGAACGGAATCAGATGATTTGGCGCGGGGCCTCGATTCGGAGGCGCGAGATGGCAATCGGAGGAGCGTGTTACATCGAAGAGAGGTTCTTCGACTGCGTGCGCCGGCGTGTTCGCACAGGACGCGAACACGGGAAGCAAAAACCGACGCACTCCGCTCAGAATGACGGCGCGAATGCGGGCCGAAAAGCCTCAGGCCTTCCCGGCAAACGTCGCCGGGAACGCCTGAGCTACATTTCGTGCGCGATGCCGGTGGATGGCGCGATTTCCCGTGCCTCTACGAATTCGACGGCCCATTCGCGCGCGGCGGATTGCTGGCAAGTAGCCAAGCATGTGCGCCGGGCACGATATATCGTGCCCCTACGAAGATAACTTCCAAATCCAAAGCTTGGGAAGCGTTTACCGGGCCAGCAGAGCGAGCAGTTTGCGGTTCTTGGCGATCGAGCGGCGCACGTGCGCCATGATTTCGGGGCGGACGACCCGGTTTTTGCGTTTGCTCTGTTTTCGCAGCTTTTTGGCCAACATGGCACCCTGTTGTGATGGACTGATCGTATCGTGTCCCGTTCAAGCGATCAATGCGGGTGCGGCAGCAACGATTCCAGGGCTCAAAGCCCCGTTGAATGCGGAGCGCTTTTCGCAGGCCTGAAGGCCTGCGCTTCCACCGTCGATCCGCGTCCCCTACAGACGGCAGCGGCCTGTTTGCGCGAGGTGGATGGCCTGGAAAGTAGCCAAGCATGTGCGCCGGGCACAGCATGCTGTGCCCCTACGAAGAAACGGATACAGCCAAGGCAAACGGCAACAACAAAGGCGAAAGCGCCAATCGGGAGATTGGCGTTCCCAGGGTGATGCGAGGAGCACGCCCGGGCAAGCCCGGGCGGCAAACAGCGGCGGCGAGCCGCCGCACTCCACAGTCGGCGCCCACGCATGCGAGCCGAGACGCAGACATCACGCCAAGCATGTTGGCCGGGCACGATATATCGTGCCCCTACGACGGCAAAGCAAAGGCGCCAAGGCCAAGGCTATCAAGCGACGGCACTTGGCGTACTTGGTACCGAGGTACTAAGGGCGGGGCGGCGTGGGTACCGGGGAAATGAACCTGTTCCGCTACTGGAGGTGCGCGGGTTCGTTGCTATTGTGCGGGGGAGCGAGATTTACGGTTTACAAGGGGTTAATCTGAATGAGCGACACTTTCGGTACGGCAATGCCGGGCGATAACGAGCCGCGAGAATTTCCTGCGAACGGCGCATACAACAATAACCGCGCAGCCAGCGACAACTGCGAATCCAACACGAACGGCGCATCCAGCGAGAATGGCGCGCTTGAGGGCGTTGCATTCGAAGGCTGCGAGATCAACACGCCGGCAAGCGACGATGCGGCTGCGAAATTATCGCGCGGCGAACGGCGAATGCGGCGGCGCGCTCTGATTTCCGCGCCAGTGCGCGTTCGCAGCGTTCATGTGATTGACGATATTGACGAAGTTTCGACCACGCTCGATGTCTCGCGCGGCGGCGTGCTTTTTATCAGCTCGCAGCGCGGGTTCGCAAAAGGAATGGAAGTGGCCGTCACCTTTCCGTATAGCAAATCCCCGGTAGCGGTGCAGGCGGAACAGACGGGACGAATCGTCCGCGTGACCACCATGCCGGATGGGCGGCAATCGGTGGGCGTCGCGCTGGGCCGTGCAGAAACGGAGTTGGTGGATAGGGGCGGTCACAAGCTTTCCGTGGAGATTCCCAGGCTGCACGACCGAAGCGTCAAGTCGGGAAAGCCGGTGGTCCTGATCGTGGACGCGGACCCGGCCATACGCACTTCCCTGAAAGTTGCGCTGGGCAGCGATGGCTATGAAGTGCTGGCCGTCAGCGGCGCCAGCGAAGCACGCGAAATTCTAAAGATCGTCACGCCGAAGCTGCTGATCGCCGAAATCGAAGGCGCGGATTTGCCCGGCTACGAACTGTGCGCGCACGTGAAATCGACTCCGCGGCTGCAAACGATTCCGGTGATGCTGCTGACCAGCTCTGCCTATCCGAGCGACTACTCGAGCGCCCATTCGCTGGGAGCAATCGTTTGCATGGCCAAGCCTTTCAGGCAAGAGCGGCTGCGGCACGTGGTGCGGCTATTGGCTCCCACGGCTGCAGCGAAAGCGCAGACTGCGCCCGCGCGTGCGGCGGACGAGACGCGTCGGCACTGCAACGGCAAACAACCCAAAGCGGTGCAGCCGGCGAGCGATTCGGTGAAATTCCGTCCTCGGACTAACTGGTAAAGGCGCCTGTACTAAAGGTCAGGTAACGGTGTGAGCGCACGGCGGGCGGCTGTCGGATGCGGGCCGCGTGAGCCACGTAAAATTTGAATTATGAATTGTCCCAGGTGCAATACCGAGGCGAAAGAAAATGCGCGCTTTTGCACGCGCTGCCATGCCACGCTGCGCTATCAGTGTCCGGCGTGCAAACACGAGCAGCTGCAAGGCGGCCATTGCGAGAAATGCAACGTCGATTTCCTGAAATATATCGTCGCGGTGATGCAGACCAAGA
This sequence comes from uncultured Acidobacteriota bacterium, assembly GCA_963723845.1. GTDB lineage: Bacteria > Acidobacteriota > Terriglobia > Acidiferrales > UBA7541 > Palsa-295. Next base: position 15,408 of record CAVRSO010000046.1, read on the forward strand.
AAGATCAGGCCGGGCTGGCGCACGAAAAGACCGCAAGGAATTCGAGCCTGCTGAAGAATATTCTACTGATGCCGTTTAACATGGGCATTCCGCTGATCCGCGATCTTTTCGGCGCGCGCAAGCGCAGCTCGCTGTAGATTCGCCTTCCTGTAACACACACGAATGTCATCCTGCCTGCCCTGACGAAGGACCTCTCTTCGATCGCAAATACAGCCGCTGGTTACATCCAAGAGAGATTCCTCGACGAATCTCCCAGGCTCGACTAACCGTCGGCCTGGGAGCCCTGTCCTGTGTCCCGGCGCTTCGCGCAAAACCAAAAGCGCGGGACACTCCGCTCGGAATGACAACGTGAAGGCAACCCAGCAAAAATGCTGGCCGAAAAGCCTCAGGCCTTCCCGGCAGACGTCGCCGGGAACGCCTGAGCTACATTTTTGGGCGCGATGCCAGTGGATGGCGAGATCATGCCAAATATGTGCGCTGGGGCACCCGCTGCGGCGCGTTGTCGCGTGGATTTTCTGCGCGCGGGGGTGGGGCGTTTGGGTTTTGTGATTTGCGCGGTGCGGGCTTGGAAATATTGCGAGGGGAAAAAAGGCTGGTGCGCGAAAATTCTGTTCCTAGCGAGCGTTTTATTTCCTTGTACCAGTAGTCGAATGTTGATTCGTTCACGCCGACCAGGCGGACCGCGCGGCGATAGTCTGCGCCACGGACAAAATAAACGTTGAACAGCTTGAGGCGGCCCTTCCATTCCGCGTGAGCCAAGGCGCGGCGGCCGATGCGCTCGAAATCGGCGATGAATTCGCAGGCGCGGCCTGGCTCCGGCCGCCATTGATAGCCCGCAGAGGGATTTTCAAGGTCGATCGAGGGCACGGTGCCCGCCGAATCCTTGAGCCATTCGCGCAGACTCCGGTAGCATCCGTAACACTTATCGAAGACCTCGGTTGCTTTCACTCGGCCTCCTCCTCTTTGGTTGCTGTGCCACCTACGAATCCGAAAGTAAAGGCGCCCGCCTGAAAGGCAAGGCGGCCGCGACACAGGCAACGGCAATTCGCCTGCCGCGGCCGACGCTACGAGAGCGTCATCTCGTCGACGTCATTCCGAGCGGGGTGTCCCGCGCTTTTTCTTTTGCGCGAAGCGCCGGGACACGCAGTCGAGGAATCTCTCTTCGATTGAACGGGCGGCCTAAGTGTCAATTCAAGAGAGATCCCTCGCTCGCGTTGCTCCGCTCGGGATGACGATCCTTATCGGATCGTCAATTCTTTCTCGGTTGCTTCGGCGGCGTGCCAGAGAGCAGATCGCCGATATCCCACAGATTGGTGCCGCGCGTCACCTCGTCTTCGACGGTTTCCAGGCAGACGTGAAAGCATTCGTGCCAGCCGTGAAAATATCCGCGCGCATATTCGGCGGCGAGGTGTTCGCGATGGCGGTGCTTGCGCTGCATTTCGAAAACTTCGGCGCACTCGATGGTCGGCGCACGAAGCGCCATGCGAGCGCGGCGAATGCATTCGCGGGCTGCGCGGAAAATCCAATGCAATGGCGCGGGACAATACACGCCGATGCGGCGGCGCGGTTCGTACCACGCAAGTTTCCAGCCGGGCGGAATAATTCCGCCGTGACTTACTTCCTTGCGAAGTTTGAGGAGTTTTTTCATGAACGGGGTACCTCAGGGCCGGTGCCGACGGCGAGTTCGCGTCGCACGGCTTCATCGCGCTCGGAGCGGAGGAGCTGCTGCCGCAAGCGCGTGATCAATAGGTAGGTTTCTCGCGCGCTGAGCTCAGGCTCACGCTGCGCGTTTGGGGGCGGGTTGGGCCCTTGCTTTGGTTGATTTTGATTTTGGTTTTGCTTTTGGTTGTGGCTTAGCCCGGAGGAATTTGAGTTACGGTTTTCTTCCGGATTGTGAATTTGGTTTTCGGTTTGGTTGTGGAAATCCACATGTGGTGAGGGTGTTTCGGTTCTTTCTTGTG
>CAVRSO010000047.1:0-7724 GCA_963723845.1 uncultured Acidobacteriota bacterium
TACGCATCGCTCTGGGACACTCGTCGATCAGCAATTTCTCGGGCGCGCTGGCACTCGCCAGCTTCAGCCATGGCAATTACCACGCGGTCACCGCCGAAGTTAACAAGCGGTTCTCTAACCGGTTTCAGTTTTTTGCAAATTACACGTGGTCGCGCAATTTTGACAACGCTTCCAGTGAGCGCGACACTGACACGTTCTTCGGTGCGCAAATCCGTTTAATATCGAAATCGACTACGGTCGCAATGGGTTGGATATCACGCACCAATTCAAGTCCGGAATCGTAGCCGACCTCCCTTGGGGATTCACCTGGAGCAGCAACTTTATTGCTCACAGCGGATTGGCGTATCCCGCCTACATCACCACCGACATAAATGGCGACGGTGTCTTCAATCAATTCTCGAATGACGACCGGCCGGTTGTTCAGCTTGGCAGCGGCAAGCCGTTTTTGCTGACACGCTATCCGGCGCGTCAGCCCGATTTCTTCACTTGGGACATGCGCATAGCTAACGAACTGAAGCTCGGTGAACGCTACAGGCTGCGCTTGAGCGCGGACCTGTATAACATCACGAACCGCGGCAATCTCTATTCCAATCCCGACAACACCGGTTTCGTGAGCTTGCCCGGACCGTGCACTCCGATTGCCGACAGCATTTCGGTATCTTGTCCGCCGCTTACCGCGATTCCAACGCCGAGCAACACTCCCGGCTATAGAGTCCTCGATGAGATTTCGCCGGGCAGCACACCGTTTGCCGTGCAATTCGGCGCGCGCTTTCAGTTCTAAGAAATCGTGGAGCGGCAGCTTTCTGGATGCTTCGCCAAGTCACTGGTACCTCAACTCGCGTAAGAAACGCGATGGGCTGCGTGGTCCTGATCTTCCTGACGATCGCTCTGCAGTCCGCCTCTAATGCTGAGGGAAAACACGAAGTTATCATCGATCAGGATTGTGCCGGGCCCGGTGGCACGGACATGCAGGCGATTCTCGCGCTGATCAATTCTCCCGAGACCGATGTGCTGGGCATCACCGTGCTGACCGGCGACGCGTGGCGCGACGAGGAAGTCCAGCACACCCTGCGATTACTGGAAATTATCGGGCGCACCGATATTCCCGTGGTTCCCGGCGCGGCTTTTCCCTGGTGAACAGCAAGGAATACATCGCCAAGTGGGAAACGCTGTACGGAAAGGTGGGCTGCGCGGAGCGCGAGACGAACAAGAATTACAAGCCCCATTTTCGGCGGGGCTAAAGCCCCGCCCTTCCGCGAGCCACCCGGGACCCCGCAAACTTGGCGGATGACCACCCCGGCGCCCCAAGCGCCACCCCTCCTGAATCAGGAGGGAGTCGCCCGAGAGCTCCCCTCCTGGTTCAGTAAGTTTCTTGCGAAATCCCCCCTCCGATGAGGAGGGGTGGCGCCACCGAGCGCCGGGGTTGGTCAGAAATCCCTGGGGTGCACTCACGCCTGGAGCTTCAGCGTATAGTCCCGATAGGCCGGCCAGCCTTCAATCGAAGTGGCTGTCTTAATCGCGCGATTAACGGCCTCCGCCGCCACCTCCCCCGCCAGTGCTCCGACCGTCGAGATGGGCACGGCAGCCTTCAGCCGATTTGTAGAGAGCGCGTAAAGTTGGTCGCCGTCGCCGGTCGTGTGATAGGGAACGATGGCCCGCGAGGCTCCGCAGTTGGCCATCATAGCGATCTTGGTCATCTCGGTTTTAGTGAAATTGACGTTGGTGGCCACGATCATCAGGTTCGTGCTGTTGAAGGGGGGATCGTTGATCGCGAGCGATGCCTGGCCCTTGCCCGCCGCGACTTCGGTTTTCATCGTCTCCATGATGTTCGGCAAAGCCTTTGCCATCCGCGCGCGCGCGCCCGCGATGATCTGACCGTTTCGCCAATCCAGCACATCTCCCACCGCATTGATCACCACCAGCGCGGCGATGACGACTTCCCCCAGCCGCAGACTCGCCGAGCCCAGTCCACCCTTCATCCCCGAAACCTCCGCGGAGCATCTTTCCGACGGTCGCGCCCGCTCCCGCTCCGATGTTGCCCTCCGCCACGGGGCCAGTGGAAGCCGCCTGGCACGCTTTGTAGGCGGCCTCGGGGTCAGGCCGGATTCTTCCGTCACCGACGCCCACATCCGAGATCACTGCGCCCACCACTATCGGAATCGTCATTTTCATGTCCGGCGGACCCCAGTGGAAGCCGAGCTTTTGATCCTGCAGGTACTGTACGGCTCCGGCAACGGCAGCCAGGCCCGGTATTCCACCACCGGTCAGTAGGATGCCGTGAATCGTCGAAACCGAACTGACGGGCGTCAGCATGACTGCCATCTGCTCGCCGGGGGCGGAGCCGTCCCAGTCGACAGCCGCCGTCGCTTCCGGATCGAATAGGATCGCAGTGCACCCGGTGGGCCGGCGCGTGTCGGTGAAGTGTCCCACCTTGATTCCCGGGACGTCGGTAAGTCCGCCGGAGCCCGCCGGCCCCGGGTTCCCCAAGGTTTTCGCAAGCGGCGGCAGAAGACTTGCCCCGCCTGCCGCCGCCAAAGTTTGCCCGAATTGCCTGCGATTGATTCCTGACATGGTTGTTCGCCTCCATTCTCAATCTAACGTCGTCTCCGAATGACGCCGGTAAGATAAGTCCATTTGCGTCGGCGGTCAATCGCGTGGAAGATCGCACCGTATTTTTTAGCGAGCATTGGACTGCGCTCCGTCCGCGCGAACCGGGCTCCCCAGGGTGCGGGCCTGAGACCTCACCTGCGATCTTCCGCCATCTCCACTAACGTGCAACCGTTTTAGACGGGGGAGAGCATCTAAGCCGGTAAGACCTCATTTCGGTGACTCCCGGGCTTGCTGAGGCTAATCGGGGTTGTCAAGGGTGAAACGCTTTTCATCCACTCGTTGGATTTGATGTTCGGGCTCCGTGCACTTTTTCGATTGAGGCATTCATTATTTCCGGCAGTGACAAGGAGGAGTAGAAAATGGATTCCAGGAAGGATAGCATGGTGGAACAACAGGCGGGTGTGGCCCGCGAAGAGATTGCTGCCCGGGCTTACCGGCTGTGGCAGGAACGGGGTTCGCCGGAGGGATCGCCGGAAGCTGACTGGTTTCGTGCTGAGCAAGAGATTCTCGGTGAAATGGCAAAACCAGCGGTCCCTGCCCCCGGGGCGGTGGCGAAGGTGCAGCCCGTCCGTGGTGCGAGAACTCAGCCGGGGCCGGTACGCGGCACCCCGGAATCCCCACGGGCGCGTTTGTGAACATCGGCGATCCGCGCCGCGTCCATTTACTTTTTTAGCCAACATCTGAACGAGCACCCCTCGGGAATCCCTTGGGGAGGCTAGGATCGGGTTCTGCCTCCACACCGCTCCGCGGCCGTCACGCATCGGGGGCGCGGAGGTTTGTCCACGTAGGCGTCTGCGAGCTTCAGCGTGCGGCACGCCCCTTCGGCACTCTGGAATTCTAGCCTGTTCAGGAATCAGGAGAGACAACTTACCGGCAAGGAGCTTAGATGGTTTCGCGGAAACATCAGAAGGCGAAGGCCGAAAGGGGTCTGAAGGCCCTACCAAAATCTCCCACCGGAATTCAAGGTCTTGATGAGATCACCTCCGGGGGATTGCCGCGTGGCCGGCCTACTCTCGTCTGCGGCAGCGCCGGGTGCGGAAAGACTCTGCTAGGCATTGAATTTCTTGTCCGCGGGGCCACCGAATTCAATGAGCCAGGGGTTTGTATCTCCTTTGAGGAATCCGCCGAAGAATTGACCAGCAACGTGGCCTCACTGGGCTTCGACCTTCAAGCGCTGATGGCGCGAAAAAAGCTCGCGATCGATTATGTTTACCTCGAGCGAAGCCTGATTGAGGAGGCCGGGGAGTACGACCTGGAAGCCCTGTTCGTGCGGCTTGGTTACGCGGTGGATTCGATTGGAGCCAAGCGTGTGCTGCTCGACAGCATTGAGGCTCTGTTCGCCGGACTCAACAACGAATCGGTTTTACGTTCCGAACTTCGGCGCTTGTTCCGCTGGCTCAAGGATAGAAATCTGACCACCATTGTAACGGGTGAACGCGGAGACGGCTTGCTGACCCGGCAAGGCCTGGAAGAGTACATTTCCGATTGCGTGATCCTGCTCGACCACCGCGTTAATGAAACGATTCTGACGCGGCGTCTGCGCATCGTAAAGTACCGCGGCTCCTCGCACGGCACCAACGAGTACCCCTTCCTGGTTGAAGAGGACGGCATTTCCGTGCTTCCGGTGACTTCAGTCGATCTGAAGCATGCCGTGTCGTCGGAGCGCGTCTCTACCGGCATCCCCGCCCTTGACGCCATGTTTGGGGGCAAAGGCTACTACCGCGGGAGCAGTATGCTGGTATCGGGAACAGCCGGCACCGGGAAAACCAGCCTGACGGCCCAATTCGTTGACGCCGCGTGCGCGCGAGGGGAAAGAAGCGCCTTCTTCTCGTTTGAGGAGTCGCCGTACCAGATCCTCCGCAATATGCGCTCGATCGGAATCGACCTGGGGCGGTGGGTTGACAAGGGCCTGTTGCATTTTCATTCCTCGCGGCCAACCACATTTGGTTTGGAAATGCATCTGGTCAAGCTTCACAAGACCATCGACGAGATTAAGCCTTCGATCGTGGTGGTGGACCCCCTAACCGCCTTGCTGCAATCCGGATCCATACTGGAAACCAGGGGAATGCTGCTGCGCCTGATCGATTTCCTGAAATCGCGAAAAATCACGGCACTGATGACCACCTTGACGGCCGGTAGTGCCGCCGAGGAGGAGACGGAAGTCGGGATTTCTTCTCTGGTGGACACGTGGTTGCTATTGCGCGATATTGAGGCAGGGGGTGAGCGCAACCGAGGCCTCTATATCCTTAAGGCCCGCGGCTTGGCCCACTCGAATCAAATTCGCGAGTTCCTTCTGACCCGTCAGGGCATCGAACTTCGAGAGGCCTATCTCGGTGAAGCTGGATTGGTGACGGGCTCCGCCCGCGTGACCCAGGAAGCCAGGGATCTGTCCACAGCGCTGGTGGCCCGGCAGGAGATCGAGCGGAAGCAGTTGGTGCTGAAGCGCAAGCGCAAGGCGCTGGAAGCTCAGATTGCCGCTCTCCAGGTGGAAATGGAGGCGGAAGCCCAGGAATCGCAGCAGCTCATCAGGCAAGAGGAGCTGAAACTTCAGCAAACCGTGCGGGAGCGAAACGCCATGGCCGCGAGCCGGTTGATACAACCAAACTCGCCCGCCGATAATCGAACGAGCGCCGGGGCGCAGGGAGGCCGAAAATGAGAAAGTCTAAGCGCGCCGCCGCCAAGTCCCCAGACGGAAGATGGGACTTAAAGCTGTACGTCGCCGGTCAAACCCCAAAATCGTTGCAGGCATTCGCTAATTTAAAGCGAATCTGTGAGGAACACCTCAAGGATCTGTACCGGATTGAAGTCATCGACCTCCGCACCAGTCCACAACTGGCCAAAGGGGACCAGATCCTGGCGCTCCCAACCTTGGTCAGAAAACTGCCGGAGCCGGTCCGCAAGATCGTCGGCGACCTCTCCAATACCGAGCGTGTGCTGGTCGGACTCGATGTACGGCCAAGGGGAATCGTGCAACCTTCGTGAAGCGCCAAAAAGCCCGGCAACCAAGTGAAAGCATTCGAAAAAGCGCTCGCCGCGCGCTCCCGCGGCGGAACGTTATCTGCTTCGGCTTTTCGTGACGGGCACGACTCCCCGGTCGGCTCGCGCCATCCAGAACATTCGGGCCATGTGCCGAGGAGAAACTGCAGGGCCGTTACGACCTGGAAGTGGTGGATATTTATCAGCAACCGGAGCGTGCCAAGCCGGATGAGATTGTTGTGGCGCCGACTCTGATTAAGAAGTTGCCCGCGCCGGTACGCAGGCTCATCGGGGATCTGTCTGACCGTGAGCAGGTGCTGGCGGGACTTGACCTGGTGCCGCGTGAGTTTTAGGGAGGTTCTCTCGAGCCACGCACGTGTTTACATCGACCGTAGCGGCGGCCTCTGACCGCCGTCGTCGATCGCAGTCGACGCTGCAAATCTTCCTGGGAAAACTCTGATACCGCGGACGGCGATACGGCGAATCCCGAGCATCGTATCCCTGTAGCGACGTATGCAAAAAGCCATCATGAGATCGGATTCAAGAAAGGATCTCCTGGATCAAATTCGCGACCTTCAGACGCGCCTCGACGAGGCGGAAGAGACGCTGCGCGCACTCGGCAGCGGCGAGGTCGACGCGGTGCTGGTCTCGGGTCCGCAGGGTGAACGCGTCTATACGCTCGTCGGCGCCGACGAAACCTACCGGATCATGGTGCAGAACATGTCGGAAGGCGCCCTCACCCTGGGACTCGACGGTTTAGTTCTCTTCGCCAATGAGCAGTTCGCTGCCATGCTGGAACTCCCGCTCCAGCGTGTGATCGGCGCCCCATCCGCGATTTCATTGCCCGGGAAGACGCCTTCGTGCTCTCCGCGCTTCTCGCCACCTCCGCCCGGGCGGAGGCTCAACTCGGCTAAGGAAATCTTCGTCCGCCCTGGTGCCGGCGCACATTTCCGCGAATTTGCTGATGCTTGACGGCATCGAATGCATGTGTTTCATTGTCACCGACCTGACCGAGCAGAAGCGCAATCAGGAAATTGTCGCGGCGGAACGGTTGGCGCGCTCCATCCTGGATCAGGCTGCGGGGTGCGTTCTGGTCATTGATCCGGCCGGTAAAATCATCCGCGCCAGCCGGGCCGCCAGGAAATTGGCCAAGGGCCCCGTCCTACTCCAGCAGTTCGACGACGTTTTCCGCCTTCGGATCAAATCCGATGCAATTGTCGGGGCGGCTGCCATGGACTATACGTTCAATGAGATCTTCACGACCGTTCAGCGCCATGGAAGTATCTCCGATGTGGAGGCGACGGTTCGCGTGCCGAACGGCCAGAGCCTGGACGCGATCTTCAGCGCGGGCATGCTTACCGGCGCCGATGAGGAGTGTCTGGGCTGCATCGTAATGATGTCTGATGTCAGCGGTCTGAAGCGGGCGGAGCAGGAAATCCGGCGCTTGATTTCCGAATTGGAGCAGCGCGGACAACGATAGTTGCGGGCTGTCCCCATTCGCAAATGTTTGTAGCGTACACCCGCGCTCCAGGCTACAGACTGACCTCACTCGCCTGGGCACGATTCCCAGCCCAATGAATCCCGGAATGTAGCAAATTCAACTACGAAAATTCCGGTTCCCGGGGCTGCAGTAGCCATCGTCTTTTTCCATCGCACCAACAGCCTCTGGTCAACTAACCCGGGTTTCTCACCACGTCCGAGAGTGGTGGTGGAAGGGCGGGGCTTTAGCCCCGCCGAAATCGCGGCTCCCACGCGTCTTTTGTCCCGCGCCCCGCGCAGCTTGCGGCTGCAAGCTGCGCGGGGCGCGGGACACCGGAAGTAATCACGGGCCCTTCGAGCGGCGGGGCTAAAGCCCCGCCCTTCCAAATCCGTGGTGAGAAATCCGGGCTAGCACTTCTCGGTGGCCAGCCGGTCCGGCGCAAGCCTTTTCCCTCCTGGCCCCTGATTCAATCGAACGACGAGACCGTGCTGCTGGGCGCGAGAGAGGATATGGATCAGATCGCGGAAGCAATCCGGAAAATTCAGAAACAGTCCCTGGCGTTGGTGAGCTGACGCGGCGCCCCGAGATTAGTCGCGAAATTTTCAATTTACAAGACACTTACTCCATTCTCGAAGTATAATCCGCCTTATCATGAGCC
>CAVRSO010000048.1:0-4284 GCA_963723845.1 uncultured Acidobacteriota bacterium
AATTTATCGCTCGAAGTTGTTATAAACCCGGATATCGAAGTGGTGGGTGTCGTCCGGCAGGCTGCGATTAATGGCGTAGTTGTTGGTGATCCCGGCCTGGTTTGCGCCCGGAAACAGATCGAGCAGCGCCACCGCGTTGGTATCAATCCGGTCGGTCGGCAGTTGGTTCAGAAACGCCTGTTGTGTGGTGAAGTCGGTGATGCCGGCGATGCTTCCATTGGTATAAGAAAGGGTCGCGTACAAAACCGGTACTGGTCGCCGCCAGCCCACTCACCGGGTCAACCACTCCCGCTGTGACCGCACGCGTCGTTGCCGGATCAAGAATCGTCGCGCTGGGAATGGTGCGGCCCAGGGCGTCAGTGGCCGTTCCGGTCTTCGCCGCAAGCACATCACGGAAATCGGTGTAACCGCTCGCGCGCTGCAGCGCGGTCGGCACACTGGGGTTTCTCAGGACACTCTGGCGGATGCGGCCAGCTTCATAGTCGCCGAAGACAAACATTTTGTTCTTAATGATTGGCCCACCGGCGGAAAAGCCAAACTGGTTTCGCTGCAATTGCGGCTTATGCACCGTGGCCGCGTCTACGAAATACAGATCTTTTGCATCCAGTGCATTGTTGCGCAGAAATTCCCAGGCGCTGCCGTGAAAGCTGTTGGTCCCCGACTTGATGCTGGCATTCACCACTGCGCCGCCGGCGCGTCCAAATTCGGCACTGAAATTGCTCGTTTGCACTTTGAATTCCTGAATGGCGTCGGGCGGCGGGAGACTTACGTAGGCTGCGCCATTCAAAAAATCCACCGTGTCGTTGTTGTCGATGCCGTCGAGAATGTAGCTGTTGTGCACGCTGCTCAGACCGTTCGCCACAAAGCTTCCGGTCTGGTCGAGGCCGCGGGTCGGGCTAAGACCTGTAACGCCGGGTCCGAGCTGCGCCAGAAAAGTATAGTTACGCCCATTCAACGGCAGGTCGTTGATCTGCGCACTGCTGGCCACGTTACCAACCGACGCGTCCTGCGTTTGCAGCAGAGGGGCGGCGGCGGTTACCAGCACTTCATCGCTCACCGAGCCGGGTTGTAGGGTAAAATCCGCCTTTAGTTGTTGCTGGACGTCGATCTTGATGTCACGTTGCGCCGACTTGCGGAAGCCGACGGATTCCACTTCCAGCGTGTACACGCCGATCTTGATGGGCGTGAAGGAATAAATTCCGTCGTCGGCCGTAGTGGTTTGCTGGGAAAGCCCGCTGCCTTGGTTAGTCAGCGTGACTTCGCGCCTGAGACCACGGCCCCCGAACTGTCGGTGACTGCCCCGCGGATCCCCCCGCTGTCTACTGCGAAATCGCCCCAACCGTCAAGAGCAGGCAGGAGATCAGAACTATCACCCGCGATTTCCATCCAATACCGGCGAAAATGTTCTGCATCAAGGCAGTTTCCTCCTGGTCACGCGGCCAGTGTCAGCATCGAGTTGCGCGATGAATTTTGAAGGTCCTGAATTTTTCCCGCCACGGTTCGCATTTTTGCGTCCTAAAGCCGATTCGCAAAAAACCCTCAACGTGCAGGTGCACGATTTACCGTGCGCGTGCACGTTACTGCTACCAATCCGGGCTTGTCAAGAAAAAAATCGGTACGGCAGGTTCCGCGGCCGGGCGCGGGTCAAAGAACATCTAGTTCCGCGCCCTCTCGCGGTTTTGACATTGAGTATTTTTCTACCTGCGTTTAAGGTGATGCTGCATCGGAAGGTAGAGCTGGGGGATTGCATTCTGTCTGACCGCGAATCCAAAACAGATTCCAACCAGATCGGAGTTCAGGAGATTGCCGACTCACTTGGCATCTCCCGCGGCACGGTGGACAGGGCGCTCCACAATCGCCCCGGCGTTAGTGAGAAGACCAAGCGCAAGGTGTTGGCCGCTGCTGAGAAGCTTGGCTATCGTCCGAATCTTGCTGCCCGCTTTCTTTCGTCCAGCAAACGAATCACCATCGGTGTCGCCCTTCCACGCGAGGTGGCTTATTTTTACGACGAGGTGCGCGAAGGAATATTCGAAGCCGCCAGCGTTTTCGAACCGCTGGGTCTGAAAATCATCTACCGTCCCTACGACCGCTTTGGCCATCACGAGATGAAAGCTTTTCGCGATGCGCTGCAGGAGGAGATCAGTGGCTTAATCATCTCTCCCGCCTATCCCAACAAACTCATTCCTCACATTGAAGAAGCCGCGCGCCGCAACATCCCCGTGGTATGCGTAGCCACGGACGCGCCGGGAAGCAAGCGGCTGACTTCCATTTCGGTGAACCCGCTGGTCAGCGGGGCCTTGGCCGGCGAGTTGATGGGGCACTTCGTAAGAGAAGGCGCGCACGTCGTCGTCTTTATCGGAATGCATGCCACCGTCGACCACGAGCAAAAGCTGCAAAGCTTTCGCAGCAGCTTTCGGGCTTTCAATCCCAGCGGGGAAATCGCCAGTATCGTCGAGACCCACGATGATCCGTCCGAAGCCTATTTGAAATGCCGCAAGGCACTCGAGCAGCACCGCTCCATTCAGGGAATCTACGTGGCCACGGCCAACTCCATGCCGGTCATCAAGGCGCTTGAGGAGTTGGGCCTGGCGGGAAAAATCAAAGTCATCAGCACTGATCTGTTTCCCCCATTGTTTCCCCATATTCGATCGAGCACCATCGCGGCCACTATCCATCAAAGGGCGCGCGAACAGGGGGCACAGGCGCTTCGCTCGACGGTGCGGTTCCTCACAGAAAAATTGCGGCCGGCCGAGCAAATATCCATTAACCCAGCTATCGTCATGCGGGGAAATTTGGATTTGTTCGTGGCTTCGGATTCTTCGGCGCGAAACGTAAGCAAGGACTAACGGGCATCGTCCGCCAGCTTCATCGTGAGCTCGTAAAATTCCCGCCGGGCCTCCGCTGTGAGCGCTGCATTTCCCGGCTTGGAGTCCGCAGCCTCCAGTGTGGCGCGCATTTGTTCAACGTTCATGCTGCCTTGTGGAAACATTTCGTGGTAACGCTCCAATACTCGCTTCGCACTTTCGATTTGGCCCGCCTCGTAGTAGAAAATTCCCAAACTCATTAGCGCGCCTTCCCGCGCCGGAGCAAGTTCCACAGCCTTGTTCAGGCTGGCTGCGGCCATCGCGCTGTTACCGCGTAACACCTGGTTTATTCCCAGTCCCCAGTAAAGCAGGCCGGAGTCTGGAACGCGCCCGAGTCCCTGCGCCAGCGTCGCCGCCGCGGCGGCCAGATCTTCCGCACGCATCTGCGCTAGCGCCAGCGAGAAACAGTACTGGTCGTTTCCGGTGTTGGCAAGATAGGCCTTCTGTAGCGCCTCGACGGCTTCGCCATGGCGTCCCAGCCGCGAGTAAATATCGCCGGCAAGTGCGAGAAATGCGGCGTCTTTGTGGGCGGCGGGTGTCACCGCTTGTAGGTCCTCGAGTGCCTTCAGATAATTCCCCGCCTGGAAGTGCGCATAGGCCAGGTCATAGCGCGCTTCATCGGAAGCAGGGTTGGCGGCCACAGCCGCCTCAAAATACCGGATGGCATCCCCATACAGGCGAAACCGCGCCAGCAGCACACCCTCCCCCAGCACCGTACGGAAATCTCCACCGCTGATTCGGTCGAGTTCCGCCAAGGTACGGCGGGCGTCGTCCACCCGGTTGACTTTGAAATACCCTTCCGCCAGTTGATAAAGGCTGCGCGGCCGGTCCGGATGCTGCTTCACCTCCGCCTCCATCGCATCCAAGTCAACCTTGGTCCGCTCCGCCAGCGGCAAATCTGCACGACGGCCGAGCTGCTCGAAAAAATTTTGCAGCGGATAAGGGCCAGGCTCCGGATTTTTTGAGAGCGTTAGAAACACTTTCAAATCCCGTTCCGCCGCCTCTATCTGGTGGAGGTTCCGTTCCGCCGTAGCCAGTTTGTAGTACGCCTGCGCAGGCTTCGGACTCAATTCCGCGCTTCTTCGCAAAAACGGGAGCGCCTCGGCATATCGCTTTGCATCGATGTAAATATTCCCCAGCTCAAACAGCGCGTCCGCATGGTTAGGGTCTGCCTGGAGCGCCCTTTGCAGGTACTGTTTGGCTTGCGTTTGCTGTCCGAGATTTCGCGAAATGACTCCGAGATTGAAAAGAATCACGGGATCCTTGCCATCCAGTTTCAAACCTTGTTCCAGATAACTCACTGCCTCGGGTAATTTTCCCAGGTGCCGCTGGCCCAGACCCATGTAGGCGTACGAGCGCGCTGATGGATTCAGCTTCAGCAGCAAGCGAAATTCTTCCATCGCCTCTTCCACCTTGCCCA
>CAVRSO010000049.1:0-6872 GCA_963723845.1 uncultured Acidobacteriota bacterium
ATCGCGCGGTTTGCCTCGATGCGCCGTTGGCTGAAGATCAGATCATATTGAGGATTTTCTGGATGATACTCGGGAAGAATGGTTGCGACTGCAACTCTAATTCCGCGTGCACGCAAGTTGTCCGTGTAGGCGAACAGCTTGCGGAGGAAATATTCGGTACCCGCGCGTTCCGCGAGGCCATGGGCGCCAACCAAAATCGTCAAGACCTTGGGATTGCATTCAAACACCTTGTCTGCTCGCGCGGCTATCGCATCGATTCCTCCGCCACTGGCAAGAGCGCAGTGCCGAATCCTAGGGCGGTTATTCGCATATATGCCCGTATAATTGCTGCCCCAGCTGACCGAGATCGAGTCCGCCTTCTGACGCGAAACCATTGGGCGTAGACTGAACCGGCACTGCGCCAGGCGCCGGCTGTGCTACAGCCAGTGCTTCCGAGCAGACGCCCATAACGGCGAAGATCGTCAGGGCAACCAAGCGTCGTCTACACTCAAGCCTGGAAATCGGTTTCATCCTGAGCTCAGTACTTCGGATCATGACTGCATGTGCCGAACCGCACCATGCACAGCCAATGCTTGCAATAAACCAATAACACGAATTTATTCAAAGGCATGAGCGCTCCTCCTCAATTTCGTCACGTGCCCGAACTCGACGGAATCAGGGCGATTGCCGTCTTCCTCGTCATTGCGTCTCATGCGGGCCTCTACGGCAAAGTGCCGGGAGGCTTCGGCGTGACGATGTTCTTTTTCCTCAGCGGATATCTGATTACGTCGCTGTTACGGGTTGAGGTCATGAAGACGGGAGGCGTGGCGTTCCGGGCATTCTATCTGCGGCGCGTATTGCGCATCATGCCGCCGCTCTACATCACGCTCCTGATCCTCACATTGCTTCCCCCACTGGGCGTCTTCGGGAAGAGTGTAAACTGGTGGGCGGTCCCTTGGGATTATCTGTTCCTATCGAACTACTCGCCCCTGTGGGGCCAGACCGGTGGACTTCCGTCACCTCTCTGGTCGCTGGCAATCGAAGAGCACTTCTACCTTTTGTTCCCCGCTATCTTCGCCTTGTTGATCGGCAAGTTTTCGGCACGTGCAATTGCAGCCGCATTCCTCGCCGCCTGCCTTTTCATCCTGCTGCTTCGTTTTGCGACCGTCTGGTTTTCGCCGGCCCTGATCCCTCAAAACTACATCTGGACACATACGCGGCTGGATTTCGATCCTGTTCGGCTGCATTCTCGCGATGTATCAAAATCCGTTGTTGGACGAAGATGCCTGGCGACCGAGATATTGGCACGCGGCGGTCGCGTCGCTGCTAGTCGTTTCAACCTTCGTGATTCGCAGTGAGGTCTTCCGGCAGACGGTTCGATATTCAGTTCAAGGCGCTGCCCTCTTCGTCCTGTTCAGCTTCGTGCTGTCCGGCGGGTCGTGCCGTCTCAATCAGATTCTCCGCTCCAAGCCATTTGTCTGGATTGGCCTTCTTTCGTACACCCTTTACCTCTGCCACATGGCAATCTTTGAGGCGGTGGGCGCAGGCCTTGGGTTAAACCCGTATTTGGCGGGAATAGTCGGACTCCCCATCGCAGTGCTTTATGCGCAGCTTATGAGAAGATGGGTGGAACTTCCGATATTGCGCTGGCGGCGGAGACATCCTCTGACGGTGCATCAGATGGTACCGGAATTGCTCAGCCTATCGGACACAACACTGGTTTCGTTCAGAATTCCTGAGCTTCCATCAGTTTCTGACTAGCCGCGAACTCCTCGTGGGTCTAAGCCGGTGTCGAATGCCAGCTTCGGCGCCAACCTCCCTGTCGGAGACTCGCCCCACCGCAGCTTCGTGCTTCGCGGCGCTCCGCGGCGACTGAGGGTATAAAGCGCTGCGGCCATTCCGAAACAGGCTGCGAGCATGGTCTGCACAATGTGATGAAAAAAGATCCACTCGTAATAAGCATGAATAGCAACCATTAGGAAGCTAACAGCGGTTCCCGCGGCCATTTCCCCTGCAAAACTCGGAGGCAATCGCCGCGAGGCCCGAACCGCCGTCCAAAATCCCGCGACAAGGAGTGAGACAAGACCCATGAGTCCGAGCCAACCCATTTCGGCCGTCACAAGATAATAGCTATTATGGACGGGCGCTCCCCTGCTTCCGGGATCCCACGAAAGGCCAGCGCGCTCCGAATAACCCCCAACATTGGCGACTACCACGTACCGGTTCGAGCCGATGCCGAGCGGGAAATCCGAAATGATCAATCGCGCTGCAGCCTTCATGCCCTCACGTGCTTCAGTGCTTCCTTCCCGTTGTTCAACTGTTCGACGGTCGATGGCTGAATAGAGGACGGGTGTAACGATGAGCAGCCCGAGCAGAGCGCCGCCGACCATAGCCGTTTTGCGCCCTGTCGTTCGGTGCAAACTCGAGAATACGAGGGTTAGAAACATGCCGGCGACAAGCAAACCAATGGTTGCCCTCGAGGCACCTGCGAATGCGACGATCACCCCTGTGACAACGGCCAAGCCGGTGCGCTTCCGATAATATCCACCCAAGAAAACAGCGAGGGCTGGGTAAACGCAGAAGTGGCAGGCGAACCCTAGGAGGTTCTGATGCCCGAGCCAGCCGGTGGCCTGGATCGCGCCACCTGCCATTTGGGAAAGGACTACGACCGCCTGGATCGACAAACCAGTGATCATTCCGGTGAGCAGCGCGAGCAATGCCCGCTGATCGGCCGTGATCACCCTTAGGACGGCGAAGTAAACAAGGAGGTTTCGTACAATTTCCCAGCCGACGAACAAGGTCTCCGTTCGGCTGCCGGTGGCGATCGTCGAGACCAAATATGCTGAGACGACCAATCCCATCGCAAGCTTTAACAGGACTGGCGAGCGCGTTCCTCGCGTTGCTAAGAGGATCGCGAAGGCTACGCCGTCCGCGAGAGAGACTTCGAAGCCCTTAGATTGCCCAAGCCACGCGGGCCAAGAAACTGGCGCGGCCAGCAAGTGGAATCTCGCTTCAATGAAGGGAAGGAGTCCGAGGCAAAATGCGGCGGCAGGAAGCCGACGGCGGTCATTCTTCAGAACGGCGATGAGGGCGCAGGTCGCGATGAGCAGGCCTGCTAGGAATACCCATTTCACCCGTGTTAAGCCTTTCCTGTCAGGGAGAGTGTTGTCAGGTTAGGCACGAGGGCTGTCAACGCCGAAGCGTGAGATAGAATTCCGATCGCTTCGAAACAGGACAACAGTGGGTGGAGCACTAGATTTTGCACATCAATAAAGCGCACGACGAAGTATGACTGTCTCTGCTCCCATTTCCGCGGCGCCGGCGGTAACTTATGTGCGGTGCAACCTGTGCGGAGCCGACGACGCTGAAACGATTTTCGAAGCCGGAGTGGCGCAGATCAGCCGTATCGTGCGGTGCCGGCGCTGCTCCCTGATGTACTCGAATCCACGGTGCCGCCCGGTCGATCACGAGGTCATTCAGACCTACGATCCTGAGCTTACGCGCGATCCGGAAGCTTATGATCCAGGACGCTACGACAAAGAGCAGATTCAAGTCCGCGATTATGACGATACGCTGGCTTATTTGGCTTCGCTTTATCCGCAAAAAGGATGCTTGGTGGAAGTGGGCTGCGGTACCGGTTTCCTCCTTAAGAAGTTTCAAGAAGTGGGTTGGGATGTCTTCGGCGTCGAGCCAGACAAGGGTCTTTGTGAGTTTGTGCAGCATCGACAGGCCCTCAGGGCGGTGCCGACTACTCTCGAACGCGCGGGGATATCGGACGCTTCAGTCGACGTGGTAGTTATGCTTCACGTCATCGAACATTTGGCCGATCCGCTCGCGACTATGCGCGAAGTATTCCGCATACTGAAGCCGGGTGGGCATCTAGTGATCGAAACACCGCGGTATGATAGCTTGGCGTTTACCGCTTTTGGGCGCCGAGAGCGAAGCATAAGTTGCGACGGCCACATCTTTTTCTTCACGACGGGAACCCTGCAACGGCTCTGTGAGAAGGCTGGTTTCAAGCGCCGGCAACTTCGTTTGGTAGGGAGATCGCTCAGTCTGAAGCGCGTCGTCTGGAATCTCATAATAATGAGCAAGAGTTCAGGCGGTGGAGCGGGTGACTCGCAAGCTTCTGCGGCGGTTCAAGCTCAACGGAACTTATGTCCGAATCAACATTCGGGACATGCAGCGCATGGTTGTTCAGAAGGCTTAGGAACCGCCGCTCGCCTTGAGCCGCATCTCGCCGTTGCGGATTACGATTTCATCGACCTTCTCGAGGAAGGGCTGCCCAAGAAGGGACACCGTTGCTCCGGCAACGATGACGGCCTTGGTGTCACTCTGCCGTATGCCGCCGACGTCGATGCTCTTGAGCTGGACGTACTGGCCCCGGACCATCCCGGAGGCTCCGTCGCCGATCACTTCGTACTTGTTCGGATCGACCGTGAAGCCGAGCTGCTCGGCATCCGCTTCGGTCAGCGCCGTCTCGCCCGCGCCCGTGTCAATCATGAAGTGGACTGGGCGCCCGTTCACCTTTGCGTCCGCATAATAGTGGTGATCCGAGCTACGCGCGATGACCATCTCTGTGCCAGCCCCCGAGTGGGACGGTCCCGGCGCCGCTGGCCAAAGCAGCCCAATGGCCACTCCGGCGATGATGGTCCCACCAATGGCGAGCTTTTCGATCATTGCCGGATTGTATTGCGGAAAATGGTTAGCAAGACCCTACCGAGCGCCAATTTCCAACCAGGGATCGGCGGTCGGTTTGATGATTGCGTGTTTGACGATCCGAAGGCCGACGAAGAGCCGGCTGAACAGGGTACCGGCTTTCGAAAGGGTGACCACCGGGCTGATCTGCGTCGTGTAGTGTTTCCTGAACACGGTGTAATGGTCGTAACCCTCGCCGATACTGTACACGGCGCCCAACTCTTCCTCGGTCGCAAAGCGATGAGGGTGCTGATCGCGGATCGGATGGATGCCGAGGGTATAAGCGATCGGCCCGGTTGTTCGCAGGGTTCCCGTGCGGCCAACCGCGCTCCAAGGCTTATAAGTCTTAACATTGTCGACGATCTTGCGGATGATCGACGCGCTGTAGGGATGGTGCGGCTCGGCGATGATGAAGTGCTTCATATATTCGCCGCCCGGAATGTGGGCGAGATCCCGATGCAGGCCCCAACCTTTGTTCCGCTCCCCCGGCCCATTGTGCCACTGCGCCAGGATGTAGCTGTCGTCATCCCTGACGATCTCGTCGAGGGGCCGCTCGAAAGTGCTCTTGATATCGAGGTAAACCCCACCCGCATCATAGATGATAAGGTTACAAAGGAGATCGACGCGGGCCGCCAGATATTCGGGAGAGATCTTGTGGTAGATCGCAAGCATCTCGTTCCCGTAGACGTCTCGGATCAGTTTTTCGGCGCGGTCATCGTCATAGAGGCGATGCTCCCAGCCCGGGTTGCGTCCCTTTAGAGCGTCGACACTGGTCTGCAGCTCGGGCGTCAGTTCGCCGCCTATCAAGACCTGATGGATGATACGGGGGATTCGTCTCTTCGCGTCCTCGGGTCGGCTCTCTGTCCGTTCGACCATCTGAAACCGCTCTCTTCAAACCATGCAGCGAGTAAGACATCAAGCGATCGTTAAAGACGACCATCTTTGCCGCGAACTTGGCGCGATGGCTAGCTCGGCCGGTGTCTACGGGAAGTCGAACTCTGTTGCGCCGGGATTGTTAAGCGTTTGAGTGATTTCAACAGCGGCAACTCGATTGCCTTGTACCCGCCCGCGGCGACCGCCGTACACATCAGCGCAAATGGCAAGGCGATCACGATAGCCGCGCTTTCGGTTCGATTCAGCTGCGCAATAGGGGTTGCGAGTATTAGATCGATGATCAGCACATGAGAGAGATACAGGAGATACGAACTATCGCCTAACCGTCCGAAGAAGTGCCCGGTCTTTGATTTCATCTGAGACTCGAAGGCCAAGACTCCGGTCACGAGCAACAGGCTGGGGATACCCCAAGAAATGACAGAGGGGAGTCTATGGTAATCAAGCCAAAAGCCGCTGGCAAAAAGCGCGACGGCCACGACGATAAGGACTGCACCGACCTTTTTGCCGACTCCAAATCCTCTTGCATAAGCGACCGCGAGCCAAGCGCCGGTAGCGAATTCGAGCAGCAGAGAATCCGTCATCACCTTGCTCACCGGGCTTGTTGGGAGGAGCAGACGGCCACCGAGCACAGAGACAAAGAAAAAAGCCGATAGCGCTATTAGTCCGCTGCGCACGCCGACAATCAATGCGAGTGCAAAACAGAGGTAAAAGTACATCTCAAATGAGAGCGTCCAACCTGGGCCAATAACCATAGCTGAATAGCCCGGAAACAGCAGCAAAGCGCCTCCGAGTTGGCTTAAGCTAATGTGATATGGTGTGCCGAGGAGCTGATGTGCCGCGAGATACGCGGCGAAGATGACCCAATAGATCGGGTAAATTCTGATCAGTCGTCGCTTAAGAAAGCTGCCGCAGGTCAGATTCGATCGTATGCTTGTGTAAACCATGACAAAGCCACTGATCACGAAAAAAATGTGAACGCCGCTCGCACCTACCTCGAAAGCGTGGTCCACATAATCTGACACGTGTCCTGGCAAGCTTCGAACAAGAGCGACGTGGGAGTGGAAGAGCACCACGATGAATGCAGCAACGAACCTCAGGACCTGAATGGATATGATCGTGCCAGGTAGCTCGGAGTTCGGTGCTACCGCGGGTGGAAGACTTCGCGGGGCGGACGGCGTCTCAAATCCCTCGTCTTCGACGCGAGCTGAGTTGCTGGCATCAGGTGCGGCATGGTCCATCACCTAGCGATGATGGACTTGTCCCGTAATTGTCACAAGCACTTGAGCGAACTGCCGTTCGCT
>CAVRSO010000050.1:0-14074 GCA_963723845.1 uncultured Acidobacteriota bacterium
GGTCAGGAAGCAGCTTCCCGATCAGCTTGGCGTGAATCCCGAAGCCATCGGCGATCATGAACAGCCGGTACTGGTTGCCCGGGACCGGCTGCCCGAAATAGATCGAGCCCTGAAGATCGCCCGGGAACGAATCCGATCGGATGACGATGGTGCCGACCTTGGCGTTGTCGGGGCAGTGCGACAGCTTCTCGTTGCCAGCTCGGCGTCGGAGTCGCTGCAGGCACTCTGCCCATCGGCGGCATCGGGGTTGATCGTCAGCCCTTCGGGAAGGATCAGCTCTCCGGTCCGGAGCTGGGAGGGCGACGCCGGCAATCCCTGCGCCTGCGGGATCGTGAACTCGAGGTCGAGCCCCGATGGTGCGTCCGACTCGTCGTTGGTCAGTTCCCCCTGGGCGACCGGCTGGAAGGTCTGCCGCTCACACTCGGTGACGAGGGGGTAGCTGCTCTCGGCGTGGGTGAAGACCCCAGGTTCCTGGTAGCTCTCGACATCGAGGGTCGTCGTCATCGCCCGACCGCAGACCGAGGGATAGCCGGTAAACGGCGCCAGCGGCACGGTGGAGGCGGTCGGTTCGGTGATGCAGCTTGTGTTTTCGAGCCCAGCGCACCCGGCCGGTTTTTCGGCTGAGCCCTTCGCGAATCGTTCCATGTCGTGACCAGGAGACGAGGGGAGATCCCCAGGAAGGCCATGTCGACCTTCTTCAAAGGCACCAGTTGGGTGATCCCGACTACGGCCTGCGGTTCACCGTCTCCGGGATCACCCATTACGATCTTCAAACTACTATTTTCGCATGCGCGCGGGGAGGGAGACGGAATTGGCTGGAATGGGCAGGCGCCGACGAGGCGGTGCCGGGACTGAGTTAACTATGGGCAGCAGTGACGTACGAACCTGTCCATGCCAAACTGTCGCGTGAGGTACGTTGAAATGGCGCGATGGTGGATTGCATTTCTTCCGATTTCGTTTTCGCTCTGGATGGGCATGTCGCGTACGGCCGCAGGCCAGGCGATCATGGAGTCCGGGCTGGGCGCGGCGCGGGCGGCAACCACAGCCGCGCCCGCCAAGGGCGTCGGCAATTCCTAAGCGGACTCGCCGGCAGCTTGGAAAAGGCACTCAAAGCGCAGTCACCCGGTTCGGTCGAACAGCCTTCCGCGGCGGCCACAAGTCCGGCAGCCCAAACACGGTTAACAGCAGCCAATTCTTCCCCGGCGCCGGCATCGAATTGGGAAGATCCGGGCGCGATCGACGTCGGCATCACCTACGACGAACTGGTGCGCCGGTTCGGCCCTTACTCCATGGCGATCAGCGACTCCACGCGGAAGTTGCTCACTTACCGCGGCAAGGCTGGAGTATTCCAGGTCGGAATGCAAGATGGCAAGGTGACTGCGATCGAGAAACCTCCAGCGCCTGGTGAATCGCGCTAGTCCTATGCCTGCCGGGGTACCCCTGGGACTGTCGCCGGAAGGCTCTTTCCGTGCACTATACTCATGTAGGCCAACGTCCGCTACGGTAAACTCGAAACATTAACTTCGGTGGGCCGCAGTACCTCTCCGGTACTCTGTTATCTTTTCCTGGAGTTCTGTTCTACCCCACACTGGAATAGATGACGCTGCCTCTAAGTGCCGCCAGCACAACGTTTTTGATCTTGAGCCTGACACTGGGCGTTCTATTTCTGGTCAGCCGGTTGGGCGCCGACCATCAGGTACTGCCTGTCACCACGGAGTGGCTGAACGATCTCTCCACGGACCGCTATCGCCCGATGCTGCGCCTCCTGCAGGAAGCCGATTTCCACTTCCTGTGCTCGCAGCAGGGCTTCACTCCGCAAATGGCAAGCAGGCTGCTCGAAGAGGTGGATTTCGCACCGATCTTTTTTCGCTGGGCGTGGTGCTCTACGAGATGGCTACGGGACGGCTGGCGTTCGCCGGCGCGACATCCGCGGTGATTTTCGACGCGATTCTGAATCGTACGCCGCCGTCGGTGGTTCGCTTGAATCCGCGTTTGCCACCTGAAATCGGAGCGGTCATCGAGACTGCTCTGGAGAAAGATCGCAAGTCGCGCTACCAAACTGCCGCGAAAATGCGTGCCGACCTCGATCGCCTAGGCGGCAGCTGGGATCGGGCGCAACAGCGGCGGCCAAGCCAGCCGAAAAATCGGTTGCCGTATTGTATTTTGAAAATCCGGGCGGCTCGAAGGAAGACGAATACTTCCGCGACGGAATTACCGAAGACATCATCACCGAGCTTTCCAGAATCAAGGATATCTGGGTACTGACGCGTTCAGCGGTGATGGCCTACCGCGACAAGACGGCGACCGCTCCTGAAGTGGGCGAGCAACTGAACGCTTCCTACGTGCTCGAAGGGAGTTTGCGGCGGGCCGGGAATCGCCTGCGAATTACGGCGCGGCTGGTGGAGACAAAGACAGCGCGGTCTGTTTGGGCAGAGCGCTACGACCGGCAAATCGAAGACGTGTTCGCCATTCAAGATGAGATTGCCCAAAGCATCGCCAAGGCGCTGAAAGTGATGCTCACCGAGCAAGAAAAGCGCGCGATCGAGAAGGCGCCCACCGCGGACGTGCAGGCGTATGACTATTATTTGCGCGGCCGGCAATTCTTCCACCAGTTTCGGCGCAAGAGCTTCGATTACGCTCGGCAGATGTTCGCTCGCGCAATCGTGATCGATCCGAATTACGCGCGTGCCTACGCGGGCGTGGCGGATTGCTGCTCCCACCTTTACATGTATTGGGGAGCGAGCACGGAAGATTTAAAGGAAGCGGAATCAGCGAGCCGCCGCGCTGTCCAACTTGATCCGGAATTGGCGGAGGCGCATGTCTCAAGAGGTCTGGCGCTTCTGATGACCAAGAAGTATGAGGAAGCGCATAAGGAATTCGAGACGGCCATTGAGCTGAATCCCAAGCTGTTCGATGCGTACTATTTTTTCGCGCGAGCATGTTTCCAACAGGGAAAATCAGAAGACGCCGCGCGGTTATTTGAAAAAGCGTGCATGGCAAACCCGGAAGACTATCAGGCGCCGATGCTGCTGGCGCAGACTTATGTGGGCCTCGGCCGCACTTTGGAGGCCGACGCGACGCGGCAGCGCTCCCTTCGGATTATCGAGAAACATCTGGAATTCCATCCAGAGGATGTGCGCG
The DNA here is from genome assembly GCA_963723845.1 of uncultured Acidobacteriota bacterium. Lineage (GTDB taxonomy): Bacteria > Acidobacteriota > Terriglobia > Acidiferrales > UBA7541 > Palsa-295. The sequence continues at coordinate 3,142 of CAVRSO010000050.1, forward strand.
CTCTGTACCTCGGTACTGCGGCTCTGATTCAAGCGGGCCAACGAGACCGCGCGCTGGAGTGGACGCATCGAGCCTTGGCGATCGATTCGGAGGATCCTGCCGTTCTCTACAACGTTGCGTGCTCGTACGCCATGCTGGACATGACTGAGGAAGCCATCACGTGCCTCGAAAAAGCTCTGCGGCAAGGCGAGTGGTACAAGGCCTGGGCCGAGCACGACTCCGATCTGGATCCCATACGCAGCCATCCGCGGTTTCAAGCCCTGCTAAAGGCGATTTAGGTGGGAGCGAATTCTCCGTTTTTGTCAAAGACGCTTCTTCGCAAAGGCTCTGCCTGATCCAGACTTCAGGTATTTTTCGAACGCGAGCGCTCGCATTTCGTCGGTGAAAGCAACATAGCTCTTGATATGCCACGGGCCATACTTAGCCGTATGCACGACCTCACCTAAGTTGTGCCTCGACAGTCTGGCCTCCAAATCGTTCGTGATGCCGGTATAGAAATGCTCCGCGTCCTGCTCGCTCTGCAAAATGTAGACGTATTTCACGGCGAGATCCGCCTCCGCAAAGAAGCTCCGGCGCGACAGCCTCGCTCGCTGATTTGCTTGGCCTGCCGAGCCGTAGCTCGCCGATATTGAAGGTCAACAGGTGCTATGTCAATCTTGGCGAGCGAAGGCTGGTGGGGCTGGGGAGAGTCGAACTCCCGACACGCAGTTTAGGAAACTGCTGCTCTATCCATCTGAGCTACAGCCCCGCCGTGTGGCCATGATACCCCAGAGTGTTTCGCAGCCGGAAGTATCCGAGAGAGAAATCAGGTAAACAACGTGGGTTCGGCCGGGGGATCGTTGGCAATTTTCTCCAATTCAGGGTAGCGGTGGCGGAGAGGCTCGGGCACTTTCACCTTTTCGTGCGTCAGCATGTTGATGAGCTGCAGCGCGTTGACCACGCCTTTCCCCTCGAAGTGATTGTTGGTGATGACAAATGTGGTGCGGCTGCTCTTTTCCACGGTGCGAATACGCTGCGACCAAGGCGCCAGTTCCTCTTGCGAGTAGAGATAGTTGTAGCGCTCGTGTGGCGGCAGCTCGGGATCGTCGCTGAACCAAGTGTCGTAGCGCCTGCCGTGGAGACGAATGTAGCCGACCGGCGCCGTGGCGATTTCAGACGCCTTCAGTGAACGGCCAATGAGCGGCTGGTCGATGTTGCAGAAGCCTACGCTCATTTCATGCAGCAGCTGAAAGAAAGCAGGGTCGTTCCAGGAGCTGTGCCGGACTTCCACCACGAGCGGGTAATCGTGGAAGCGGTCCGCCAGGCGTTTCAAATAGGCGACGTTGTCAGGCGTCTGATGAAATGAGAAAGGGAACTGAAGCAGGACCGCGCCAAGTTTTCCAGCCTCTCTCAACACGTCGAAGCCGGCGCGCGTGTCCCGCTCTTCTTCGGCGGTTGCGTCGGTATGATGAGTGAATCTCTGCCAAAGCTTCGCCGTGAAGACGAATTGCGAGTTCGCTGAAACGCGTTCGATCCATTGCCTGCAATGTTCCGGCTTTAGCGGCTGATAAAATGAAGTGTTGATTTCGATGGTGCTGAAGTATTCGGCAAGGTAGGTGGCTTCGTGGAAGCCGCGCGGCCGGGGAGACGGGTAGACGATCCCTTGCCAATCCTTGTAAGACCATCCGGCAGGGCCGATGTGAAGCTGCGCCTTGACTAGCTGAGCGCTGCGGGATTTTGGGGGTTTGGTTTCGGCCATCGCGGCATGGGTTCGGGATTTGCTTCGAGAGCTAGGGAGCTTGCTGCTTGGGCTTGTGTTTGTCCCGTGTTGGCGGCGAGCTGGCGGTTTTGCGGTGGTAAACAATCTGCGTGATATGCGGATCGCTTTTTTCCGACGTGAGTTCGAATCGTGAAGCGTAGGTATCGGCATCGAGCCGCGTAAATGTGGCGGTTTTAGGTTCGCCATCGGCCGGGTTTTCAAAGATAGCGGTGGTCGCATCGGCGCTCTGTAAATTCAAAGCGACCGGGTCTTGTTTTTCCCAGGCGACGAGCGAAGGCGTGAAGTGACGAATATGTAGTTTGAGCTTCCCATCGGTTTCGGTAGAGAAGTAGCTCTAGAACAAGCGTCTTGCCGTTTTCCGACAGTTGGAACGAGCCGAGCATCACGCCGTCATGCGGCGGCGTCCACGCCTCGACCGCGAGGCGAGGTCCCCAACTGCCGTGCCATTCGCCCGCGAGCCATGCGAAGTTCGCAAGAGCCGGTTGGGGGCGCGGTGCGCCAGGCAAAGGCGAGGCAGCCGCAGCCGACGGCAGCGTTTGCGTGGCGGGGCCAATAGGCTCTTGCGCAGGGGCGCCAACTGCAAAGCCCAGAAGGGCGAGCATGGCAGCGAGGGCCACTGCCGGCGGTTGATAGGCATTACGCGCCATAAGATGTTAGTCACCACGACTATAGCAAGACCGGAGCCGAAGTTCCGAATGATGCGTTCAAGTTCAAAATGACCGCAAATCCTCTCCGAACGGGGAACCCCGGAAAGCTTTGACGCGTCCTACTAGCTGTACGATAATTGATGGCTGGTGGTGAATGAAAACGATTCTTAGCACGGGCCTCGCAGTTCTTCTGATTGGGGCGCCACTGGCAATCGCGGAACCTCTCGCGCGGCAGCAGGCGCCGGCCGGCGCTCAAGCAACAACCGACTCCACGCCGGGAAGCGCCTACTACTATTTCACCCTCGGACATCTGCAAGAGCTGCAGTACGAAGCCACAAACAAATCGCAATTTGCGGACGACTCGATCGCGTCATACAAAAAGGCGCTGGAGATGGATCCGGGTTCGGCTGTGATACAGGAGCGCCTGGCGGAGATCCACGCGAAATCCGGTCACATGCGCGAAGCCACGGAAGAGGCGCAGGCCGCGCTGAAGATCGAACCGGACAACGTGGATGCGCATCGGCTACTGGCGCGGATTTACGTTCGTGCATTGGGGGAGATCAGCACGGGCGAAGTGCCGCAAGCGAACATCACCCAGGCGATCGAGCAATTTCAAGCGATTCTGAAGGTCCAACCCGACGATACGTATTCGGAGCTATGGCTTGCGCGGCTGTATCGCTTCGAAAATCATCATTCGGACGCAGAGAAAATCCTTCGGCAGGTGTTGCAGCAGGATTCGGATAACGGCGCCGCGCTCGAACAATTGAGCCAGCTTCTGGTTGACGAAGGCAAATCGCAGGAAGCGATTGATTTGCTCACGCAGGCGTCCCAGGACTCTCCTTCTCCCGATATTTACGATCTTTTGGGCAGCGCATATTCCCAAGCGAAGGACTATCCAAAAGCAGAAGCGGCATACCGCAAGGCTGTCGCGCTCGATCCGGATGATGCGGGACACCGGCACGGTCTGGCCGAAGCGCTGATGGAGCGGGATAAGTATGCGGACGCGCTCGAACAATATAAGAAGCTTGTGGAGTTGGAGCCGGGAACTTCGGAGAATCATTTGCGACTGGCGCAGCTTTATCGTCGGCTGGGCCAGTTCGATAAGGCGCAATCAAGCCTGGACCGCGCGAAACAGCTCGCGCCTGGGAGCCTCGAAATTCTTTTCAACGAAGCGCTACTCGATGAGGATCAGGGACACTACGACGACGCAGTCAAACTGCTGACGGATGCGATCGCTGGGATAAAGAGCCAGGGTGCCGGAGGCAATTCGAACGCGCTGGCAATTCTTTATGAGCAGTTGGGACGCGCGTATCGCGGCGCACGAAATTACGCGGCTGCCCTCGAAGCCTATGCGGAAATGGGGAAGCTTGGCGGGGATTCACAGAAGCGCGCAGCGGCGCTCGCAATTGAGACCTATCGCGAGAACCACAACATCGACCAGGCCATCGTAGAGGCTAAGAAGTCGCTGGATGCGGACCCGAAAAACCCCGAGATGACGGTCACGCTGGCCATGCTTTACGGTGAAAAGACCCAGACCGCGGCTGCGACGCAGCTTCTTCAAGGTCTGCTGCAAGGTAATGAATCCGACCAGGAAATCTACGTCGATATCGCGCAGGTGCAGGAGCGCGGCCGAAAATACACCGAAGCGGAGCAATCGGCGCAGAAGGCCGAACAAATGGCTCACGGGGATTCCGGCAAGGAGACAGCGTGGTTTCTGCTGGGGTCCATTTATGAGCGGCAGAAAAGATTCGATCAGGCCGAGCAACAGTTTCGCAAGGTGCTGCAGGTGAATCCGGATAATGCGCCGGTGTTGAACTACTACGGATACATGCTGGCGGACCGGGGGATTCGCTTGGACGAAGCCGGATCCTTGATCGAGCGGGCGCTGAAGCAGGAGCCCAATAACGGCGCGTACCTCGATAGCTTGGGTTGGGCTTACTACAAGCAGAACAAGCTCCCGGAAGCGGAAGAAAACCTGCACAAGGCGATCGATCGCCAGGGCAACGATCCGACCATTCTTAGCCATCTTGGCGACGTTTATTTGAAGCTGGGCCAGAACGAGCGGGCAGCAGAAACATTTGAACTGGCATTGTCAGAATGGCGAAAAGCGGTGCCTGCCGACTACGAACCAGACAAAGTGACCGAATTGGAAGCGCAATTGAGGACGCTGAAGAAGCATCTCGCGCAGAAATCCTCTCCGGATTCCGAGAAACCGCAGTAAGCTCCCCCGCATGATTTTCGAGAAACGGACGTTACGCCTGCCGGCGTTTGCGAAGATCAATCTCTGCTTGCATGTGTTAGGACGCCGTCCGGATGGCTATCACGAGCTGCGGACTATCTTTCAGACAATTTCTTTGCGCGATACGCTCAAGCTCACCGCGACTCCCAAGCGCGGAGGAAGCGTTGAGATTTTCTTGGAGTCGAACGATCCAGAGCTGCCAGTGGACGGCACAAATCTGGTGATGCGCGCGATCGAGGCAATTGTTAACGAGACTGGCTTCGAGGGGCACATCTCGGCTTACCTGGAGAAGAAAATTCCTGTCGCGCGCGGTTTGGGAGGCGGCTCTAGCGATGCTGCGGCCGCGCTGATCGGGATGCTGCGCCTGACGAAAGAAAAGATTGCGCTGCCGCGACTGATGGAAATTGGTGCCGTGCTGGGAGCGGACGTGCCCTTCTTTCTTTTCGGCGGGCGCGCTCTGGCGGTGAATCGCGGCGACGAAATTTATCCGCTGGACGATGCGCCGAAGCAGACGATCGTCGTTGTATCGCCGCGAAATATAGCCGTGAGCACGAAAGAAGCTTATCAGTGGATTTCCGCGGAATTGACAAAGAGTCCGAAACCCCCTAGTATTTGGGGGTTCTGCGCTCTGTGCTGGAGCCGGCAGAGCAGGGTCTCCAACGATTTCGAGGGCCCTGTTTTCAGCCGCTATCCGCGCCTCGGAGAAATCCGGGACGGATTGCTCAAGCGAGGAGCCGCGAATGCCGCGCTGGCGGGTAGCGGGTCGGCGGTGTTTGGATTATTCCGAAACCCAGCGCAGGCGCGCCGAGCCGCTCGGGCGTTCCCGGAAGATTCGGTTTTCGTCGCTGAAACTCTTTCCAGGGAAAAGTATGGCCGTGCTATGGGTTGGAGTGTGACCCGGTAGGGGAGAACTTTGGCCGACCAGAAGTTCAAGGTCTTCTGCGGGACTGCGAATACAGCGCTGTGCGATTCCATCTGCTCGTATCTCGGCGTGCCGCGCGGAAAGGCCGAGCACGGGCAGTTCTCGGATGGCGAAACGCGCTATCAGATTCTTGAGAACGTGCGCGGCGCGGACGTGTTCGTGGTGCAGCCGTGCGCGAATCCGGTGGATTTGCACCTGATGCAGCTGCTGATCATGGTGGACGCGTTCAAGCGCGCGTCGGCCTGGCGCATCACGCCGGTGATTCCGTATTACCCGTACTCGCGGCAGGACCGGAAAGATCGTCCGCGCGTGGCCATTTCGGCGAAGCTTGTGGCGGATCTTTTGGAAACGGCTGGATCGAGCCGCGTGCTTTCACTCGACCTGCACGCGCCGCAGATTCAGGGATATTTCAATATTCCGGTGGATCATTTGTATGCCGCGCCAGTGCTGGTGGAATATTTTCAGAAGAAGCAATTGGGTCCTGTGACGGTGGTTTCGCCCGATGCCGGCGGCGTGGAGAGAGCGCAGGCTGTTCGCAAAAAGGATGGATTCGCCGCTGGCGATCGTGGATAAGCGGCGAATCGATGTGAACGTAAGCGAAGTGATGCACTTGATCGGCGAGGTGAAAGATCGTACTGCGCTGATCATCGACGACATCATTGATACTGCGGGAACGCTGGTAAAAACGGCGGAAGCACTGCTCGAGAATGGCGCAACCAAGGTTTATGCGGCCTGCACGCACCCGGTGCTCTCCGGTCCGGCGGTCGAGCGCATTCAAAAATCGGAAATCGTGGAAGTCGTGGTGACCGATTCGATTCCGCTGAGCCAGGCGGCGCGCGAACTGCCGAAGATCAAGACGCTGAGCGTGGCGCCATTGCTCGCGCGGGGAATACAATCGATTCACGAAGAGACTTCGATCAGCGAATTGTTTATTTAGCGCGGAAGCGGGACTAGAAGAGCAAGGGGAAACGAAAATGGAAACGTTTACAGTTGAAGGAAAGGTTCGCGAAGGCCGCGGCAAGGGCCCCGCGCGTCGCACGCGCCTAACGGGCATGGTCCCCGCGGTTCTGTACGGCGGACAAAAAGAGTCCGTGTCCCTGGCCGTGAATGCGAAACAGGTAGCGAAGATTCTGCGCTCGGAATCGGGCCACAACACGATTTTTGGCGTGCGAGTAGCCGGAGGCCGGGAAGAGCAGGCCATGCTGAAGGATTGGCAAGTTGATCCGCTCAGCGGCTCGCTGCTGCACGTTGATTTACTGAGGATCGCGATGGACGTGCGGATGCGCGTGCGCGTGCCGGTGCACACGTTTGGGGAGCCGCAGGGCGTGAAATTGCAGGGCGGCATTTTCGAAATGGTCACGCGCGAAGTGGAACTCGAGTGCTTGCCGGCGGATATTCCGGAAGAGTTCAAAGTGGACGTGACGGAGCTCATGATCGGCAAACAGCTTCGCGCGGGCGATCTGCCGATTGATGCGAATAAGGTGAAGCTGCTTACGGACCCGCAGCGTGTGCTGGCGCACGTTGTAGTGCTGAAGAAGGAAGAGGAACCGGCGCCGGAAGCGGCCGTCGCAACGGAAACGGCACCGGCCGAGCCTGAGGTCATCAAGAAGGGCAAGAAGGAAGAAGAAGGCGAGGCCGAGGGCGGCGCGGAAGCAACTGGGAAGAGCGAGAAAACGGAGAAGGCAGAGAAGCCAGAGAAGTCCGAAAAGAAGAAGTAAGCGAGTGGTGCCAAAGTGCCGGGCGCGTAAGGAGCCAGGTCGCCCATGCGACTCATCGTTGGACTCGGCAATCCGGGCGCCGAATACGAATGGACGCCGCACAACCTGGGGTTTTTCGCCGTGGATGCACTGGCGGAACGGGCGGGAATCAGGGTCACGCGTCCAGAGGCAAAATCGCTGATCGGGCGGGGCGTAGTGGCGGGCCAGGAAGTGATCGTGGCGAAGCCGCAGACGATGATGAATCTGAGCGGCGTCGCCGTGCGAATGTTGGCCGAGCGATATGAATGCGAGCCGGCCGATCTGATCGTGCTGATCGATGAAGTGGATTTGCCGTGGGGCATGTTGCGGGTTCGGGACAAAGGCCGGAACAGCACGCACAACGGCATGCAATCGATCATCACCGCGCTGGGAACGGATGAATTCGTGCGCATTCGGCTGGGCGTTCGGCCGGAAAAGATTTGGGGAGACCGTAAGGATTACCTCCTCGGAGAGATGAACCGCGAGGAGCGGCGGATCGCTCAAGAGATGTCGGTCGAGGCAGCCGAGGCGGTGGAAGTGGTCTTGACGGAAGGGGTCGAGAAGGCAATGTCGCGATTCAATCGCAAGGTGACCGGCGACGAGGAAGCCCCTGAGTAGTGAATTAGTTGTTGCTGCAGAGAAGGCAAGGAATCGAGAGGACACATGGAAGAGCGTCAGTACGACCTGATCTTTATCTGCCGGCCAGACACGCCGGAGCCGGACATCGACAAAGTGATTGCAACCCTCGAGCACGCCGCTACCGAAAAGGGCGGCAAGATCGAGAAAACGGAGAAGTGGGGCCGGAAGCGCATGGCCTATCGAGTGCAGCGGCTGCGCGAGGGATTTTATGTGTACATGGTCGTGCGTTCCACTCACGGCGAAGTAGTGAAGGAACTCGAGCGCCGGCTGAAAGTAGCCGATGCCGTGATGAAATACTTGACCGTGCGCGTCGACGAGGAATTGAAGCGCCAGGACAAGTTGAAGAGACACCGCGAGAAGCGCGCGGCTCGGCGCCCGCGTAAGACCGCTCCCGCACCTGCTCCGGCGATGCCGGGCAGCGGCGAACAGGCTGCGGCCACAAGCTAGTTTCTAATTTAGGAGAAATCGAATGGCAGAAGAAAACGCACCGAATCAGCAAGCACCACCGCCGGCGCCATCAGCACCGTCCGGACCGGGAGCCTCGTCCGGGCATTCTGGCGGGCATTCCGGGCCATCGGGACCTGGCGGACCGAGCAGGTTTGGCGGGCCGGGAGGTCCGCGTCCGCAGGGCGGTGGCAGGCCGGGAGGTCCGGCGAAGCGAGGGAAGCGCAGTTTCATCCGGAAGAAGAAAGTGTGCCGGTTCTGCGTGGACAAGTCGGATTACATTGATTACAAAAAATCGGAAATACTGGCGCCGTTCCTGCAGGAACGCGGAAAGATTTTGCCGCGTCGCATGACGGGAACCTGCGCGCGGCACCAGCGCTGGCTAGCAGTCGCGATCAAGCGGGCGCAAAATATCGCGCTGCTGCCCTTCGCGGCGGAACTGTAAATCTGGGGTCAACAGATAGCATGCAAATTATCCTGCAAGAAGACGTTGAAAAGCTCGGAACGCGGGGTCAGGTGGTCGATGTGGCCGAAGGCTACGCGCGGAATTTTCTTCTGCCGCGGAAACTCGCGCTCGAAGCCAGCGCCGGCAACATGAAGCGGCTCGAGAAGATGCGCGCCACATTCGCGAAGAAGGAAGCTACAGAAAAAGGCGACGCGCAAAAGCTGGCCGAACTGCTGGCGGGGGTTTCGCTGGAGCTGACGCGGAAGGCGGGCAGAAAACGATCAGCTCTTCGGGTCGGTCACGTCGGCGGATATTTCCGAGGCGCTGGCAGCGAAGGGCTTTAACGTCGAGAAGCGCAAAATCGCGCTGGCGGACCCCATCAAGGTGGTCGGTGACTTCGAAATTCCGGTGAAGTTGCACCGCGAAATTGCCGCGAACGTGAAGCTCAGCGTAAAAAAGGAAGCATAGAGGTCAGCCTGGCCTCACGGAGTCGGCGTTTTTCGACATTTTAAGACACTTAAATGTGTCTAGTTGAACGAATCTCGTGCATTAAACTCGGCACAATTTTTCAGAAAAAGCGCGCGTAAAATCCAGGTTTCGCTCATTCGACTCGCGCCGCAGAAATTTATTAACGGAATCCCTCGCCCACATCCTTGCCGATCGGTGTTTTCCACTTTTCCGAAATAGTCCACAGGCGGACGTGGTTGACCTTTGTGTTCGCAGCGTGCAGACTCGCGCGACCGGGTGAAAAAAATTATGCATTCACGAGAAATTTGGCGCGCAGAAGGCTGCGGCAAACGATCTCTTGCGCTAGACGTTGCGTTAGGCGAAGATAAGGCGAAAATCTAGATGGCTTCAAATGTCTCAATCGAACGTCCGCTGCCCCACAACCTGGAGGCGGAGCGCAGCATTCTGGGCGCGGTGCTGCTGGACAATCACGCGCTGAACGCCGCCGTCGAGCGATTGCGGTCCGAGGACTTCTTTCTTCCGCAGCACCGGCACATCTTCGAGCGAATGGTGCAGCTCGGCGAGAAGCAGCAGGCCATCGACACGATCACGCTGATGGAGGATCTGGCGCGAAGCGGCGCACTCGAAGCCGCAGGCGGCGTGGCCTACCTTTCGCAGCTTGCCGACGGACTGCCGCGCGTGACGAATGTGGATCACTACGCGCGCATCGTAAAAGAAAAGGCCATTCTGCGGAGCCTGATCTATTCCGCGTCCGCGATTCAGGAGCAAGCGCTGGCGGCGGGCGACGATGCGGATGTGATTCTCGATCGCGCGGAGTCAACGATCTTCCAATTGGCGGAAGATCGCGTAAAAGCCGGGCTGATCGGCGTGAAAGATCTAGTGAAGGAGAGCTTCGATCGACTCGAGAAAATTTTCAGCGAGGGCCGCCGGATTACCGGCTTGGCGACCGGATACACAGGGCTTGATAACGAGACGGCGGGCTTGCAACCCTCGGAACTGATCATTCTGGCGGCTCGGCCGTCGATGGGGAAGACGGCGCTGGCGCTCAACATGGCTGAGAATGTGGCGCTGCGACAGCGGGAGCCGGTGGCGATTTTCAGCCTGGAAATGTCGAAGGAATCTTTGCTGCTGCGCCTGCTTGCGTCGCACGCGCGCGTGGATGCGCATAAGTTTCGCACGGGACACATGAATCGCGACGATTGGGGCATGTGACCAAATCGCTCGCAGAGCTTGGAGAGGCGCCCATCTGGATCGACGATTCCGCCTCATCGACTGTGCTCGAGATGGGGGCGAAGGCGCGGCGGCTGAAGCGCGATCGCGGATTGTCGCTGGTGATCGTCGATTACATTCAGCTGGTTGTGCCTTCAACGAACCGGCGGAATAGCAACCGCCAGGAAGAAGTGTCGAGCATCTCGCGTTCGTTGAAGGCGCTGGCCAAGGAGTTGAAAGTTCCGGTTGTGGTCCTCAGCCAGTTGACGCGCGCTCCTGAGCGCGAAGATCGGAAGCCGCAGCTTGCTGACCTGCGGGAATCGGGCGCGATCGAGCAGGATGCGGACGTCGTCCTTTTCATCAACCGCCCAAATTTTTACAAAACGGACATGGCAGAAGAAGATCGAGCCAAGGCGGAAATCATC
>CAVRSO010000051.1:0-27326 GCA_963723845.1 uncultured Acidobacteriota bacterium
CTGCGGCGTTCGGCAAGATTCATCCGAGATGGAAGACACCGTGGGTTTCGATCCTCGTCCAAGCGGGCATTTCGTGCGCAGTCCTGCTCCTGGCCCAACTAAAAGAGGACCCGAATGTCGCCTACCAGATTCTTGTCGATGCAGGGACGATTCTATATTTCGTCCCGTTCCTTTATATGTATCCGGCGGCTATCAAGCTCGCCTACCGTCGCGACAGAGAGACGAACACGAACGCCGCGTTGATTCCCGGCGGCAAGGTTGGCGTATGGGTCGCCAGTCTGCTGGGGTTCGCGGTGGTCGTAGGCGGAATCATACTGTCGCTGATTCCGCCCGCCGAGGCTAGCAATCCGTGGCTGTTCGAGGCGAAGCTGGTCTCGGGCACACTTGGTGCGATTGTATTCGGCCTCTGGTTGTATTTCCGGGGTGCACGCGCCAAGGCGCGCGAAGCTGCGCGCCCTGGATTCACGGAGGCCCGCCGCTAAGTCCCGCGCTTTTGAGTTGAGGTCTTGAAGTAAACTTGTCCTCACGATCCGGCTGTCTGCCAATGGTCTCGCAGTTCTTTGTTGAACTCGCGCCAGCGCTCTTCGGGAAAGAAGATTCTAGCGTCCTTGAACTCGACGCGACGCCGCGTTCCGGGAATGTTCTGGGCCAGCCAATGCGACCATTTCACATCGAAGAACACATCGTCGGTTCCCCACACGATCAGGGTCGGTGCTTTCAAGGTCTTCAGTCGATCTTCGACAGCGAGTGTGTGCTTGTGGTCGAATGCGGCTAGAAACCGTTGAAGATCGTGCGTTCGTTGCTCCGATCTCAGGAACGGCCGGAGATACGTTTCGATGTCTTCGTCCGCTCACCGTTCGGGGTGCTCGTATGCAGGACCCAAAGCTGCGGCGAGCGGTAAACGCTCTTGTCCGCAGCATCCATCGAGCGTTCCCGCAACCCGCCGCTCGGCTGCCATCGCAGAAAAGGCTTGAAGGCCTCGGGCGGCCAGTTGTCGTGGGTGTCGCAGTCGGTGAGCGTGAGACTGCGGATGCGCTCTGGGTAGATAGCGGCAAGATCTGCGAGATTCCCCCGCCGCTGTCGTTCCCACGAGATCCACCCGGTCGATCCTGAGAGCATCGAGAAATTCTTTGAGCATTTGGCGTTGGCGGTCACGGATACGTCTTGATCCGGCGCGATTTCGGTGTCGCCATGGGCAAGCAGGTCCGGCGCGATACAGCGCCGACATCGGCCAAATCCGTCAATTGGTGACGCCAAAGGTAACTGTTCAGCAGCACGCCATGAACAAACAATGCTACGGGGCCGTTACCATGTTCCGTGTAGCTGATACGCCCTGACGGCGTCTGTACGTGTTTTCGCGTTACGGCTGAGGTATTTCGATTCATGTTTAACGCCTCCTCGCTCTTGCGGAAGCGCCCAATTCTTTCAGTTTCTTCGCGCAATCATCGCAATAAACCTCGACTGTCTTGCCTCCCACTCTCACATGGGCAGGCTGTCCATCCAGCTTGCGATTACAGGCAACACGAGTTCCTCTTGCCATAATTTCTCCTCCTTATCCCGAAATTCGGGCAAGCCGAAGTAAGCCACTATGGGCAGGAAGACCGCTGTCGAAATCTTTAGCGATTTTTTTCGTAGAGAAATTAGCGACTGAGCACTGAGTGCTTGAACCTGGAGGGGGAATAGCCATAGAGCTGGCGGAAGGCGGCACTGAAATGGCTGTGGCTGGAGAAGCCGAGATCAAGCGCCAACGTCGTCAGGTCATCGTAGCGCGCAACGAGGTCCAGCGCGTGGGCCAACCGCAGGCGAAGTTGGTATTGATATAGCGGCATTCCTTCGACCTGTTGGAAAAGCTGAGTGAGATACACAGGTGAAACGCGCAGTTCGTCCCCGATCTCCGCCAAAGTCCAGCGTCGCATGAGGTCGCTCGACAGTACGAGCTTAGCGCGATCAACCAGTTTCCGACGACCAGCCGTAGCGTCCGGCGTATGTGAAGTGCGCGGCCCGAGAGTTCGGCGCACCAAAGTCAAGGCCAGGACTTCAGCTTTCAAGGGTTCTGCCACCTTTTGGTGCAGGCTGTGGCGGAGGAATGCCACAGCAGCCTGGGCACGGGCATCGATCCGTAAACGCCGTCCACGGAATGCAATGTTGGAACTTCGATCCAACATGCCGCGCGCGCCAACTCGTGCAATTCGATTGCTCGACAACCAGCGTTAGACTGCCATCACCGCCGGCGACTGGATGGCTTACCCGATAGCCTTCATGGGCATTGAAAAAAAGAACTTGGTTCGCTTCCGCCACACTCTGGTCATGCCCAACATGGCGCACGTACACGCCACGATATGGGAATATGAGCTGTGTCGTTGTCGTGCACTCTTCCGAGCTCATCCAGCGGCAGCTGCCAGCGCATTTCGTATCGGTGATGGTAACGGTCGGTGACCTCAGCAGCGAGTGCACCTTGAATTCTGGCACCCCGCGACCATTGCGTTCTTCCATCATGGGACTCAAAACGATTTGATGCGGACGTCCGCCGGCCGCTCGAACTTATGGGCTCAGGCCCAGTTACAAGTCACTGCAAATCGACGGGGTTGTAGGAGTTCGATTAGTTAATGTTCAGCTTGGATTGGGTGCTTGGAAGATGCTGGTCGAGGTCGGGCAAGCATTCAACTTCGGTGATATCGGTATCGTCTTCGCGATTCCAGTGCTTGGTGCTGGTCCATTCGCCGTCCCAGTTCTTCGGATCGAGCAGCGTGTATTTGATTTCCAGAGTCTTGCCGCCGTTCTGCAGACGAATGCGCTCGATGATGTGAAACTCATCGCTCACCGGAACCCCAACGTCGATCCAGTGCCGCGCGGGCGTCATGCTCGTGGTGTCAACCACCAGCGTGTCGCCTTCCCAGTGTCCGACCGAGTCGCCGTCGTAGGTGCGGACCACCACATCCGGAGCCGTGTGCTTCCGCCCGTCGATATAAATCAGCCGTATCTCGTTTTCAAATCCGCTGACCATGTAGATCACCGTCGGCGTCTGAATCATGGCGATCGGCCAGACGCGCGTCATGATCATGGGCATGCCTGCCGGATAGCACTTGCCGATATCGTCGTGGAACGCGTGCCCCCCGGCTGTCGCCTTCTTTCCTTCTTCGAATAATGCTTCCGCCTCAGGATGAAAGTGGGGATAGGGAGGCCCGAACATAAAGGAGCTGAAGCCCGAACTGAGATCGACCATCCACGTGCCCGTCAAATCGAAGGGCGGCTTCGGCCGCGGCTTATGCAGATTGTCCGGAGAGAGAGCGCCTTCGGGAAACACTTCTTCTTGCTTGGTTTGATCCGCCTTGTTTTGACCTTGCGCCCGCGCGGCCGTGCCAAAAGCTCCCAGGCTCAACGCCACGATCGCGGCGCCAAGCGCGAACTTCAGCTTACAATTCGTCATTTTGTCGTCCCTTTCGCGCGGGAGTTACGATTCCCTGATGCGCCTGCGGACAATGATCTTCGCCGCTTGCGGCCTACTTGGTTGGATAGGGAATCATATCGGTCAACACCTGCCCGTCGGCCAGTTTAACGGACACAAATCGGCCACCCTTTTCACCGCTTCGCAATGGATGGATTGTGACGGTCACTTGATCCCCAGGCTTCAGCGTGGTTGATCTCCATCCGGTGCGAGCCATCGTGTTCGGGCTGTTGCATTCCACGCCCCATCGATCCGTGCCGCCGTTTGCATTGGGCACGTCCATCTCGATCCAGCTATGAGGATTCGACCAGCTGAAAGTGACGATGGTTCCCACAAGCTCTACCTTCTTATCCCGGTCGAACATTGCGGCGGAATGATGCGCGAAAGCCGAACCCGCAAACGCAAGCACCAAGGCAACCGCGCATACAAGTCGTGAAGTTCTCATCGGCTCGCTCCCACTCTCTGATTTCATCCAGCCAATATAACGCCCGCCGGGGTCCTCGGCCTTTTCCTATGTTGCGGGCACTCCTCCCCTACAACTGCGCCGATTATGCGCCAAATTGGCCCTATCCCGCAAGAACCGCCAACGCTTCGTAGTGGATCGGTCAGTGGTAGCCTATAGTCGAAAAATTTGGAAATGTCGATTCGGTCCCGCTCAAACACGGAGTCACAGCCAATGAAGCACGAGGATATCCCGAGTCTTCTTGAAAGCGTCCAGCGCCATGCGTCGGATTGGTTCGCATCGCTTGACAGCCGGCCCGTATGCGCCAGTGCGTCGGCCGGGGAGTTGCAGCAAATGCTCGGTGGCCCGCTTCCCGACGAGGGAATCGCCGCGGACGTCCTCACCCCGATTCTCGCGAACGCCGGCATGAAAGGCACGGTCGCCTCCGCGGGGCCTCGTTACTTCGGTTTTGTGATAGGTGGCAGTGTCCCAGCCGCACTGGCCGCGGACTGGCTTGTATCCGCGTGGGATCAAAACGGCGTTGTCTTCGCTTCGTCTCCTCTAGTCTCGGTAATCGAGCAGATCGCGGGATCATGGTTGCGCGAACTCGCCGGCCTCCCCGCCACGATGAGTTTTGGGTTTGTGACCGGCTGCCAGATGGCGAATTTTACCGGACTGGCTGCCGCCCGGCATCGCGTGTTGCGCAATGCCGGATGGGATGTCGAGGCAGACGGCCTTTTCGGAGCGCCGCCCATCGACGTGGTGGTCAACGAAGAAGCGCATTACACCATATCCATGGCGCTTCGACTATTGGGACTCGGATCCAATCGCGTTCGGCGAATTCCCACGGATAGCCAGGGCCGGATGCGCGCTGATAGTCTGGCCGCTGCCTTGCGTGGACATCGCGGACCCTGCATTGTGTGTGCGCAAGCCGGCAACGCGAATACGGGCGCGATCGATCCTCTTCGCGAAATCGGGGAAGCGGCAAAAGAGTGCGGCGCCTGGTTGCACGTGGATGGCGCGTTCGGTTTCTGGGCCGCTGCTTCACCCGAGCGCGCGCATCTCGTTCGCGGTATCGAAAACGCTGATTCGGTGGCCACCGATGCGCACAAGTGGCTGAACGTCCCTTACGATTGCGGGATTGTCTTCTGTGCCGACGAAGCCGCGCATCGCAGCGCCATGTCCCTGGCCGCCGCTTATATTGTCACTACGGGAGGCCAGCGGGACCCCCATGACTTTGTGCCGGAAGAGTCGCGGCGCGCGCGGGCGATTCCCGTGTACGCGGCTATGAGGTCCCTCGGACGCCAGGGGATCGCCGAAATGATCGAACGCAACTGCCGCCAGGCTAGCCGCTTTTCTATCGCTTTGCGGGACGCGGGACACGAAGTGCTCAATGAAGTGCTGCTCAACCAGGTTCTGGTTTCCTTCGGAAGTGCGGAACAAACTCTGCGCACCATCGCGGCGATCCAGCAGGAGGGCGTCTGCTGGTGCGGAGGAACGGTGTGGAAAGGCCGGACCGCGATGCGCATCAGCGTGAGTAACTGGTCAACGACAGACGCGGATGTGGAGAAGAGCATCGAGGCAATCCTGCGAGCTGCGCAGAAGCATGCCCGATAGACCAGCGACATGCTTTGAATTTAAGCTGCTAGATGCTTAAGTTGTCGCCGCAGGATTTCCACGGTCAGGCCGACTAGAGCATACGTCGTAGCATTCGCAAGAAGGACCCAATAAAGTTTAATGGGATAAAAACTAAGAAACGCAATCGGGCAGGTTAGACGGACCACATTCCACATCGGGTCGGCTGAAGTGATCAGTATGTGGGTATGTAGAAGGAAAATTGCCCAGAAGCATGCAACCAGAAAGCCTGCAGCCGTCCACATAGCAACTCGGTATTTCATGGCGGCACTCCTGCTCTCTTCTGATTCAATAGTCTCACCAACTCCTTCCTACTCCAAGTGATCGGTCGATCCGGCTTCCATCGCGCGGATTAAATCTTTGCGGCGCGCCCTCCCACTGTGATACCCAAGTGTGCGCCCGAATCACCGCAAGCCGCGGGATTCAGGAATCAGGAAACAATCAATCACCGGAGGATTCCGATGTCCGAAGCAGCCAATCGCAACGAGCAAATTGTGCGGACATTTTTCGAAACGCTCAGCTCGGGCGACCTGGAACGCCTTCGGCCTCTCTTCCACGAACAGGCTACTTGGACTGGAATGGCCACCGGCATCCCCGGCGCGGGCGAAAAAAAAGGGCGCAAACAGATCATCGACGAGTTTCTCGCCCCGGTGCGCGGCATGTTCGTCGATGGCGATCCGAAGGTGTTGATTCAACTCTTGATTTTGCAGGGGCCTTACGCGGCGGTGGAGGCGCGAGGTGCTGGGCGCTTCAAAGATGGTAGGGAATACCGTAATCGCTACGCGTTCATCATCGAGATCAAGGACGAAAAGATCTTTGCCCTCCGCGAATACATGGACAGCTACTACGTGAGCACGCTGCACTAGGGTTCCCAGTGGAAAGCGGCTCCGTTGCCATCAAGCCCCGGCGTTCACCGTCGCTCCGCCGTCAACTCGCAAAATTGCTGCGGTGATGAAGGACGCCTCCGGCGAAGCCAGGAATACGGCCGCTGACGCAATATTTTCGGGAGTTCCCAATCGCCCCAGCGGAGTTTTTTGCCGCCGAGATTCGTACAGCGCGTCGTCATTGTTGTTCATCGCGCGCGCTCCCGGAGTCGGCACCGTGCCCGGACACACTGCGTTAACGCGAATTTTGCGCGCGCCGAATTCCACCGCAAGCGAACGCGTCAAGGACGATACGCCGCCTTTAATCGCCGAGTAGACCGTCGAGCGCGGCACGCCAAGTTCCGCGGCCGGCGATGTGTTGTTGATGATCACGCCGCCGCGTTCCGCATCCATGTGCAGCAAGGCCGCTTGCGCGGTCCATAAAATCGACTTCAGCCCCACCGAAATCATTCTCTCGACCGTTTCCTCCCGTACTTCCGAAACCGGCTCGCGACGAAACACGATTGCGTTATTGGCCACAATATCCAGGCGCCCGAATTCCGAAACAAGCTGATCCACAGCGCGCAGCACGTCCTCACGCCGACTTACGTCAATCGCAAAAGCGCGAGCCGTGCCGGAATTTTTTTCGATTTGGCTCACGGTCGCTTGAGCGGTGGCTGGATCAATCTCCGCCACGCCTACGATCGCGCCTTCCGATGCAAATGCGAGCGCCATGGCCTGCCCAATCCCGCGCCCCGCCCCTGTTACAAACGCAACCATCCCTTTCAGACGCGACATTGTTCCCTCCCCAATGAATTTAAGAGCGGTCACTCGCAGAACTTTTTGAATCGCCAATTCTTTTTGTCGCGAATAATGTAACCGGCGGTCGGCTCGCAAAAATGGCTGGGAATAATCAGTATGTTTTTGTCGCTGAGCTGCTCGAACATGGCTTTGCGCGTCTTGATCCCTTGTTCTTTGTCCATGTCAAAATTTCCGGGACGCTCGATTTCCGCAAGCTGGATCGGATGATGCAGCATATCGCCCGTAATGAAGCCTTCTTGCCCCTTGGACGAAATACGCACGCTGACGTGTCCCGGCGTGTGTCCAGGAGTTGGCACGAGAGAGACTTCATCCGTCAGCTTGATATCCGGCTCGATGAAATCGGCGAGGCCGGCGTCGGTGATCGGCTTGATCGAGTCCTCCAAATGCGTGCAGTCATGATACTTGCCCGTGCGCTGGAGCATTTGCCAATGGTCGTACTCCTTGCGGCCGAATAAATAACGAGCATTCGGGAACGTCGGCACCCAGCGGCCGTTCACTTTGCGCGTGTTCCAGCCCACATGATCGAAATGCATGTGCGTGCACAAAACCTTTCCAACCGTTTCCGGCGCATATCCGACCGAGATCAAGTCTTCGATGAACGAGCTCTGCATATTGCAGAATATCGGGAACTCGCGCTGGCGATCGTTGCCGATGCACGTGTCGATCATGATCTTTTCATTTCCGGAGCGCAGAGCGAAAGCCTGAAACGAAATCTTCATGCGGCCGTCGGGCGTAGCAAAATTCGGAAACAGCCAGTCGTATTGCTTGGCGACCTCCGGCGTCACGCCGGTCAGCAGCACTTCGAAGGGATCTTCGTGCGCGTTCACTTCGACGATGCGGACCACTTCGACGTCGCCGATCTTCCACTTTCTGATGTGCTCTTTGGCCATGGCATTTTCCTCCGGGTTCCTAGCGATCTCGCGGCAGTGCAAGCGGGCGCAAGCGGCGGTCGCCCCGCGATCATATCCGAAGCCTTCTCCGCAACCATCACCACGGGCGCATTCGGATTTCCTCCCATCAGCCTCGGGAAGATCGATGCATCAACGACCCGCAAGCCATCAATGCCCTTAACCTTGAGGTCGGGAGTAACCACCGCGGTGTCGTCAACACCCATGCGGCAGGTTCCGGCCGGATGATAGACCGTTGCAGTAGTCTTGCGGATATATTCTCGGAACGCGTCGTCACCTTCGACCGTCGCTCCGGGCAGAAACTCCGTCGCTTTGTAAGGAGCAAATGCCGGGGTTGCGAAGATGCGCCGTGCCAGCTTGAGCCCGCGCAGGATCGGCTCGAAGTCTTCAGGCGCGCTTAGGATATTCGGATCGATAATCGGCACCGCGCGCGGATCAGGACTCGATAGCGCGACGCGGCCGCGGCTCTTGGGATGCAAGAGCACTATGCTAATTGCAAACCCGTGCCCAAGCGGCAGGGGGAACGTCGATTGATTCCGCCGTGCCGGCTGAAAAACCACCTGCGTGTCGGGCCGGTCGAGGCCGTCCGTGCTTTTCAAAAACGCATTCGACTCGAAGACATTGCTGGAAAATGGCCCTTGGCGCAGCAACAAATATTCGAAAATGTTCCAGGCTCCCCGCGGCAGTGCCTTTAGCGAAATACCATAAGAAGTGGAATTCGACGTGACC
Organism: uncultured Acidobacteriota bacterium; assembly: GCA_963723845.1. Taxonomy (GTDB): domain Bacteria; phylum Acidobacteriota; class Terriglobia; order Acidiferrales; family UBA7541; genus Palsa-295. Next base: position 8,845 of record CAVRSO010000051.1, read on the forward strand.
ATCTGCACCGAGGTCGCGACATGATCGTGAAGATTCGCACCCACGCCAGGCAAATGATGAGTTACGGAAATTCCCAGAGCCTGCAGTGCGGCGCCATCGCCAATGCCCGAGAGCATAAGGATCTGTGGGGATCCGATGCTGCCGCCCGAGACGATGGTCTCGCGCCGCGCGGCGACCCGTCGTGTTTCGCCGCCCTGCTGAAACTCGACGCCGGTCGCGCGGCGATTCTCTACCACGACCCGCGTGACCAGCGCTTCGGTTAGCACTTTCAGGTTCGGCCTGCTCATCGCCGGCTTCAGGTAGGCTGTCGCTTCGGACTCGCGGTAACCGTCCCGTATCGTTCCCTGGCGCAGCCCATAACCCTCGTTGTCCGGGCCGTTGAAATCATCGTTGCGGCGAAATTGCAGCGTTCGCATCGCTTCGAGAAAAGCAGCATTCAGCCGGTTGGGCCGCTTGATGCTTTTCACATTCATCGGCCCGCCTTTGCCGTGATACGGAGAGCCATCAAACGCTTCGTTGTTTTCCGAACGCACGAAATAGGGGAGCACCTCCGAATAGCTCCAGCCCCGGTTTCCCTCCGCAGCCCAATCGTCGTAGTCCTTAGGATTACCGCGCATGTAAACCATGCCATTGATCGAGCTGGTGCCGCCAATCACCCGCCCGCGCGGAATCGGAACCTTCCGTCCATTCAGGTTTTGCTGCGGCACCGTCCAATAGCCCCAGACGATGTTCGGCTTCACCATCGCGGCCGCAACCAAAGCCGGCACGTGGATGAAGGGATGACTGTCTTTGGGTCCCGCCTCGATCAGGCACACGCGGTTCGCTCGATCCTCCGAGAGCCGGTTGGCAAGTACGCAGCCTGCCGTTCCTGCTCCGACGATCACATAGTCAAACGAGCCCTCATTCTCTTGGTTCGGCATGATGGTTCTGTTTTTGGTGGTGCCTCAAATGGCCGCTGAGACCGCGATGTCGGATAGCCGACGCCAGCGCAAATAATTGTCCGCCGAATTCATCACGCCGGTGCACAAGCCTACGAAGGTCAGATCGAGTTCCGGGTCCACCCAATAAATAGTCGTTCCGGCGCCATAACCTCCGAAGGTGTTTGGCGAAGTGAGCGTGCCATAGAGGTGATTACCGATCGCTTCGCCGCGCAGTGGAAAGCCGAGGCCGAGATAGGCCGGGATAATCGGCCAGCCGTGCTCGACGCACAACCGCTTGTAAACCTCGTTCGGCTTGTCCCCTGTCCAGTTTTGCCGCGCCTTCTTGCAGATTGTGGGCGAAAGGATGCGCGCGCCGTCAAGCTCGCCCAGCCGCCGCAGCATTTCGGCCAGTCGAAACAGGTCCGATGCCGTGGAAACAATTCCGACCCAGGGCATCTCGGCATCTTCTTCCTCGAATGCGCCATTCTGCCCCAAATCGCTATGACCCAAATGATTGATCGCAGCGTTCCCTCGGAAGTCAGGCACCAGATGGCGCTTTTTCAGATCGCGCCGCACACCCACGGAAGTATCTTTCATCCCCAGCGGCTTCAGAATCTCGTCCTCCACAATTTTCCGGTAGGAGCGCGCTTTGGGATCGGTGCGCCGCACCATTTCGCCGAGCAGTGCATGATTGACGAACGGCGAGTAATCAACACGCGTGCCGGGTGGGAACTCGCCCGGCACCAGCTTGCAAATTGCCGCGATCATCTCGTCGAGTCGGTCGATGTACATGCCGGCCTTCGGCGTGTAGACCGGCGGCAGCCCTGCGCTGTGCGTTAGCAAGTGAAAAACGGTCACGTCCTTGCGCAGCGGCCCGTCGAATTCCGGGATGATGTCGGTCACCTTGGTTGTCAGAGCAAATTGGCCCAGCTCGATCGCCCGTAGCACCAGAACATTGGTGAAGGATTTCGTAACCGAAAACAGGCTGAAGACGGAATCCTTCTTCACCGGACGCTTGCGTTCCGAATTGGCATAGCCGATCGCTTCGTGAAAGCCGATTTTGCCGTGCCGGGCGACGATAATCGTGCCGCCAAAGTAAAGGCCTTTGCGAATGTCTTCTTCGACAACGGACTTGAGGTGGCGCAGCCGCTCAGGATTGAGCCCGGGTTTCTTCGTCTCGCCCATTTCTTGCACCGTCAAAACGACCGCCCCTCTGCTACGCCGAGCCTAGCGCACCGCCGAAGCAACAGCATCGCTTCTCACAGATGTAACACCTCGCGCGTGGTCTTCCTTGATAAGGTCCGCGCCCTTTTCCGCAATCATGAACACCGCGGGCGCGGGACCGGCGGAGGGCAGCGCCGGCATAATCGACGCGTCGATCACCCGTAGCGACTCGATTCCACGAACGCGCAGCCGCTCATCCACCACCGCCATCGCATCCTGTCCCATTTTGCACGTGCCGCTCGGATGGCAAAAAGTATTGGCCGCCTTGTGCAAGTACTCGCGCACATCGTTGTCCGTCCTGCAAGCATCGCCCGGTGCATCTTCCGCCAGAATGCGAGACTTGATCGGCTCCGTTTGAAAAATGCGCCGCACAAGTTTCACGCCAGTAAGCAGCCCTTCTTCGTCACTCGCCACCGAGAGGTAATTCGCAAACATCGCCGGCGCCTGCCGCGGATCGGTCGATTTCAGCCGGAGGCTTCCTCGCGATTTCGGCCGCACGTACGCAACGCCGCCGGTAATCCTCGGTATCGGATCGGGCGCAATTTTCCCGCTGCTGTCGAAGACATGGCTCATCGGCCGAAAAACAATTTGCAGGTCAGGACACGGAGCGTCCGGCAGCCCGCGCGTCAAGGCCGTAGCCTGCGACGCGCCATTCGTCAGCGGCCCGCGCTTCGCCAGGTAGTAATTCAGCGCGTGCCAAGCCACGCGAAGCCCTCGCAACTGCGGATTCAGCGAATTTTCCGGTGCAGTTCTGTACGTGCAAGTCGTATACGGATGATCGTGCAGATTTTCTCCCACCCCGGCCACGTCTGCCACCACCGCGATCCCATACTCGCGCAAATGCCTGGCGGGGCCAATGCCGGAAAGCATCAGAATCTGCGGCGAGCCAATCGAGCCGGCCGCGAGAATCACCTCCCGCTTGGCCAGCGCCTTTTGGACCGTTCCAACGCGTTCGTATTCGATGCCTGTGGCGCGGCGACCCTCCGTGAGCAAACGGCGCGCAAGCGCAGATGTTTCCACCACGAGATTCTGCCGCCCCCGCGCGGGACGCAAATATGTTTCCACAGCCGATTGGCGCACTCCTTTGCGCACCGAGTTGGGCATCAGGCTGATGCCTTCTGAAACGGCGCCGTTCAAATCCCTGCTGGCGGGCAGGCCATTCCGCACGCCCGCCTCGATAAACGCTCGCGTAATAGGATGAACGTACGTTGGGTAATTCACCGCAAGCATGCCCGCGCCGTTTCGAGACTCGGCCGGCAAATCTTCGCGCCGCTCCAATTTATTGAAATACGGCAGCACATCGGACCAGCCCCACCCAACGTTGCCGAGCCGCCTCCAGCCGTCGTAATCCTCAGCCTGCCCGCGCACGTACGCGCTGCCGTTAATCGAGCTGGACCCGCCAAGAACTCTTCCGCGCGGCCAAAAAATCGGCCGGTTGTTCAGTTTCGCTTCAGGCTCGGTGTAAAAACCCCAATTCAGCGTCGGATGAGTAAAAAGTTTGCCCATTGCCAGCGGCATTTTGATCCAAGGGCTTTCCGGCTCAGGCCCCGCCTCGATCATCAGTACGCGAACTGCGGAATCCTCCGTCAGCCGGTTCGCAAGAACGCACGCAGCCGTCCCGCCACCGACAATGATGTAATCGAAACTCCGAATTTCAGGCATGACCGGAGCCTAGTCTGTGGTGAATTTCCAATTGCTTGCTTCGCGCACAATCCATCCCACCGGCGAGTTGAAATGAACGGCGAAAATGCGCGCCGCCCGATTCTCGTATCGCGCCAGAAACTCCCGCCGCGTCTTGCGTGACATTTCCTTGTCCACGCAACCGACCGAACATATTTCCGGCTCGGCAAATTGAATTGGGTTGTGAAACACGTCTCCGGTCACAATCGCATGCTGCCCCCGCGACAAAATATGCAGGCTCACATGCCCCGGCGTATGCCCGTGCGTGGGCTCGAGCCACAACTCGTCCGTCAAGCGGTGATTTGTCTCCACCAGATCGGCCAGTCCCGCGTCCAGTATCGGCTGAACGGAATCCAGAATGTGCCGCACGTCGGATGTTTTTTCCTTGAGAAGTGTTTCACACCATTCCCATTCGCGCCGCCCGAATAAATATCGCGCTTTCGGAAAGGTGGGCACCCAGCGCCCATTTTCCAGCCGCGTGTTCCAGCCGACGTGATCGAAATGCAGGTGCGTGCAAAGCACCGTATCAATCGTCTCCGGCGGAAACCCGGCCGCCGTCATATCTTTCAGGAACGCGGTCTGCAAATCGTTGCAGTGCGGGATTTCGCGCGACCGATCGTTTCCCACGCACGTATCCACCACAATTCGCCGCCCGCCCGCCTCCAGCACAAACGCTTGCACCGCCAAAATAATTTGTCCCTCGGGGGTAACGAACCGCGGCACCAGCCAATCGTACTTCTTGTAGTTCTCGGAAGTTTCCGCAGGCAGCAGCGGCGCCCACGGAACGCGCTCCGCCGATTCCATCACGCTCGTAATCTTCACATCGCCCACGCTCCATCGCCCGATTCGCGACTCACCCTTCCTGTAATCGTGCGCCGGTTCACCACCGTGGCTCGCCGCATGACCCACGGTTGCGCCAGCCGCATGTAGCGTGGCGCCCGCATCTTTTGTTGGTTCCATTGGTCTACTCCTTAACCTTTCAAGCGCTATAGTCGCCCCGATGTAACACCAATTCGCGCCTCCGCGCAACCCGCATCAAAACCGTAACGCCACCTGTAGCGCCACCTCTTAAGGGTCGCATCTTGCTTTTGACTTTCTGCTCATCCGCCGATAAATTCACGTTGCCGCCGATGCCTTCATCCCCAAGCTGTCCAGCAAACACGCTTACTGTCTATAATGAAGCCGTGCGCGCCTTCAATATATATCTCCCGTCGCAAACCCCTCGCCGATTCTCCGTCGATATCTGCGCAAAGGACGGTACACGCAAGTGAACTCAATTGGTTTCTTTTTTAGGCCAACGCGAGGTCCGGCGAGTATTGTTTTCATCCGTCTCGCCGTGGGACTGATCTTTTTCACGCAGGGCATTTTGAAATTCTCCGACCCAAAAATGGGCGTCATTCGTTTCGCCAGGATCGGATTCCCGCACCCCTATTTCACCGCTCACTTCGTCGGCGCCTTCGAGATCGTCTGCGGACTCCTCGTGTTGCTCGGGCTTTGGACGCGGGCAGCAGCCGTTCCGCTCTTGATTGTGATCGCAACCGCGATCGCAACCACCAAGATTCCAGAATTATTCCGGGCCAATCAAGGATTTTGGTTTATGGTGAGCGACGCGCGCACTGATTTTGCGATGCTTTGCTCGCTGATCTTTCTCATTATCTTGGGCGGTGGCAGGTGGTCTCTAGACGCGCGACGCCCGCCGCAGCGCATATAGGCCACTTTCGATGGACAAATTTGCAGACTCAAGGCGGCGATTTCTCAAGGGTGCGGGGCTCACCGCAGGGGCTCTCTTGCTTCCTTCGGACCGCGTCGTTGACGAAATAGCCCGTCAGAGCGATCCCAATCCTGCCGACTACACAATTCGCATCTCCGCGGCCGCGATCGAGGTCGCTCCGAAAGTTATCCTCTCCACGATTACCTACAATGGTCAGTTCCCCGGTCCGCTCATCCGCTTTCATGAAGGCCGCCAGGCTACCGTGGATATCTTTAACGATACGGACACGCCCGAGCAACTCCACTGGCACGGACAGAAAATCCCCACGGACGTGGATGGAGCCGCGGAAGAAGGCACGCCCTACATCCCGGCACATGGCAAGCGAAGCATTGTGTTCACGCCTAATCCCGCCGGACTCCGCTTCTATCACAGCCATAATCGTGCGGGCGCAAATCTCTTTGCGGGCACGTACACCGGCCAGGCCGGCCCCGTTTACATCGAACCGAAAAACGAGCCCGGCCGCCACGACCGCGAAGTTTTTCTCACCTTGAAGGAATTCGAGCCCACGCTTAGCCGTGGCGGCGACATGGCTCAGGATTTCTTGTCGCCCGCTACTCCGGATAAAGCCCTCAAGGAACCCGGCGAGAGCGCTATGAATGCCTCATTGGCCAAGGGTATGCCACATGGCTACGAGGTCGGCTACACCGTGTTTACCATCAACGGCCGCATGCTCGGGCACGGTGAACCAATCCGTGTGAAGCAGGGTGAACGCGTCCTTCTCCAAGTCTTGAACGCCAGCGCCACCGAAATTCGCAGCCTCGCCTTGCCGGGACACTCATTCCAAGTGGTCGCACTCGATGGAAACGTGGTGCCGAATCCCCAACACGTTCCCGTCCTGTGGATCGGAACTGCGGAACGCGTTTCCGCCATCGTGGAAATGAATCATCCTGGCGTTTGGATTCTCGGGGATCTCGCGAACGACGACCGCGGCCACGGCATGGGTATCGTGGTCGAGTATGCAGGTCGGACCGGCAAGGCTCAGTGGATCGCCCCACCGCCATTCCAATGGAGCTACCTTCGTTTTGCCAAACCCGGCGCCTCCGTTCCCTCGCCCGACGAAACGATCGACATGACCTTTGCGAAAGACAACGCCGCCGACGATGGCTTCAATCGCTGGACCATCAACGGAGTCGCCTTCCCCATGGAAGTTATGTCCGGCAGATCGGCCCCCGCCATGTTTCATCTAAAGGAGGGCAAGCGCTACCGCGTCCGTATGCGCAACGCCAGTGACGATATCCATCCCGTCCATCTCCATCGTCACAGTTTCGAACTCACCAAACTCGCCGGAACTTCCACCGCAGGTGTTCTTAAAGACGTCGTCATGTTGGGCGGATACCAAACTTACGAAATCGACTTCATAGCCGACAACCCCGGCCTCACTCTTTTCCACTGCCATCAGCAACTCCACATGGATTTCGGCTTCATGGCCCTATTCGATTATCTTTAGGTTCCTGTAGCCACCCTTGATTGCGTCTTTGCCGAAAGCATTGGCTATCACTCGCCATAAATTGCTTCGCCCCAGTATGTCAGTCGCAGCGTCAAAGTTTGTCCAGTCCGAGATTCTTCAGGGAAACGCTGTCGCGCACGTGACGCTCGAAATCCCGGTATGCAACTGAAACTGAAAGGTATCCCGGCATGTGTTGCAGAAGTAAACCGTCGCAGCCCAACTGGCATCGGCCGTGCGATGTAACGGCACGTATCTAACCTGCAGATCAAATGAGACAGAGGGGGATAAGAATGAAAGCTTCTAGGAATGGTGTGTTGTGGGTGGCACTAGCCGCTCTGATTGCGATCGGAACGATCGTGCCGGGGCTGCAAGCAGGACCGTTTGGCGAAGGCCGGTTCAAGCTGCCGTTCGACGCGCAAGTGGGGAAGATGACGCTTTCGACGGGCGACTATACGTTTTCGGTCGATCGTAACGCCGGGACGCACGGACTGATCCGCGTCTACCGAGGAACAGAAGGCGTTGGGATTATGGTTCCGCAGGAACTTGACTCCTACCATGGGCAGAATCAGAACTCCGCACTGCTTTGTATTCGTCATGATGGAAAGGTCACGATTCGGGCATTGCGATTGCCCGGCGTCGGCACGTACTTTTTTCAACTGCCGAAGGACCTGAAGACGCTCGTTGCTCAGCAGCCACAAATGATCGAAACAGTGCCAGTGCAGGTGAGTGGCGAGTAAAGCCGCTTACTGAGATTCGCGCAGCATTGTCGAACACCTCGGAGCCGGACACGCGCAGACCGCCAGTAGAGGGGCGAGCGCGAGTCCGGCCCTTTCTTTTTCCGTATCGTTCTACCGATGATTCTCTCTCTGTTGCCCGCCGCCGTGACTCGTGGGCCTCACGTTGCGGTCGGCCGCAATCCCTCGGCTGACGGCTGGCGTCTCAGGCCTTCCGTGATTCTGGGTCGCAAGCTGTCCGCGATTCGTGGAGTAGCTCCGCGCGTGCTCCACCTGCGTGCTCATTCGCGAAGCTCTTGGCTCGCGCGACGCGGCCATTTCAGACGATCGCGGCCGAACCTGAACTCCGTGCGACCCGCCATTAAAGCTGGTGTGGGGAACACCTCTGCCCCGATTGCGGGCGTTATAGGTGTACACGTTATGTACTACCCGTGTGTCCACGTGGTTGTAGACGCGGTTGTAGAAGAAGTGGCCGGAATGCCAATAGCCGCCCTCGTAGCCGAGGCCGACGTAGCCAAAGCCGTAGTTGATGCCGCCGTAGAAGCCGATGTGCAGGCCCCAGTGGCCGGGATAAAAACCATAGCGGCCACCGTAGAAACCCCAATAGCCAGGCGTCCAGAGCGCGCCCGCGTAGGGTGGCTCGACCCACGCGCCGGGCACCCAGTAGTAGCCAGCCGGGCTCCAGGCCCAATAGCCGGGAGTCCAGATGTAGCCGTCGGCGGGCGGCGGTGGCTGATCGTAGACGGGCAGCGGAGGAGGAGCCTGGGTTGCCGTTTCTGTGGGCTGTTCACCGTATTCGTCGGCGGGCTGACCCGGAGCGGCCGTCTGGCCGGCCGGTGGCGGAGCTTGGGTTGTGTAGGAAGGCCCGCTGGGTGCCAGGTTGCCTGCGGCAGGGTCCTGGCCCTGGTCCGGCGGAGTCTGGTCCTGATCCTGCGCGGCCACAGCTGCGGCACTGACCATGGGAATAATGGGGATCAGACGCTGATGACAGACTGCTGCGCAGAGGGCAATTGCAAGGGCAAACAGAACCAACCGCGCACTCCGAGGAAGACGGTTCATAGCACTCTCCCAGTCTTGGTGTCCAAATAAAACTACGCCCACCGGAGTGTTTCAGGCAACAGCTGAGTTGTGATTGCTGGTAAGCGACTCGATCGCAATGAGTAGTTGGCGTGCAGCGTCTGATTTGGAGATGTAGCCCTGGGCGCCGGCCTCGAACGCCCTGGACCGCATTTCGGACTCGTCATACTGGCTGAGTATGATTACTTTCGCGCGCGGAACATCCCGGCGGATGATTCGCGCGGCATCGAGCCCGTTCACATGGGGCATCGTTATGTCGAGAAGCACTATGTCCGGCTTCAGCTCCCGCGCCTTTTCGATGGCATTGCTTCCATCGGCCGCTTCGCCGCAAATCTCCCACTCCGGCCGCGTTACGAGAATCGAGCGCAGACCGCGCCTCACAAGTTCGTGATCGTCTACGATCAGTATCCGCAAGGGCCCCATTGCCTCACATCCTCCAAAGCACGATGGTGCGGAAACATTCCCCGTGCTGCTAGCGGGTCTTCTGCTGTCTCGAAGTGAGATCGAAATGTCGCTGCGTTGGTGCGTCAGATAGCGTTCACCGAAGCCCAACTACAATCCGCGTTGTTGGCCGAAATAGCTATACCGTTTTCCCCTTAAATTTGGCCGGAATTCCCGTGGCTACTGCCCTTCAGTGCAGTCCTGTAACCCGGCGGTACCGTGTCAACTCAACCCTCGTCGGGAGGCTTTCACCATCCGATCCAGCGGTGGAAGGCGCGATGCCAGTGTTTGCCTGTTTGCCGCCACCACGAGCGAGGGCACCCCTTTTTCCACGGGGCCATTCCCAACTGCATTACGATTGCGGGACACTAGGGAGGCCATGCCCCGCAACTCGCTCCTCGAATACTTCCGGCGAGACTCGCGCGTTTCAGACGAAATTGCCGTTGTTTGGCGGAGCGGCTACCGAACAACCCGCTGGCCGTATGAAGAGTTATTTCGAGCAGCCACAAGATTCGTATGGGAACTCAACGAGCGCGGCGTTCAGAAAGGCGATCGGTTGCTGCTGTTCATATTATTTCGATATTGCTGTGAACGGGTCACCGGCTACTCGTGAAGGGATAGACCTGGCGCATGCTTTGTAATTATCTAAAAGATATTCGTGACGTGGTACCCGGCGCGCTGGGTTGAGAGGGAATATCCTGAAGAGCAACGATGTCTGGGTTCATCTGCGTCTCTGCCGCACGTGCAGACGTCGGATGCTGTGATGATTCTTCCCAATCGCCACGCCACAAAGCACTTTCACGCCACCGGCCACCCGCTTATTGAGGGCTACGACCCGCCCGAAGGATGGGGCTGGTGTTTCGACCAGGTGACATTTGATTTATCGAACCGCATGACGCCGCATAATGGGCCGATCCCCGCTTCATCTAGGAAGAGGATCTCTTGACAACGCGATCACTGTCCGCTTTGTCGGCAATAATCCTGATTTTCACCACATTGACGTTTTCTTCGTCCGGGCGTGCCGTCTGCAGCTCCGGAGATGAAAGTTGTGGACCTTCACAGATGAATTTCGGGCGAAGGTAGAGCAATTGCTCAATTCGGCCTTTCTGACGCCCTATTCAATAATCTCATTGGAGACATTCGATGCTCGTGACGTTGGGACTCCCACCAGAAAAAATATGAAATGCGATTTTTTGCTACAGTGAGCTATTCCGGCGACCAGTTGCGCTGCCGAAGAAGTCTTTGTCCTGAGCTGCATAACTATTTGTTGGAAGTCGACCAGACCGCAAAGAGAGCAAATGTTGCGGGTTGGCTCTTTTTTGAAAAAGCGGAGCGAGGATGGCGCTAGAGCGACAGACGCATCAGCTACACAATGCCAGCCTTGGTCTAAGTTTCATGCAGATCGGAAACGTGTGACTATGAGCCATCATATGTGGAGGTTAGCGTAAGGGTCCGTTCAGCGGAGAGAGCTCGTGGCCAACGCATGCTCGACGCAATTGTTCACATGCGTGATCAGTACGTCGTTCGCGGTTTTGGCATCGCGTTTGAGGGCGCACTCAAGAAGAGCCACGTGTTGCGCGGCAGTTTCGCCTCCGCGATAAAGGAAGGCGACCATCTGATATCTGAAATACTTATCGAACACCAGCACCCGATCGCCTTTCTGAACGCCGCGCTCGTTGAGTTCCCACGCGAATCTTGTGGCTGCTCGAAATAACTCTTCATACGGCCAGCGGGTTGTTCGGTAGCCGCTCCGCCAAACAACGGCAATTTCGTCTGAAACGCGCGAGTCTCGCCGGAAGTATTCGAGGAGCGAGTTGCGGGGCATGGCCTCCCTAGTGTCCCGCAATCGTAATGCAGTTGGGAATGGCCCCGTGGAAAAAGGGGTGCCCTCGCTCGTGGTGGCGGCAAACAGGCAAACACTGGCATCGCGCCTTCCACCGCTGGATCGGATGGTGAAAGCCTCCCGACGAGGGTTGAGTTGACACGGTACCGCCGGGTTACAGGACTGCACTGAAGGGCAGTAGCCACGGGAATTCCTGCCAAATTTAAGGGGAAAACGGTATAGCTATTTCGGCCAACAACGCGGATTGTAGTTGGGCTTCGGTGAACGCTATCTGACGCACCAACGCAGCGACATTTCGATCTCACTTCGAGACAGCAGAAGACCCGCTAGCAGCACGGGGAATGTTTCCGCACCATCGTGCTTTGGAGGATGTGAGGCAATGGGGCCCTTGCGGATACTGATCGTAGACGATCACGAACTTGTGAGGCGCGGTCTGCGCTCGATTCTCGTAACGCGGCCGGAGTGGGAGATTTGCGGCGAAGCGGCCGATGGAAGCAATGCCATCGAAAAGGCGCGAGAGCTGAAGTCCGGACATAGTGCTTCTCGACATAACGATGCCCCATGTGAACGGGCTCGATGCCGCGCGAATCATCCGCCGGGATGTTCCGCGCGCGAAAGTAATCATACTCAGCCAGTATGACGAGTCCGAAATGCGGTCCAGGGCGTTGGGAGGCCGGCGCCCAGGGCTACATCTCCAAATCAGACGCTGCACGCCAACTACTCATTGCGATCGAGTCGCTTACCAGCAATCACAACTCAGCTGTTGCCTGAAACACTCCGGTGGGCGTAGTTTTATTTGGACACCAAGACTGGGAGAGTGCTATGAACCGTCTTCCTCGGAGTGCGCGGTTGGTTCTGTTTGCCCTTGCAATTGCCCTCTGCGCAGCAGTCTGTCATCAGCGTCTGATCCCCATTATTCCCATGGTCAGTGCCGCAGCTGTGGCCGCGCAGGATCAGGACCAGACTCCGCCGGACCAGGGCCAGGACCCTGCCGCAGGCAACCTGGCACCCAGCGGGCCTTCCTACACAACCCAAGCTCCGCCACCGGCCGGCCGACGGCCGCTCCGGGTCAGCCCGCCGACGAATACGGTGAACAGCCCACAGAAACGGCAACCCAGGCTCCTCCTCCGCTGCCCGTCTACGATCAGCCACCGCCGCCCGCCGACGGCTACATCTGGACTCCCGGCTATTGGGCCTGGAGCCCGGCTGGCTACTACTGGGTGCCCGGCGCGTGGGTCGAGCCACCCTACGCGGGCGCGCTCTGGACGCCTGGCTATTGGGGTTTCTACGGTGGCCGCTATGGTTTTTATCCCGGCCACTGGGGCCTGCACATCGGCTTCTACGGCGGCATCAACTACGGCTTTGGCTACGTCGGCCTCGGCTACGAGGGCGGCTATTGGCATTCCGGCCACTTCTTCTACAACCGCGTCTACAACCACGTGGACACACGGGTAGTACATAACGTGTACACCTATAACGCCCGCAATCGGGGCAGAGGTGTTCCCCACACCAGCTTTAATGGCGGGTCGCACGGAGTTCAGGTTCGGCCGCGATCGTCTGAAATGGCCGCGTCGCGCGAGCCAAGAGCTTCGCGAATGAGCACGCAGGTGGAGCACGCGCGGAGCTACTCCACGAATCGCGGACAGCTTGCGACCCAGAATCACGGAAGGCCTAGACGCCAGCCGTCAGCCGAGGGATTGCGGCCGACCGCAACGTGAGGCCCACGAGTCACGGCGGCGGGCAACAGAGAGAATCATCGGTAGAACGATACGGAAAAAGAAAGGGCCGGACTCGCGCTCGCCCCTCTACTGGCGGTCTGCGCGTGTCCGGCTCCGAGGTGTTCGACAATGCTGCGCGAATCTCAGTAAGCGGCTTTACTCGCCACTCACCTGCACTGGCACTGTTTCGATCATTTGTGGCTGCTGAGCAACGAGCGTCTTCAGGTCCTTCGGCAGTTGAAAAAAGTACGTGCCGACGCCGGGCAATCGCAATGCCCGAATCGTGACCTTTCCATCATGACGAATACAAAGCAGTGCGGAGTTCTGATTCTGCCCATGGTAGGAGTCAAGTTCCTGCGGAACCATAATCCCAACGCCTTCTGTTCCTCGGTAGACGCGGATCAGTCGTGCGTCCCGGCGTTACGATGACCGAAAACGTGTAGTCGCCCGTCGAAAGCGTCATCTTCCCCACTTGCGCGTCGAACGGCAGCTTGAACCGGCCTTCGCCAAACGGTCCTGCTTGCAGCCCCGGCACGATCGTTCCGATCGCAATCAGAGCGGCTAGTGCCACCCACAACACACCATTCCTAGAAGCTTTCATTCTTATCCCCCTCTGTCTCATTTGATCTGCAGGTTAGATACGTGCCGTTACATCGCACGGCCGATGCCAGTTGGGCTGCGACGGTTTACTTCTGCAACACATGCCGGGATACCTTTCAGTTTCAGTTGCATACCGGGATTTCGAGCGTCACGTGCGCGACAGCGTTTCCCTGAAGAATCTCGGACTGGACAAACTTTGACGCTGCGACTGACATACTGGGGCGAAGCAATTTATGGCGAGTGATAGCCAATGCTTCCGGCAAACACGCAATCAAGGGTGGCTACAGGAACCTAAAGATAATCGAATAGGGCCATGAAGCCGAAATCCATGTGGAGTTGCTGATGGCAGTGGAAAAGAGTGAGGCCGGGGTTGTCGGCTATGAAGTCGATTTCGTAAGTTTGGTATCCGCCCAACATGACGACGTCTTTAAGAACACCGGCGGTGGAAGTTCCGGCGAGTTTGGTGAGTTCGAAACTGTGACGATGGAGATGGACGGGATGGATATCGTCACTGGCGTTGCGCATACGGACGCGGTAGCGCTTGCCCTCCTTTAGATGAAACATGGCGGGGGCCGATCTGCCGGACATAACTTCCATGGGGAAGGCGACTCCGTTGATGGTCCAGCGATTGAAGCCATCGTCGGCGGCGTTGTCTTTCGCAAAGGTCATGTCGATCGTTTCGTCGGGCGAGGGAACGGAGGCGCCGGGTTTGGCAAAACGAAGGTAGCTCCATTGGAATGGCGGTGGGGCGATCCACTGAGCCTTGCCGGTCCGACCTGCATACTCGACCACGATACCCATGCCGTGGCCGCGGTCGTCGTTCGCGAGATCCCCGAGAATCCAAACGCCAGGATGATTCATTTCCACGATGGCGGAAACGCGTTCCGCAGTTCCGATCCACAGGACGGGAACGTGTTGGGGATTCGGCACCACGTTTCCATCGAGCGCGACCACTTGGAATGAGTGTCCCGGCAAGGCGAGGCTGCGAATTTCAGTTGCGCTGGCATTCAAGACATGGAGAAGGACGCGTTCACCCTGCTTCACACGGATTGGTTCAGCGTGCCCGAGCATGCGGCCGTTGATGGTAAACACGGTGTAGCCGACCTCGTAGCCATGTGGCATACCCTTGGCCAATGAGGCATTCATAGCGCTCTCGCCGGGTTCCTTGAGGGCTTTATCGGGAGCGGGAGGCGACAGGAAATCCTGAGCCATGTCGCCACCACGGCTAAGCGTGGGCTCGAATTCCTTCAAGGTGAGAAAAACCTCGCGGTCGTGGCGGCCGGGCTCGTTTTTCGGTTCGATGTAAACTGGGCCGGCCTGGCCGGTGTACGTGCCCGCAAAGAGATTTGCTCCGGCGCGATTATGGCTGTGATAGAAGCGGAGTCCGGCGGGATTAGGCGTGAACGCAATGCTTCGCTTGCCATGTGCCGGGATGTAGGGCGTGCCTTCTTCCGCGGCTCCATCCACGTCCGTGGGGATTTTCTGTCCGTGCCAGTGGAGTTGCTCGGGCGTGTCCGTATCGTTAAAGATATCCACGGTAGCCTGGCGGCCTTCATGAAAGCGGATGAGCGGACCGGGGAACTGACCATTGTAGGTAATCGTGGAGAGGATAACTTTCGGAGCGACCTCGATCGCGGCCGCGGAGATGCGAATTGTGTAGTCGGCAGGATTGGGATCGCTCTGACGGGCTATTTCGTCAACGACGCGGTCCGAAGGAAGCAAGAGAGCCCCTGCGGTGAGCCCCGCACCCTTGAGAAATCGCCGCCTTGAGTCTGCAAATTTGTCCATCGAAAGTGGCCTATATGCGCTGCGGCGGGCGTCGCGCGTCTAGAGACCACCTGCCACCGCCCAAGATAATGAGAAAGATCAGCGAGCAAAGCATCGCAAAATCAGTGCGCGCGTCGCTCACCATAAACCAAAATCCTTGATTGGCCCGGAATAATTCTGGAATCTTGGTGGTTGCGATCGCGGTTGCGATCACAATCAAGAGCGGAACGGCCGCTGCCCGCGTCCAAAGGCCGAGCAACACGAGGAGTCCGCAGACGATCTCGAAGGTGCCGACGAAGTGGGCGGTGAAATAGGGATGAGGGAATCCAATCCTGGTGAGACGAACGACTCCCATTTTAGGGTCGGTGAATTTCAAAATGCCCTGCGTGAAAAAGATCAGTCCCACGGCGAGACGGATCAAAAAAATACTCGCCGGACCTCGCGTTGGCCTAAAAAAGAAACCAATTGAGTTCACTTGCGTGTACCGTCCTTTGCGCAGATATCGACGGAGAATCGGCGAGGGGTTTGTGACGGGAGATATATATTGAAGGCGCGCACGGCTTCATTATAGACAGTAAGCGTGTTTGCTGGACAGCTTGGGGATGAAGGCATCGGCGGCAACGTGAATTTATCGGCGGATGAGCAGAAAGTCAAAAGCAAGATGCGACCCTTAAGAGGTGGCGCTACAGGTGGCGTTACGGTTTTGATGCGGGTTGCGCGCGGGCGCGAATTGGTGTTACATCGGGGCGACGACAGCGCTTGAGAGGTTAAGGAGCAGGTCAATGGAACCTACAAAAGATGCGGGTGCCACGCTACATGCGGCTGGCGCAACCATGGTCATGCGGCGAGCCACGGTGGTGAACCGGCGCACGATTACAGGAAGGGCGAGTCGCGAATCGGGCGATGAAGCATGGGCGATGTGAAGATTACGAGCGTGATGGAATCGGCGGAGCGCGTTCCGTGGGCGGCGCTGCTGCCTGCGGAAACTTCCGAGAACTACAAGAAGTACGATTGGCTGGTGCCGCAGGGCATAAACACAAGGAACGAGTTCTGGCGGTGCAAGCGTTTGTGCTGGAGGCAGGTGGGCGGCGGATTGTGGTGGATACGTGCATGGGGAGTGAGCCGGTGCGCGCAAAATCCGCACTGCAGCAATTTGCAAACCGCGTTCCTGAAAGATATGGCGGCGGCCGGGTTTCCGCCGGAGACGATTGACACGGTGCTTTGCACGCACCCTGCATTTGGATCACGTCGGCTGGACGCACGAGCTGAAATGGGCGCTGGAGTTTACACGTTTCCCGAAGGCGAATCTGTTTGGCCAAATCGAAGTAGTAAACCTGACGATGTTATGTTACATACTACTGGCTCCAGCGTATTGCTGGTAGCCGGCAGCCCGAGTTCCATTTCGGGAAAAAGATCGTCGCTGCATTTCGTTTCCTGCAAACAAACAACGTCGTATTGCTTTTCGCCGAGCCATGACAGCAAACGATCCAGACGTTTACGGAGAGAATTGATGTTCCAGCTCGCCAGTTCATAAATGTGAATCGTGATCAGTGATCGGTGAATGGATTGAGCAATTCACCGATCACCAGTCACTATTCACAAATCAAACTCAATGCCCGGCGCGGGCACGATCACTGACTCCCGGCAATTGCCAACATTGTTGCCGCATCCATTCCACCGCCGGCGGATCGCCGTGCACGAGCAGGATTTTTTTCGGCGCAAGTTTGAGCGCGTAGGCCAGCAGCGATTCCCGCGATGCGGCGCGCTGAATTGAAACTTCTCGATGTGGCAACGCAATGTTTGCGCGGGCTCGTCTGGATCGAGTTGAATCTTCGCCCGGTTGGGCCGATTGCAGAATACCGGCCGGCGATTCGGGATCGGCGTAGCCAACGAAAAGAACAGAATGCTGCGGGTTTTCGACGACGCGCCGGGCGAAGATATTTGAAAGTTTTGCGCCGTCATCATGCCACTGGAAAGCGCTAGATCCGTCCAGCACGCGCGCTGGCATCGCCGATAGTCTGTCCGTTCAGCACGAAGGGCGCGATTTCCGGCATCAACTGCAAGCGCGACAATTGCCGGCGCGACTGATTTGAGCGGCGATCATAAATTGCGGTCAACTTGGAGCTGAGGCCGCCGATATAGATCGGGAAATCTGAGTTTTCGCCGCCAAAACTTCCGGAACATGGCCAGTGCTTCCTGAGTTTTCCAAGTGCGAACACGGGAATGAGAACGCAACCTCCGCGGCGAAATGTCGCGTCGATGGCGGTCGCGAGGCGCTTTTCTTCTGCTCGCGCGACCAGCCGCCGGCACGGGCGTATCACCTCGGGTGCATTCCATAATGAGCACATCGATTCCGTTCTCTGGAAAAACCGCGGCCGGCATCACCGTCTGAGCATCGAAGTTTACATCGCCGGTATAGAAAACCGTGCGGCCTTCCGCGCGCAGGACAATGCCGGACGAGCCAAGCACATGGCCCGCGTCCCAATACTCGAAGGCGCAGCCGGTCACGATCATTGGCGTCGCTCGCCATTAATGGTAAACGACTTGCGGTACGGGCAAAGGTGCCAGACGTCGCCGACGCGTTGGTTTCGCGATGAGTGAAGAGCGGATAGAGCGTGAGGCCCAGCTCCTCACGCTGGCGCATCATGACGTTCACGGAGTTGTGCAATAAAACGCGACCGATTTCCCCGGTCGCTTCCGGCATGAAAACACGCGCCCGCGGCTGCCGCCGCATCAGCACGGGCAAAGTGCCGATGTGATCCTGATGCGCGTGCGAGATAAGAATGGCGTCGATCGCGCGGCCGTCGATTGGCCGCCAATCGGGAAGAGCAAATTCGCCTTCATCCTTCGGATGCATCCCGCAATCGAGAATCAGGCGAGCGCCATCCGCTTCGAGATAATAGGAGTTGGCGCCGATTTCGGTGCGGCGGGTCAGATTAATGAACTTCACTTCGCCTGCTCGCGGTCAAAGCTGGCAACAGTAGTAAGGCGTGGTGATGTCGAGAAACAGCGGTGGAATCCGGAACAATGCATGCGCGTTGGAGCTTGCTGGTTGACTAGCCAAAGCGACTCGCCACTTTTGCACTCTCGGCAGATGTGGGCCTGTAGCTCAGCTGGTTAGAGCATGCGCTTGATAAGCGCAGGGTCAAAGGTTCAAATCCTTTCAGGCCCAGACCCGAAAGCTTTCGGGTCTGTCACGCCCGGAGCGAAACGGAGGGCGGACCTGTGCTTGAAATATTTGAGCCACTTGCTCCAAGACT
>CAVRSO010000052.1:0-12910 GCA_963723845.1 uncultured Acidobacteriota bacterium
AAGGCCGGCGACAATCCCGAACGCCAGCCACCACTTTGGCGACGCTCCTTTGACGATGCGAATCGCCAGCCACGCGCAAACCAGCCAAAAAAGCGGCTCGAAAGCGTTCATTGAAAAAAAACTGTCGAAGGCCAAAAAGGCAGGCGCGAATAATAGGGAAACGGCAGCCAGCGATTGCGCCAGGCGCCCGCCGCCAAGCTCGCGCGTGAAAATCCCGGTAAGAAACACCACCGCCGCGCCGGCCAGCACTGGAAAAATCCGCAAGCCGACGATCGAGTGCCCGAATAAATGACGCGCCAGCCACGCAACCAGCGCAATCAGCGGAGGCTGATCTACGTAGCCCCAGGCAAGATGCTCGCCGCAGGCCATGTAATAGAGTTCGTCGCGGAAGAATCCGTAATGCCGAATGCCTGCAAATTGCAAAGCGATTTTCGCGGCGGCCAGTCCGAGCAGCAAGCCTGTGGCGCCGGCGCTGGCCGTAGGCCAGGCACTCTTGGACTTTGCTTCACTCGCGGCGAATTCGATCGCTGAAGTGTCGCTCATCGAGGTTGGAAACGCGCGGCCCGTCGCGAGAACACTTCGCACAGCCGCGGCCTGATTTTCAGGCAGCAGGTCGCGCGGACGGCCGCGCTCGCAAATCAGGGTGTGACAATGCGTTGCGCTCTTGATGCTGTCGATGTTGGGAAAATTTTTATCGAGGTACGGCTTTCCAAGTGCGGTAATTGATCCTTGATCGGGTTTTTCTCCGTATCCGCTGTACAGATTCTTCACCACATCCATCCCGGAAGTCACTTCCCCGAATGGAGCGAAGCCTTGCGAATCGAGGAACGCATTGTTCCCGTAGTTGATGAACAATTGCGTTGTGCGCGTATTCGGCCCGGCGGTGGCAAACGTCACGTAGCCCGGCTTGTTCGTCTGGGTCACCGGATCGTCCTTGATTCTCGCCGATTGCCACTCCTTGCTCACCGCTGGATCGGCGCTCAATCCGAATTGAATCATGAAACCCGGAACCACGCGGAAGAACGCGGCATCGGTAAAGAATCCGTGCTTCACCAGATTGTAGAATCGGTCCGCTCCCAGCGGAGCCCACGCACGCGTCACGTGAACCACGAAATCGCCCTTCGTGGTGGTGAATTTTGCATCGAACGTAGCAGGTGCTTTTGCATTCAGTGTTGCCGGATGCATCAAACCGGGATCGGTCATATGAGTTGTCCTTGAGTGCGTCTGGGATGGTTTGGCGGGCTGCGCTTGCCCGGCAAAAATAGCGGGCGCGTTTACAAAAACAGTCGCCACGAATACTACGACGGCCATGCTCTTCATGCGGCGTATCGCTCTCACTGCTGTCTCCTGGGCATAGCGTCCGGGCTGTTCTCTCCCGGACATGCTCCGAAATGCGGCTCCTCGCCGCTGGTCTGCGGCAGGCGCTCTAAATTTGCTTCGCGCCGAGGCCGCGCACGATTCTATCTGATTCCGGAACGTTATTCGCTAGATTTTCACTCCCACCGTAAAACGTAAACCTGCTGCCTCCTTCGTTTCTCTAAGTCTGCACCGGAACGTTTGATATTGGACCTTAAAAAAATTCCTTGTTACACTCCGCGATCAGCAGGCTCAGGTTGACCAGCGAACACATTGGCGATTTGAAAAAATGGGTCACCGAACTCGCTCGCCAGGGCAAGGAAGGCGATACCGTCCGCTTGGACCGCGCCGTTGACTTGATCAGCAAGAATTTCGGCGTCCAAACGCACGAAGTGGCCATCCTGGGGCTCACTTCCGACGAGCGCTCGCTTCGCTTTCTCGCTCCCGCTAGCTTGCGAACCATCGGCCAGGTTCCACTCTCGAGCGGCAATGCCCTCGCAGCAAGAACTCTTCGCGAAAAGCGCCCCGAGCTCATTAACCATTTCTCTGTCGTTCCCCACGCATCTGTTTTCGAAGGCGTGCCCGTTGACGAAGAGATCCGCACTCCTCCCATCCAAAAAATCATGAGCTCGCCGATTATGTTGGGGCCTCGCGCGGTTGGCGTCCTCCAGGTTTCGCGGAAGGCTAAGACGCTTGCGGACGCCGGCGCCGACTTCACGCAATCGCAACTTCGCGAACTAAAAATCATTTCGGACGCGCTGGCTCCCTGCATTCTCCTTTGCCTTAAGGACTGACCGCTTCGCAATTTGTGCACTTTTCCCTCTCTGGATCGCCGCCCGCGGCTCGCGCCTTTCACAAAAGCGTAATCTCTTGCCGTGAAATGAGTTGACATCACTCCGCGTGCTTGCTAATTTTCGAACGCTAATTTTTTCCGACCAGTTCGACGGAGGAAGCGCACTCCCGCTTAGCTCATGGCGTTCGTCGCAAAGAAAATTTTCCTCACCAAGGGAGTCGGAAAGCATCGCGAACGCCTGTCGAGCTTCGAGCTCGCCCTGCGCAACGCCGGCATCGCCGCGTGCAACATTGTCCGCGTCTCCTCGATTTTTCCGCCGCATTGCAAATTGATTTCCCGCAGCGAAGGGCTCAAGCATTTGAAGCCCGGCCAGGTTGCCTTCACTGTCATCAGCGAAAATCAAACGCGTGAGGCGCACCGCTTGATTGCCGCTGGCGTCGGCCTCGCTCTGCCGGGCGATAAATCCATGTTCGGCTATCTCTCTGAACACCACTCCTTCGGCGAAACCGAGGAAGTCGCCGGAGAATACACGGAAGAACTCGCCGCGGAGATGCTCGCCACCACGTTGAACGTCGAATTCGATCCCGATTTATCGTGGGATGAAAAAAAGGAAGTTTACCGCATCTCTAATAAGATCGTCCGCACCATGAACATCACGCAATCAGCGGTCGGCGACAAGCGCGGCCTTTGGACCACCGTGCTCGCCGCCGCGATTCTTCTAGGCGACGATGATTGATTTTCCCGCCCTCCCTCGTTGCTGGAACGGGTCGCAATGAAGTTGCTGGAGAATCTCCGCGGATCTGAAATGAGCCGATACACTCCCATGCCGCCGGATAACTTCGGCGGAATTTACGAAGAGCACTCCCGGTACGAGACTTCGCGTGCCGTCATCTTCCCCGTGCCGCTCGATCGCACCGCGAGCGCCCAACATGGCACCAGCAGCGGCCCCTCCGCCATTCTTGCGGCCAGCCGCGATATCAGCCTCTACGATGAAGAACTCGAGCTCGAGCCCTACACAGAAATTGGCATCCACACTTTGCCGCCCATCGACACTATGGACGGCACTCTCGATGAAGTGATCACCGAAATCTTCTCGGCGGGATGCGCGCTGCTCGACGACACCAAATTTCCCGTCACTCTGGGCGGCGAACGCGCTCTCACTCCGCCGCTCGTTTCTGCTTTCGCCAAGAAATTCAGTAATCTCAGCGTGTTGCAGATCGGCGCGCACGCCAGCCTGCGCGACGAGTATCAGGGCAATCCCAATAGCGGTGCGTGCGCGATGCGGCGCGTCGTTGAGATTTGCCCAGCCGTGCAAGTCGGAATTCGCTCCATCTCCGCGGATGGCGCCAAAGCGATTCCGCACTTGCGCACCAAGATTTACTGGGCTAAGGATATCGCGCTCGCCCCGCTCAAAACCTGGATCGCCAAGGTTCTGGGCGACCTAAGCGCCAACGTCTACGTCACCGTCAACATGGATGGCTTCGACTCCTCCATCGTCCCCGCCACAGGGTCACCGGAACCCGGCGGCCTCGACTGGTATCAGGTTACTTCTCTCTTGCGCGCCGTTGCCTCTCATAAGAAGATCGTCGGCATGGACGTGGTCGAGTTGCTCCCTCTGCCGGGCCACCATGCCTCCAACGTTCTCGCTGCGAAGCTGATCTACAAGTGCCTCGGGTACATTTTCTGCCAGGGATAAGCTGACGGATAAGCTAAGGAGGCGGTGAAATGACTTCCCTCGCGTTGATGGCGCTCCTGCAGGAACGGGCCTACTATTTCGGCGTCTCCTCCGCGGTTTGATCGGTTGGATCATCATCGGGCTGCTGGCGGGCTGGATCGCGGGTCAGATCACTCGCGGACAAGGTTTCGGCTGCATCGTCGATATCATTTTAGGTTTGATTGGCGCCGTCATCGGCGGCTGGCTTTTCACCAGGCTCCAAATCCCCGCCTGGGGTTTCTGGGGCAGCCTCGCGGCAGCCACCGTCGGAGCCGTGCTGCTCGTAGCGATCGCGCGCCTCTTCGCCGGCCGAGCCTAGCTGCCACGACGCTCGAAAACTTAACGCCGTCATCCTGAGCGAAGTTTCGCGCGCCTCTGGTTTTCCCGCGGTTTCTGCGGGCGCGATTGGTAGGGCTCCCGGGTCGACGGTTAGTCGAGCCCGGGAGATCAGTCGTCGAAGGACCTCTCTTCGATCGCCACGCGCCTCGTTTCCTACGCCGCTTTAAGCTCTGACGTGCAGTTCGGGCACCGCGTCGCCTTGATCGGAATCGCCGTATGGCAATACGGACATTCCTTCGTGGTCGCGGCGGGCGCCGGCGCGGGCTTGCTCCACCGGTTGATCTGCCGGATAAGCAGGAAGATCACAAACGCCACAATAATAAAATCGAGCACCGTATTCAGGAACACGCCATAGTTGATCGTGGCCGCTCCCGCCGCCTTCGCCGCCGCCAGGGTTGGATATGACGTCCCCGAGATATTCACAAACAAGCTCGAGAAGTCCACTTTCCCCAGAGCCAGTCCAATCGGCGGCATAATCACGTCGCTGACGAGTGAGCTAATGATCCGGCCGAACGCAGCGCCAATGATAATTCCCACGGCCATGTCCAGCACATTTCCGCGCATGGCAAATTCCTTGAATTCTTTCAGCATGGCTGCCTCCTCGCAGAGTTGTTTTGGGGCCTTTTCTCGCGCCTTCAAACTTCCGTGCCCGAGAGGTTAACGAGAACCGGAAAGTGTAGCAAGAAGAAAGCTTCTGATGATCACACACGACCCCTCTTCTTGGTCCCCGCATCGAAGAATACAGTCTGTCCAACCGCCAGCCGCCCGATGCGAGTAACCGCGCCATAAATTCCCGCGGTGTTCTGGTGTTCACGAACAATCGCTTTCATTACTTCTGGCGCCGCGCTGGCCGAGTCGGGATCAAGGTTCACCATCGAGCACCGAACATCGCGCATCGTGACGGCGATCGCTGGGGCATCCTCGCCCTCACCAAACGAGAGCACACCGCCCAACCACTCGTCCTCTTGAAACGGGCTTGATCGCACTAAACGAACTACAACATTCGGGCGAAATCGTCGCACGTCCAGGCTCCGGCCTGCGAGTCGTTCGATCTCTCCAACCGTATCGACGGCGATCACGGAAATGGGCGCTTCATCGAAGATGCCATGATTCAACTGCATCATCTGCACCGGAGCACCGTACCGGCGTCCAATCTCCGAGGCCAAGTCCGCCCCGAACACATCCATCTCTTCTCCATCAGGCGTGCGAATATGCGTGGGAAGGTCTCCTTGAGCACCGCCTTCGCGCCGCTGGGGAGTAAACACGAGCAACTCGGGAAGTTTGCTTGCTGTTAGCCACGGCATTCCGCTGTGGTTATCAACCCGCCGCAATGCTAAGCGCCTGTCACCGTCGAGTCCATGCCAGCCTAGCTTGACGGCCTCGAGCCATTCGCCGCCCATGGACTTCACGGGATACCGGAAGAGCGCCTCCACATGTCCAATCTGTATGAGCATGCTCGGTTATTTTTGCCACGCGAAAACGACGCCGCCCACAAGCCCTCGAATCACCAGCACCGCGCCGGAAAGCCCGAGCAGCAAACTTTCATCGCGCAAAGGCAGCCACCGAATCGCCAGCACGCAAATGCCGACGAGCAACAGCGACCCACCCCGAACCCGCGCATGCAATCGGCTCGTCTCCGCTCCAGGACGAATCCACACCCGGGCTCCCCAGTAGATCAGGGCGATCCCCAAGATCACCAGCGCGATCGGCGATGCCGGCAAACCCACAGGGCGGGAAATCGCCAGCAGGATCAGGAACGCTCCCAACAGCAACACGATGAATTCGCTCAGTAAACGAAAAAGGTTCGCTACATTCTGCATCGGCGGCGCCAAGTCGCGCGATTATCCCGCTTGACCTGCAGGTAAGCAAGCGTGGCGCAGGCACTCTTGCCTGCGCACGTAAGTCGAGGCAATCGGTAACCCACAGACTGTGCCGCCAGCAAACCAGGTGGAAGCGCGGGCCTTCAGGCCCGCGAATAGCCAGGCTGGGAGAAGGGGCTTTAGCCCCGGCCAGCTGAGTCACTACGCTAATCCGGTAGGCCGTCCCTTCCAAGGTTTTCAACGTACCAGAGGGATTGCTATACTGGTACTGCCATTCGGCTGCATCTCCGCGCTGCATGCGGGTATCCAATCGCTCAGGAGAAGTCAGTGCACAAGGTCATCATCATCGGTAGTGGGTGTGCGGGATTAACTGCGGCGGTATATGCCGCCCGCGCGGATTTGCGGCCGCTGGTCCTCGACGGCTACGAGCCAGGCGGTCAGCTTGCTCTGACCACTGAAGTCGAGAACTTCCCCGGTTTCACCGAAGGCATCCTGGGGCCGGACCTGATCGAGCGCACGCGAAAGCAGGCCCAGCGTTTCGGCGCCGAATTCGCGTCCGGCGCAGTCTCCGAAGTGGATTTGAGCAAGCGCCCCTTTCGCATCACCGCCGGCAAAGAAAAGTATGTCACCGAGACACTCATCATCGCCTCGGGCGCGTCCGCGCGCATGCTCGGTATTGAATCAGAAAAGTCGCTGCTCGGCCACGGCGTCTCCACCTGCGCCACATGCGACGGCGCCTTCTTCCGAAATCGCGAAATCGTCGTAGTAGGCGGCGGCGATACCGCTATGGAGGAAGCCACGTTTCTCACTCGCTTCGCCAGCCGCGTCACCCTTTTGCATCGCCGCGATGAATTTCGCGCCTCGAAAATCATGCTCGAGCGCGCACGTGCGAACAACAAAATCGTCTTCAAAACGCCCTATGTAATCGACGAAGTCGAAAACGTAGCCAAGAACTCAGTGGATAGCGTCACCGTCCGCCATATGAAAACCAATAAACTCGAAAAAATTCCCACCGAAGGCGTATTCGTCGCCATCGGACACGATCCGAATACGAAAGTCTTCAAAGGCCAGATCGATATGGACGATGACGGGTATATCCGCACCAACCACGGCCCGAAAACCAGCGTAGTAGGAGTTTTCGCCGCCGGAGATGTTCAGGACCGCCATTATCGCCAAGCCGTCACCGCGGCAGGATCGGGCTGCATGGCTGCCATCGAAGCGGAACGCTTCCTCGCCGACTGCTCCCACTAACGTGCCACAGACGTGGCACAGGCACTCTTGCCTGTGCACGTAAGCCGCGGCAACTGGTAAGCCACAACTACAACTTCGCGATTCACTTGCGCCCTCAAACTGGAGTATCGTATCCACAAGCCACCCAGCCCGATTTGAAGCGATCTTTTAAACCGTCAAAATAACGCTTCGTTGGATACAACAATCCTTCGATCAGACCCTGCAAAGGGAAAAGGGGGGAAGTATGCTGAATCGAGTCGTCACGCGCTGTCTCATCGCCAGTCTGCTCCTGATTTTTGGCGGTTGCAGCCACTCCACCACACCGTCGGGCAACTCGGCCACATCGAGCACCTCACCTGACAATACCGGTTCGACTTCAAATTCGAGTCCCGCGACCTCAAGTTCAAATTCGAACCCCAGCGCGCAAAACTCGAACACCCCTCCACCTGCTCCGGCCCCGGCGCCGATCGTGGTGCCTGCTGGCACTAGTCTCACGGTGACGCTCGATCAGGCCGTCAGCACCAAAGACAGCAATAGCGGCGATCGCTTCGATGCCTCCCTCGCCGCACCAGTCACGGTCGAAGGGCGAGAGGTGATCCCCGCCGGCACCAAGGCAGTGGGCACTGTGGTAACCGCGGCTTCAGCGGGCCACTTGAAGGGTGGAGCTGCGCTTGCGCTAACTCTCGATTCGCTTCGAGTCCACGGTGAAAAATACTCGATTGAAACTTCCCAGTTCGAGGAAGCCGGCAAGGGTCGCGGAAAGCGTACCGTGATCGGCGGCGGAGGCGGAGCTGCTCTCGGCGCCATTATCGGAGGAATCGCCGGCGGCGGAAAAGGCGCTGGAATCGGAGCCGTGGCCGGTGGCGGAGCCGGCACCGCAGGCGCCGCCTACACAGGCAAGCGCGATATCGTCCTCCCTGCGGAGACGCGCCTCCATTTCAAGCTACGCCGCTCCCTCCAAATTTCTCAGCAGTAGGGTGGAAGGGTGCAGCGCCGTCATTGCCGAGCGGGCTTGCCCGGACGTGTCCCCGCATCAGCCTTTGCACTTTGCGCCGTGGGGCGCCCGCGCACAGCTGGCACGGTCGCAGGTTTTGCAGGGCCGTCATCCTGCTTCCTGATGTGAGCAGCAGCCGCGCTCGTTTCCATGGGGCGGGACGGTTAATCTCAGGGCCCAAATGGAAGGTGGGTTTTATCCAAGGCCAAGGGGAAGGGCGGGGTTTTAACCCCGCCATAAGCGCCATACCGAGCAAAGGGCTTCAGCGCACCTCTTCAATTGTGCGAACTCAGAAGAATCAATCGAATCGCCTGCACGTACGCGTCTTTGCCCTTGCTCCCGACAAAATACCGTGCCAAATGGCCATCGCGCCCGTAGAAATCTGTCTGCGGCATCTCGCCCCGCCACCCGGGATTGATGCCCTGATAGAACGCGTCCCCACCGGTCCCTACCTTCACGCGGAAGTTTGGAAAATTAGGACGATTCTCCGAAAGGAACCGCCGCACAGGCTCCAAGTCCTCATCCTCGTCCAGGTCCACGCCCACCACCGCTAGGCCTTGATGTTCGTATTCCTTCGCCAGCGAAACGATCATCGGATATTCATTGCGGCACGGCACGCACCAGGTGGCCCAAAAGCTGACCATCACGCCCTTGCCGCGGTATCTCCCGATTATATTTTCGTAGCTGCCAAGGTCGATTACAGCCGGATCTCCGGCCTGCGGAGCCACGGTCGGTCCCGGCGTTGCTTCGGCTGCGCGCGGACGACCCACGAAAAATGTAGCGGCTAAGACCACTGCAAAAGCCGCGAAAGCTACCAATCGAGCCCAAGGAGTTCGCATGTCTTTCCCCCTTTTGCTCGATTCTAACGGCTGGCGAGCGATGCGACCAATCTCCGCATCCTACGAGTCAGTAACCCTTAGGAACGCTCTGGGGCGCGTGATCCCGGGCACTCTCACCTACGCCCACATCTTCATCGTCCAGGCAAGCATGATAATGGCATAGCCATTGACGAGCGCCGTCCTGATCCAATGCGTCTTGAGAATCCGCGCGAGGTAGCTGCTGTTCGGGCCTGCGGGGTCTTTGCTAAGCTTTGCTTGCCACTGTCCCCAAAATGCGCCGGTCAGCAACAGCGTCGCGACCTGGCATCCCAAATTCCCCCAGATTCCCCACGCGGGCGATCCGTCCGGATGGATCCATATCAGACTGATCGATCCGGCCAGCGCCAAGCCGAGCGGAGTGAAAATCCAATAGGGCAGCTTCATCCAATGCACGCGCTGGACGGTCTGAAAATCCTTGGCGTCGACCAGCTTCCACGACCGGAAGATATCTATCTCGTGCGCCCAGATGGCACCAGTGAGATAGAAGGAGAGCGCCAGGTTTAAGAGCAGCAGGATATGACCCGGATCCCTCATTTACGCACCGCGTCCCTCTTATCAATTCTATCGCCCTCGGTTTCGAGAAAGACCGAATTCCTCAGAAATAGGCGCACGAGTCCTCGGACATCCTCGCTTGTGCCTCCCTCGCTTTGGTGGTATAAAAAAATTAGGCTTTCATCATAGGGCCGCAAAGACCTCATAAGCGTGCATTGGAGAGAATTGGAATGGCTTACGTAATTGCCGAGCCTTGCATCGGAACCAAAGACAGCGCGTGCGTCGATGTTTGCCCCGTCGATTGCATTCACCCGCGAAAAGACGAGCCTGAGTTCGAGGGCGCAAAACAGCTTTACATCAATCCCGACGAGTGCATCGATTGCGGCGCCTGCGTGCCCGTTTGCCCGGTGACGGCGATTTTCGCTCTCGAGGACCTTCCCGAAAAGTGGACCGAGTACACGAAAATCAACGCCGACTATTTCAAGAAAGTATAGCCGGACCGCCGCTGTAGCCGAGTTCGCCGTACGCTTCGTAAGTCCTCAGCAAGCGTTGTGCGACCGCTTCACTGGCCTCTCTTCTCGCCTCCCGACGGCGCATCCAGCACGCGTATGAGCGGCAGCGCTCGCGATTCCCCAACAGCGCCCGCCTCAATTTCCTCCAGCCAGCTCTTCGCCTCCGTCCGCAAATCGCTCACCGCAATTCCCCGGTGACCCTCTGGAAATCCCTGCAACTTCGCAACACCCGCAGCCAGCAAAGACTTCGCGCCCCTCGCATTTTCGCGCGAGTGATGATGAAATGCCGCAGCCACCTGTATCAGACCCTGCAAAAACGTTTTCTCCGGCTCCCGCGCAACCAGCCACAGCTCTTCCCAAACCTCGTGTGCCTCGAAAAATTCCTGCGCGTTAAAATGCGCGATGCCGCGCGCAAATCGGCCGTCATCTCTGGTCATCGCCATTCTCAGCAAAGTTTACTCTTTTCCCCGTTTGCCGCGCGTCCCGCCAACCTCGCCATAAAACTCCAGATTGACCCCGGCATTTTCTCTCCAAACAGGTTATTCTTTGTTTGCTGCCTGAGGTGGTCCGCCGGTGCGGAAATTCGAACTCGTTTCCCTGATTCACGCCCATCAGCCGGTTGGAAATTTCGAAGACGTAATCGAACGCGCCTACCAGAATTGCTATCTGCCTTTTATCGAACTTCTCTCGCGGCATCCTTCGATCCGTCTCGGCCTTCACTACACGGGTCCCCTGCTCGAATGGATCGAACGCGCCCATCCCGAATATCTCCATCGCCTCCACAAACTCGTCTCCAACCGCCAGGTTGAAATCATCGGCGGCGGTTTCTACGAACCGATCCTCGTCACCATTCCGCCCCAAGACCGCCAAGACCAAATCCTGCGTCTGGCGGACTACGTCGAAAAGCATTTCGGCGCGCGCCCGCACGGCGCCTGGATCGCCGAACGCGTCTGGGAGCCTCAGTTACCATCGACTCTCGCGCCGGCCGGTGTCGAATACTCTCTCGTCGACGACAACCACTTCCTCGGAGCCGGCTTCCAAGCCGATCAGCTCTACGGCTACTACCTCTGCGAAGATTTGGGCCACACGCTGAAGGTTCTTCCCGGCCTTCAGATTCTCCGCTACCTGATCCCCTTCCACGACGTGCAAAAAACCACTGATTTCTTGCGCAGTGCTGCCGCCGCGCATCCGGGTGGCTTCGCGGCCATGGGTGACGATCTCGAGAAATTCGGCGTTTGGCCCGGCACCCACGACCTTTGCTACAAAGACGGCTGGCTCGATCGCCTCTTCTCCGCCCTCGAGCAAAATTCCGATTGGCTCTCGACCTCCACGCCCGGTGACGCGGTCGCCTCCCGCTTCGCTGCCGGCCGCGCCGATCTTCCCAACGCTTCCTACACCGAAATGATGGAGTGGTCGCTGCTCACGCCGGCTCGCGACCGCTATCACTCCCTCATCGAGGAATTCTCTTCGCGTCCGGACGTGCTTCCCTTTCTCCGCGGAGGAATCTGGCGCGGCTTTTTCACCAAGTACGCGGAGTCAAACCTCCTCCACAAAAAAATGTTGCACGTCTCGAAAAAAGTCCGCGCGCTGCCTCGCAATCGCCGCGATAAGAAATTTCGGTCCGCGCGCGACGAGGCCGCCACCAACCTACTCCAGGGCCAATGCAATGATCCCTATTGGCACGGCATTTTCGGTGGACTTTACTCGCCCCATCTCCGCACCGCCGTCTCCCGCTCGCTAATCCGCGCCGAGACCGTTGCCGATCGCCTCGTCCATCGCAGAAAGCGCTACGCCGAAGTCTCACGCCTCGATTTCGATTCCGATAGCCGCGAGGAGCTTTACTTCACCTCCGAAAGTTACGCCGTCCTCGTCGATCCTTGTGACGCCGCCACCGTCAGCGCGATCGACTTCCGCGCGCCCAGCGTCGCCCTGATCAACTCACTCGCCCGCCGCCCCGAAAGCTATCACGCTCGCCTCCGGAGTCTCTCCACCAAGCCCATTCACGGCGCCGTGTCCATCCACGAACAATCGCGCGCCAAAGAAGCAGGCCTCGAGCGTTTCTTGCATTACGACCGCTGGCCCAGAAATTGCTTCCGCCTCCTGCTCTTCGGCCAGAACAAAACTTTTCACGACTGCGCCTCGGTGCAACTCGAAGAAGATGCCGCGCTCGCGGGAGGAACCTACCGCGTAGTTAAACTCTCCTCATCCCACGTTTCTTTCGCTTCAGAAGAACGGACTTGGCCCTCGGAAAAAACTCTGTCGTTCAGCTCCACGCCCGATGGCTTCGATATTGTTTGCGACGTTGTCGTCCGTCGCCACGCTCCCGGCGCCGCAATCGTCTATATCGGCATCGAGGTCGTCGTGAATTTTCTCGCTCCCTCCGCACCCGATCGCTATTTCGAATCTGATGGACGCCGCTTCCCACTGCGCTGGACCGCCGCCGTGCCGGGCGAACGCTTGCGCGTCGTCGACGAGATATTCAGCGCGTAGCCGTCGCTCTTGAGGCTCCCTCGGCGCGCAACTTCTGGGTCGCACCCATCGAAACTGTCTCCGAATCCGAAGACGGCTTCGAGCGAATTTATCAGGGATCGCAGATCATCGCCGTCTGGCCGGTGGAATTGCAATCAGGCGCGGAGTGGAAAGGTCAATTAATTTTCAGAGCGTCCGAATTGGATCAAGAACATTTCCATCACGCCGGCAATGCGCCTACACTTATTCCGGCATCGCCGAGGAAAAATCGGAGGTAAAGTAAACATGCCCGTCGCGAAGGAACTTCTCGATA
>CAVRSO010000053.1:0-4411 GCA_963723845.1 uncultured Acidobacteriota bacterium
TCATCGCTGCAATTGTCGCGACCGTGCTGGTATAGACGAAGCGTTCGACGCCAGCGTCCGCCGCAACTTCCAGGAGGCTGCGCGTGCCCTGAACGTTCGTCTGATAGATCTCATCCGGATTTCGCGTCCACAACCTGTAATCCGCGGCGACGTGAAAAACGCGTCGGACACCGTCCATTGCGCGCTTGAGCGATGCCGAGTCGTTCAGGTCTCCTTCAAAGCGCTCAGCGGCGATTCCGTCGAGCGCCTGAAGATTACTGGTCCGCCGAACGAGGACGCGAACCGAGTCACCCGCGGCGACTAGTTGGCGAGCCACGTGACTGCCCAAAAACCCTGTGGCGCCGGTGACGAGCGTAGTCATAGGTTGCGTGGCGCCTTCGCAAACCGGGGCCGCGTCGGAGTCCCAAACCGGGCCTTTCTCGCTCGTTCTACGCGAAAGGTCTACACCGACTACCCCCAGTATCCATTTGGATGCTCGATTTCCGAGGCGGCCACTCGCGTGCCGATCGATCTGGTGCGGCCCTTACCGAGATTATCGTAGCGCGCCAGAGCGTACAGCGGGAACGAATTCCGGTAAAGGTGATACTTGAGATAGAACACTTGAGGGAAACCTGTCCCGGTGAATTCGTCTTCGTCCCACGTGCCATTTTCGTTCTGATGCGAAATAAGCCAAGCGGCGGCACGAGTGGCGGCGGGATCGTCAGGACCTGCCCGGCAAGCAGGCCGATCAACCCCCACGCCGTTTGCGAAGCGGTGCTCTTGCCCTTCGCTTTCAGATCCGGTCGTAATAGGAAAGTACGGATTCGCCAAAGCCGCCATCGGGATTTTGGACTGAACGGAGCCAGTCCACGGCTCGGTCGGCTTCGGGAAGAGACACGAGTTCGAGGCTTTCAAGTGCGCGAAGGACACCGCTCGTGCCATATACATAATTCACTCCCCAGCGACCGAACCAGGAGCCGTCGGAATCCTGATCCTTTTTCAGAAACGCCAGCGCGCGTTGGATTACAGGATGCGTCGCGGACCAGCCCATATGGCCGAGACACTCGATGCGCGGGCGGTCACGTCAGCGGTCGAAGGATCAAGCATCGCGTTGTGGTCGGCAAAGGGAATATTGTTGAGAAACTGAAGATTATTCTCGTGATCGAAGGCCCCCCAGCCGCCGTCGGCATTCTGCATGCTGACGAGCCACGCAAGTCCGCGGCGAATCCGGCCCGCATGCGTTCGGGGTCGGTGTCCTCGACGCGGCTGAGCGCCATTAAAACGAACGCGGTGTCGTCCACGTCGGGGTAGAAGTCATTGCGAAATCGAACGCCCAGCCACCCGGTTCCGCCTTGGATTTTTCACCTGCCAATCGCCCGGGCCGAGTATTTGGTTATCGACCAGCCAACGGGCAGCGGAACGAAGGGCGGGATGCGACGGGGCGAGTCCCGCTTCCTCAAGGGAAACCATCGCGATGGCTGTGTCCCAAAGCGGCGAAATGCAGGGCTGTACACGCAGAGTGTCCTTTTCCTCAATTTCGTAGCGTGCCAGAAAAGCGATTTCTCTGGCCACGAGCGGGTCGCTGGTGTCGCCTCCACGCTCAGCGAGCAGCGCGAAAATGGAATTCATCATCGCCGGATAAATCGTGCCCAGACCCTCACTGCGTTCGAGGCGTTCGCAGCATCCACTTGCGAGCGAGTGCGAGCGACGCTTTGCGGAATGGCCTCCACCGCGCACTGTCGTACCACTTAACACCCCGGTCGAGAGCCAAAAAGACATTCTTCCATGAGACCACGCGCCTGTCCCAGGCGAGCGAGGGAGGCTTCCCACCGGGATTACGGAAGAGCGCCTCAACGGTTACACCAGAGGGCAGACGCCACCCCGGTTTGTGCGCATACACAATGGCCAGCGGAATCACGATGCCGCGCGTCCAAGACGACATTTCGTACAAATTGACCGGAAGCCACCTGGGAAGCAACATAAGCTCCGGAGGAATCGCGGGGACGAAGCTCCAATCAATGGCGCCTACCATCGCGAGATAAAAGCGAACATAGGAGTTTGTTGCTTCCAGGCCTCCCAATTCGTGGATTCTCGCGAGGGCTCGTTCAAGATGCGCCGACGATGCCGAGTCGCCTGCAAGCCGTAAGGCTACCCAGGCCTTCACGGTGGCGTTTAGCTCTGAAGGTCCGCCATAAAAGATATTCCAGCCGCCATCAGGCAGTTGGCGGTCACGAATATACTTCGCGAGTTTTCCTGTTTTCGAAGACTTCAGTTCGCCGAGGATTTGGAGGTAGAGAATGTAATCGGATTCCAGGGTGGTATCGGCTTCGAGTTCGCCCCACCAGTAGCCGTCTTGGCTCTGGGCCGAGAGAAACCAATTGATGCTGCGGCGAATCGCCTGCTCGATGCGGGATTCAGCATTCGAGAGGTGGGTAGGCGCGGAGGCATGAGCGGTGCCCCCAGCGGGCCCCTGAATGCGCAGTCGCGGCTCAGGCGTCATCAATCCCTCAGACATCGATCATCACTATGAAAAGGTCTCAGCGATAACAGTATTAGTATCTGTTCGATGCGGCCCAGCGTCAACTCAAAACGCCTCCCAAGAAGCCTGTTAGGGCACTATCGGGAAGCGTCGAGCCGCGGAGTGCTGTTTGGCGGCTTGCCTTTTTGGCCCTTCAGTCCCTGCTGACAGGTGACAGCCACCGCGATTGGCGACTAGTGTTCCTCTTCGAGGCGCCGAACGCGATCGGCGAGTTCCGGCAGCCGGGCGAACCAGGCATATTGCTGCTTGAATTTTTGCAAGGGACGCGCCGGAGTGCCCCAAACGGTTTGCCCGGTATGAATAGTCTTCCCGGTGGGAATCCCGGCCTGCGCGCCGAGGATTGCATTGTTCTCAATATCGCAATGATCGGCAATGCCGACCTGGCCGCCGACAATTACTCCCCGACCCAGCGTGCTGCTGCCGGAGATTCCCGTTTGAGCCGCGATGATCGAATGCTCGCCAATTCGGACGTTGTGAGCAACTTGCACGAGATTGTCAATTTTAACGCCGCGCTCAATGCGAGTATCGTCGAGCGAGCCGCGGTCAATTGTCGTATTGGCGCCAATTTCCACATCGTCGGAAATTTCGACTCCGCCGACCTGCGGGAATTTAAGGTGGTGGCCCTCACCGAAAACGTAGCCGAAGCCGTCCGCGCCGATCACGGCGCCCGAATGAATCTCCACGCGATCGCCCAAATGGGCGCCGGCGTAGAGCGTTACGCGCGGATGAAGACGGCAGTTTTCGCCGATTCGGGAGTTTTGGCTGACGAAACAGAACGCCTCAATCATCGTCCCAGCGCCAATCTCCGCGCCCTGCTCGACGACGACGTATGGCCCGATCCAAACACTCGCTGCAATCTTCGCTGCGGTAGCAACAATCGCAGTGGCGTGAATGCCAGCTTGCGGCGCGGGCGCCTGGGTCAACCAAGCCGCCGCCTTCGCGAACGCAAATTTCGGATCGGCCGACTCGAGAATCGTCTTGCCCGGAAAACGCATGCCGGGCGGAGTGACAACGCAGCGCGAAGCTGAGGCGGCGGCGCGTTCGGCCTGGCGGGCGGAGTCTAGATAAGTCAGGTCAGTAGCGCCAGCGCGTTCGGGACTGGCGACGCCGGAAATCAGTGCGTCTCTAGCGCCTTCGAGCTTTGCTCCAAGATATTCTGCGAGTTCACCTGCCGTGCAATTCATTTTGACCTCTCTAATTTGCGCTAAAACGGATAAAGCGGTTTCTCCCCGGGCGGGCGCGTCTTCCACCTCTTGTGGATCCAAAGCCACTGATCCGGATGCGCGCGGACATAATCTTCGATAACGCGCGAGAAACGAGCGGTGTTCTCCAAGATATCGGCTTCCTCGTTTCCTGTACGGGCAAGTTCCACCGCCGACTGAAACTGAAGAGCGTACTTTTTCTCGTCTTGTCCCATGAAAGAAAGCCGGGTACGACCGCGGCGCCGGTGCGCAGCGCGAGGCGGGCGATACCTGAAGTTGTCGAGGCCGGAACGCCGAAGAAATCCACAAACACACCTTCCTCAATAACGGTGTTGTGGTCGGCGAGCACGCCCACGGTGCCTCCATCGGCCAACACTTTAAGAATCGAACGTGCGGAGCGGTTTTTCTCAATTGGTTGGTTGCCTGAGTCGCATCGATACGGGTTTATGAGCGCGTCCACGCGGCCATTGGTGATTGGCCTCACGAGAAAGTGTAGCGGATGGCCGTAGAGCGCATGCGCGAACGGCGCGAGTTCCCAAGCGCTCATATGGCCCGTCAACAAAAGGACGCCCTTCCCGCGGCGGCGCGCGCAGTCAAAATGCTCGAATCCTTCCACCGTAACGATTTTTTCGATTGTCGCGCGCGTGTATTTTGGAAACTGCGAGAACTCGCCGGCCATCCAGCCGATCTG
>CAVRSO010000054.1:0-10661 GCA_963723845.1 uncultured Acidobacteriota bacterium
CGCGGCGCCTGCGGCGCCGCGTCCGGCGCTCCCCGGCGCCGGGCTCTGCCCTGGGGGGCAGCCCGGCGCTCCCCACGCCGTCCCGGTCAGATAGCGTCCGCAGATCAGTCGTGCTCTCAGGCCGCAGGCCAGAGCAATCTGGGCGCTTGGTGTTGTTGGCCTGTTCTTCGGCTCAGCGTATTGCTCTCGCCAAAGATTACCTGTAGAACCGTGAGTAATCCGAAGACAACGACAAGTGCCGCACCATGCGCCATCATGCCGGCCCACGGTCGCGGCATTTTCTCAACGAACGGCCGCAGAAGCGCCGCTAGAGTGACCTCTCCCAGATATCCAAGCGAGAGGCTGGCAATCGTGATGCCGACTTGCACCCCGGAAACGACTCGACTGAGGTCGCCCAGGAGGTGTTCGACGATCTTGGCGCGAGGATCGCCCTTTTCGACAAGCTGACGAACACGCGAGAGCCTGACGGCAACGAGTGAGAACTCCGTCGCAGAGAAAAATGCGTTTATGCCAACCAGCAAAAATATGCCGAGAACATGAAGGGCGCTCATCGCGCCAAGTACGAGGTTGTAAACTCGAGCGGCATAAGCCGATTGTCCGCTTTTCGCTCGCGTCTTCGCAAGCGGGCGCGACCGCAGGACAAGAAGCGCTTCTTGTTGACGTTCTGTGCCATGAGCTAGAATGGCGCACGTGCAATTAACGCGCGCGAGTCGATCGGGACGATGAGTTCACCTGCAAACAAACCAAGCGAGCCGCAACGCAAGGGCGATTTTGAGAAATCACTGGTGCGGCTGGAGGAAGTGGTCAAGAGGCTGGAGAGTGCTGACCTTTCGCTCGATGAGGCCATGAAGCTGTTTGAAGAAGGCGTTAAGCTTTCGCGCGAATGCCAGAAGCAGCTCGAGGAAGCCGAGGGCCGCGTGGAAATTCTTTTGAAGAAGGCAGATGGAAAGATAGCTGCGGAACCGTTCGAGCCTGAAGATGAATCGTGACAGCCACTCCCGCCGTTATTTCCTTTTTGCGCGGCCTTTGAGAATTACGACTGAATCTTCCGCATGAAACTCCCCGATTTCTTTGAGACGGACCGCGCCATAATCGAAGCCGGGCTCAGCCGTCTTCTCCCTGCCGAAGATGTTCCGCCTTCATCGATCCATCGCGCGATGAGGTACAGCGTATTTGCGGGCGGCAAGAGGATTCGGCCGATTCTATGTCTCGAAGCGGCGCGCATGTTCCACGAGAATCCTGAGGGAGCCATCCCGGTCGGCTGCGCGCTGGAATTCATCCATACTTATTCGCTGATCCACGACGATTTGCCGGCGCTGGACAATGATGATTTGCGCCGCGGCAAGCCTACCAACCACAAAGTATTTGGCGAGGCTATCGCGATCCTTGCCGGCGACGCGCTGCTTACCCTTGCTTTTCAAACACTAGCAAGCATGACGCTGGAAGCGGAGAAGCGCCTCGCTATTCTGGAGCTGATTGCGCAGGCCGCAGGTACCGATAGGGGCATGATCGGCGGACAAGTGGCCGACCTGGAAGCCGAACGCGACGCGGTGGACGGCGCGGGCTTGGAGTATATACACCGGTCGAAAACGGCCGCCTTGATTCGAGCGTCGATTGTGGCTGGTGGAATCGCCGGCGGAGCTGATCGTAAAGACGTCGATGCGGCTGACAGCATTCGGCGAGAACATTGGATGGGCGTTTCAAGTGGTGGACGATCTGCTGGATGTGCAGGAATCATCGGCCGCGCTCGGAAAAACCGCCGGCAAGGATGAGGCGCAGAAGAAAGCGACGTATCCGGCACTGTACGGCCTGGAAAAATCTCGCGCGATTGCATCAGGCCTAGAGGCGAAGGCGTTGGCGGAACTCGCCGATTACGGCGAACGCGCATCGCGGTTGCGTGACCTTGCCGAGTTTCTCGTCGCGCGCCGCTCGTAGCTTGGCCCATCATGAAATCCAAGAAATCAGCCAAGGTTTCAGGGCGAGACTTATCCGTAAAAGTAACAAAGCAACGCCTCGACCTGCTGCTCGTCGAGCGCGGCGTGGTCCCGTCGAGACAGCGCGCGCAGGCCCTGCTGCTGGCCGGGCAGGTGCGCGTGAACGGCATGCAGATGGATAAGCCGGGCACGCCGGTACCAGTCGATGCCCAAATAGAAACAACGGGAGAACAGCTTCGCTACGCGAGCCGCGGAGGGCTGAAGCTCGAAGGCGCGCTGGCGGATTTCGGTGTGAGTCCGCAAGATAAAGTGTGCCTGGACGTGGGAAGCTCGAATGGAGGCTTCACGGATTGCCTGTTGCAAAATGGAGCGAGCAAAGTGTACGCGGTGGACGTAACAATCGATCAATTGGATTGGAAGCTACAGCGCGACCCACGCGTGACCACCATCGAAAAAAATGCGCGCTATCTTCGCGCGGAGGATCTGGCCGAGAAAGCGGAACTGGTTACGGTAGATGTCTCCTTCATCTCGTTGAGGAAGATTCTTCCGGCGACTGTCTGCGCAGCCACGAGCGACGCCGTTTTTTTGATTCTGATCAAGCCGCAATTTGAACTGGATAAGCGGGACATCGGCAAAGGCGGGATCGTTCGAGAGCCCGAGTTGCACAAGAAAGCCATCGACCGTGTAACGAGCGCTGCCCCTGGGCTGGGTTTAGAGGTCGCCGGCGTGGTCCCTAGCCGGATCACCGGGGCTGGAGGAAACCTGGAGTTTTTTCTCCACGCGAAGCGCCGACTCTAGAATAGAATGCTCCTTCCCAACCAATGATTCGCACCGCCGGCATCATTTGCAAACCCATCAAAGACGTTGTTTCGTCTGTTGTGCCCCCGCTGGTGGAATGGCTGCACAGCCATAAAATCGAGGTCCTCATCGACCAAGAGACGCAAGCCTGCGTGGGAGTTTCCACTCACGCACTTTCGCGCGACGCACTGGGCGAAAAGATCGATATCTTGATTGTTCTCGGCGGAGACGGCACGTTGCTTTCGGCAGCCAGGGCGCTAGGCGGCCAACGAGTTCCGATCCTCGCGGTCAACCTGGGCGGCCTTGGATTTCTCACCAGCGTGACGCTTGACGAACTGTATCCACTGCTCGAGCAAGTGCTCGCGGGGAAACATCGCACCAGCGAACGAATGATGCTCGATGCGGAGATCTTGCGTGACGGGCAATCCTCAGGGCGGCAATGCGCGCTCAATGACGCGGTGGGAAACAAAGGGGCTATTGCTCGAATGCTGGACTTCGATGTGTCGGTGAACGGCGACGCGGTGGGCCGCTATCGGGCTGATGGAATCATCGTGGCGACGCCGACCGGCTCGACTGCCTATTCACTGGCGGCCGGGGGGCCGATTATGGACCCCGATCTCGATGCTTTCATCATCACACCAATATGTCCTCACATGCTGACCAACCGCCCGCTGGTAGTTCCGGGCACCGCAAGAGTGGAACTCGATTTCGCGGCCGCGGACGACCCTGTCTACATCACCCTCGACGGGCAAATAGGATTTGAGCTGAAAGCCAACGATCGGGTGGCGATCACAAAGTCAGCCAACCGCGTCGCGCTGGTGCGCCCGCCGAGCAAAACTTATTTTGAAGTCTTACGAAGTAAGCTTCGGTGGGGAGAACGCTGAAGGGGCTGCTATCAGCGCACTTTTAGGACAATCAAGGTGCGATCGTCTGCCGGATGCGCGCCGCCGGAAAACGCATCCGCCGCTTCTAGAATTTTGTCTGCGATTCCATCCGCCGGCATGATCCACGCAGTCCGTAAGAATTTTCGCGACACGGCCGTGTCCAAAGAATTCCCCGGCTGAGTTTTGGACGTCTCCAATTCCATCCGAGTAAAACAGCACCACATCGCCGTGATCGAGGATGATGGATCGTTGGTCGTAGGTGGCCTCCTGAAAGATTCCCAACGGGAATCCTGTGA
Organism: uncultured Acidobacteriota bacterium; assembly: GCA_963723845.1. Classification (GTDB taxonomy): domain Bacteria; phylum Acidobacteriota; class Terriglobia; order Acidiferrales; family UBA7541; genus Palsa-295. The sequence continues at coordinate 3,913 of CAVRSO010000054.1, forward strand.
GGGGAATTTTTTCGCATCGCCCGGCGTGGCAAAGCATAGGCTGTTCTTGTCCGGCATTGGCAACACGCAGCCGGCGCTGCCTGCGATTCCAGGTAGCGAAACAAATGGTCATAAAGCGACCTTCGATCAATCGTTCTCCCAAAAATCCATTGAGGGCGTGGAGCATCGACGCCGGTTGAGGTTTTTGAGATCCCAGACTGCGCAGGGTGCCGACCGCTACAGCGCCATAGAGGGCCGCCGCGCTTCCTTTGCCGCTGACGTCGCCCAGAGCGATGCCCAGATCCTGGGGACCGTAACGAATGAAATCGTACAAGTCCCCGCTTAATTCTCGCGACGACACGACTCGCGCGGCAATATCCAAACCGAATTCGGGGCCAGGCAGAACCGGGAGCAGCGCTCCTTGAATGCGGCGCGCCGCGTTGAGATCGCGCTCCATACGGCTTTCGTCGCGCGCCAATTGTTCGTAGAGGCGCGCGTTTTCGATTGAGACCGCGAGATGGGCGGCCAGAATCGAAAGCACCTGGACGTGGTCCGGCGTGAAGTAATTCAGCTGGGGGCTTTCGAGGTCCATCACGCCCACGACACGGTTTTTGTAAATCATGGGCACAGCAAGTTCGGAGCGCGTTTCCGGGTTCAACATCCGATAACGCGGATCGAGTGAAACGTCAGGAACCACAACCGGGCGGCGCAGCTTGGCCGCCGCGCCCACGATTCCCTCATGGGCGGGAACGGAGGATTTTTCCTGCACCTGCTGCCCGAATTTAACCGTCACGCGATGTTGAAAAGACGCGGTCGCGTCGTCGTAAAGCAAGATGCTGAAGATTTGATAGTCGATCAGGCGTTTCGCCAGTTGCGCCGCGCGACGCAGGACCTCTTCCACTTGCAGAGTGGCGCTCGTCTCGCGTCCAATCTCATTGAGCAGCAGCAGCGTTTCCGCCTGCTTCCGCGCATTTTCGAAAAGCCGCGCATTTTCGACGGCGGTTCCGATGCGGCTGGCGACCAGCGTCAGAATCGTCTGCTGGGCCGGCGTAAAATAATCCGGCTGGCGGCTTTCAATATCCACCACGCCGATCACGCGTCCCCGGACGATGAGCGGCACCGCCATCTCCGACCGTACCGCCTCGACCGCAGGGAGATAGCGCGGGTCCTTCGACACGTCGCCGACGCGAATCGCCTGGCCCGTGGTGGCGGCGGCGCCGATGATTCCATCGCCCAAGGGGATGCGCCAATGCTCGATCACCTCGGGCCGATGGCCGATGGCAAAACGCACGTAGAGATCGTTGGTGTTCTCCACAGGCAGGAGAACCGCGAAAATTTCATAGTCCACCAGCCGCTTCACCTGCTGAGCCGCGCTGGCAAGCACCTGGTCCAGATTTAGCGACGAGTTGATTTCGTGGCTAATCTCCGACAGTACCGCGAGGATCTCGGCAGGGACTTCCTGCACCGAATTGAGTTCAGTCGAATCCATTTTGTATGGCTGATGCGCACCCGCGCCTTAAATCGGCGACAATACCACCACATTACCCCGCATCTTCCCAGCGTTTGGGTGCAAACGCGATAGAGCCATTATATCAGGCGCGGAATCCACGCTCGCCCGGAGCGTGACCGTATGCAAGGTTAAAAAAAGACGAGTGATGGCGCGTTCGCGACTGCTCTACTTGCGTAAATTCGAAGAAAGCTTGAGGACACACACGTCTTTGAGGTTGCGATAGTGTTCGGCATAATCCAACCCATAGCCGACCACAAACTCATTTGGAATGGCAAAGCCGATGTAATCGGCCTTCACCGGCGCGATGCGTCGCGAGGGTTTGTCGAGCAGCGCGGCCACCCTTAGCGACCTTGGCTTGCGCTGCCGCAAAATGCGCAGCAGGTAGTGCAGAGTCCGTCCCGTATCCAGGATGTCTTCGACCAGAATCACATGCAACCCCGCAATGCTGGTATCCAGATCCTTCAGCAACCGCACTTGTCCTGACGAATCTTTCCTCTTGCCGTAGCTCGCCACCGAGATGAAGTCGATGGACGTCTCGAGATCGACTTCCCTGGCCAGATCGGCAAGAAAGAAGCATGCGCCCTTTAGGACGCCGATCAAGTGCACTCGCTGACCTTTGTAGTCTCGAGTGATCGCGCGCGCGACCGCTTTCACGCGCTTCTCGATCGCAGAGCGGCGAATCAGAACCTTGTGCACTTCGCTCTCGCCGTGTCGCATGGTCTCCAGTTTCCTCGATGAATCGCCTACTCTAGCATGCAAGATGCCGTGATAAGGCGCCGATCACTTTCACTTTTGCTGCGCTCTGGTCCGTCGGGTGCTACCCTAATGCTCGCGGACAGTATTTTCGACTCTTAGCCCATATTGTTGTGTGTTCGAGGCGCGCGGAAGGAGCACTTTCATGATGTCGTCTCCTGTTTGGGAATCGACGCTCGAGCAATTTCGAAGTGCGGCCGGGAGCAGCGAGCCAATACCAGCTGGAGTGGCCGTGGCCGCCACATCCGCAAGCTTTGCTCTTGGGCTGCTTGCCAAGGTTCTAAAAGTCACCAGCAGAAAAAAAGGGTTCAGCGGGGATCTTTCGAGGATCGAGAAATTAGCTGATTCTGCCCGCGCCGAATCGAAGCACATGATGCAGCTCGCCGAGGACGACATGGCGGCCTTCAACGATTACATGATCAGCGCGCGCATGCCGCAAACCACAGATCGTGAACGGGAGGAGCGGAAACGCGCGGTCAACGCCTCGGTTCACAAGGCGATTGAAACTCCCTTGGCGGCGGCTCGAGCGGCGGCATCCGGGATCAGTCTCTGCGCCGACGGTATGGACACGGTCCATGCAGTTGTGGCCGCCGATCTTGGCGCGGCTGCTTCGCTGCTGGCCGGAGCGTTGCGCGTGTTTCTTCTTTGCGCGGATTCGAACATCCGGCAACTTGCGCCTGACCCGTCCGTATATCGCGACGTTCTTCCGGACCGGGCCGAGTGGGAAGCTAGCGCATTTCGACAGGCCGATTCCGTCTTGAAGCACGTTTCGGAAGTAATCGAGGCTGTCTCCAAGGTGAAGAAGCCGTGAAGCGGCCTCAGGCGACCGCCTTTCGACGTGACAGAGAGGCCGATTCTTTTACGAGAGTCCGATAATCCGCCCTGTATTGAGATCGATGTCGATCTCGTAATATCCCGGCCGCGTGGATAGTCCCGGCATCGTGCTCATCGTCCCGAGTAGCGGGTACAAGAATCCGGCTCCAACGCTTGCGCGAACATCCCGCACGGGCACGGTGAAGCCCGTCGGCGCGCCCTTCAGGTTCGCGTCGTGGCTGAGGCTCAAATGTGTCTTGGCCATGCAGATTGGTAGCTTGTCGAATCCCAACCGGTCATAGAGCGCAATCTTCTTCTCGGCTTCCGGCAAGTACTCGACGCCCGCTCCGCCATACATTTCCCGCACGATCGTCTCGATCTTTTGCTTGATCCCCATTTCCAAGCGGATAAAGAAATTGAAACTTGCTCGGCTTTTCACATGCTGCTACCACAGCCTTGCCAAGGTCGACCGCTCCAGCGCCACCCTGGGCCCAGTGATTTGACATCACCGCATCGACCGCGCCGGCTGTCATCGCAATCTTCCGGACCAGATCGACTTCCGCCGGTGTGTCGTACTGGAAGCGATTCACTCCAACCACCACCGGAATCCCGAACTTCCGCGCGTTCTCGACCATTTTCGTCAGGTTCGAACAGCCCTTTTCGAGCAGCTCGAGATTTTCCTCGGTGTACGCCGTGATGCAAGAGGCTGGCCAGCAACGACCTTCGGCCCTCCGCCGTGCATTTTCAGCGCGCGAATCGTGGCCACCATCACCACACAATTCGGGACGAGTCCGCTGTAGCGGCATTTGATGTTGAAAAATTTCTCCATGCCCATGATCGGCGCCGAATCCGGATTCGGTGAGCACGTATCCATCCGGCCCCACTAGCTTCAGCGCGATCTGGTCGGCGACAATCGATGAATTGCCATGCGCGATATTGGCGAACGGCCCGGCGTGAACGAACGCCGGCGTGCCTTCGAGCGTCTGCATCAGGTTGGGCATGATGGTGTCTTTCATGAGCACGGTCAGTGCGCCGCCTACCCCGATGTCGTCCGCCGTGATCGCTTCGCCGGCATTGTTTGTGCCGATGACCATGCGTCCGAGGCGCTCGCGCATATCGGCCAGGCTGGTGGCGAGCGCCAGAATCGCCATGATTTCGCTGGCGACGGCAATATCGAATCCGGTGACGCGGGTCACGCCTTTTTCCTCCGGGCCCTTGGCCGATGGTGATCTGGCGCAGCATGCGGTCGTTCGTGTCTATCACGCGACGCCACGTGATGGTGTCGGCATCGATATCGAGCCGCGCAAATCGGGCGCGCTCTTCCGGGGTCAGTTCATTGGGATTGGTCTTTGCGATGCCCAGCTTTCTCAAACGCCGCAGCATCACCGGAGAAAATCGCCGGCTGCCATCCTTTGCGGGCGGACAAAGCCGGTCGAAAAGCCGTCTCGGCGTTTGTGACTGCTCGTGAAACACAGCGCGTATCGATCGCCGCGGCCAGCAGATTGTTCGCGGCCGTGATGGCGTGAATGTCGCCGGTGAGGTGGAGGTTGAACTCCTCCATCGGAATGATCTGGCTGTAGCCGCCGCCGGCCGCGCCGCCTTTGATGCCGAACGTCGGCCCCTGGCTGGGCTGGCGGATGCAGGTGAAAACTTTCTTGCCCAGGTGCGCTCCGATGGCCTGGCTCAGGCCGACGGTGGTGGTGGTCTTACCTTCGCCCAGCGGCGTGGGCGTGATGGCGGTAACCACAATATACTTTCCGTTGGGCGTATTTTTCAGGCGATCGCGAACGGAGAGATGAACCTTGGCTTTGTTTTTTCCGTACAGTCTCCAGCTCGTCCGGTAGGATGCCCGTTTCGGCGGCAATTTGATCGATCGGGATCGGTGTGGCGGCCTGCGCGATATCGATATCGCTCGGAACGCGTGCAAGTATATTCTGTAGCTTATGAGGCATTCGCTTTCCCTCTCTATATTTTGGTGAAAAGCCGACTATGGGATCTCAGACGCGTGGTCGCTGAAACTCACCGGTGCAGTCCGCTCCTGAAGCCATAATGCAAACGAATACCGTATATGTCCGGTCTCGGCATTGTCAAGCCGCAACCCAATTTCGAAGATTCGACTCCGCTATGTCCTTCGGCATCGGTTCTGTGGGTCGCAAACAAAAAGGGCGCCAGCAGGGGCGCCCTTTTCGCTCTTCCGCCGATTTGTTGCGCGTCTTAGCTGCAGCCTGAAGTGGAGCCGCAGTTCGAGCACTTGTAGCAGCTTCCGTTGGGCGTCATCAGCATGCCGCACTCGGAGCAGTACGGTGCATCCTCCAATGCCGCGCGAGGACGCGTTGTGGTTTCGACCTCGGCCGACTTTGGATCGGCGGTGAGGGCGGCCTTCGGCGTCGGCGCCACCTCTACCCCGGCCGCCGCGCCATCGTGATCGAGATAATCCGCCGAGATAAATTTGCCGCCGAGCCACCGGCCAATGTAATCGACCACCGACTTCGCGTAGCGTATCTCCGGGTTGCCGGTGTAGCCCGAAGGCTCAAATCGCGAGTTGCAGAATTTGTCGACGAGCGCGCGGAGCGGAACGCCGTACTGCAGCGCAATCGACACGGAGAGCGCAAAGGCGTCCATAATTCCCGAGAGCGTGGAACCTTCCTTCGCCATCTTGATGAAGATTTCGCCGGGGTTGCCATCGTCGTACTTGCCCACGGTGAGGTAACCTTCGTGGCCACCCACGGAGAATTTGTGGGTGATCGAGTTGCGCTCGGCCGGGAGCTTCTTTCGTCGGGCGGAAGTGCGGAAGAGTTCCTGCTGTTCGGGGCCGGCGGGAACCGCCGGCTGCAGCGGCGCCTGGAAAGATCCTTGCAGCGCGGACGGTGCGGGCATAACGGCAACCTTGGCGGGCGCCGCAGCTTTGTCATCTTCCTTCTTCCCGGCGGCCGAGAGCGGCTGTGAGCGTTTCGAGTTATCGCGGTAGATAGCCACGGCCTTCAGGCCAAATTTCCACGATTCCGTATAGGCCTCGATAATGTCGTCTACGGTGGATTCCTCCGGCATGTTGATCGTCTTGCTGATCGCGCCTGAAAGGAACGGCTGCGCCGCCGCCATCATGCGCAAATGGCCGCGCCAGGGAATTGACCGGCCGCCGCCCATCGGCGTCAAGCGAGCAATCGAATACAGGCAGGTGCTCCGGCCTGAGTCCCGGCGCGCCTTCGATCTTGCCCTGCGCGTCAATGTAATCAACGATCTGCGCAACCTGCTCCGGCGGATATCCGAGCTTCATCAGCGCCTGGGGCACCGTGTTGTTGACGATCTTGATTACGCCGCCGCCCACCAGCCGCTTCTGTTTCACCAGCGCGAGATCGGGCTCGATGCCGGTGGTATCGCAATCCATCATGAAGCCGATGGTGCCCGTGGGAGCGAGCACCGAAACCTGCGAATTCTTGTAGCCGAACTTTTCGCCCAGTTCGAGCGCCTCATCCCACGATTCCTGCGCGGCGTGCAGCAGAGACGGCTGGACGTTTTCTTCTTTGATCGGCCGCAGCGAATCGCGGTGCATGCGAATCACATCCAGCATGGATTCGCGGTTGCGCGGATAGCCGCCAAACGGGCCCATGCGCTCGGCGATGCGCGCCGACTGCGCATAGGATTCGCCCGTCATCAGCGCCGTAATCACGCCGCAGACATCGCGGCCGCCATCGGA
>CAVRSO010000055.1:0-12699 GCA_963723845.1 uncultured Acidobacteriota bacterium
GTTTTTTGCCAGCGCCTCGACTTCAGCGTATTGCTGTCGCTCTTATACGCCGCCGCGGAAGCCGGAAAGCAAGAGGGGCCAGGAATCAAGGGGCGGAGTGGGGAAACAAGCGCTGCAGGACAATATTTACAGCTTGTCATCAGCGCTTCATACGATCTAGTGCCGCGGTCCAGAGCAGGAAATCATTGACGCGTGCCTTCGAGAGCTGGCGGATGTTCTTCCTGCCACGCGCGAAGCAAAGCTTAAGAAAGGCACGGAATCAAGGAAATTCACGCCACATTTTCGCCCGAGCCCGGCGTGGATCGCTGGCGGCCCGGCCAGGAAATCGGCGTCGAGAATTTATATTTTGCCGGCGATTGGACTCAGACGGGCTGGCCGGCGACGATGGAAGGCGCGGTTCGCAGCGGATATCTCGCGGCAGAAGCTGCGCTCGCCAAGTTTGGACAGCCGCGCAAATTCCTGCAACCGGATTTGCCGTTTGAAGGCCTGTCCGCATTTCGGGCTAGGCGGGCGTCCAGCCAATAACGGTTTCAGTCTTAAGTTGTGATCGATGGTGCAGCTTTTTGGGCACTGGCGATGAAGTTGCCGTTCGGTTCCGGCTTTTCCGGGTTATCATCGGATAACCCCCCAGGAGGATTTCATGGAGCGGAAGTATAGGCAGCGGGGCTACTCTGACCGCGAAGCCGCAGAAAAGAAGCGCGAGCGCGCGGAGCGCCGCGACCACCCCGCAGAGCCTCGACCCAAGCAGGAGATGCTCGGCCCCCGAACGCCGCGCATGGTAGGAACGGTGACGCGGGCGCGCTGTTCGAGCTGCGGAGCCGTTCTTGCGCCGAACGTGGACCCGAGCGGCGAGTGTCCGCGCTGCCATTTCGAATTGCACTCGTGCAAGCAGTGCGTTCACTTCGACACCGGAAAACAGTTCGAGTGCACGCAGCCGATTCCCGAGCGCATCGCCAAAAAGGATGCAAAAAACAATTGCACGTTCTATGAGTTGCGGCTGACCGTCGAAAAGGACACTTCGCCCGTAACCTACGCCAAGAGCGCTCCCGTCGCCTCCGCTTCTGCGAGACCGAACGATGCACGCCAGGCCTTTGAGGACCTCTTCAAGAAGTAGTCTTTCCCCGACAATCGCATTTTCCTGATTGATCGCGACAGGATGTTTGTGCCCGCCACCGGCGCGTGCACCCTGCGTGCACACTCATATTCGGGTAGAATGGCCCAGTCGGACGCAAGTCTCTTCGCAATGAAACGCGGACTCATCCACGATTGGAACGCGTATTCTGGCCCGGAAGTTCCGCCGGGCCGGCGCGTAATGCTGAACGACGAAACGCTGCGCGATGGCCTCCAGAACCCCTCCGTACGCGATCCCTCGCTCGGCGAAAAAATCGAGATCCTGCACCTGATGGAGGATCTCGGCATCGACCTCGTCAATATCGGGCTCCCTTCTGCGGGTCCGCGTGCGTTCGCTGCTGCCGAAGGGCTGGCGCGCGAAATCATCGGCTCGCGGATGAAGATTCGCCCTAACCTCGGCGGTCGCACGCACAAATCTGATATTCAGGCGATGATTGACATTTGCGAACGCGTCGGCAAGCCCATCGAAGCCGCCATGTTTTTGGGATCGAGTCCGATTCGTCGCCTCGTGGAGGATTGGAGCGTCGAGCACTTGCAGCGTACCACTGAGGAAGCCGTCAAATTTGCCGTCTCCGCGGGGCTTCCGGTGATGTACGTCACGGAAGACACAGTTCGCACCGATCCTCCCACAGTAATCGCCCTCTATTCGACGGCCATCCGCGCTGGCGCTCGCGCCATCGTTCTGTGCGATACGGTGGGGCACGCCACTCCCAAGGGCGCTTATAATTTGGTGAAGTTTGTGATCGACGAGGTTGTGAAGCCATCCGGCGAAAAAATCCGCGTGGACTGGCACGGGCACAACGATCGCGGCTTGGGCGTCGCCAACTCTCTTGCGGCAATTGCCGCGGGGGCCGACCAGGTCCATGCCGTGGCGTTGGGTCTCGGCGAGCGAGTCGGCAACACGCCGATGGAAGCGATGCTCGTGAATCTGCGCCTGCTCGGCTTGATCGACCGCGATCTTTCGCGGCTCAAGGAATATTCCGCAGCGGTGGCCCGGGCAACGAACACCGCGATCCCTCCGAATTATCCGGTCGTAGGCCTCGACGCGTTCCGCACGCAGACGGGCGTCCACGCCGCCGCGATCGCCAAAGCCTACAAGCGCGACGACACGGAACTCGCCGATGCGATTTACAGTGGAGTGCCCGCCCACCTGTTCGGCCTCGAGCAGATCATTGAAATTGGTCCGATGAGCGGACGCTCCAATGTAATCTATTGGCTCGGCAAGCGCGGGATCGCGGCGTCCGAAGAAGTTGCGGACCGCATTCTCGCTGCCGCCAAACAATCTTCACGCGTGCTCACGGAAGAAGAGATTCTCGCGCTCGTACCTTCTTCTGCCCGGCACTGAACGGTGATAAACATGCCCGCGCCACAAACTCGCGTGGAAACGATCATTCGGCCGCTCGCTAAGAGCGATCTTGATGCGGCCGACAGGATCGTTCGCGTGGCCTTCGGGACATTTCTCGGTTTGCCTGATCCGGCCGCTTTCATGGGCGACGCGAATTACGCGCACACGCGCTGGCAGGCCGACCCCACCGCTGCGATCGGCGCGGAGCATGACGGCAAGCTGATCGGTTCCAATTTCGCGACGAACTGGGGCAGCTTCGGTTTTTTCGGCCCGCTCACAGTGGAACCGGAATACTGGAATCGCGGTATCGCGCAGCAACTGCTCGGCCCGACCATGGAGATTTTTCGGCGCTGGGGCAACCGGCATCTCGGCTTGTATACCTTCCCCGCCAGCACGAAACACATGCTGCTCTACCAAAAGTTTGGATTCTGGCCCCGCGATCTGGTGGCCAACTTTGCGAAGAATGTCGCGGAGACGCCGCAGGCTTCGGATGTCGCCGCGGATTCCGAAACGAGCCTATTTTCCGAAGCCAGGGCCGAGGAACTCCCCGACTTGGTCTCCGCGTGCCGCGAGGTTACCGACGCAAATTTCGAAGGGCTCGACGTGCAGCGCGAAATTCGCGCCGTGTTGGAGCAGCGTCTTGGCGACACCGTGCTCGTGTGGGACGGCTCGAAGCTGGCTGCCTTCGCCGTTTGCCACTGCGGCCCGGGGAGCGAAGCCGGTTCTGGCGTCTGCTACATCAAGTTCGCTGCAGTACGCCCCGGCACCGCAGCGGCCAACAACTTCCGGCGCCTGCTCGATCGAGTGGCCGCATTTGCGCCGCCTCGCGGGCGCAAAAAATCACTGCCGGCGTGAATCTTGCGCGGCGCGAAGCTTTTCAAGCCCTGCTCAACGCCGGATTTCGCGCGGAATCGCAGGGTATCGCCATGGAGACCGGCGACGCGTCTTCCGGCTACAATCGTCGCGACGCCTTCATACTCGACGATTGGCGCTGAAACTAACCTTACGATTCGCGTGAAACCCGTTCTTATCTGCGGTATCGTGCTTTGGATGGCTGCACTTTCCGCCCGCGCAACAGATGATTCGATTTCGAAGCTTGCCCAGGATGCTGGCTGCCAGCGCGGGCTTTCCTGGATTGATAAGAATGCTGATTGGGTCACCGAGCAGCAAATTCGCCTCACCGAAATTCCCGCGCCCGAATTCGGCGAGGCGCGTCGTGGCGAGGCCTTGAAAGCACTATTCGCCCTTAGCGGTTTCGATGTGCGCACGGACCAGGCCGGAAACGTAATCGCCGAACGCCCGGGATCGGACGCCAAGAACGTCGTCTTATTCGTTGCTCATCTTGATACCGTTTTCCCGGCGGGCACCGATGTTCGCGTGAAGCGCGAACGCGACCGTCTCACCGCGCCCGGCATTTCGGATAACGGCGCGGGCCTCTCCGCCATTACCGGGCTGGCGCGCGCGCTTGCCGAATCACGCATTCGCACCGAGAGAACCATCGTCTTGTCCGGCGACGTCGGCGAAGAAGGAGAAGGAAATCTGCGCGGCATTCGGGCGCTTGTGGAAGAGTATGGCTCGCGTCTCTCGGCGGTAATTGCCGTAGACGGGCCTTCCGCCGAGTACATCACCAATCAGGCGATTGCGTCGCGCCGTTTGGAAGCTGTGGTTACGGGCCCCGGGGGACATAGCTGGTCCGATTTCGGCACCGCCAATCCGATCACCGCCCTCGCACGAGGAATGGTTCGCTTCGCGGCGACGCCGGTCCCCGAAGATCCGCGCACCACCTACAACTTCGGCGTGGTAGAGGGCGGAACTTCCGTTAACGCCATTCCCTCGCGCGCCTCGGTGAAAATTGACTTGCGCTCGGAAGACGAAAGCGAACTCGCGCGTTTGGATGCATCCCTGCGTCAGGCTATGCAGTCCGGCGTAAATGAGGAACTTGCGGCAACGCATTCTTCCAACAACATGCTTCAGCTCAGTTTTCGCTCCCTCGGCACGCGCCCTGCCGGAAAATTACCGGACGATTCGCCACTGGTCACAACCATTCGCGACGTCGATAGCTTTCTTGGCAATCGCTCGCGGCTCGAACGCAGCTCCACCGATGCCAACATCCCACTTTCGCTGGGAATTCCGGCGCTGGCGCTAGGCGGGGGAGGGAAGGGCGGCGGTTCACACACGCCCGAAGAATGGTTCGATCCCACAGGACGCGAACTCGGCCTGAAAAGGCTGTTTCTCGCCGCCGTCGCCCTTGCCGGCATCGAGCGCTAGGTCCTCAGTTCCAGGCCCACTTCAAGTAAGCGAGAAATTGTTCCGCGTTAGCACGTTCAGTGGGATTGGCTGCGTTTGCGCGGGCGGTCCGTGCGGCAGTCTCGGCGTCTCCGAAACGCCCCATTCGCGCCAGCACCTGGGCGAGCGAAAGTGCGTAGAGTGCCTTGCCAGGCTCGAGCGAGACGCCCTTTCGCGCCACGGCCAGCGCCTCAGTCAAATTCTCATCGGAAGCGGCCAAGCAGACGGCCAGCAATCCATAGGAAGGAGCGAAGTCCGGATCGAGTGCGATGGCCTGGCGCAGGTCGTCCTCGATTTGCGCGTCGCCCGCCGGCACGTTTCGTTGACCGAAGCTTAGATACGCCCGAAGATAGCGCGTGAGGGCGTTCTCTGGATTCAGCTCCACTGCCTTAGAAAAAGACGCCAGCGCCTCGGCGCGTCGTCCAGCGGATAATTCCATCAGGCCCAGATTTTGGTGGGCCAGCGCAAGTTTCGGATCGAGCCGCAGTGCTTGCTCCAAGAGGGGTTTTGCATCTTGCGGACGTCCCCGCAAAGCGGCGAACCCGCCAAGATAGGCATCCACCTCAGCGTCGGAAATCTCGCGCGTTCGCAAATCCGCATCAGGAATCGGCGCCGGCGCCGGCCCACGCACTTCCATAAAGGAAGAGCCACTCACGTATCTCTCAAGGTCTTGCTGCAGTTTGTCGAGATCGCCGAAGGCCTTGATGGCCGCCTCGTTTTGGGTGCCGTCCTTCTGTAGTCCGTGAAGGTATGCCATAAGAAGATGCCTGTGGCTGCCGTCGTCTCCAAGCATCAGATAATGTATTAGCGCCCAAGACTCCGCATAGAACATCGATGTCTGGTGCTGTTCGGTGTAATAGGGCGAACTCTGGTCCGCCTTGAAAAGCACATCGAGTGGAATGAGCCTGTTTTCCCGAAGCTCGCCAATCAGGTTGGGATCGGGTTCTCCGAGGCGTGTTTCTTTCTCCGTTACCTCGGAGTTTCCAAAGAAATCCGCAAGGCCTTCGGCAAGCCAGACGGGCAATCCCGGGAAATATGGCATCGTCAAGGAATGGTAATACTCGTGATAAATCCCTTCGTAAGGATTAGGGCCCGCTGCATCGAGCTGAACGGCGCCTTCAAATTGCCCTAAGTTGTAAAAAAAGATTCCTGCGGGATGAGTATGCCCCCTCGCTGCCCAGTATTCGGGCAGAAGAGCGCGCAGCGAGTTTTCGTTCTTTACCGCAAGAATCGTGATGACCGGGCTGGGATGGCCGCTCGCAATTACGATGTACTGGCGAAATACAGAGCGTATTTGTTCGAATTGGCGCGCCGTCTGGCGCGCCTGTTTTTCACCCGCGTTGCATACGACGACGAAATGTGGGCTCCTGGCCTCAAACCAAACCTCATGCCTCGTGCCCAAACCTGGAGTGGGCACAGAAAAACAGCAGAGGGCGAGAAGTGCACTGAATATCGCACGCATAAAATAAAGTGAAGTAGTGTCAACCCTATGCCAGCAGCCGGTCAAGTTTTATTGGGGCCCCGGCCATGACTTGGGGTCCCCTTGTCGCCGGTGCCGCGCGCCGCATAGACTCAAATCCCATGATTAGCAAACGCGCCCTTGCGAACCTTGCCCTCGGACTCTGCGCCCTGATCTGGGGTGCCACGTTCGTGGTGATCAAGGACGCGCTCGCCGACGTGTCTGTGGTCGTGTACCTGGCAGTGCGCTTTGGGCTTGCCGCGGCGCTGATGGCCGCGATCTATTGGCGCTCGCTTCGCCGCTTGACATGGCACACCGCGTGGGCGGGCGTACAAATCGGCGTCTTCATGTTCGGCGGTTACGCGTTTCAAATCGCCGGACTGAAATTCACTACGCCCTCGAAGGCGGCCTTCATCACCGGGTCGTGCGTTGTTCTCGTGCCAATCCTGCTGGGAGTTTTTGGCCGGCGCCGAATCACCGCATGGGTTTGGGCGGGCTCATTGGCTGCCTTGGCCGGTCTTTACTTCCTCACAGTTCCGTCGGCAGGATTGGGCGCGCTCAACCGCGGCGATCCTCTCGTTCTGGCGTGCGCCCTTCTGTTCGCGCTCCATATGATTTTCATCGGACGCCATGTCGCCCGTCATTCCGTTGCTGCGCTGAGTTTCTTGCAGGTCGCCACCACCGCGATTCTCTCGGCGCTTTTGTTGCCTATCGCTTCGGCCGTTGGCTGGGAAGAGCCGCGGCTGGTTTGGACCGGCTATCTTGTCTTCGCGATTCTGCTCACGGCAATCGGCGCCACAGTGATTGGGTTTTCATTGCAGACCTGGGCGCAGCAGTATGCCTCGCCTTCACACGCCGCAATCCTGATCAGCCTCGAGCCCGTGTTTGCCGCGATCACCTCTTTTGTGGTTGGGCAGGAGCACCTCGGTGCTCGAATGCTCTTCGGCGCGGCGCTCATCCTTGCCGGTATACTGTTCGCCGAATGGAAGGCTCCTGCAGCGGCGGAGTCGCCGGTGCCCAGCATCGCGCCAGTGGAATAGCGCGAAAAAAGACCGCATTGCCGCGTAACCTTTGAGCGTCTCGCCGGTTTATCTATTAGTAGTGAGAAAAGTAAGTGAGGAAGGCGTGCTATGACTTCCCAGGATTTTCGCCGTATGGCCTTGAGCCTGCCCGAAACATCGGAGCAATCTCACATGGAGCATCCTGACTTCCGCGTGGGCGGAAAAATCTTTGCCACACTCGGCTATCCCCGCAATGGCTGGGCAATGGTGAAGCTCACGCTTGAGCAACAGGACACCTTCATGAAAGCCGAGCCGGCAGTCTTTGTTCCGGTGAAGGGTGGCTGGGGGCGGCGCGGGGCCACGAACGTGATCTTGCGGGCGGCCAGGAGAACAACGCTCCGGTCTGCGCTCGTGGCGGCTTGGCGAAAAACCGCACCCAAACGCCTTGCGGACCGGCTCAAGGAATAGCCCCTCCACGTCCCCTTTCAGCTTCGTAGGGGCATCCGACATGGCGATGCTCGGCGCACATGCTTGGCTACGTGTCCACCATCAGCCTCACGTGAAAGGGCCGCCTCCTGTGGAGTGCGGGAGCTTGCTGCCGCTGATGCGCTCGAGGGCTCCCGGCCGTCTGCCGCACGGGCTTGCCCCTGCGGGCTCCTCGCATCTGCTCGAGCCACTCGTTTAGCCAGACCGCGTAACCTTTCACATTCTCGCCAGTTAATGTTATAGAGAACGCGTTTTGCGGAGACTCTTTTGAAGTCCCAAGCGAAGGAAGCCGACGACCGGCTTCTCATCGAGGCGGCGCAGAAGGACCCGGCCCGCTTCGTCGAGCTTTACGAGGAGAATTTCGAGCGCGTCTACGCGTTCGTCTCGCGTCGTGTCCACTCGCGCGCCGATGCGGAGGACGTTACCGCGGAGGTCTTCCATCAGGCTTTGGCAAATATCGCGAAATTCGAGTGGCGCGGCGCACCTTTCGCTGCTTGGCTTTACCGTATCGCCGCCAACGCCATTGCCGACCGCTGGCAGCGCGCCTCGCGGGAGCAGGGAAATCCTGTATCGGACGATTCGCCAGATCATTCCGAGGCCGTCAACGTGGAAAAGTCGGAGCGGGCTGCGCGGATCTTCAATCTCGTCGATGGCTTGCCGGAAGACCAGCGGCGCGTGATCGGAATGCGCTTCGCCGAAGAAAAAAGCATCCGCGAGATCGCACAAACGCTTGGACGCACGCCGGGTGCCGTAAAGCAGCTCCAGTTTCGCGGCATTCAAACTCTCCGCGCCCAGTTCGAGAAAGAGCCCGGCAAGAAATTGAGTCGGTCAAATGGCTAATCAAACACAGAGCGAACAACTCGACAAGGTGATCGAGCAGCTTCTCGGTCCTGCGGACACGCCGCTTTCACCCGCCGACGCAGCGCGCTCGTCCGACGTGACCTTCGCGCCCGTGATCGAGATGATCCGCGATTTGAAAAATCTTCCGCGCTCGACTTTCAGGACACAGTTGAAAACAGATTTGCAAAGGAGAGCATCCATGGCCAGTGCGGTAAAAGTAGTTCCCGAGTTTCGCACGAGTGCTACCCCGTACTTGAGTATCAGGAACGCGGCCGCCGCGATCGAGTTTTACAAGGCAGCCTTCGACGCAACGGAGGCATATCGTCTAATGCAGCCGGATGGAAGGATTGGGCATGCCGAGATCAATATCGGCGGCGCAAGAATTATGCTCGCAGATGAGTTCCCGGAAATCGGCTTCCAGAGCCCTGAATCTCTCGGAGGCTCGCCCATTCACATCCATCTCGACGTCGCAGATGTGGACGCTGTCACGCGCCGGGCGCTTGCTGCCGGGGCAACGGTGGTCCGGCCGGTCGAAGACCAATTCTATGGCGATCGCTCGGGACAAGTGCGCGACCCCTTCGGCTACACCTGGATTATTTCGACGCACAAGGAAACGATCACACCCGAGGAGATGAAACGCCGCATGGATGAAATGGCAAGTCAAGAGAGTAGCGCCCCCGTGCAGGCCGAGGAAAGCTCAGCCCCTGTGAAATTCATTCGTGAGGGGTTTCACACCATCACGCCATATTTGATTATTTCGAATGCCGCGCAATGGATCGACTTCGTGAAGCAGGCGTTTGGCGCGGAGGAACACTTCCGCGCGAAGCGTCCCGGCGCGGAAGACGTCATCATGCACGCCGAAGTGAAGATCGGCGATTCGATGATCGAGCTGGCCGACGCGAACCCAGAGTATCCCGCGATGCCGTCGACGCTGCTGCTGCGCGTGGACGATCCCGACGCCGTCTACAATCGCGCACTTGAAGCCGGGGCGACGGTGATGCAGCCGATTGCGGATGCGCCTTACGGCTCACGCGGCGGGACCGTTCTAGATGTGGCCGGGAATAGGCTGCACATCTCGAAGCCAACCGGAGCCGGGCTCGACATCTTCAAAGGTTTCCGCAGCGTCACGCCGCATTTGTATGCCCAGCGGCCGGTGGATTTGATCGAGTTCCTCATGCGGGCGTTCGGCGGCGAAGAAGTTTATCGCGCAGAAATGCCGGATGGTTCGATTCCGCATGCGCAAGTCCGGATCGGCGATTCGATCGTCGCGCTGGCTGGCGGGCATGGGCCTTACACCCCGATGCCAACGACACTGCACCTCTACGTGCCCGACACCGACTCGGTATACGAGCAAGCGCTGCGAGCGGGCGCGAGCTCGATTCAGCCGCCTGCGGATCAGCCCTACGGCGATCGCAGCGCCGGAGTCACGGACCCGTTCGGCAACCGCTGGTTCATCGCCACGCACATCCGCGACGTCCCAAGCTAGCGAAGTGTCGCACGCGGACTAGCTGGCGAAGGCCGGATGCGCTGTTTTCGGAGGGAACGCGAAATGGCTGGGTCCACGTCGGGGATTGGTAATGTCATACAGAACAAAACCCTCACTGAGATGGCGATGGGTTACTCGCGCAGTCGAGCCCTTTGCGTCGCCGCGCGCCTGGGCGTGGCGGATGCTCTGGGTGATGATCAGCGATCCGTCGACGAACTTGCGGCTGCGTGCGGCGGTCAACCCGCCGCTTTGTACCGGCTGTTGCGCGCCCTGGCGAGCTTTGGTGTGGTTGCCGAAGTCGCTCCGCAGCGCTTCATCCTGACGCCGTTTGGCAGGCCGCTTCGCAAGGACGCACCGAATTCCGAATGGTCCGCGGTCGTATTTTGGGGAGACCTTCTCGCCGATCCCTGGTCGTACCTCACGGACTGCATTCGCACCGGCGAAAGCGCTTTTCGTATCGCAGAGCGCGAGGGCGCGGTCTTGCGCTGGTCGAGGGACCCAAATGCCGGCGCGATCTTCCGCGCTGTTATGGGCACTGCGCCTGCCGAAGACTACATGCCCATCGCGCGTGCGTGGGACTTCTCGAACTACCGCACCGTGGCAGACCTTGGCGGAGGCGGTGGCGCGCTCATTGCTGCGGTCCTAAAAGCCTTTCCGAATGTGCACGGCATGTTGGTTGACCGCCCGGACGCTGTAGAGAACGCGAAGGCACGCTTCGATTCGGGCGATCTCACTGGGCGCTGCAAGCTCATCGCGGCGGATTTATCCGTCTCTGTACCAGCGGGAGCGGACGTTTACATGCTGAAGCATGTGCTTCATGGTTGCGCTGATGAGGCGGCGGTCGTGATCCTTGGCAATTGCCGAAAGGTCCTGCCCAAAAATGGTTGCGTGCTCGTGATCGAATTCGTTTTGCCGGAACTAGTAGACCATGCCGATCCGGAGTTGGAGGGTCGTCTCATGAGCGACCTCAATATGCTGGCAGTCACCGGAGGCAAAGAGCGAAGCGCAGCTGAATGGAAAGCGCTGCTCGGCAGCGCCGGATTCGAATGCCGGCGCTTCATCCCTGTCCCAGGACAACTGGTTTCGATCGTCGAAGCCGCCCCGGCGAGTGAGTGAACGGGAAAAATCTGGGCTGAGAGTTACTGGTGGTACTTCACGTCGAGGGCTTCGTGCATGACGGGGACGCGGAGGTTCTTCTTCTCGAAGGCTGAAATTTCCGGCTCGTGCACGAGGGTGAGGCCGATGTCGTCGAGACCTTTCAGCAGGCAATCGCGGCGGAAGGGGTCGATGTTGAAGGAATAGCGCAGACCCTTGTCGTCGGTGACGATTTGCTGTTCAAGATCGACCGTCACGCGATAACCTTCACTCGCTTCGGTGCGCCTGAAAAGTTCGTCGATATGCTCGTTTGAGAGAGTGACGGGTAAGAGGCCGTTCTTGAAGCAATTGTTATAGAAGATGTCGGCGTAGCTGGGCGCGAGAATCGCGCGGAAACCGTAATCGAGAATGGCCCACGGCGCGTGCTCGCGGCTCGACCCGCAGCCGAAATTCGCGCGCGCGAGAGCCACGCTGGCGCCTTTGTATCGCGGCTTGTTCAGAATGAAATCCGGATTCGGTTTTTCGCCGGGCAGATAGCGCCAGTCGTAAAACAAAACCCGCCCGTATCCTTGTCGCGTCAGCAACTTCAGGAATTGCTTCGGCACCATCTGATCAGTATCAACGTTCACGCGATCAATCGGCGCGACCATTCCCGTGTGTTTGATGAATGGTTCCATCGGTTATTCGGCTCCGTCCGCGCCGCCGTTCCAATTGCGAATATCGACGAAATGGCCTTCGATGGCGGCGGCTGCGGCCATGGCCGGGCTGACCAAGTGGGTGCGGCTGCCTTTGCCCTGGCGTCCCTCGAAATTGCGGTTGGAGGTGCTGGCGGAGCGCTCGCCGCTCAGCAGAACGTCGTCATTCATGCCGATGCACATGCTGCAACCGGCATCGCGCCATTCGAATCCGGCCTCGCGGAAAACTTTGTCGAGACCTTCCTTTTCGGCTTCCGCTTTTACTACGCGCGAGCCGGGAACAACCAGGGCCTGCTTCAGCGATTTCGCAACGTGTTTTCCCGAAACCACTTTCGCCGCGGCGCGCAAATCCTCGATCCGCGAATTCGTGCACGAGCCGATGAAAACGCGATCGAGTTTGAATCTCCTTGCATCGGAGTGCCGGGCTTCAGGTCCATGTAGGCGAGGGCATTTTCGGCGGCTTTGCGGTCAACCGGATCCTGGAAGGAGGCGGGGTCGGGAACGCGGCTGGTGACCTGCGTGACCATGCCGGGATTGGTTCCCCAGGTGACCATGGGCGCGATGTCCGCGGCCTGCAGAGTGACGACGGTATCGTATTTCGCGCCCGGGTCGGTGACCAGGGCTTCCAGTACTGGACGGCTTCCTGAAACTCCTTGCCTCGCGGTGCGAAAGGGCGTCCTTCGACGTATGCGAACGTGGTTTCATCCGGCGCGACCATTCCGGCGCGCGCGCCGCCCTCGATGGCCATGTTGCACATGGTCATGCGGCCCTCCATCGAAAGGCGCGGACCGCTTCGCCGGTGTATTCGACCATGTGGCCATTGCCGCCGCCGATTCCGATTTTGCCGATGATGGCGAGGATGATGTCCTTTGCAG
>CAVRSO010000056.1:0-66716 GCA_963723845.1 uncultured Acidobacteriota bacterium
ATAATCACTGGCACAAGCTTCGACCGACCAAAAGGCGGCGACTTTCACGGTGGCTTCCGTGGCGGCGAAAACTTTCATAGCGGCCGCGGCGGAGGGACTTTCCATGGTGGCGGAACTTCCACGGCGGATCGCGTTCCGCAGCGGTGGACATAGTGGCGGCGGATTCCATGGCGGAGGAAGTTTCCGCGGTGGACACGGAGGCGGCGGATCCCATGGCGGCCACAGCGGAGGCCACGGCGGACGTAGGTAAATTCCTCAGAGCAGTACACCTCAAACGGCCGACATCACGCTGTCGGCCGTTTTCTTTTGTCGATGGACTAGCAGAACCGAAGCAGCTTCGGCCTCCATGCGGGCGCGACTCCCAACGATGGCTGGGGGTAACGCTGGACTCGAAGATCGAGTAGGCAGCCCCTATGTCTGCGACCGGTCGAGATGGAAGCCGCTCGCGGCGAATAACGCGCGATACTCGTCGGTGGTACGCTGGCTGCCTCCGAGCGTCAACATGACGATGTCGAGCGTCTGGGCCAGGAGGGGCTCGGATCACTGGGGATGGGTGCTTCGATAAGAAGGAGTTTGGCGTGCTTCGGGGCGGCGCGACGGACAGACTTCAGAATATCCGCGATTCTTCGTCGGGCCAGTCGTGAATCACTTCCATCAGGATGTAGGCGTCGCAGGCGGGGAGATCGTCCCTGAAGAAATCGCCGACGCGAGGCTCAGCAATCCGAAGCTACGCCGGACGCCTGGTCGATCACATGCGGCTGATCGAAAAGCACACCCTTGGAACCGGGGCGCGCCGCCAGGATGCGGCAGGTGTCCGACCGCCGCCATGTCGGCGATCAATTTGAATTTGGAAAAATCG
Source organism: uncultured Acidobacteriota bacterium (assembly GCA_963723845.1). GTDB lineage: Bacteria > Acidobacteriota > Terriglobia > Acidiferrales > UBA7541 > Palsa-295. Next base: position 860 of record CAVRSO010000056.1, read on the forward strand.
TAGGCCGCGACGGCGCCGCCCACAAGAGCGCGGGCCTTTGCGGTCATGGCCTCGTCAAACAGGCGGCTCGCAATAGGGTTCCCGGCGAGATGCCCCCGAATCCTCCGGGAACCACATCATCTCCGAGTGGCTCCCCCGTCCTCACCACGCGGTCGAGGTTCATGGCGTAAGTCCAGACAACCGGCAGGCCGAACATGCGTACGAAGGAGCGCATGGAATGCGGATCGTTGGTGCGCAACAGGCGGAAACCGGCGTATGGAGGACCTTTCCATCGCGGCATTCGAAGATTCCGTGGGTGCAGAGCAGGTTCAGGGCGCGGCCGAGCGCAACGGGGTTCGATCCCGTGGCCTGCGCTAAAGCGGAAGGCGTGGCGGGTTCGTCGCCGAGATGATCGGCGATCCAAATCCGCAACGATTTGCAGGCACCGCGAAAGAAAATAACCCGCCGTGACTTATTGCAGAGCTTCGTAGGGAGGAAGTTCGGACATCGGAGAAATCCTTTCAGCGGTTCTCGGCTGCAGTTCCACCGGGATTTATATCACGGCCGGTAAGACGCTGGACACGACTGCGGCAAAGTTTGATCCTCTTCGCATTCGACCTGACTTCCGCGTGATAAGAATACCGGTGAGGCGCAGATGAAATTCGGTGTGGTCCGATTTCCGGGATCGAATTGCGATGACGACGCGCATTACGCGATCGGGTCCGTAATTGGGCAGCCCGTGGAGTTCATTGGCACCAATCTGAAAATGTTTCCGGCTTTGACGCGATCATTCTTCCCGGCGGTTTTGCCTTCGGCGATTACCTGCGCACCGGCGCGATTGCGCGATTTTCTCCAGTGATGAAGGCGGTGGGGCGGCTCGCACGGGCGGGAGGATTGGTGCTGGGAATTTGCAACGGATTTCAGATTTTGCTCGAGGCGGGGCTGCTGCCGGGCGCGATGCTGCGTAACAAAAGGCTGCGGTTTTTGTGCCGGCAGGTACACGTGCGAGTGGAAAACAAGGATACGCCGTTTACTTGCGCGGCGCGTCCCGGGCAAGTGCTGGAAATGCCGATTGCGCACATGGAAGGGAACTATTTTTGCGATGCGGAAACGCTCGCGGAACTCGAGCGCAACCGGCAGATTATTTTCCGCTACGCCACGCGGACGGCAGCGACGCTGGTCCTGACGATTTCGAGGCGAATCCGAATGGTTCGCTCGCCGCAATTGCCGGCATCTCGAATCGCGAAGGCAACGTGGCGGGCCTGATGCCGCACCCCGAGCGGGCCGTTGAATGCGCGCTGGGCTCGTCCGATGGGCTGGTGATTCTGCGGTCGATGGTGGAGAGTCTTTCGCGGCGCGTCGCCGAACGCGTTCCCGCCTAAGTGGCTAATCCAGGGGACAACCTCTCGATTGGTGGTCATGGGCTTGTAACAATACTTCGCTACAATTAGTTCTGCTGGTGCTGTTTCCCGCGAAATCAGCCGCGCCCTTTTTCTTCAAGCAAAACGGGAGAGTTGATGCGACGAGCGTTTGCCTTAGCGGTATGGATCGTATGCGCGTGCTTGACGGCCGGCGCGGCGGCGCGCGGCGGCAAGTCGCTGGAAATATATTTCATCGATGTGGAGGGCGGGCAATCGACTTTGGTTGTCGATCCGCAAGGTGAATCGCTGCTGATTGATACCGGATGGGATGACTTTAACGGAAGAGATGCGAATCGCATCATGAGCGCAGCGAAGGCCGCGGGAATCGATCACATCGATTGGCTGGTGCTCACGCATTACCATACCGATCACGCGGGAGGCGTGGCGCAGCTTGCGAGCCGGATGAAGATCATGAATTTTGGCGACCATGGCCCGAATATGGAAAACACTCGCGAAACGCGCGCGAATTATGTGGCATACGAAAAAGTGGCGGCGCAAGGGAACCATATGGTGCTGAAGCCGGGCGATATAATTCCATTCAAGGGCATGGATGTCCGAGTGCTTACTTCGGCGGGAGATGAAATTCGCGCGCCGCTGCCCGGAGCGGGGCAGGCGAATCCGCTGTGCACGTCCGGGCAGGAAGCGCCGGTCGATCGGAGCGAGAATGCGCGTTCGGTTGGGCTGCTGATTACCTACGGCAAATTTCGATTTATCGATCTGGGCGATTTGACTACGCGTGGAGAATTGGGCCTGGCGTGTCCAAACAATTTGATTGGAACCGTGGACCTTTATTTGGTGACGCATCACGGCACGGCGCATCCGGGAAGCGGGGATTCGTCGAACGCACGCGAGATTGTGGATGCGCTGCATCCGCGCGTCGCGGTGATCGGACAATGGCGCGATCAAGGGCGGGCATCCCGTGGCGTGGCAGACGGTGCATGATTCTCCCGGGCTGCAAGATTTGTGGCAATTGCACTATGCGGTGATGGCCGGGAAGGATCACAACTCTGCCGAACAGTTCATCGCCAATCTGGCGGGGCCGCAGGACGTGGGCAATTACATCGAAGTATCGGCGGAGCGGAACGCAACTTTCACGGTGGTAAATTCGCGGAACAATTTCCAGAAAACTTACAAGAAGTAGCGGGGCGGCGGATTATTGGTCGAGCAGAGACAACTGCTCGGCGAAATCGTCGTGGAGGCCGCGCGGAAGAATTTCCAGACTTACGATGCGGCGCAGCAGGGGTATGATTTTCGCGAGTGAGAACGTAGGCGCGGTTGACGTCGGCGATACTTAGGCGGCGCTCGTCTTCGTGGACGCGCTCGATGGGATCTCCCATGCTGACGACACCTTCCTCTAAAACCGAGAAGTAAATTCCGGAGCGGCGGCTGGCGACGAATCTTTTGATGATGTCTTCGCGTCCAAAGCGGATTCCGAGTTTGTAGCAGGGCAGGCGCGGCTGGGTGACCTTGACCCTGGCCAGCTCGCCGATTCGAAACTCATCTCCGATGTTGGCGTGCTCTTCACTAAGCCCTTCGGTAGTCATATTCTCGCCAAACATGCCCCACGGCAAATCCATCTCCGGAAGCTGGCCGCGCCAAAAATCGTAATGCTCGGAAGGGTAGGCGTAGACGGCTTTGTTGCGCCCGCCATGAACTTGCAGGTCGGCTTGGCGATCGCCATCGAGATTCAAGCGGCGAAGCATGATCGGGCCGGGCACGGGCGCTTTGAAAATTCCGGTGAGCACGTCGTGGTCGGCCTGGCGAACGATGCGAGGCGCGCCGACATTGAGCGAGATGATTTTCATTGCGTGCAATCCAGGACGGCGGCGCCATTGATTCGATCGCTCTTCAGGTCGTTTAGGGCGCGATTCGCGTCGCGCAAGGGAAAAACTGTGACTTGAGTGCGCACGGGAATTTCAGCGGCGACGCGCAGGAAATCTTCGCCATCCTGGCGGGTGTTATTCGCCACACTGCGAATCATGCGCTCCTGGTACAGCAAATCGTAATCGAAAGACGGAATCGGGCTCATATGAATCCCGCCGAGAACCAGCACGCCGCCTTTTTTGAGCGCTTTGAGCGCCGGAGGAACCAGCTCTCCCGCAGGCGCGAAAACAATTGCGGCGTCGAGCTGGGCGGGCGGATCGGCCGCGGCTTCGCCGACCCATACGGCGCCCAGTTCGAGCGCGAGCTTTTGGTGTTTCGCGCCGCGCGTGCAGGCATAGACTTCGGCTCCCCAGTGTCGCGCGACCTGAATGGCGACGTGCGCGGCCGCTCCAAAACCGTAGAAGGCGAGACGCTGGCCGCGCTGGATGCCCGAGAGACGCAGGCAGCGAAATCCAATGATTCCGGCGCAGAGAAGAGGCGCGGCTTGATCGTCGCGAAAGGAATCGGGAATTGGATAGATGAACTGCTCGGGAGCGACGGCGTGTTCGGCGTAGCCGCCGTCCACGGTGTAGCCGGTGAAAGTTGGGTGGTCGCAAAGATTTTCTTTGCCGGCGCGGCAATATTCGCAAGTTTGATCGGTGCTGTGCAGCCAGGCGATTCCCACGCGTGATCCGAGGGCGAAGCGATGGGCGCCCTCGCCGAGTTTCTCCACGATGCCGACGATTTGATGTCCGGGGATGACTGGGGATTTATGGGGCGGGAGTTCGCCTTCGACCACGTGGAGGTCGGTGCGGCAGACGCCGCACATCTTCACGCGCACGAGGACTTCGCCTGCGGCGGGACGCGGATCGGGAGCGTCGGTGAAGACGAGGGGATTTGTCTCGATGGCCGCGGGCGCGCGCAATAGGCAAGCCTTCATATTGTTGACTGCTCCTGCTCTCAGTTTACATCGAAGAGAGGTTCTTCGACTGCGTGTCCCGGCGTGTTCGCATACGGCGCGAACACGGTAAGGCGATAATCGGCACACTCCGCTTAGAATGACAGCGCAAAACGCGGGCCGAAAAGCCTCAGGCCTTCCCGGCAGACGGGCAAAGGTAAGACGGTAGCGGGCGGTGGGACGAGGGTTACCCCACCGCCGGCCGAAGAAGGAGGCGATGCAACTACCAGAGGGGGAATCGACTAAGCGTGATTCCGAGCTTTCGCCCTTCGCTGTGAATTAAGGCTGGGACGGGTCCGCTAGCGTTCGGAGGCTGAACGGAGTAGACCTCGGTGTGAATTGTGCGACCCTCGTCGCTCAGCACGAAACGGAGCTTGATGATAGCGCCGCCCGCATTCTGAGGCGGGAAATCTATCTCCATCTTGCCCGTGCAGTCCGGGAAGATGGTGTAGGAGCCTTTTTCGCCCGTGTTGAATTGCGTAGCGGGATCGGGCGCGCCGGGCACAGGCGAGGAGTTCGGAGGCATGGACATATCAGGGTATTGCATGACGAAATCGACCTGCGTGACTCCGCCGTAGCCGTCGAAATGAGTCATGGCCACACCTTCACGCGTGACTATTGGCTTGCTGGGGACAAAAATCTGGCCGGAAATGGTGAAAGCGTAATCGCCACGAAGCGTGGCGTCGGTACAGCGGTCATTGTCACCGGTCTGCGCACGGGTCACAGCGGGAAGCACGGCGGCGAGAGCAATTGCCGCAAGAGTTACTTTGCAAATACAATATATTCATGGTGATCTCCTTCGAGACGGCCTATCGGACTGCATCCGTCTGCGATGGACGAAGGCTACTGGAGCGCACGAGCCGAGTCCTGAAGCGCACCTGATGGATTTCTGAAACTTTTCTGCCTTGAAAACCGGCCGCGCGCGTAAACGCGAAAAACCCAACTCCGAGAGCAGGAGGAATATGCTTCAAGGGACCCTGCGATTCGGGCCATTCGAACTGGATGCGGAGAATTTCGAACTGCGCCGTGCGGGCCGCCGCGTCAAGCTGGACAAGACGCCACTCGAGCTTCTCCTTTTCCTCTGCGGAGCGATCAGGAAAAGCTGGTCACTCACGAAGAGGCGGTGGAGCGCGTCTGGGGCAAGGATTGTTTTTATCGAGGCGGAATCGGCGCTGTACACCGCCATTCGAAAAATACGGCGGGCGCTCGGAGAAAACTCCACGCGTACTCGGTTTGTTGAAACCGTGGCGCGCAAGGGCTACCGCTTCTGTTTGCCCAAAGTGGACCGTGCAGAAGTTGCGCCGGAAAAACCTCCGAAAGCGCCCTTTCCTAGCGATACTTCCCCTTGAAAACCTGAGCGGCGACCCGAGCCAGGAATACTTCAGCGACGGGCTGACGGAAGAATTGACCACGGCGCTAGGCAAGCTCTCGCCCGAAGAGCTTGGCGTGATCGCGCGCACGTCTGTGATGCGATACAAAAGGACCAAGAAGAGCATCTCGGAAATCGGCCGGGAGTTGGGCGCGGACTACCTGATCGAAGGCAGCGTTCGGCGCGGGCGTGGGCGCGTACGCGTGGCGGTGCAGCTGATTCGCTCGGACGACGAAACGCACGTGGCGGCGGAGAGCATCGAGCGCCCGCTCGGGGACATCCTACAAAACGCGTCCAAGCGGAAGTGGCCGAAGCGGTGGCACAGACAATCCGCTTGGAACTCGTGCGACCGCTCCCCACTTCGCCGGGGCTGGATGCCGAAGTATACGACTCGTATCTGCGGGCGCGTTATTTGTGGGATCAGCGCACGGCGCCCGCTGTTCGGGGAGCGATTCGCCATTTCGAGAAGGCGCTGGAGGGTGATCCGGCCTACGCGCCGGCCTGGGCGGGTCTGAGTAACTTGCGTGACGCGATATTACCGATCACCAGCGATTCGCGGCCGCGCGAATCGTTCCCCAAAGCCAAGGAAGCAGCGGAGCGGGCTCTGAAGATCGATAGCGCCCTTCCGGAAGCACACGTCGCGCGCGGCATCGCCCATTTCTGGTTCGACTGGAATTGGGCCGCAGCCGAGCGGGGAATTTCGCCGCGCCTGCGAACTAAATCCCAGCGACTCAAGCGCGCATATGTTTCTGGCCCCACATATATTCGAATCTCACACGGCACGCAGAAGCGATTGCAGAGATCCGCGCAGACAAGGAGGCTCGATCCTCTTTCGCTGATACTGAATACGCACGAGGGCCAGTTTCAATACAACGCGCGGCGGTATTCGGACGCTCTCGCTCCCCTTGAACGCGTGCTGGAACTGGCTCCGCGTTTTTGGATCGCGCATATCGTGCTGGGGAAAGTCTTGGGCGTGGAGAGACAGCACCGGAAGGCACTCGTTGAATTCACCAAGGTGTACGAGTACTCCGAGGGGAACACGGAAGGCGCGGGGCTTCGCGGTTACACACTCGGTGTGATGGGGAAGCGCGCCGAGGCGCGTCGCGAGCTGCGCAAGTTGGACGAGCAAGCGCGAGGGCAATACGTTCCGCCACTTCATCGGGCGTTGGTCTTGCTTGGGATTGGCGAGCGCACGGGAACCTTAGAGGCACTCGATAATGCGCTCGATGAGCGCGACGTGCGTTTGACTTTCCTGGCCGTCGAACCGCGCTGGGATCCCTTGCGCGACGCTCCGCGGTTCAAAACAATTTACAAGCGCGTAGGGTTGCCCACTCCGAAGGACTAGGCGCCGAAGTTGTTGACCAGGCTTTCAGCTTACATCGAAGAGAGATTCTTCGACTGCGTGTCCCGGCGCTTCGCGCAAAATCAAAAGCGCGGGACACTTCGCTCAGAATGACGGCCAAGACAAAGGCGCGCCCATTTGAGCGGGGCGGATGGCGTACATCACGCCAAGTATGTTTGCCGGGCACGATGTATCGTGCCCCTACGAAGGCAACCTAAGCGCCAAAGGCGAGGCTTAGCAGGGTTTTCTGTTCCATTTCGTGGGCTTTTGGGGAGCCGGTGGAGGGGGTGGCGCTGGCCGAGCGGTTCACGGAAAGGACGGCGCGGCCGCGGGCGAGAGGCTCGAGCTGCGGAATGATGAATTCGTGCGCGCCCATGTTGCCGGGTTCTTCCTGGACCCAGACGAATTCGCGGGCGCTGGCGTGGCGGTCCATTTCGGCGGCGAGTTCGGCTTCGGGGAACGGATAAAGCTGCTCGACGAAAACGATGGCCGGCGAATCATGTTTGCGACGCTTTCGCTCGGCTTGGAGTTCGTGGCCAATTTTTCCGGTGCAGAGCAGGACGCGCGAGGCCGAGCCGTCACCGCTGTCGGGAATCACGGTCTGGAAACGCCCCGAAGAGAAATCAGCGAGCGGCGAAGATGCCGCCGGATTGCGCAACATGCTTTTGGGCGTGAATACGACCAGCGGCTTGCGCCACGCGCGCAGAGCTTGGCGGCGGAGCAGATGGAAATATTGCGCGGCGTTGGAAGGCTGGCAAATCTGCATGTTGTCGCGCGCGGCTAGCTGAAGGAATCGTTCAATGCGCGCGCTGGAATGTTCGGGACCCTGGCCTTCGTATCCGTGCGGAAGAAGCATCACGACCCCGGACAAAAGACCCCACTTATCTTCGCTCGCGGCGATGAACTGATCGATGATGATCTGCGCCCCGTTGGCGAAGTCGCCGAACTGCGCTTCCCAGAGCACCAGCGCCTCGGGAAAATCGCGGCTGAAGCCGTATTCGAAGCCGAGGATGGCGGCCTCGGAAAGCGGCGAATTATAGATTTCGAACCAGCCTTGATCGGGCGCCATGTGTTCGAGCGGGACGTATTCGTCTTCAGTTTCAGTGTCGATGAGAGCGGCATGGCGCTGGTTGAAGGTGCCGCGGCGGCTATCCTGACCGGAAAGACGCACCGGCACTCCTTGCAGAAGCAGGGAGCCGAAGGCCAGAGCTTCGGCCATTCCAAAATCGATGGGGCGTTGGCCGTGGGCCATTTCGACGCGCTGTTCGAGCAACTTTTTCACTTTCGGGTGGACGTGAAAACCGGCTGGGTAATTGACGAGCGAATCGCCAATGGCGGCGATGGTTTCCTCGGGGGCGGCGGTATCCACTTCGAAGGAGGCTTCGTAACGGCCGCCGACAAATCCAGTCCAATAGCGCGGCAAGCGGCGCATCGGCGGACGCTTTTCGATCTCCTGCGCTTCCTTTTGCGCGTGCGTCAAGTTCTTCGCGGATGCGTTGGACGGCCGGTTCCGGATCGGCGCCGATTTTTTCGGCATAGATTTTCCAGAGCGGCGGATGCGCTTCGATTTTGCGATAGCGTAATGGCTGGGTGATGGTGGGATCGTCCACTTCGCTATGGCCGTGGCGGCGATAGCCGATCAAGTCCACGACGACGGGTGTGCCGAAGGCATAGCGATAATCGAGCGCGATTTTGCCCACGCGGACGACGGCATCCGGATCTTCCGCATTTACGTGAAAAATCGGCACGGGCAGGCGCTTGGCAAGATCGGAGGAGAAGCGCGAAGAACCAATGTCGCGAGGGACCGTGGTGAAACCGATCAAATTATTCACGATGATGCTCACGGAACCGCCCACGGTGAATCCGGGAACTCCAGACATGTTCAGCGTCTCGGCGCAAATGCCCTGCCCCGCAAATGCGGCGTCGCCGTGCATGGTGATGGCGATCACTTGCTGGCGGCCGTTCTCACCACGGCGCGTTTGTTTAGCGCGCGTGCGGCCGATGACCACCGGGTCGGCGGCTTCGAGGTGGCTGGGGTTGGAAACGAGATGAATGCCGATGTCCTGTCCGTTGGCAGCATGAAAATCGCCGGTGGCGCCGATGTGATATTTCACGTCACCGCTGCCCAAAGTGCTGCGGGGATCGACATCCTCGAAGCGAGCGAAAATTTCGGCGGCTGCGCGCCCGACGATGTGCGTCATCACATTGAGGCGGCCGCGATGGCTCATGGCCAACATGGCTCGCTGCGCGCCTTGTTCGGCGGCTGCATTCAGGATCGAATCGAGCAGGGGCAGCAACGCGACTTCCCCTTCGAGCGAGTAACGCTTGGTGCCGAGATAGCGCGTCTGGAGAACTTGTTCGAAGATTTCAGCACGAGTGAGTAACTCGAGAATGCGGGCGCGATCGGGCTCTACTGATTCCGATTCCATGCGTTGCTGGACCCACAGGCGGCGCGCACGGTCGGGGATATGCATGAACTGGGCGCCAATCGTCCCGCAATAGACGCGGCGGGCAGCGTCCGCTTCAGGGCCGGTGATGTCCAATTCGGGCATGGGGACAGGCTCCAAATCGCCCAACGGGTCGAGATTCGCCTGAAGGTATCCCCACCGGCGGAAGGAGTCCCAAATCCGCTCCTGCTGATCCGCCGATATTGCCGATTCCGCGACAGCTTGTTCCCGAGTCATCCAGTCAGTGCCCCTTGGTCGTCATCTATTCGAACTCATCATAAGATGTCGCATTCCAGACGTGCGATGGGAAGTGGCGCTCACGTTTCCGGCCAGCAACCGAGCAGCCGTCGCACCAAAACCAATTGGCCGAGATGATAGGAATTGTGGTCTGCGAGCAGCAGGACCTCGCGCAGGACGGTTTGGCCCGATGCGCCTGGAATGGGCGCAAGAAGATCGGTTTTTGGATCGGCGACCAGCTTGGCCATCGCTTTGAGATCCCGCTCGAGGGATTTTACGCTGTCGTCCCATGCTGCGGGTTTGGGCGGGCCTGGCGCTTTCGGCCAATAGCCTTCGGGCCAGCCCGGCGACTTGTGATTCTTGGCATCGCGCGAAAATTCCAGGATGTCCGAAGTGGCGAGGCGCATGTGCTCGAGCAATTCCCACGGCGAGTGCTCAGCGCCGGCCGGCCGCATGCCCTGCTGTTTTTCGGGAATGCCGCTGACTACTTTTTTCCAATCGACGTGAGCCTCGTGCCAATCGAGGACTTTGCCCAGATATTCGCGGAGCTTCTTTTCGTTCATAAGCAACACCTTTGCGTGCCTAGAATAGATTTTAGGCTGGCCTTCCAATGCGGGTCAAATGGGGTAGTGCTTCCGTTTGCTAGTGGCAGGCCACACTCTTGGCTGTGGGTTACTGATTGCCTCGAGTTACGCGCGCAGGCACTCTTCGCGGCTGCTCAGGGCGAGAGAGTGCCTGCGCCACCGTCACTTCACTCTTTTCAGCCAGCCGGCGAGCCACGCGGCGGTGACGTACATGGCGAAACATTCCAGCGCGAAGGGCAGAAATCCCAAGAATCCGGGTGCAGGCATCTCGAATATTTTTTGGCGCTGGAACATCGGGAAGGTGTAATGCCATTTGGCGCCGGCCCAGTTATTCCAGAATTCCCACAGCCACCCGCATATCCATCCGGAGAAAAGAAAGCTGTACAGGCGGCGCGAAAAACCTTCCGAGAGATCGCCCAGGAACGATGGCAGCGCGAGCCGCCGGTTGAGCGGGTCCAGCAGAAATATAAATCCGAGCCACACCAGCACGAAAAGATAGGCGGCGATTCGCTGCGGGATTACCAACGGGAGAATCAGGAAGGCTGCGCCCGAAAACATCAGCGTGTTCTCAACTCTAGGAGAGATCGTCCAGGGCTGAATGGGAATCGGCGGCAACAGGGCCTGCACGAGATCGGAGGTCTCAAAGATGGCGGGGACGATGGTTGCGAACGACCAGCCGTAAGCTAGCAGGGCGGCGGCCCAGTGATGGGGCACACCAACGTACGTCCAATTTTGGAGCCGTAAGTTATAGGCCTCGAAAATGAGCCAGAGCGGAATCGAGAGCAGCGCCATGCGCAGAAAAACGCGAGGGGCATCGTGAAGGCGGGAGCGCCCGGTGAGCGCCAGGACAGCAGCGTCGACAATCAAGAGGTAGGCGCTCCAGGCGATGGGCGTGAAATAGATGGGCACGGGCGCAGCCCCGCGGAACAGCATCCACTCGGCTCCCGCGAGGGCGACGAGGCCGAGCCATCCGTACCGCGGGAAGCGAAAGCGGGCACGCTCCAAAAAGAAGGCGATTACCAAGGTGGCGACGGTGACGGCAGTGACGGCGAGTCCAATTATCGTTCGAAGGTGAGGCAACAGCATCGTTGGAGTATGCGTCCTCTAAGGGCCGGCAGCTATGGTAGCGCAGTCGGCGGCAGTTTTCGCGGGATGGGGGTGGCTTTCTTGCTATGCTCTGCGGGCGTTTTGGGGGCGCGGCCGTTTGCTGACGCTTCCTTGTTGGCAGGATCGAAGAGAGATTCCTCGACTGCGTTTCGCGCGCGCAAACACGCGCGAGAAGCAAAAGCGCGCGAAACTTCGCTCGGAATGACGATGCGGGACGCGTGCGATTAAGTAAGGGGCCAGGGTAGCGAGACGAAAGCGTGAAGCAGACAGAAAAACTGGAGCGGGGGCTGGGCCTCATTGAGGCAACGTCACTCAACATGACGTTCATGGTGGGGATTGGACCGTTTGTGGTGATTCCGTTTGTGATTCAGGCAATGGGAGGGCCCGGAAGCCTGCTGGCATGGACCGGTGGCGCAATTTTGGCGCTTTTTGACGGCTGCATCTGGGCGGAACTCGGCGCGGCGATGCCGGAGGCCGGCGGAAGCTACGTTTACCTGCGGGAAGCGTACGGGGCGCGCGATGGGGGCGGCTGCTTTCGTTTTTGTATATCTGGCAGACGCTGTTCCAGGGACCGCTGAGTGTTGCGTCGGGCGCGCTGGGCTTTGCGACTTACTCGCGCTACTTATCGGAAAAATCTTTCCGGCTTTCGGAGATTTTAGGATTCCTTGGGACGCACGGCGACAACGTGGTTGCCGGAGCAGTCGTGCTACTGGTGGTGTTCCTGTTGTACCGGCGGATCACGGAGATTGGGCGAATCTCGGTGGTTTTCAGCGTGATTGTGGTGGGGACGATTCTTTGGATCGTGTGGGGCGGGGCGAGGCATTTTGACGCGCATCGCGTGTTCGATTCGTCGGCTGGGGAATGGAATCTCTCGTGGCTGCTTTTCGCCGCGCTGGGCCACGGCATGGTACAGACAGTTTACAGTTATCTCGGCTACTACAACGTGTGCAATTTGGGCGGCGAGATGAAAGATCCCCAACGGAACATTCCTCGCGCGATTTTTATTTCGATTCTGGGAATTACGGTGCTTTACCTCGCGATGCAAACCAGCATTCTGAGCGTGATTCCGTGGCGAGAAGCTCGTGGATCCACGTTCATCGCCAGCACGTTCATCGAGCGCGTGTACGGGGGCCAATGGGCGGCGCTTGCAACGGGGCTGATCATGCTGACGGCACTTGGGTCTGTGTTCGCGGCCATGCTGGGCTATTCGCGAGTGCCGTACGCGGCTGCGCTGGATGGAAACTTTCTTTCGATTTTCGCGCGCGTGCATCCGAAGAAGCATTTCCCGCACGTTTCGCTGATGGCGTTGGGGGCCGCCGCGATCGTTTTTTGCTTGTCGCTGAAACTGAGGGACTCGATTCGCGCCATCCTGGCGATGCGGTGCATCATCCAATTCATCGCTCAAGGCGTGGGATTGATTTTGCTGCACCGGCGGTGGTCGAGCGAACGATTGCCGTTTCGCATGTGGATGTATCCCGTCCCCGTGATCGCGGCGATTGCGGGCTGGGCGGGAATTTTTATCGCCACCGGCAGAATACCGATGCTGGCGTCGCTAGGGGCGGCAACGGCGGGAATTCTTGTATATTTAGGACGCGCAAAATGGCAGCGAGAGTGGCCTTTTCAGGAGATCGCCAGATGAATGGACGCAAAAATCGGTGGATTGCCATAACAGCCGCTACGATCTCCGCGGCCATGGCGTGGCTTGCGGGCGCCGTGCCGACTGGTGCGCAAACGCTGCCGGAAGTTGTGCAGGCGATCGACAAAGCGCGCGTTCCGACTCGCATCCTTTACGTTACGGCCCATCCGGACGATGAAACAGCCGGCCTGCTGGCATATCTTTCGCGGGGATTGTACGCGGATGTGGCGATTTTGACGATTACTCGCGGACAGGGCGGCCAGAACGCGATCGGGCCGGAACAAGACGGCCCGATGGGCGTGATCCGCACCACAGAACTTCTCGCGGCGGATGAGCACTACGGAGTTCATCAATATTTTACGCGCGCTGTGGATACGGGCTTCTCGAAGAGTCCCGAGCGAACCATGAAGATTTGGGGCGACACAGTTCCACTGGAAGACATGGTGCGCGTGATTCGAATGTACCGGCCCGAAGTGGTGATCAACGGATGGGGCGGCGTTCATTTTGGGCACGGACAACATCAGGCGAGCGGACTTCTGACACCGGAGGCCATAGCCGACGCGGCCGACCCGACCAAATTCCCGGAGCAGATCGCGGGAGCCGTCCGGGTGTGGAAGGTGAAGCTTGAGTTGCGTCCGGCGAGTTTTGGATTTGGGCCCGCGCCACCGAAACCGACTCCCGGAGCCGTGCAGTTACCGATAAACGATGTTTCGCCGCTATGGGGCAAAAGCTACGTGGAAATGGGGATGGAAGGGCACGCGCAGCATCGTTCGCAGGGCACGCCATCATTTTCGAACAACCCGTTCTTCCGCCGGCCGACGCCGCTGATTCAAGAGCATGGCCAGGAAGGAGACGGCGGGTTCGATGTGAAGCTTTTGGCCGAGCCGCTGACGTCGATTGGGGAACAGTTTCCCGATATGCAGTCGGCGATGGCTCCGTCGCTGGAAGCTGCGGACAAGGACCTCGAGTCCGCCGCGAAACTGGCGCTAAATGCGAACCGCGAGGGGGCAGCGAAATCGTTGGCGGACAGCGGGAAAAGAGATTGCGACGTTGCGCGAGCAAATCTCGAGTGCTACGAGCCGAGAACATTTCCCGGCGATGTGGGAACTCGATCAGTTGAGCGCGAAAATCAATGAGGCGCTCGCCGAAGTGATTGCGCTGCCGATTGACATTCAAGCGAATCGCCATGAGCTTGTGGCGGGCGAGAGCTTTTCAGTGAGCGTGGATTTTCTCGACAAGCCGGCTGTTCCGGTGGAATGGACGGTCAGCAAGGAGAGCCTGCTTCTGCCGGAAGGTTGGACTGCAACGCTCGACGCGCCGAAAGACAAAAGCACGAGCTACCATTTCAACGTAAGCGTTCCCGACGGAGCGAAAGCGCCCAGCTCTCCCGCGGACGCGGTGCTGCCTTTCCCGCCGCCGCTTGTGAGCCTCGCACTGAACGTCACTGTGGGGGGCTACCATTTCACGATCGAGAAGCCCGTAGAATCGAGCGAAGCCAAGACGACCGAAATCGACACTTATCCGCTGGAACTGGTCCCAGCGGTGACGCTGACGGCGGAGCCATCGCAAGTGATGATTCCGGTGAAGCGGGCAACGACGCCCTTCGCGCTGCTCGCTCGGGTGCGCCATCACGGCACCGCGAAAACGACAGTGCAGGTGGGAATCGATGCTCCGCCCGGATGGAGTGTCGCGCCGATTGCGCCACTGGATTTTTCCGCTGCCGGCGATCAGCTGATCCGCTACGTGGTGACGCCGCCCGCGAAGATCGCGGCCGGGGCCTACGCGCTGCATCCTTACGGGCGAATCGGAGAGCAAACTTTCCGCACGTCGCTTGAAGCTCTTCCCACGATGCCCACGCGCGATTGGAGCCAGCCGGACGACGCAACGGTTCACGTACTTAATCTCACAGTGCCGACGGAATTGCGGATCGGCTACATCGCGGTGGAAAACGACGTGATACCGGAAACATTGCGCCAAGTGGGAATCCAGGTGGATATGCTGGATGAAGTGGCGCTCGCATTCGGCGATCTGAGCCGTTACGACGCTATCGTGGTGGGCATTCGGTCGTATGAGCTGCGTCCGGATGTGGAGCGATCGAATCCGCGGCTGCTCGATTATGTGAAGAATGGCGGCACGCTGCTGGTCCTCTACGAGCGCGATTTCGCATGGAACCGAATTTTGCCCGCGCCGTATCCGGCGAAAATGGGAGCCCAGGCCGCGCGGGTGACCGATCCGGACTCACCGGTGCGATTTTTGGCTCCCGATAACCCGCTGCTGAATACGCCGAATAAAATCACGCTCGACGATTTCAAGGGCTGGGAGCAGGAGCGCGGACTCTATTTCTGGGGCACTTGGGATTCGCGCTATCAGCCGATACTGGGGCTGACCGATCAGGGCGAGCCGGAAACCACGGGCGGGCTCGTTTACGCGCGGTTCGGAGAAGGCGTGTACATTTACACGGGATTGTCATTTTTCCGCGAGCTGCCGGATGGCGTGCCAGGGGCTTACCGGTTATTCGTCAACTTGCTGAGCCAGACGCGGCACTCGGCATCCCGGCGGTGATTCATGGGTTTGAGTGCCACATGTATCCCACGAGTTAGTTGCGTTTGCCGCGCTGCGGACTTTGCCACGCTGCGGAGACAGCCCGGAAATCACGAGCCAAGCCGCCGCCGAGGCGAATTTGCCCATTGCGAACGAATTGCTCGTGATTTTCCTCAACTTCGTCAGGCAAATACCGGTAATTGACGGTAACCCCGAATGAAGCCTCCAAACCGTAGGGTCGCAAGTTCGCAAATGCGTTGACGCGCTCGAGACGAGCGCCATTCGCAAGATGAAATGAAGCCACGGGGTCATACAGCCTTCCGCCGTCACGCGCTTCCGTGAGATAGGCAAGGGCCAGCCGCTCAAGCGGCGCGGCCAGTACCTTGCGATTTGGGAGCGGCGCTTGAAGCAGCTGGCGAAAAGCCTCCACAGGATCGCGCACCCGGGTGGCGGAAGTGAGATCGCCGGCATAATCGGCCAAGAGGCGCGAGAGACGCTCGCGCGTGAAACCATTCTCATTCTGGTTATCCGACAAAGCCCGGGCAAAGCGCGGCAGCGGCGAAAGAGTGGCGTAGGTCTTAACCTCGGGCAACTCGGCGGCAAGCTCCACCACAACCTGCTTGATCAGGAAATTGCCGAAGGGAATGGCCCGCAGACCGGCCAGACAGTTGTTGATGGAGTAAAAGATCGCGGTGTTGGCTTTATCCGTCTCAAGTACCGGCGCGTGTATATCGAGCAGCGGTTCCAGTTCTCCAGTCAGCTGATTCGATAAAGCGATTTCGATAAAGATGATGGGCTCCGCGTCGAGCGCCGGATGAAAGAACGCGAAGCAGCGGCGGTCCGCTGCGAGACGCCGGCGCAGGTCCGGCCAGCCATTGATTTCGTGGACGGCTTCGTAATGAATGAGTTTTTCCAGGACGTGCGCCGGAGTTTGCCAACTGATGCGCTCGAGGCGCAGGAAACCGCGGTTGAACCAAGATTTGAAAAGATGCCTCAAATCGGCATCGAGTGCGGCGAAGTTCGCGCCTTTGGAGCCGGCCAGCTCAAGCAGATGCCCCCTCATAGTGACCAGCGTTTCGGTACCATGCAAAGCGGTGTTGATGCGGCGAACGAGCTCCTGGCGCGGGGGTTCGACAGCCGCGAAGAGAGGCGCGAGGGTCTCCGCGCTCGGGTTCTTTTCGTATTCGGCAGCCGCGCGGGTGATCGCGGCGGGATCCGGGCCGAAATCCCGGCAGAGCATTTCGAAAAACTTGAGCCGGTCCGCCGCGGTCATTTCCATGTAGGCATTGATAATTCGTTCGGCGATAACCGTCTGCGAGGCTTCGCCTCGTTCCGAAAGGAGACGGCGGCACAAGAAAAGCATGTCCGAGCCGCGCCGCTCTCGCAGAATCTGTAGGAGGTTGCTGAGGAATCCTGGCATGAGCACTTCATTATAGCGATGTGCCTGATTTGCGCCACATGACTCTGCGGTTAGAGTTTTGCGTAATTCACTCCGACACGCTCTCGGGAATTGTGAGATGGACCAGGGAGGGCGGAGCGACGAATAGCGAAGCGCGGGCGAGTGGGCGTAGTACGAGGATACGAAGAAAATCTTTACACCGGGGGGTGGTCTCGCGCAAGTACCTGTTGGTGTAAAGAAAAGTCGTCTACGGTGAGTGGGCGATCGGGGCGTCATTCTGAGCGGAATGCCTCGCGCTTTTGGTTTTGCGCGGAGCGCCGGGACACGGAGTGGAAGAACCTCTCTTGGATGTACGATTCCGCGATCGGTAAATCGAAGAGAGGTCCTTCGACTGCGTTGCGCGCAACTCCGCTCAGGATGACGGCATTAAGCTGATTCGGGACGACTAGCGCATGGCGTGAAGCGCGTCGAGGTCCAGGTTGAGTTCTAGGACATTGACGCGAGGCTCACCGAGGAAACCCCACTGCCTGCCTTTTGTATGCGTCGCGACGAGTGCGCGCACTTGTTGTTCGCTCATGCCGCGCTCCTTCGCCACACGCGGGATCTGAAATGCCGCGGCCGCGGGAGAAATGTCTGGGTCGAGCCCTGAGCCGGAGGTCGTGACGAGATCGGCTGGAATCGGTTTCCCGGGATTTGTTGGCTGCAGGGCTTTCACGCTCGCGGCAACACGATCGGAGAGGGCTTTGCTGGTGGGACCGAGGTTCGAACCGCCAGAAGCTGTTGGATCGTAACCTGCCGGACCGGCAGCCGAGGGCCGCGAGTAGAAATATCCAGGCGCAGTGAATGGCTGGCCGATCAGTTGCGAACCGACGATCTTGCCGTCCACTTTGATGAGTTCTCCATTTGCTTGCCGGGGAAATAGAACCTGGGCAAGCGCGGTGACGGTGAGCGGATAAACGATGCCGAGGAGCAGCGTGGTCGCCAGCGTGAACCATATCGAGATTAGGAGATTCTTTTTCATGTTAGCCTCACTCAAAAGCAGTACTCAGCAATCAATTCGCGGCTCTTGGCCAACGCGAACGCGCGGATACCCAGCGCTTCAGTGCAATGACCGACCAAACGGATTCCAATATCCCGAAAGGCCACGCTCCCTGCAGAAAACCGTAAACGGATGCCAGCACGCAGGAAACCGCAAACACTAAAACGAACGCGGAGTGACGCTTTTCCAGGGCATAGGCAATAACCATCAGGGAAACGGCAACGAGTCCAAATAGATTGAGAGCCGTCATGCTCGATTTGCACCTTTGCTTCGTTCATTTTCACGCCCATCCGATATGCGTGATGAGTAGATCGATGAGTTTGATTCCAATGAACGGCGCAATAATTCCGCCCACGCCGTAAATCAAAAGATTCCAGCGCAGCAAGGCCGACGCACCGAGCGGGCGGTAGCGCACTCCGCGGAGTGCCAGCGGCACGAGCGCGATGATGATCAACGCATTGAAGATCACGGCGGACAAAATCGCCGATTGGGGCGTTCTCAGCCCCATGATATTAAGCACATTGAGCTGCGGAAAAGCGCCGGCGAACATCGCGGGAATAATCGCGAAGTATTTGGCTACGTCATTGGCAACCGAAAATGTGGTGAGGGCGCCGCGGGTGATGAGCAGCTGCTTGCCGATCTCGACGACTTCAATCAGCTTGGTTGGATTGGAATCGAGGTCAACCATGTTGCCGGCTTCCTTGGCGGCCTGAGTGCCTGCGTTCATCGCGAGACCGACATCGGCTTGAGCGAGGGCCGGGGCGTCGTTGGTGCCGTCACCCGTCATCGCCACGAGTTTGCCTTTGGCCTGTTCGGCGCGAATCAGAGCGAGCTTATCTTCCGGCTTAGCTTGAGCGAGAAAATCATCGAGGCCCGCTTCGCGTGCAATGGCAGCGGCTGTAAGCGGATTGTCGCCCGTGATCATCACCGTGCGAATGCCCATGGCCCGCAATTGGGCGAAGCGCTCGCGCATGCCGCCCTTGATGATGTCCTTCAAATGAATTGTTCCGAGAACGTGGTTATCCTCGGCGACGAGGAGCGGCGTTCCGCCGGAATTGGAAATGTCCTTCACTGTCTCCTGCACTTCGGGCGGAACTGTGTGGCCGCAAGTGGCGCAGTGCTGGGTGATGGCGTCGAACGCGCCCTTACGGATGTGACGGCCATCGAGGTCCACTCCGGACATGCGCGTGAGGGCGGAAAAGGGAATAAACGTCGCGGCGTAGGATGAAAGCTCGCGACCGCGCAAGCCATACTTCTCTTTCGCCAATACCACGATCGACCGCCCTTCCGGCGTTTCGTCCGCGAAAGAGGAAAGCTGAGCCGCGTCGGCGAGATCGTATTCCCTCACACCAGGCGCGGGGATGAATTCAGTTGCGCGGCGATTGCCGAGCGTGATCGTGCCCGTTTTGTCGAGAAGGAGAGTGTCCACGTCGCCTGCAGCTTCCACCGCGCGGCCCGACATCGCGAGAACGTTGCGCTGAACCACGCGGTCCATGCCCGCAATGCCGATTGCCGAGAGCAGGCCGCCTATCGTGGTGGGAATGAGGCAAACGAGCAGAGAGATGAGCACAAAAACGGATTGCGGCGCGCCCGAATAGATCGCCATCGGTTGCAGCGTGACCACGGCGAGAAGAAAAATAATCGTCAGGCCGGACAGCAAGATATTTAGCGCGATCTCATTGGGCGTTTTCTGGCGTTCGGCGCCTTCAACAAGTTTGATCATGCGATCAAGAAAGGTTTCGCCGGGGTTCGAGGTGATCTCGACGATGATTTCGTCCGAGAGGACACGAGTGCCGCCGGTAACCGCCGACCGATCGCCGCCGGACTCGCGGATCACCGGCGCGGACTCCCCCGTGATCGCGGATTCGTCCACGGAAGCGACGCCTTCGACGACTTCGCCGTCGCCAGGGACGAACTCGCCCGCTCGACACCCTTACGCGATCGCCAGCGCGGAGTTTGGAACCGGCGATTTCTTCGATGGAACCGTCTTGCCGCATGCGCCGAGCTACCGTTTCGGCGCGGGCTTTGCGAAGGGTATCGGCTTGGGCTTTACCGCGGCCTTCCGCCATAGCTTCGGCAAAGTTCGCGAAGAGCACGGTGAACCACAGCCAGAGGGTAATTTGGAGCTCGAAGCCGAATCCGCTGAGGTGCTGCAGGCGATCGCGCACTAAGTCCCAAGTGGTGATCGCCGCGCCGATTTCGACCACGAACATCACCGGATTCTTCATCAGCGTGCGCGGATTGAGCTTGAGAATTGAATCGCGGAGCGCGCCGCCAATGATGCCGCCGGTCCACAGCGACTTTTTTCTGTGTTCCCTGGAAACGCCGGCGCCGTGGACCCGGAAGGTTCGCGGGAGATGTGGAGCTGAAATCTTCAATGGATTGCGTGGTCATGGCTGCCTCAAAAAACCTTTCCGGCGTGCATCAGCACATGCTCGAGAATCGGGCCGAGGCTGAGAGCCGGGAAAAATGTAAGTGCACTGACAATCACAATCACGGAGACCAGGAGGAATGTGAAAAGCGGCGTGGTTACCGGAAATGTGCCCGCCGATTCGGGCACGATCTTCTTCCGCGCCAAGTTGCCGGCCATCGCGAGAACCGGAATCACCATGAAGAAGCGCCCGAAAAGCATATCGAAAGCGCCGCTGACGTTGTACCAAGGCGTATTCCCATTCAGACCGGCGAACGCCGAGCCATTGTTGCCGGCCTGGGACGTATAGGCGTAGAGAATCTGTGACAATCCGTGCGGGCCGGGATTGGTGATGGACGAGGTGCCAAACGGAGACACAATCGCAACACCCGTAAGGCCGAGAACCAGAAAGCAGAAGACGAGCACCGTCACCATGGCCATCTTTACGTCAAAGGCTTCGATCTTCTTGCCTAGGTACTCCGGGGTTCGGCCAACCATCAAGCCGGCGATGAAAACCGAGAGAACAATGAAAACGATGATGCCGTACATCCCCGCGCCCACCCCGCCGAAAATCACCTCGCCAATCATGATATTTACCAAGGGCACCATGCCGCCGAGCGGAGTGAACGAATCATGCATGCCATTCACCGCGCCGCAGCTGGCGTCGGTGGTGGTGGTGGCGAAGAGCGCGGTGGACGCAATCCCGAAACGTACTTCCTTGCCTTCCATGTTCCCGCCCGCCTGCATGGAACTGGCGTGCTGGTCGACGCCATGCAGAAGCGGATTGCCGCGGGACTCCGCCGCATAAGCAACCGTGACACCAGCGAGGCAGAGAAAGGCCATCGCGGCCCACACCGCCCACCCGTGCCGCTGCGAACCAGTCATCCGGCCTAACGTATAGGTGAGACCCGACCCAAGGGACAGCATCATCACAATCTGCATGAAATCGGTGAGCGGATTCGGGTTCTCGAATGGATGAGCGCTATTGGCATTCAGGAAGCCTCCGCCATTCGTCCCGAAAATCTTGATCGCTTCCTGAGAAGCAACTGGTCCTTGGGCGATCACCTGGCCGGTAATCGTTTGCGTGGTTGTCTTGCCGTCGGCTCCGGTTACTTGTGCGGTCTGGGCATTCAAAAGCTTCGCGGTGTCATAGGGCTTTAGGTTCTGAATCATGCCCTGGGACACAAACACCAGCGCGATCACCAGACAGGCCGGGAGCAGGACCCACAGCATGCAGCGCGTCACATCCACCCAGAAGTTGCCGATGGTTTTCGATTCTTTGCGTGCAATACCCCGAATCACTGCGATGGCAAGAGCGATGCCCACCGCGGCGGACGCAAAATTGTGATAGGCGAGTCCCGCCATTTGGGTGAAATAACTCATCGTGGATTCGCCGCCGTAGTTCTGCCAGTTTGTATTGGTTGTAAAAGAAGCGGCAGTGTTAAAGGCCAGAGCAGACGGCACCGAAGCAAGATGCTGGGGATTCCACGGCAGCCAATGCTGGGCGCGCTCGATCAGATAAAGGACTAGCATCGACACGGCGCTGAATAGCAGCATGGCGATGGCATATTCCTTCCAGTCCATTTCGCGCTTTTCGTCAATTCCTGTCGCCCGATAGAGCAAGCGCTCGATGGGACGGAGAGCCGGGTCGAGGAACGTCCTTTCGCCGGAAAAAACACGCGCCATGAATACGCCGAGCGGCTTCGTCACGGCCAAGAGCACCACGAAGAAAAGTATGATTTGCAGCCAACCGTTCGCAGTCATGGTTAAAACCTCTCGGGCCAGAGGAGCGCCGCCAGGAGATACCCGCACATCAAAACGCAAATTCCTAAGAGAACCAGGTTGCCCATCATTTGCTCGCTCCTGAGTTCAGCCGATCGCAGGCCCATACATAGGCCAGCGCTATGAGAAAAAAACCTGCCGTGCACGCCACGAACACGATATCCAGCATCAGGAAGATCCTTTCGCGGACCAACGCTTGATGGCTGCGTTGACCGGCGGAACCGTCGCAACGCCATTGCCTTTCTTGTCCGCTAAAATCGGTTTCGGCAGAACCGGCGGTTCCCTAAGAGTGAATATCTTCGCGGCGGAGCGTCCTGCCGGCATGCGGATCAGGTGCTTTGGGGTTTTCCTGGACCTGATCGCCTCTCGGGTGAATTGAACAAAAGCGACCATGAAAAATAGGACCGCAAAACCAATCACGGCCGCGCCCAAAAGCGCCATTTTCATTCTCCCTCTGGACCTCGATCCGCATTTGTCGATGCGAATACGCGGTCGAACTAAATGCAGCGTAGACCCCGCGGCGTCAGGGAGGCATAAACCAGCCGTAAGGATTCCGTAAGCCGAATCCGGGTGTAGGATGAAAGCTGGAGGATGGGTAAGTCGTGCCTGGTCAGCATCGTGTAGCAATTCTTGGCGGCGGTTTCGGCGGCTTGAGCGCCGCTCTGCGCCTGAAACGGGCGCCGGTACAAGTGACCCTGATCGACCGGTGCAATTACCACCTGTTCCAGCCGCTTCTCTATCAGGTAGCCACGGGTGCGTTGTCGCCGGCGAATATCGCGTCGCCTCTGCGGAACGTGCTGAAGAAGCAGAAGAACACGCGGGTGTTGCTCGGAGAAGCGATTGGGATCGATGTTGCAAAAAGGCGCGTGATCCTGAGCGACGGCGCGGTCGACTATGACACGCTAGTGATTGCCACAGGATCGAGCCACCAGTATTTCGGCCACAACGAGTGGGCTCAATTCGCGCCGGGATTGAAAACCGTGGAGGATGCCACGCATATGCGGCGTCGCATATTGCTCGCATTTGAGGCGGCCGAGCGGGAACAGAATCCGGAGAAGCTACGAGCGTGGATGACTTTCGTGATCGCGGGCGCCGGCCCTACTGGCGTGGAACTTGCAGGAACCCTCGGTGAAATTGCCAACGATACGCTTCGCCATGATTTCCGCAACATCCGTCCATCGGAAGCGCGAATCATCCTGGTGGAAGGCACCGATCGCGTGCTTCCCTCCTACCCGGTGGGGCTTTCGGCTGCGGCGAAGAGGATGCTCGAACGGCTCGGCGTCACGGTTCGCACTAGCGCAATGGTCACGGACGTTACGAAAGAATCGGTCACCATTCGAGCTGGCGGCGGGAGTGAGACAATCCCCACTCGAACGGTCCTGTGGGCGGCGGGAGTGCTGGCATCACCGCTTGGACGCATCCTATCGGAGGAGACCGGCGCGATGCTGGACAAAGCAGGGCGCGTGATCGTAGAGCCCGACCTCAACGTACCGGGGCATCCTGAAATCTTCGTGATCGGCGATCTTTCCAACTTCAGCCATCAGACGGGGAAACCTCTTCCCGGCGTGGCTCAGCCCGCGATCCAGGAGGGACGATATGT
Organism: uncultured Acidobacteriota bacterium; assembly: GCA_963723845.1. Classification (GTDB taxonomy): domain Bacteria; phylum Acidobacteriota; class Terriglobia; order Acidiferrales; family UBA7541; genus Palsa-295. The sequence goes on from CAVRSO010000056.1 coordinate 24,574, forward strand.
GGCGAAGGCCATCGCGGGGCGGCTGCGGGGCCAAAAGGAGACCCATGCGTTTCATTACTGGGACAAAGGCAATCTTGCAACAGTGGGGCGCGCCGCCGCCGTGGCCGATTTGAACTGGCTGCGCTTATCGGGCTTGCCCGCATGGCTCATATGGCTCTTCGTGCACTTGATGAACATTGTGGAGTTCAAAAATCGTCTGCTCGTGCTGATACAGTGGGCAGGGCTCTTTATCACATACGATCGAGCGGCGCGGCTCATTACGGGGAAAAGCCCGCTACCGCTCGACTTGTAGTCCGAAACTGTCGCAACTGATTTCTTCGAAGGTTCACCCGTTCCTCGTATTAAAATGACGGAACCCAGTCGCCACCCATGAAGAACTATGAAAAGCTAATTTGGCAGTCGTTGCTTGCGTTGCTGGCGATCCTGCTATGCGCGGCTGTATTCACGCGCGGCTGGGCGAATTATCAGGACCGCTTGCGAGATCTTCGAGCGAAATCGCAACACGCGCAGCTGGTGGATACCCGGCCGCTGGATACTGCGCAGCAGCTGGGGGCGCTTGCCGTTACACGCACGGAGCACGACTACGCTCAGGATGCGGAGCGGCTCGCCGATCGTTCGGTGGATTTGGCGTTCGCCATTGCCATCCATGATGCGGGCCGCAACCCAGCGCCGCTTACGCCGCAAACCCGCGAGCTGACCGAAAGGATCAAGGCAGGACAAACTGCCGTAACGGCGGATCAGAGTCGAGTCACGCAATTCACGCAACTGCTTGGGAAAACATCCGACGAGAATGCAAAGGCGGACCTGCAAGGACTGCTCGTGACCGCGCAGTCACAGCTTGCGCTCGATCAGGACAATTTGGACGCCGCCAACCAGGACCTGGTGCTCGCCGGAGGAAACAAGCAGGCCGCGGTTCAGCAACTTCTGGACCAGCACAATGCCCAGGACGCGCAGAGTGCAGCGACTGCAGCAGCCGCGGCCGCCGCCGCTGCGGCGAGCGGAGTTGCTACGATCGAGCGCACTCAATCCAAGAACATCGTTGCGCAATTTCGCGCCTGGAATTCTCTTCATGCCAAGGAAACACAGCTAATTCAAGCTCAGAAAGATGCACAGACGTTGGCCGCTCAGCTTCTGGCGTCCCGTGACACCCTGCAAAAGGAATTGGATCAGGAGAAATCGACAAAGAGAGCTTCGCATGCAAACGCCGCAGCCTCGGCTTCCGGGAACGGCCAGGAATCTTCCCCTGTTTCATTGCTTCGCGAGCTTACAGAGGATCAGAAGAACCTGGCGGACTTGGGCCGGCGCATTGATACCGAGCAGCAGCTGGCCGTCGTCTATAGCGATTGGATTACGTTCGTCAGCGTGCGCGAGAAGTCCTTCTTACACGGAATGCTCGTTTCGCTGTTCTTTGTGGTGCTGATCGCGCTGTGCGTCCTGCTTGCAAACTACGGGGTGCAGCGCTTTTTCGCGGAAGTTACAGTTGAGCGGCGCCAGTTGCGCACCGCGCAGACGTTGGTCCTCTTTTTGGTGCAAGGCGTCGGGATTTTGCTGATCTTGCTGGTGATTTTCGGCGTACCGAGTAACCTGGCCACCGTTTTGGCTCTTGCCGGTGCGGGCGTCACCGTAGCGATGAAGGATTTCATCGTCGGATTTTTCGGATGGTTCGTGCTGATGGGCAAGAATGGAATCCGAACTGGAGATTGGGTCGAGATAAATGGAGTGGGCGGGGAGGTACTGAGTGTCGGGTTGCTTCACACGGTGATACTGGAGACAGGTAATTGGACGGACGCCGGCCATCCGACCGGCCGCAAGGTGTCGTTCGTCAATAGCTTTGCCATCGAAGGCCACTACTTCAATTTTTCAACCACTGGCCAATGGCTTTGGGACGAAATCGAAGTGCAAATTCCGCAGGATGCCGAGCCCTATGCCACCGCGGAGGCAATCCAAAAGATTGCCGCCGACGAAACCACTGCAAACGCCCAGCTAGCGGAAACAGAATGGCGCCGCGTCGCGCGCGCAAACCGAGCTTTTTCCGCCACTCCGTCGATGAGTATCCGCCCCACTGGAGGCGGAGTGAATGTCGTGCTGCGTTATATCACCCGCGCTAACGAGCGTTCCGAAGTGCGCGCACGGATCTACCGCGCTCTCGTAGATCTTCTGCACAAGAAGAGAATTCCAGAGGCAAATACTTCGGTCCTCGCCTCGCCGCCTACTCGGTAAACCGTTCAGTCAGGTTATCTTCGGACGCATCAGATGATCGCGAGAATATGGAAACTGGCAAAGCCCAGCCCGATTCCGATTGCGGAGCCGGCTATCACGTCGCTCAGGAAGTGCATTCCCAGGATGATGCGTGACGCCGCGATCAAAAACGCCGCAGCCAGCAGCGAAACCTCCAGATACGGATAGAAGAATCCCACCGAAACCGCCACGGCAAATGCCGTGATAGCGTGCCCGGAGGGAAACGAGTACTTATCGGGAGGTAAAATCGATGCCCAGCAGTGCGGCTCGATTTCGCAGGGTCTTTTTCGCCTGCTGGTTCGCTTGAGGGCGCGGAATAAGGCAATTCCCACCGCGGCGCTTAAACCGCCCGCCTCGAGTGCGGCGAAGCGCCGCTCTCCACCGCAGAACAGCAGAATCAGGCCGAATGCGTACCAGAGCCATCCGTCGCCCCCTCGTGTAGCCACAATCATCGTTATACGAAACCACCGCGGCGCTCGCCAGCGATGGACGCGCCTCATGAGCCTGTAGTCGCTTGACTCGATCTCGTGCCAGACTGCTCGGGCTACTGTCATAGGGAATCCTCCAGCGCAGGTTGCGAAATGCCGGACCAGCGAGCACGCTTCGATGATCGCAGTGGTCGATCGAGAACCTGTGGCGCCCAGCGCCGGCCAAAAGCGTCTTCGCTGCGATAGTTCCAAAAGGTGATCACGGGAACAAGCACAGCTAGTGGCGCAAGCAGTGCCGTCCATGATTTTTCGCGCATCATTTCGAATGCGATCAGAAAGACGTCGCGAGTCAGCCTCGGGAACGATCCGGATTCGCCGCCGACCCGCACGGCCCCGCTCTTCAATCCAGCGAAAAATTCCTGTTTATTTCGCGCTCCAGGAACTTCCGTGAAGGCCATGCCCACTGATGCCAACGCATGCGCGTCGCTTCCACCAATGCCAATCTTGTCCCACTGCGTGGCAAGATTCGCGGCATGCGCGTTCGAGCTTTCGAGCATGTGGCTGTTATGAGATTCGATCACCGGGAAATATTCCCGAAACCATTCGAAGTCCTCGCGTTCGCGTCGGCCGGTGAGACTGGAGAACACATGGTTGATGCTAAAGAGAATATTGCGCTCGGTCAGGTACATCAGCAGCGCAACCAAGTCGTTGCGCCTCCGTTGGAGCTGCGCGTGCTGCCGTTCTTCGAAGTCGTACACCCCAATGTGCACTTCCGTCCCGCTGGGCATCCGGCAGGTCAGTTCCTCGCTTAGAAAAAAATCGGGGTACTGCCGAAGTTTCTCGGCGCCTTCGATCGAGTCATGGTCGGTTAAGGTGAAGAGGTTCATGCCTCGGCGCTTCAGGACCGAATACACCTCCACGGGGTCGCTGTAGCTTTCGCGGCAAAACCTGCGCGCAAAAGGAGTGGTGCAGGGCCCGGAAAAGTATGAGTGGACATGCATGTCGCACTTCATGATTTCCACAGTAAATTCACAGCATTACCCACAGGTTACATTCGCGCTAAGATCCTGAAAACATAGGTATTTAACTGATTCGACACACCTTGCGCCATTTTAACATTCCTGTAGCAATCCGCGGCCCTTGGAGTGCCAGAATGCACCGCCTATGGAGCATTGCTAGGTGGTTCGGATCGAGTTCGGTTTCTTTGACGCTGGTGGCGGCCATCGCGCTGCAGCCACGGCACTTCAGATGGCCATTCGAGGCCAGGAGCGTCCCTGGGAGACATCCCTCGTTAATCTTCAGGAGCTTTTAGACCCTCTCGATATCCTCAAGAAATACGGCGGCATTCGGATACAGGACTGCTACAACTGGATGTTGCGCTCCGGCTGGACATTAGGCAGCGCCCAGCTGTTGAAGGTGTTGCAGTTTGTGATTCGAGTGAATCATCGCGCAACGGTCGGTTTGTTCGAAACCCATTGGAAGAAAACCAATCCGGACATGGTGATTTCCTTCGTCCCGCACTTCAACCGGGCGCTCGGTGAGAGCTTCGCGAACGTGTTCCCAGGGCGTCCCTTCGTCACCATTCTCACGGACATAGCCGACTACCCGCCGCATTTCTGGATCGAGCGCCAGCCGCAATACTTCGTCTGCGGTTCGGATCGAGCCGTTTCCCAGGCGCGATCGATGGGACATCCGGACAATCGAATCTTTCGCGCTTCCGGGATGATCCTGCATCCGCGCTTTTACGAGCCGCCGGTGGAAGATCGCGCTGCGGAGCGGGAACGCCTCGGACTCCGCGCCGACCTGCCCACTGGTCTCGTGCTCTTTGGCGGCCACGGCTCGAAGGTTATGCTCGAAATTGCCGAGCGCATCGAACAATCGCAACTCGACCTTCAAATTATTTTCATCTGCGGAAAAAATGACAAGCTCGCAAGCGCTCTGCGCGATCAAAGATCGCGTTATCCGCGCTTCGTCGAAGGCTTTACCACCCAAGTGAACCGGTACATGCAGCTCGCCGATTTCTTCATCGGCAAGCCGGGCCCCGGCAGCGTGAGCGAGGCTTTAGCCATGCGCCTTCCCGTGATTGTGGAATGCAACGCCTGGACGCTGCCGCAGGAACGCTACAATGCCGATTGGATTCTCGAAAAAGAAGTAGGCGTGGTGCTGCGTAACTTTCGCAACATCGGCCGCGCAGTAGGCCAAATGATTGAGCCTGCAACACTTGCTCGCTATCGCGCGAATGCCGCCGCGCTTGAAAATACAGCGGTTTTCGAGATTCCGGGCATGCTGCAGAAGATTCTTGAAGACTCGCGCGGCCACAAATCTGACAAGAACAGCGCCGTATTCGCAGGGGAAGCCCGCCGGATTTGACTGAAGAAATTTCTAGCTCAACTGAATATTGCAGCAGTGTCGCATGAAGTTCGATCCCACATTCCTAGGCGTGAAAACATGTAAGGCCAGCAGGCTCGCCAATTCCTTGCAGGCCATGATCCCCTCGCACATTGCGACCAACCGGTCGAAACTGCGTCTAATTGGAAGTGACGCGTCCAAGCCACATCAAGCGAGACCACGGGCCAAATGTGTGGCGAGATCGAGCGCATCCCGAGAGTTAAAAAAGGGAGTTTGCAATTTATGGCTAAGGCAACTTTTGCGGCAGGTTGTTTCTGGGGCGTCGAGGACACGTTCCGCCAAGTGAAGGGCGTAACATCAGCAACCGTGGGATATACCGGCGGCACAACCAAGGATCCATCCTACAAGGACGTGTGCACGGGGAGGACCGGCCATGCCGAGGCCGTCGAGGTCGAATTTGATCCCAAAGACGTTTCCTATCGGGAATTGCTGGCCGTATTTTTCCAAAATCATAATCCGACCACGCTAAACAGTCAGGGTCCCGATTTCGGCACTCAGTATCGCTCCGCGATTTTCTTTCATGATGCCGACCAAGAGGCGGAGGCCCGCGAAGCGGTCGCGGCGTTGGAAGCAAGCCACGTCTTCAAGAGCCCGATTGTGACGCAGATCGTTCCAGCTTCGGACTTCTATCGCGCTGAGGAGTACCACCAGCGGTATTTCGAAAAGCAGGGAATCAGGGCGTGCCATACGCCTTAAAAGAGGCTAGTGATAAGCCATCGGGGCGAACGCTACAATCTCTCTCCACAAGCAATGGTGACTAAAGGATTTATGACCACTCATTGACGCCCAGTGAGGGCTGTTGTATTATTCATGGGTTTTGGACGAAACGATCCAGGCTGCCGCCGCATCTTATGTTAGTGTATCTGTAAGGTGCGGGGCGAGTTGGGCGCGAACTGCAAAATACTTGGGGCTGGCTCAGGGGGCTGTCTTACCATCCGTTCACACGTATCTAATCTAGCAGAGCGCAGGGGTGTCTACTCCGCGCCCTCTTTGCATTTACACATTCCTATCGGCCCGCCGATTAGCTCTATTAAGGGGAATTAAGCGTGACGTTGGCTCTTGAAGAAAAATACGATCAGGTTCGGCAACTCATCACCATGGGCAAGGAGCGCGGCTACCTGCTCTACGATGAGGTGAACGATATCCTGCCCGCCGAAGTGCATTCCTCGGAGGAAATTGATGACCTGCTGTCTACCTTCGAGCGCTACGGGATCGACGTGTACGAAGACCTTTCCAGCGCGAAGGCCGCGTTGGCTGCCGCTGATAGCACGGATTCAGCCGAAATCGTCGTAGTCAAGGATGAAGCCGCCTCAGAGGACGGCGACCTGGATCTCACTCCCGGCACGCTCGAAAAAACCAACGATCCGGTTCGCATGTATCTGCGCGAGATGGGCACGGTGCCCCTGCTTACTCGCGAAGGCGAAGTTGCAATTGCCAAGCGCATCGAGCGCGGCCAATTGCTCGTGCTGAAAACCATCACGCGCGCTCCCCTGATCCTCAAGGAACTTCTCCAAGTCGGCGAGGATTTGCGCAACGGCACCCGCTCGATCAAGGAAATCGTTCAGTTCGACGATGAAGAGCTCACCGAGGAAAAGATCGAGGCCAAAACCAGGGAGACTCTGAAGCAGATCGATAAGATTGCCAAGCTCTACCTGCAGGCAATGAAACTCGCCGCCCGGCTCGAGCGCGTTCCCCGGTCCAAGAAGCGCCCCTATCTGCATGCCCGCTACGCCGTATCGCGTACCCGGGTCGAAATGTCGAATCTGGTTCGCGAGATCGACTTTCACCCCTTCGAAAAAAAGCGCCTGATCGACAAGATTCACCAAACCGTGGAGCGCGTCCATTTCCTTGAGCGCGAGATCGCGAAGCTCGAACGTCGCGTCGATGCCTCGAAGGCCGACGTTCAGGCCGAGGCTCGCAAAGATCTTCGGGCCCGCCGCCAGGAGCTGGGTGAAATCGAAGTCGCCAGCGAAGTCAGCCCCTCGGAGCTCAAGCGCGCCCTTCAGGTGATTCTTCGGGGTGAAGCAGAAGCGGAGCAAGCGAAGAAAGAACTGATCGAAGCCAACCTACGCCTGGTCGTTTCCATCGCCAAGAAATATACGAACCGCGGCTTGCAGTTCCTTGACCTGATCCAGGAAGGCAACATCGGCTTGATGAAGGCCGTCGATAAATTCGAATGGCGCCGCGGCTATAAATTCTCCACGTACGCCACCTGGTGGATTCGCCAGGCCATTACCCGCGCCATCGCCGACCAGGCCCGCACCATCCGCATCCCCGTACACATGATCGAGACGATCAATAAGCTGGTGCGCACGCAGCGCCAACTTGTCCAGGAATTGGGCCGCGAGCCCACGTCGGAAGAAATCGCCAAGCGGATGGATATTCCCGTCGCGAAAGTCCGCAAGATTCTGAAGATCGCGCAGGAGCCGATCTCGCTCGAGACTCCGATCGGCGAAGAGGAAGATTCGCATCTCGGCGATTTCATCGAAGACAAGGCCGTGGTCTCACCCTCCGACGCGGTGATCAATCTCAGCCTCAAGGAACAAACCTCCTCGGTGCTGAAGACGCTCACGCCGCGCGAGGAAAAGGTCATCAAAATGCGTTTTGGCCTGGACGACGGCAGCGAGCATACCCTCGAGGAAGTCGGCCAGTCCTTCGCCGTCACGCGCGAGCGCATCCGCCAGATCGAGGCCAAGGCTCTGCGCAAGCTGCGCCATCCCTCGCGCTCGCGCAAGCTCCGCGCCTTCCTCGAAAGCTCCGCCAACGATTACTGACGTTTCTTGATTCAGAGGCGGGCTCCTTCGACAAGGAGCGTTCGCGGTGCCGCACACGAAATCCATCAAGCCGCTCGAACCAGAGCGCGATTACTCGCACCGCTCGCTGTTCGACAAGCTCGGCGTCAAGCCGGGGCAGCGAATCGGCGTGCTTGGCCTCGAAGATGCAATCTTTCTAGAGGGTCTCGCTGACCGCGTTCCGGATTTCGCGCTCACGAGACGGCCCACGGACGCCGACATGATTTTGCTGGGCGCTGATAATCTGAAGGCGCTCGCAAGGGTGAAATCGCTCGCCAGCGCGATTCAGAAGAACGGCGCCATCTGGATCGTCTATCCCAAGGGCCAGTCCCACATTCGCGAAGCCGACGTCATGGCAGCCGGCAAATCCGCCGGCCTCACCGACAACAAAGTATGCCGCTTCTCCGAAACGCACACCGCGTTGCGCTTTGTGATTCCGCTCGCCAAACGTTAAGACATATGATGTCGCCATGGCGACAAGACTCGAACTGCGCGGCCTGACGGTCGAGTTGCCGACGCGATCGGGCTGGATCCGCCCCGTGGATGACGTATCGTTCTCCCTCGACGAAGCCGAGACGCTCGGGATAGTTGGCGAATCTGGTTCCGGCAAGACTATGCTCGCGCTCGCGCTGATGGGCCTCGCGCCCCCAGGAGCGCGCCTCAAGGGCGAAGCATGGTTGCGCACGGCGTCGCGCAATGGTGATCCCTCGGCCGCGAACGGCCGCCGCAATCTCGTCGCTGCCGCCCCTGCTGAGATGCGTCAGTTGCGCGGTCGCGAGATCGCCATGATTTTTCAAGAGCCGATGACGGCCCTCAATCCCGTAATTCGAGTGGGTTCGCAGATCGAGGAAGCCATTCGCGTTCACGAGCATCGCGTAAGCGCCGGTGAAATCCACCGCCGTGCCCTCGAGGCGCTCGAACGTGCCGCGGTTCCGGAGCCGGCCGTGCGTGCGCGACAATATCCGCATCAACTTTCCGGCGGTCTCAGGCAGCGGGTGATGATCGCAATGGCTCTGGCGGCGGGCCCCGGGCTGCTGATCGCGGACGAACCCACCACCGCGCTCGACGTCACCGTGCAACAGAAGATTCTTGAGCTTCTTGAAACATTGCACCGCGACCTTGGCCTTTCGCTTCTTTTCATCACTCACGATTTGGCCGTGGTGGCTCGAATCGCCGATCGTATTGCCGTAATGTACGCTGGCCGCATCGTGGAAGAAGGCTCCGCGCTCGAGGTCTTGCACCATCCGCGACATCCCTACACCGAGGCGCTACTGCGCGCCGAACCGACGCTTACGCGCAAGAAACCTGTTTCCATTCCAGGAACCGTGCCTTCGCTGGATGCGCTTCCTTCTGGCTGCGCTTTTGCGCCGCGTTGCCCGCGCGCGATAAAGGAATGCGCCGCCGCGATGCCTGCGCTGATTCTCGCCCGCGACGCCGCTACAAATCACCAAGCACGGTGCATCCTTGCCCGCTGATCAAGCGAATGTGCCGGAGCAAATTCTGGATGTTCGCGGCCTGCGAAAATCGTTTCGTCTTTCGGTCGGCGCGTTCAATCCGGCTGTCGATGTGACGGAGGATGTTGCCCAGCGCCGCCTCGCCGTGGATGGCGTGACATTCTCGCTCGCGCGCGGCGAAACGCTGGGCATCGTCGGCGAATCCGGATGTGGCAAGACCACGCTGGCTCGAATGCTCTTGCGCCTCATCGAGCCGGATTCGGGTGCCATCCAATTTCGGGGCGAGGATTGGCTGGGCGCTCGCGGTTCGCGGCTCCGCAATCTGCGTCGCCGCATTCAAATGGTTTTCCAGGATCCAGTCGCCTCGCTCAACCCGCGCATGCGAGTGGCCGCCATCGTTGGCGAGCCTCTGGCGATTCATGAGCCCGGCCTTTCCGCCGGCGAGCGTAGCCGGCGGGTAATTCAGATGCTCGAAGAAGTTGGAATCGGCGAAGACTCGCTGGCACGCTATCCCCACGAGTTTTCGGGAGGCCAGCGCCAGCGGATCGGCATCGCCCGCGCTCTGATTCTCCGTCCCGAACTAGTGATCGCGGACGAGCCGGTTTCTGCCCTGGACGTTTCCGTTGGCGCGCAGATTCTGGAATTGCTCGACCGGCTGCGCCGCGAATTTTCTCTCACGCTTATCTTGATTTCTCACAGCCTGCCTGTGGTCGCCCAGCTGGCCAGCCGCATCGCCGTTATGCAGGACGGCCGGTTTGTGGAAATGGGCGCGGCGGAGCAAGTTCTGCAAGCGCCCCAAAACGATTACGCGCGAGCATTGCTGGCCGCCGTCCCCCGCATCCCTGCATGAATGATAAGCGGGAGCCTCCAGTGCAAACTTATTGCAATTCCCATTGGACGGTCGTAACTTTAAGCTACGCAAAACGGCGCAAACCCAGGCAACTTCAGCCCTGAGGGTGGGTCCAGCTCCGTTGGCAACCGTCGAGGGAAAGGCCCCTCGATCCCGCTGGCTGAAGACCGGGTGAGTCTTTGTGCCAGGAGGTTGCTATGGACACGTTTCATCTTCTCTTCATTGCGTGGGCAGCGATCACCGCGCTGCTGATCTGCACAATGATTTATCGCGGCACCCTCAATATTCACGAAGAGGATCACATCGCCCTTGGCGCCGGCGCGCAGACGCTCGCCGATGAGCAGCGAGCGATCGTGTCGCGGATTGAAAAACTCAGCCTCATGAGCCTGGCGCTGGGTATTGTCTCGGGTGTGCTGCTCGCGATCATTGCGGGGATGTGGCTCTGGCAGAATTACCAAAGCTTTTGATCCGACTGCCACCCGAAGTTCAGCGAATCTGCCGTTCGGTCTCGGCTATCGGCACGTCGTTGATGCTGGCAATGCGGCGGCGCATCAGGCCTTCGTTGTCAAATTCCCAAAGCTCGTTTCCATATGATCGAAACCAGTGCCCGCTCGGGTTGTGCCATTCGTACTGGAAGGTGACGGCGATGCGGTTCTCCGTCCAGCACCACAGCTCCTTTCGCAGCTGGTAATCCAGTTCCTTCGCCCATTTCCGCCGCAGAAAGGCTCTGATGGCATTGCGACCGCAGAAGAACTCATCCCGATTTCGCCAGTCGGAATCTTCGGTATATGCGAGGGCCACGCGTTCTGGATCCCGCGAATTCCAGGCGTCTTGAGCCGCCTGCACTTTGGCTTTGGCGGTCTCCAGTGTAAACGGGGGCTTGATGGGTGCTGCCATCGGCGGATTCCTCCCAAGCTTCAGAGTTCTCGATCAAGAGCGTCGCAATTACGCCGAAGGAAGCCTTACGAACCGCCGGCTCGCGACTTTTCCTCGGGCGGGTCAAAGCGATAACCAATCCATGGCTCGGTGTGAATGTAGCGAGGATGTCGAGGGTCTGGCTCAATCTTCTTCCTCAATTGGTTGATGAACACCCGGAGATACTCCGTTTCCTCTCCATAATCGGGGCCCCACACGGCTTGCAAGATACGCCGATGGGCTTGGGCCTTTCCTCGATTTGTCACCAAGTGGTGCAGAAGCTCAAATTCTTTGGGCGTCAATCGCACTGGTTGGCCCTTCACTAAAACGGAGCGCTTTTCAAAATCCACTTTCAGATCGTTGGAAATAAACGGAGGAAGTGACTCCACCGGGGCGGCGCGCCGCAACGCCGCGCGGATGCGCGCCATCAGTTCCTCCGATCCAAACGGCTTCACCACATAGTCGTCCGCGCCGGCGTCGAGCGCCTGCACTTTGTCGCGCTCGCTATTGCGCACCGTGAGCATGATGATGGGAATATCGCTCGATCCGCGGATTTCGCGGCATACTTCGAAGCCGGAGCGGCTGGTCATATTCACATCCAGCAAAATCAAGTCCGGCCGTTGGCCGCGGATTTGCTCAAGCGCTTCGTCGCCGCTGCGGGCCTCGGCGACGGTGTAACCCTGCGAACTCAAAGTGGCGCGGAGCACCCGGCGGATTTGGGGCTCGTCATCAACGATCAAGATGCTTGCCGAATTCATTGGCTTGAATGGACCTTCGAAAGACCCTGAAGCGGCAGCGGCGCTTGGCGGCCATAATCGGCCGGCAGGGTAAATGAAAATACCGAGCCTCGCCCGCGCTGGCTCGTGAGGCTGAGCGACCCGCCGTGCGCTTCCACGATGGCCTTGGCAATGGGCAAACCCATGCCGGTACCCTCGACACTGTAACGCTGATCCTTGCCGCGATAAAATTTTTCGAAAATCAAATTCTGTTCCGGATCGTCGATACCGCTGCCGCGGTCCGCCACGCTGGTGACAATGAAATTTCCCGCTGCCTCGGCTGTGATCGTGATGGGTTCGTCAGGCGGGGAATACTGATTGGCATTCTCTATAAGATGAACCAGAACCTCGCGGGCGCGGGCGACGTCCACTCGCGCGCGAGGAAGCCCCGCCGCAATCTCCACTTGAACATTCCGATTGCCGAGCGAACCTCTGCACTGCTCGAGCGCTGCCGTTATTACGTGATCGATCGGTTGCGGCTCGATTTTCAACTCGACCTCGCCGGCATCGAGCCGAGCCATTTCCGCCGCCTCGCCGACCAGCCGGTTCAAACGATCGCTTTCCTCGTTGATGATGGTGAGCAGTTCGAGTCGTTGCGCGTCGCTTAGGGACGGATTGGAGAGCATATTCGTCACGGAAACTTTGATCGAGGTAAGCGGCGTTCGCAGCGCATGCGTCACTGCATCGAGCAGCGCGGTCCGCAATTTTTCGGCCTCGCGCGCGGCTTCCGTCTGGCCCACTTGCTCGACGGCGCGGGCATGCTCCACCGCGATGGCGATCAACGTCCCAATCGCCTCCAGCGTTTGGCGGGGAAGGATGGTTCCGGAAATTCCGAGGCTGCCGATCGGTTGCCCTCCCAGACGCACCGGCACGAAGCAAACGCTATTGGCGGTGTCAATCAACGCCTCGTCGCGTGACAGGATGGTCTTGAGGCTGTCGGTGTCCAGAAGAGGTATCACCGGTCCGGAGCGATATACCTTCTGTTTATCCGCCACAAAGAGCGCCGCCGCTCCCACCTCAAAAGCATCCACAATTTGCGCCGGGATGCGATTGACCAGTTCCATCGCATTGCGAGACTCGAGCAGGCCTTGGCTGAACGAATACAATTTCTCGACGTCATGCTGGCGGGCGGAGGCGTCCGCGGCCTGCCGCCGTGCGCGTGAGGAGAGATGGCTTCCGATAATCGCGACCACAAGAAACGCCGCCAAGGCTACCCAATTCTGCGGATCCGCGATCGTGAACGTCCCTGCGGGAGGCAGAAAGAAATAGTTAAATCCGAGCATCGCGCCGACTGACATGGGGAGCGAAACAATCATGCCCCAAGCCACTGAAACAGCTAGAATTGCCAGTAGAAACGTGAGCGCCACAGTGGTGGCATTTACTGGCAGAACTTTGTGGTACAAAAAAGTCATTCCGGCCAGAATGCCAAAGGCACATCCGAATTGCAGGATGCGGTTTAGGATCGACGCTCGCACCGCGCCATTCTATCGTAGCTCGCGAAGGCACCCTAAAGGGAATACGTCGTGCCAAAGACACCTGAAGAGTGGCTGGCCGTCTCCGCGCCACCAGAGAAAACCAAGGGCGTCCTCAAACTATTTTTGGGTTACGCGCCCGGCGTAGGCAAAACCTACGGCATGCTGAGCGAGGCAATCCGCCGGCACGCGCGCGGCGAAGACATCGTGATTGGATTTGTCGAAACGCACGGCCGCAAGGGAATCGCCGAACTTGTTCCGGAGCTGGAAGCCGTCCCGCGCCAGAAGATCGAATACAAGGGCACAGTGTTCGAAGAGATGGACGTGGATGCCATTTTAGCGAGGCACCCGCAGGTGGCCTTGGTGGACGAGTTGGCCCACACCAATATCCCCGGTAGCAAGCACCGAAAAAGATATGAAGATGTCCTCGAGCTGCTCGAAGCCAAAATCGATGTGCTTTCCACCGTGAATATTCAGCATATTGAAAGCATTGCACCTACTGTTCACACCATCACTGGCATCGTTGTCCGCGAAACGGTTCCCGACTGGGTTCTCCAGCTCGCCGAAGAAACAGTGATGGTTGATCTGACGCCGGAAGCGCTCGCAAACCGCATGCGACGCGGCGACATTTACCGCCAGGAAAAAGTGGAGCAGTCCCTGCGGAATTTTTTCCGCCGCGGAAATCTTGATCGCCCTTCGCGAACTCGCCTTGCGCCAGGTGGCCGAACAAGTCGACCGCAGCCTTTCATCCTACATGGACGAAAAGGACATCAAGGAAAACTGGGCGGTTCGCGAACGCATCGCCGTATGCATCAGCGCCAATCCGCGCGCGCAATACCTCCTCGCTCGCGCCGCGCGAATGGCGCGCCGCATGGACGCAGAGTTGTACGCGGTTCACGTCGATGTAGGCGAACACCTCAACGCGCGTGACGAGAAAACTCTCGCCGCAAACCTGCAATTCGCCGAGAGTTTGGGCGCTACCTCCGTCCGCTTGAAAGGCGCAAACGTTCCCGACGCCGCGGCGAAATTCGTCCGCGAAAAGCACGTCACTCAGATGATTTTCGGCAGGACTGCAACCGAGGGATGGCGCAAGCTCCGCTACCTAAATGCCATCAACCGCTTCTTGCGCGATGCGCCCGCCGTGGACGTACACATCGTGACGCAAGAGCCCGATTGACGCTCCGCGCTGGCCGCTGGAAAATCTTCAGCCGCGTTTAGCGGCCCAGTTCCTTGCGCACGATCTTGGTGCCTTGCACCATGGCGCGTAGCTTCGCGAACGCGATATCGCGCGGCAAATGAAAGAGCCCGCAATCCGGCAGAATGTACAGCTTTTCTGCTGGAACCACCTTCATGGTTTTCCGGATGCGTTCGGCCACGATATCGGCCGTCTCGACAGCGTGATCTTTCACATCAATCACTCCGGCGCCCAATTCGAAGGAAGGAGAAAATTCCTTGAACAGCTCCAAATCCTCGCCGCCGCGCCGCGCGAATTCAAGGCTTAGTTGCTGAACCTTCGCATCCAAAATTGCTGGAAAGAGATACCGGTAGCTTCCCTCCCACGACGGTTTTCCGTAACGGTTTCCGTAGCAAATGTGGACGGCGATCTTGGCGTTCACATTTTCCACCAGCACGTTTAGGACTTTCACGCCCCAGTTAATATCCTCGGGGAAACCCGAATAGTATGGCTCGTCGATTTGAATGAATTTCGCGCCGGCTTTCACGAGTTCCTTCAGCTCCATATTCATCACGCGCGCGATATCGGTGGCCAGGGCCTCCTCGCTTGAGTAGTGCTTGTTGCGAATCCGCTTCGTCAGCGAGTGCGGCCCGGTTATGCAGATCTTGGTTTCCCGGTCGGTGTTGGCAAGCAGGAATCGGAAGTCGTCGACGAGGCCCACAGCGGCCATGGGAATTTTGCCAATTACTTCGCTATCGTAGAAATCGTAATAGAACTTCTTGGAAGACCGATCCACTTGCACGCCCGGAAGCCGCTCGACGAAATAGTCGATCATATTGTCGCGGCGAAGTTCGCCATCGGTGACGATATCGAGCCCCGCGATTTCCTGATCCTTGATCGCGGCTTTCACCGCCGTATCGTGAATCTCGTCAAGTTCCACGCGGCTGATCCGCCGCGCGAAGTATTCCGTTTTAAGCCGTTCCAGCCAGCCGGGCATCGAGTAACTGCCGACCATCGTTGTGGGAAGAATAGGAAGATTCATGGGCCTTACTCCCGTCTTGTCGTATACAGGATCGAAGTCTTCGATCCTGGCCGGTATGTGTAGGGCGCGAAGTGGAGGTCGTAGCCGCCGCGTTCGGCCACCTCGCGCAAAAGGGCGCCGTTGACCCAGCTTACAATGGAACCTTCCAGTTTTCCCGGGCCGTAGAACCCCATGCTGTAATCATTCAGGTCGGTCACAAAAATATCCTGCACCTGAAGGTATCCGCGCGGATGCAGCAATGGCAGTGTGTTGCGAAAACTTTCAAGCGCCCCAGAGCTCAGATGAAAACGCAAATCGTCCGGCGCGCCTTTCAGGATATCTTCCATTTGCGGGATGCTCAGCCCGGCCGGGAACGAAACGTCCGGCAGTTCCAACATGTTTTCCAGCCGCTCCTCGGTCCGCATGGCCTTCCAAATCTCCATCCAGAAGCGCATGCCCTTCGCGCGGTCGGGGAGAGCTTCGGCGCCCACTTCCAGCAGCCTTTCACCGCCCTCGGCAGATCCGCTTCCGGTACATCGCAATCGCGGCTGATGCGAGTCGCATCCGCCGCGCGAAATGTACGTGCGAACTTGAACCCAATAAATGCGCCCATTTCGCCATACCACTTCCTCGTCCGGAAGATTGTCGTAAGTGTTGGTCAAATGAACGTACAGAATCTTGTGCCGCAGAAATGAAAGAGTCTGAGCGGATCGAGCGCGTCCAGGGCGATGAAGCTGCACAGATCAACGTGGCTTTGAACCGCCGGCCTGGAACGCTCCAGCGTCGAAAGGAGTAATCGCCCAAAAGGAAGCGCAGCCGCGGATAGTAGCTTGTGCCCTTTTCCTTATCGAGATCGCGAAAGCGATCGAGAAAAAGCCCGGCCCTGATTCCCGTCCCCACGCCGATTTCCAGCAGAAAAATCTCCGCCGGCAATTGGTTCTTGCCATCGAGCTCCTTCAGCAGCGTCCAAAAATCGGTGACGGAATCGTTGATGGCCTCCGGCCTGTTCCCATCAGACTGGCCACCCGGAAGCGCTTTCTCGTAGCTCTTGCCCCGTCGCCTGCTCCCAATCTTTCAATCGTTGCCAGTAGAGACGGTTAAATTCCCAGGCAATGCTGCTCCGGAACGACCGGAATTCTTCCAAATAGATTCGGTCCGGCCCTTGCGTGGATCCCGGATTTGAATCCTCCAGCGCTCGTTTCAGCGGATCGCGCAGCGATCCTGGCGTCACCTGGCGGGAATCGATGCGAATCTCCATGGACCCAGGGCCTTCAGCCTGCTCTCCCGCCGTTTGCAGCACCAGCACCGGCTCGCGGAAATTCTGCTTGTACTGAAGCCAATCCAAATGAATCCGCATCCGGGCAAAACGCTCGGCTTGCAAGCACCCTTCGTCAACTAACGATAGAAGAGTGCTTACCACCTCATTTGTGGTAGCTATGATCGAATCGCGCCGCGTGTGATTGAGATGAAGGATCAAGGTCCTGTTGGCGTAGCTTCAGGGCCTTAGAGTTTATGTGACAACTTTGGCTTTGGGAAGGGGGGTTCTAGGCCCGCCGAAAACAATAGCCAGACCAACGCTGCTTGAGCCGCTGAAGCCAGAATCTGTCGTTCTCGCGCAGACTCTCTAGCTCCAGACGCGACGCGCGGTATCCACCACCAATTTCATCTTGGCCCACTGCTCGTCTTCCGTCAGCAGGTTGCCTTCCGCCGTGGACGCGAACCCGCACTGCGGACTCAGCGTCAGGTTCTCGAGCGGGAAATGCTTGGCCGCCTCGTTGATCCGCTTGATTATGTCCTCGCTCTTTTCAAGTTGCGGCAGCTTGGTGCTGACGATCCCCAGAACCACCACCTTGCCCTTGGGAACGAACCGCAGCGGCTCAAAGGTCCCGGAGCGCTCGTCGTCATACTCCAGGTGGAAACGATCCACGTCCAGCGTTCCGAAAAGCTTCTCGGCCACGGCATCGTAGCTGCCCTCGGCATACCAGTGGCTGCGGTTGTTGCCTCGGCACAAATGGATCGCCAGCGTCGCTCCGGATTTGCGCGCCGCCCCCATGCAGGCATTGTCCGCTTTGATCGCTTCATCGAGCGCGTCTTCGGGATCCATCCCCATCTCTTTGCGAATCCATTCCCGCCACTTGGGATCCATGTAGTAGCTGTATCGCGGCGCGTCGATTTGGAAATATTTCACGCCGCCGTCCGCGAGCGTGCCGATATCCTTCTTCATGATTTCTACGATGTCCCAGAGCAGCTCCGAATGGTCTTTGTACACCTTGTCGGTCACGCCGCGCTTGAACGCGATCGCCGGAAACTGCGTCGGGCTGGGGAGCGTCATCTTGATATCGCCGGGGCTGTTTTTTTTCAGAAAGGGAAGCTCGCCACCCGTCAACGGCCGCACCTGGCGAAGCTTCTGGTTGACGATGCCCATCACCGCGCTCACCTTGGGTTTTTTCTGTGAAGCATCCCAGTCGCGCGAGACCGCGCCACCCAGGTCGAAGCCTTCCACCGCGTCGGTAAGACCGCTCATGAAATTGCCCCGGCGCAACTCTCCATCCGTGAAGATCTCAAAGCCCAGTTCCTTCTGTTTTGCAAGCAGGCGCAGGATTTGTTGATCCTCCAGGGCTCGCAGACGCGCCGCGTCGGCTCCCTTGGCTCGCGCTTCCAGCAATTCGGTGGGTCGCAGAAAACTTCCGCCATGATCGGCTCTGTATGATACCGGCATGATTCGCTTCTCCTTCGTATTCAAGTTTCGCTCCAACAGACAAACCAGCTAGCGGTCTCCCCGCGATTGTCGAGGCTCAAAGGAATCCCTGTAGCCGGCTGGAAAGCCTGGGTTCTGGTAGTCCTGGTGGAACAACTCATATTGTAAACCGGAAAGGCGCAGGGGAACCGGCAACCGCGTCTCCTGTTCCTCAATCGGCCACCCCCGGCACCCGGCGGTCCGGCCGCTTGAGTTGTCAGTTGCGCAGCACCGGTCTATCAGGCGTGTTTTGCCGCAGATAGAGCCTATGCTATAAGTAATACGCTGCCTAATTTCTGAGGAAATCGTGCCGTTTATTAACTTCCCCGCTCGGGAGATTAACTGCAAGCTTGTTTACTATGGCCCCGGCCTTGGCGGGAAAACCGCCAATTTGCAGTGGGTCTACGACCACACTGGCACCTCGCAAAAGGGCAAGATGGTGTCCCTGGCCACGGAGACCGATCGCACCCTTTTCTTCGATTTTCTGCCGCTCGATCTCGGCACGGTCCGCGGCTTCAAGACGCGCTTCCATCTCTATACTGTCCCCGGCCAGGTCTTTTACGAGGCCAGCCGTCGCCTGATTTTGAAGGGTGCGGACGGGGTAGTTTTCGTCGCGGATTCCCAGGAAGAGCGGATGGATGCCAACCTCGAGACCCTTGACAACCTTCGCGAGCACCTGAAAGATCACAACCTCGATTTCACCACCATTCCCTACGTTCTTCAGCTCAACAAGCGCGACCTGCCCAATGTTCTGCCTGTTGATGAACTCCAGAAGCAACTGAACGTGAAGGGTGAACCCGCGCTCGAAGCCGTAGCCATCACCGGTCAGGGCGTCTTCGACACCCTCAAGGAAGTAGCCAAGCTCGTCCTCGCCGACCTCAAAAAGAACTCCTGACATTCGGGTGGAAAGACACCGATGACCTCGATGTCATGTTCTTTGCCAGCGATCCACAAGAGGAAGTTTTTCCCGGGGGACAGCCAGATAATTCCGGACTTCGGGATACTCATCTCGATCAATGTGCGGGGATATCGTCCCTTCATCCCAAAAGTCGAACCAGCAATAATCGCGTTGGCGAAGATAACTCACAATCTCGCGTGCGGGATAACCCCACGGACGCGTAACCGAATCCAATACTTCACAAATTATGAGAGGCCGGATCGTAACAAGTGTCTGACTGGCGCCGCGAAAAGCTTCGAGCTCTCCGCCCTCAATATCAATTTTTAACAAGTCGATTTTCCTGATTTGGCGTTCTTTCAAATATTCATCTAGAGAAACAGCTTCTACAACTGCCTCGTGGATGGGGTCCGTGATTTCCGGCGGCCTTAGCCCATTCATCGTGGTAAACCCGGATGCCACTGTAAAGAATTTCCGTGTGCCGCTGGCGCTGCTGACAGCATAAGGCTCCAGCTGGACGCCATGTATGCCGTTCAATAGCATGTGAAACTTAAAGCGGCGCCGTTCGCGAGACGAGGGCTCGAAGGCTGTCACCTGCTGGGCAGCGATTTTACTGGCCGCAACGAGCGAATAAAAACCGTGGTGCGCTCCAATATCGAAAAAGCCCATACCCCTCTCAAGGAACTGCCACACAAAACGCAGCTCACCTCGATCGTCGCCCCAATACTCCCAAAGGGTTCGATCTGTATGGTGTGCCATTGGAACGTATGACCACCAGAAGCGGATAGTCGCGGCAGGTGTCAAAGTGAGCGGCATTGGGATAGGTGCGTAAGGGAGCTTCGCCAGCGCTTTTCGTACAAGGAAGCGGACAGTCACCCGTTTCTCCACCGCGGGCCTTTGCATGAAGTGAACGAGCCGGCTCACCAACATTCTATTTGTTCCTCACAGGATTCTGACTCGGTAGGTATCTTACAGCTCGTACGAATTATCGGGTTCCGAAGTGATAGACAAATCCCACCGAGAAGCGTGTGCTCCCTCGATTCGTATAGCTCGCGTTTTGCACGTAGTTTGCGTTGCCAAAGTCGGCTTGAATCATCCTTACTCCCCAGTGCTTCCAAAGATTCAGATCGAGTCCGCCGCCGACTTCGTAGGTATACGCGTTGGACGTGATTGTCGCCCCGTGAAAGCCGCCGAACGTCTTCGTTGCGCTGCTGTAGTGGCCGCCCCCGATTAGGATGTGCCCGAAGGGCGTTATCTTGCGGTGCCCGAGCGGATAGAACCGCGGGCCGGCCAGGAATGTGTAAATGTAAATCGTGTCGTTAGGGAATCCGGCGCTCTTCAGCGTATACCAGGTGTCGGTTACCTCCCCTTCCGCGCCAAGCCATCGCTTCCAGTTGTATTCGCCGGACGCATACCAGCCAACCAGCCCGAAGGTTCCACCGCCGGGCGCATAATACGACCGATGCGAAAATCCCGCGGAGATCTCGTATTTCGACAACGTGTAAACTCGCTTTACCTTCTTGGGCGCTTGCGGCGCACTCGACGTTGAAGCCGGCTCCGTCTGGTCCGGTGTGGATTGGTCTTGCGCCACCGCCGTTGTCGCCGCGAAAACCGCCAACAGCGCACAAATTCCCGCCAGCTTCATCATCTGCATCGAAACTTTCTCCTAAATGCGTGTGCGAACCGCGGATGCTTGGAAGGCATGATACCCCGATGTGGTTGGTTTGCCGCGCCAAGTTATCTCAAAAGAAATTTTGCCTCCCGCTCTTTGGCACTGTGCCCCGCCAACGGCCAGCGTGCAGCCGGAGCCATGGATAATGATATTCTGCTCGATTCTCGAACCTCCTGGACGCTGGGGCGAACTTACATGAAATGGGTGCGTCAAATCCTGATAGCAGCGTCTGAAAATTCGTGGCTGCGCAAAAGGATGCCGCGCCTCGCTTTTGTGCGCCGCGCCGCAGCCCGTTTTCTTCCCGGCGAAAAAATGGACGACGCGCTCGCCGCCGCAAACCACCTCTCCGACGACGGAATGTCATCGCTTCTGACCCACCTCGGCGAAAACGTGCACGACCGGGCGGAGGCTCGGACGGAGACAGAACAATATCTCCTCCTCCTCGATCGCATTCAGCAGGCAGGCTTGCCTTCGGAAATCTCTGTAAAGCTCACGCAGCTCGGATTGGATATCGACGCCGAATTCTGTTTTACAAATCTGGTGGCCCTCGCCGAACATTTACCGAACCAGACAATTTGGATTGACATGGAGCAGAGCCGCTACGTTGATGCCACGCTCGCGTTGCACGCGCGAGCCCGGAAGACACATGCAAACGTTGGCGTCTGCGTGCAGGCCTATTTGCGCCGCACGGCAAAAGACGTCGAATCACTGATCGCCATGGGAGCCTCCGTCCGGCTGGTGAAAGGCGCGTACAGCGAGCCGCCCGAAATCGCCTTCGCGAAAAAGAAAGATGTGGATGAAAACTATTTTCGGCTCGCGCAAAACCTTCTAAGTTCGCGCGCTCGCGCGGCGGGGGTGCGCGGCGTAATGGCCACGCACGACGCGAACTTGATCGCGCGAATCGCCGAATGGACGTCCGCGGCCGGCATCGAAAAAAATCAATTGGAATTTGCGATGCTCTACGGAATTCAGCGGCGCGAACAGCTTCGCTTGGCGCGCGCGGGCTATCGCAGCGACGTGCTCATATCGTTCGGCTCTTTCTGGTTCCCGTGGTTCATGCGGCGCCTCGCCGAGCGCCCCGCCAATATTCTTTTCCTAGTCCGCAACCTCTTTTCCGGATGATTCGTTTCCGCGCCGCAAGCCCTCTTTTTTGAGCCGAATTTGTGTCGAGTTTGACGCAGCAGACCTGTCCAACTAGTACAATCTAACGCCCAAAAACGGCCCGCTGGGGGCCCCTCGCGGGCGTTTTTTCGCAACTTCGATGGCTCCCCCGCTGATCGGGTTTGCTACACTCTACGGCTGTAGTAGCGGTGTGCGCCTCTCGCTTACCTTGTTCGTAAGCCGCTCGTATCGCTCCGACGCGCAGCCATTTTTATCGACGGCATCATAAGGGAGGTCTCCCCATGCAGGCTCTGTACCAGGTAATCCGCAGGATCTCGATCGTAGTGGCGCTCATCTTTTGCACGATGATGATCGCCGTTCCCTCGCAGGCGCAGTCGGTTGGAGGTGTGCAGTTGTCGGACGGTTCCGCATCCGCGCAGTTGCCGGATATTTTGAAGGGAGTTTATTTTGAGCAGCGGCTCGGCGATCAGGTGCCGCTCGATGCCACTTTTACGGACGAAAACGGAAAGCCGGTGGTGCTGCGTTCTTACTTTGAAAAGAAACCGGTGGTTCTCATCATGGCGTACTACCGATGTCCGATGCTGTGCAGCCAGGTTTTGCGCGGGGCGGCTTCGGCATTCAAGAAGTTGAATTTCCAGATCGGCGATCAGTTCAATGTTTTAACGGTGAGCATCGATCCGCAAGAAACGCCGGCGCTGGCGACCACGACAAAGCGCACGTACATAAAACAGTACGGCGATCCTTCGGCGGCGGAGGGCTGGCATTTTCTCACTGGGAAAAAGCCCGAGATCGATAGCCTCGCGGATGCCGTCGGCTTTCACTACAAATACATTCCGCAGCTTCACCAGTACGCGCACGCCGCGGGAATTGTGGTCCTGACGCCGGCCGGGAAAGTGGCGCAATATTTTTATGGGATCGAGTATCCGGCGCAAGATTTGCGGCTGGCGCTGGTGCAGGGATCGCACGAACAAATCGGCTCGGTGGTGGATCAAATTCTTCTCTACTGCTGCACGTACGATCCGGGGACGGGCCGGTACCACGCGATGGTGTCGCGGCTGCTGGAAATTTCGGGCGGCGCAACCATTCTGTTCATTGGCGGCGCGCTGTTTTTGCTGTTTCGGTGGGATGCAAAGCGCAAAAGCCAGCGTACACAAGCAGCCTAGAGAGTGTCCAAGCCGCTCGACGTGGTTGATATCAGCGCCGACGAAGCCGCGTGCGGAAAAATCCGTCAGGATGCGTCACCGGCGATGGTGCTCAGCTTAGGGCGGCTTCAGCCTCGGCAACCGCGGCGTAAATATCGAAGAGCGGGTCCACACCGGTTATTCGCAGCACGTTTCTCACGCGGTGGTTCAATCCTACGAAGGCGAGCTTGCGCCCAGATTTTTGGCAGGACACGAAGACTCGCACTAGCGCGCCGATAGCCATGGAATCGAGTGAAGGCACTTCGCTTAAGTCGATGATCAGGCGAGGTGAGGTTGCCCCGGCGACCGCGTCTTGGAATGCGGCAGAGGACGAGTGAGTGATGGCGCCCTTCACGTTCAGGATCTGCACGTCGCCATTCGACCCAGGACGGCTGACGACCTGAAATGCTTCGGGTGACATGCGCGGCATTCTAGCGAAGGAGCCTCAACAAAAACAACGAAACAAAACCGAGCGGGTCTCAAATTCAAAATCAGGTGCCGCACCTGGGCCACCCGCCAATTTTGCGGGACTTTGTGTTGACAATGTTCGCGCGAACAAACTAGGTTGATGCACACTGCGGCGTGTTCAGCCGGCATCCGAATAGGAGATCCAACACATGCGATCACGCAATATCTTGTTCGTTGTCTCTGGCGTGTGTTTCATCGCTTCGCTTTTGAACAGCGCCGCTGCGCAAGCTCCGTCGCGACCAACGGCGCCTTCGAAAGTGCAAAAGGAAGCCGTACGTCCCGCTCCATCCCAGCGGGTTTTCGCGAACCTCGCGCAGTTGATGAGGGCCATCATGTTCCCCAATTCGAACGTCATTTTCTACGCTCAGGATAAGAATCCCGCCGACGTGAAACCTGCCGGTGACGGATCCCTCGCAACCGATCCCTTGTCGGGCACGTTTGGCGGATGGGCCGCTGTCGAGAACAGCTCTCTCGCGTTGGCGGAGGCTACGAATCTCCTGACGATCCCTGGGCGCGTCTGCTCAAACGGACGGCCGGTACCGGTGAAGAATGCCGATTGGCTGAAATTTGTTCAAGGTCTCCGCGACGCCGGAATGACTTCCTACAAGGCCGCGCAGTCAAAGAGCAACGAAAAGATGCTTGACGCAGCCGATGCGGTGACCACGGCATGCTCGAATTGCCATGACCGATATCGGGAAAAACCGGGAGGCGTCGCGGATCGGTGTATGTGATTCAAGCTCTCGGGCCGACTTTGCCTTATTCGGCTCCGCGGTTCTGGGTCAGCGTTAGCACAGGGCTAAATCGAAGAGAGATTCCTCGACTACGTGTCCCGGCGCTTCGCGCAAAAGCAAAGGCGCGGGACACTCCACTCGGAATGACACGTGACGAGCCCCGAGGCAGATGGCGGGCAAGTAGCCAAGCATCGTGTTAGTGGGGGCTGGGGTCGTCTCGTTCGACTTGGCCGTCGCGGACGCGGATGACGCGATGGGCGTGCGCGGCGATGTCGGCTTCATGCGTGACGAGAATAATCGTGTTGCCGGCCTCATGCAGGCGTGCGAATAGAGCCATGATTTCCGTGCCGGTCTGCGAATCGAGATTGCCGGTGGGCTCATCGGCCAGCAGGATGGAGGGATTATTGACGAGCGCGCGAGCGATGGCCACGCGCTGGCGCTGTCCGCCGGAAAGCTCATTGGGCTTGTGCATCATGCGCTCGGCGAGATCGACTTGATGGAGGGCTTTTTTGGCGCGATCGAGGCGTTCCTGAGCAGGAGTGCCATTGTAAATCATGGGCAGCTCGACATTGTGAAGCGCCGTGGCGCGGGCGAGGAGATTAAAAGTTTGAAAGACAAAGCCGATTTCGCGGTTGCGGATGGCGGCGAGCTCGTCATCATCGAGTTGGCTTACCAAGCGGCCCGCGAGCCAGTAATTGCCGCGCGTGGGGCTATCGAGACAGCCGATCAGGTTCATCAACGTGGATTTGCCCGAACCGGAAGGGCCCATGATCGCGACGTATTCGCCTTTGTGGATGGTGATATTGACGCCGCGCAAGGCATGCAAGTGCTCGGCGCCCATTTCATATGTCTTCCAGAGGTCTTCGGTCTGGATGACGATGCCGGAATCGACCAAGTCCTGGCGGAAACTCTGCGAATCGACCTCTTCGACAGCCATTGGCATAGAGCTCCTGGATGCGACCATTCTAGCTGGACGAAGTGTTGTCGGTCGAGGAAACGGAATTGTCGATCTTAACGGGCGCACCGGGCTTGAGGGTGCGAATGGCTTTGTAGCTGCCGGTGACGATCAAGTCCCCTTCATGCAAGCCGCTGGTAATCTCGATATCGGTGATGCCGGTGATGCCAGTTTGCACGGGCACGAATTCGGCTTTGCCGTTGTGCAGAACGAACACTCCTTGAATATCGGACTTCACGCTGGACGCGCCTTCGCTATTCGAAGCCGCCAGCGTGACGCTGCCGCGGTTGCCGTTTTTCGCCTCGTCCAATTCCTTTTGGGATCGCTCGGCGAGCGCCTGGATGGGGATGGTGAGAACATTTTGCTTCTGGGCGGTCTGAATCTTGGCCGTGAGCGAAAGGCCGGGGCGAAGCGATTTCGGGGGATTATCGAGAGTGACTACAACTTTGAAATCGCGCGCCTCCTGGGTATTGGCGGTGGTTTCAGTCATCGAGGCATTGCCTGAAGTGCGGAGGATGGCCAGCTCTCCGACCTCCGTCACATGGCCCTTGAAAGTTTTCCCCGGGATGGCATCGATGGAGACATCGGCGGGTTGGCCATCCTTGACACTGATGATGTCCGTCTCATCCACCTTGACTTCAGCGGTGACCACGCTCATGTCAGAGATGGTCATGATGGAACTGCCGACGGTACCTTGAATGCCTGGAACGACGTTTTCGCCGACGCGGACGGCAATGTAGCTCACGATTCCGCCGATGGGAGCCCTGTAGGTTGTCTTACGCAGAATGTCCTGCGTGCGGCGGAGGACCGCCTGATTTTGGTCGAGAGTGGCGCGCGATTGCTCGCGAGAGGCACGGGCTTGATCCACCTGCGCCTGGCTAGAAGTGAACGCGGCTGCGGCGCTATCGTAGGCCGCTTTGTCCGAGTCGTACTCCTGCTTGGAGATGAGTTGGCCGTGATAAAGCTCTTGACCGCGCTGCCAATCCAACTTGGCCTTGTCGAGGTCGGCCTGACGCTGAGCTAGGGTGGCGACAGCGGAATCGTAACTGGCCGCAGTGGCTTTCATAGCGGCCTCCGAGGCGCTAATGCCATCAATCTGGGCTTGCACGTCAGCACCGGGCTGAATGTTTTCGAGGTGGAGGAGAACGTCGCCCTGTTTGACGTAGTCGCCTTCTTTGACGACAATGTCCGTAATCTTGCCGATGCCCTCACCGAGGACGTTCGTATAGTTCTTGGGACGGATTTCGCCCGAGGCGGTGACGAGCGATACAAGGTCCTCCCGCCCAGCCCGTCCAGTTTGCACAGCGGTGACGCCTTGGTTCGACTTATAAATGCTGTACCAAGCGATACCGCCGATCAGCGCTACCACGCAAGCCGCAATTGTCGCCTTCTGCCAGGTCTTCATCACCGACCCTCTGGGTAAAGATTTCGGACACACATACTCGCCACTTGATAGATACGCCCGGGCGAGACATAATGTTTCGCGACCAGCAGACGAGGCGCAAAAAGCGGCAAACTTAGCCCAAATCTCGCAATTCTCGACAGTCTACCCTATTCACGTTCCCAGCGGAACCGACTCCAGCGCATGCCACGGATAATAGGGCAACACCAACGGGTATCGGTATCATAATTCGGCTTCGCCTCGGGCAAAAGCGAATAGTGAGAGCTTGATGCCGGGGCAGGTGACCGCAGGCAAACTTTAATTGACCTGTACATTAGTACAGGTTAAGATTTCGCATCGGAAAAGGGGCAATATGGGCCGGTCTGTCAAGACGCTCCTCGGGTTTTTTCTGGTAGCGTGCGTTAGCAGCCTACCAATTCACTTCGCCAGAGCCGGGCAGCAAGACAATCAGGATCAACAGCAGGGCCAGCAGCAGGATCAACAGGCGGACCAAAACCACGGTAAGTCCTCCAAAGCCAAGCAGAAAAGCCTGAAGGACCTCTACAAAGAGCTGAATTCCCAATATAAGAAATGGCTTAACGAGGACGTGGTCTATATCATCACGCCCGAAGAGCGGCGTTCCTTTCTGCAACTTCAGACGAATGAAGAGCGGGAGCAGTTTATCGAGGCCTTCTGGCAGCGCCGGAACCCCGATCCGGATTCGCCGGAGAACACCTTCAAGGAAGAGCACTACCGGCGGATTGCGTACGCCAACGAGCACTATGCTTCGGGAATCCCGGGGTGGAAGACCGATCGAGGCAAGATCTACATCATGTGGGGACCGCCGGACGAGGTCGATTCGCACCCCACGGGCGGGCAGTGGGACCGGCCCATGGATCAGGGCGGCGGTTCGACGACAACATACCCGTACGAAGATTGGCGCTACCGATATCTGGAAGGCAATGGTGAAAACGTAGAGCTTGAGTTCGTTGATCCCACGTCGACCGGCGAGTATCACCTGACGATGGACCCCAGCGAGAAAGACGCTCTGCTGCGCGTGCCTGGAGCGGGCCTAACCCTGGCGGAGTCCATGGGAATGGCGAGTAAGAATTCCCGTTTCAACAACACCGACGGCACCAACATGGCCGAAGGGCAATTCGGCGGAGCAGGGCTGAGCGAAAAGGACAACGAATTCACCCGCCTGGAAAATTACGCGAACATCATGAAGCCGCCGCCAGTGAAGTTTAAGGACCTGGAGGCCGTGGTTACGAACCGGCTGGTGCGCGATCAGGTGAAGTTCGACTACCGCACCGACTTCGTGCGCATCACGTCGGACACAGTGCTGGTGCCGATCACGGTTCAGATTCCCGTGCGGCAATTGAGCTTCCAGGAAAAAGAGGGAGTGGACTCAGCCACCATGGACCTGTTCGCGCGCGTAACCAGCCTGAGCGGTCGCGTGGTACAGACATTTGAGGATACGCTTCGGGCCGACTTCCCGGTGGACCAGCTGCAGAAGTCGCTGACCACATCGCGAATCTACCAGAAGGCCGTGCCACTGAGTCCTGGGCTCTACCGGCTGGACATCGTGATCAAGGACGTGAACAGCGGCAATGTGGGAGTGGTGAACACGAGGCTCCCGGTTCCGCGCTTCCAGGATGACGAGCTTTCGGCCAGTTCGCTTATTTTGGCGGATGACATCCAGCGTGTATCGAGCAAGGATATCGGGCTGGGCCAGTTTGTGCTTGGGGATGTGAAGGTTCGCCCGCGGATGGACGGGACGTTTAGCCAGCGGGACGGCATGGGCGTGTATCTTCAGGTCTACAACCTGAAGGTGGACGACAAAACCCATAAGCCGGATACATCCGTCGAGTATCGCGTGATGCAGGGCAAGGGCACGGCGCCGCTTCTTAAGTTCGACGTGCCGGCGGATAAGCTTCCTCAGCACGGCGAGGAAATGACGCTGGAGAACCTGATTACCTTGGGATCGCTGGCCCCCGGAAAATATCATCTCGAAGTAGCGGTGACCGACAATCTTGCCAAGCAAACGATTACTCCGACAGCGGATTTCGTCGTAAAAGCCGCGCCCACCGTTACGGCACAGGGGAGGTGAACCATTTGACTCTCCGAGCGATCTGCATGCTCAGCCTCGGATGCTTGGTGTGTGCCTTTGCCTCGCCTCTTGCAGCAGCGCCCCATAGCGGCGCAATTTCCGGAGTCGTAGTGGATGGGACCGGCACGCCGCAGATGGGCGCCGCTGTCCTGATCTCCTCAGAAAAAATAGCAGCGACCGTGCCGCTGCGCCTTCTCACCAACGATTTGGGGCACTTTTCCACGCCGTCCCTTCCGGCGGGAACGTATACGATCCACGTAACCTTGGCGGGATTCCTGCCGGCGGTGGAGCAGCACATTCGAGTGACCGAAGAACAGGCGACGCTTCTGGAAATCGTGGTCGATTCAGTCTTCTCCTCTCTTGAGAAACTGCGTCGCGAGCCGGATCAGACAGTTTCCTCGGACGACTGGACCTGGGTACTGCGAAGCTCGGCGGCCACGCGGCCTGTGCTTCGCTGGCAGGACGACGACGATGCGACAGTAGCAACGGCATCGGCGGCAGCAGGCGACGCGCTAGACGACGAACCGCTGCGCGGGCGAGTTGAATTGACCTCGGGTGCGGATCGCGCCGGCTCTATAGCGAGTCTGGCGAACGCGCCAGCAACAGCGGTTGTTTACGATCTCGGTTTAGGAGAGCAGGGGCATCTCGTGGTGGCCGGGCAGTTTAGCTACAACGGCGACGATACCTCCAGCGGCCTAGCCGGCGAATGGCTGCCGGATGGGCCGGCGGGCGCAGGGCCGCTCACGACCTTTTTGGTCCGCGAATCGCGGATTGGGCCTACGGGTTCGGTGTTTCGGGGACTGCGGTTAACCCAAGACAATCAGATGGCGCTGGGGGATCGTGTCAGCGTGCGATACGGGGCGAAATTCATAGTTGCGGGCTTCAACGGAACGACCGGGGCTGTGCGTCCTCATGGCGAAGTAGCCGTTCAGGTCACCAAGGAGTGGCGGGCGTCGATTATCCTGGCTACTGATCCTTGGGCAGACCCGGCCTCAGGCGATGGGGCCGTTGAATCCACTCTCAGCACACTCGACGCATTTCCCAATCTGATGCTCCACGATGGCAAGCCGGTGCTCGAGAACGGCACCCACCAGGAAATTGCGGTGGAACATTCTTTCGGCAAGCGCGCGGATATCACTGCGTCGTTTTTTCACGATCGCTCTACACATACGGCAGTGATCGGACGCGGAGCCGTGTCTAATCCCGACTTTTTGCAGGCCTACCTATCCGAATCCTTCGCTTACGACGGTGGCTCAACAGGTTCGATGGGCGGCCGCGTGGTATATCGGGAGAATCTGCCCAAGAACCTCAAAACCACGTTGGTTTATTCGTATGCCGGGGCGTTGGCACCCAGCGCGAGTACCGATACTTCGGCTTTGCGCGATGAATTGGCAACGCGCTACCGTCAGAGCTTGGCCGCGGGTATATCGGGAAAATCGCGCCACTTTGGAACTCAGTTTTCTGCCAGTTATAAGTGGCTGGATGGTCCAGCGGTTTCTCAGCAAGACCCGTACGGCGAGTCGCTCTACCATATGGATCCGTACTTGAGCCTCGAGGTGCGACAACCGCTACCGAGCGTCTTCCCTGGGCATATGGAGGTGGAAGCGAATGTTGGGAACCTGCTCGAACAGGGGTATGTTCCGGTCGCTACTCGCGACGGGTATGTGGTTTTGATTCCTTCATATCGATATTTCCGCGGCGGAGTAAGCGTCCAGTTCTAGGACGTGCCTACCAAAACAGGAAGGCTACCTTCCATAAAGTGGATCGCTCAAACATAGCTCCTTCCGACTGTCGCTAAGCTCAACTCTCAAAGGCAGTTGCCAAAGTAGATCACCTATGATTGGCTGGAACCCGGCGTGCTGGCGTACAATACCAGAGGGTCTGGGTGGGAGCACGATGAACGAGGATCTGCGGACACGCCTGGGAGCGGTTGCGCTGGCGGTACTGACGCTGGCGGCGGTGGTTTTCGCCGTTCTCAACTACCAGCAGCGTTCGCGATTTATCCAACCGGACGATGGCGTTACGTGGATGGACTCCGCCCAGGGTGTAGTGGCCTGGCACGTTGTTCCTGGCTCGCCTGCCGATCGGGCTGGGATCCAACAGGGCGACTATGTGCATAGCGTGCGAGGAGCGGAAATCCATCGCGCCACGGACGTCACCCGGGTACTTTGGCGAGTCGGCCCCTGGATGGAAGTAAAGTACGGAATATACCGCGACGGCCAGATCCTGCAGGTACCGCTGGTCACTGCGCCGCAGGAAAATCCCTCCTCTCTCGAAGACTACTTGCGAATTACGGCGCTGCTTTACCTCTTCATCGGATTGTTTATTTTCGTACGGCGATGGAACGCGCCTCGGGCGATTCACTTCTATGTTTTCTGTCTCGTTTCGTTTGTGTTTTATAGCTTCCACTATAGCGGCAAACTGAACTCCTTCGACTGGACGATTTATTGGAGCAACGTGGTTGCGCTTCTGCTGCAGCCGGCCTTGTTGGTGCATTTCGCGCTCGTTTTTCCGGAACGGCGGGGGACTGTGTGGACGAAGGTCGCCGCGCTGTACAGCGTTCCGGCTGCTTTGCTCGGATTGCACGTGTTCGTAGCCACCGGCACACTCGATTTTTTGCCTTCGATTAGCAATCGCGATTTCCTGGATACGATTGAGCTGCTTTACTTGGGGGCCTACTTCCTGCTGGCAGCCGTGATTTTCCTGGCGAGCTATTTCCGCGCGCCGAGCGGCATCCTGCGGCAGCAGTTGAAGTGGGTGACTGGCGGAACGTTCGCGGGGATCTTGCCGGTCCTTTTCTTCTACATCCTGCCGCGGCTCGTGAGCGCAGTGCCACAGCCGTGGATGAAGCTTTCCGTTTTTTCGCTGGTTCTGATTCCGCTCTGTTTCGGATACGCGATCATCCGCTACCGGTTGATGGACGTCGACATCATTTTCAAGCGCGGACTTGCTTATACTTTTGCGACGGTGGCGCTTGTCGCGGCGTACTTCGCGGTGATTGCCTTGATCGGCGAACTCTTTCACACCGCGGGGCCCTCCGGGCCGGCAGGAGCAGTGATTGCAATCGTAGCGGCGGCTTTTCTTTTCCAGCCGCTGCGGGACTGGGTGCAGGCGCGACTCGATCATTTCTTTTACCGGGACCGATTGGACTATCGCCGCACGCTGATTGAATTCGGCCGAACGCTGGCCAATGAAGTTCGCCTGGACCCTTTGCTGGACTCGGTTCTCGACCGGATCTCGCAAACTTTGCTGGTTGACCGGCTCGCCGTTTTCCTTGAGGACCCTGCGGATCCGGACAAATTTTTACTTTCGCGGTCGATGGGTGTGGAGTCCGCTAGCGCGCCAGACCTAAGCTTTCTCGATCCGTCGCGGCCGGGATTCGATCAGGGCTGCCTCTTTTTCGAATCGGCGCGCGCGGCGCGGGAGAGCGAAGCGATTCGGCGGACGCTGGAAGAACTGGAGCTGAATTATTTCATTCCCTGCCGGTTCCACGATCGCACGGCGGCGTTTCTGGGGCTGGGGAAAACCGTTGACGGCGATTACCTTTCCAGCGAAGACCTGGAATTGCTTTCGACAATTGCCGGCTATGTAGCGATCGCAATAGAGAATGCGCGGCTGTACCAATCGCTCGAACAAAAGGCGGTGCAAATCGAGCGCCTGAAGGACTTCAGCGAAAACATCGTGGAATCGCTACGAATCGGCGTGTTCACGATCGATCTGGAGGACCGGATCGAATCGTGGAATCCGCAGATCGAAGAACTCCTGGCGATTCCGCGAACCGAGGCGCTGCACCGAAAGATGGAAGAAGCGGTGCCGCGCGATCTTGCCGCGGAGATCGCGGCGAGTTCGCCGAGCGAGCATGTTTCCGGCGTATACCGGTTTCATCTGGACACGCGCGTAGGCCGCCACCTGGTGGTGAATGCCTCGATTGCACCACTGCTCGGCAAGGACGGCTCGCGGCTGGGGCGCCTGATTCTGCTGGACGATATCACCCAGCGGGTGCGTCTGGAGGATCAGATGGTCCAAACCGAAAAGCTCACGTCGCTGGGCTTGCTGGCCGCGGGTGTGGCGCACGAGGTGAACACACCGCTCGCGGTGATCTCCAATTACGCGCAGATGTTGGCGAAGCAAATGCCGACGGATGATCCACGGCAGAAAACGGTGGATCGCATCGTGAAGCAAACGTTTCGGGCCAGCGAGATCGTCAACAATCTTTTGAACTTTTCGCGCACGGGCGCCGCCGAGTCCGTTGAACTGGATTTGAACGCGGTGATCGACGAGACGCTCACGCTGGTGCAGCATCCGCTCAAAACGGCTCACGTAACCGTATTGAAGAATTACGCCGAGAAATTGCCGCCCGTTCTCGGCTCGACTACGCGGTTGCAACAAGTGTTCCTGAACCTTCTAATGAACGCTCGCGATGCCATGCCGACTGGAGGGATGATCGAGGTGCGGACCGGTACCCAGAACGGCTCGGTAGAGATAGAAGTTTCCGATACGGGCGGGGGCATTCCGCCGGAGAACTTGCATCGCATCTTTGATCCGTTTTTCACCACAAAAGCCAGCGGCCGCGGCACAGGGCTGGGCCTCTCCGTGAGCTATGGGATCATCAAAGAGCATGCGGGGAAAGTAGACGTGCGCTCTACTCCCGGAAAGGGAACTTCCTTCCGTTTGGAATTTCCCGTAGCAAGGAAATCGGTGCATGCGTAAAGGCTCCATTCTAGTAGTTGACGATGAGATTGAAATCCGCGAAGGCCTTGAGGCCCTGCTGACTTCCGAGAGCTTCGACGTGACCCTGGCCGAGACCGGCGCGGCGGGCTTGCAAAAGCTCGACGACCGGCCATTCGATCTGATGCTGCTGGACGTGAGCCTGCCGGATCGCAGCGGCCTCGACATGCTCCGCGAAATCCGGCTGCGCGATCCACATCTTTCGATCATCTTGATCACGGCTTACGGCTCGATTGACATGGCACGCGCTGCATTTAAAGGGGGCGCGCAAGACTACATTACGAAGCCGTGGTCTAACGATGAATTGATCGCGCAGATTTCACTGGCGATTGAGGGGCGCCGCCTGCGCGAAGAGAACTTGCACCTCAAACGCGCGCTGAAGCAGCGCTACAACTTTCCGAATATCGTGGGGAAGAGCGAGAAGATGCTGGCCGTGCTCGACCTGGTGACGCAGGTAGCGCCGTCGCGGTCGACGGTGCTGATCTCTGGTGAGAGCGGCACTGGTAAGGAAGTGATTGCCAAGGCCATCCACGCCGCTTCGACTCGCGCGGAAAAGGCGTTCATTCCGATCAACACGGGCTCCATTCCAACGGATCTGCTGGAGTCACAACTTTTTGGCCACGTAAAAGGTGCGTTTACCAGCGCGATCGCCGCCAAGAAGGGGCTGTTCGAAGTGGCCGATCAGGGCACGATCTTTTTCGACGAGATCTCGACGGTGAGCCCCGAAACGCAAGCCAAATTGCTGCGCGTGATCCAAGAGCGGGAATTCATGCGGCTGGGCGGCACGGAGACAATCAAGGTGGACGTGCGCATCCTGGCGGCGTCGAATGAAGACTTGCGCAAATTAGTTCGCGAGGGCCGATTCCGAGAGGATTTATTCCATCGCCTAAACGTAATCTCCATTCAGTTGCCGCCCCTTCGCAACCGCAAGGAAGATGTCCCGCTTCTCGTGGAGCGGTTTCTGGAACAGTTTTGCCGGGAGAACGCAAAGTCGCTGCGGGCATTCAGCAACAGGGCGATGAAGCTGCTGATGGATTATGAGTGGCCGGGGAATGTGCGCGAACTTGAAAATGCAGTTGAACGTGCCGTGGTGCTTTCCACCGGGGATTCGATGGATGCCGACCTGTTGCCTGAGAATATCCACACGCGCGAAATCGTGAAGGGGGTGCGGTTCGAGCTCACCGAATTCATGCAGTCGCAAGACGGCGGCGGTCTTCGAAATGGCGCGCCACCTCCTTCCCTTTTTGAAATACTGGAGGAAGTTGAGCGCCGCGTGATTGTGGACATGCTCGAACGGACGAATTGGAATCAAACGGAAGCCGCCGAGCGCTTTCAAGTACCTCTCTCGACGCTCAACCAGAAGATCAAGCGCCTGGGCATCGAGATTCGCCGCCGGCCCGGCGCGCCCCGTGTCCCGGACGGCTACGGTGAAGAGGCCCCGGAACTCTCTGCGGGAAAATGATTATTCGCCGCCCCGAAGAAGAGACGTCGATCTAGACAAGACCGTTCGCCCGAGCGACAGGCGCTTCATAGCGTAAAGTTCGCGATCCGCGGCTTCGAGCAACTCCTCCCGAGTGGTTCCATTTTGGGGATAGGCAGCCGCACCCACGCTAATCGACAGCGGCGGAACCTCAACATCAAGCGAAACGCAATCACGAATCCGCGACGCGACTTGTTGCGCTTCCTTGGGGCCGGCTTCAGACATGACCAGGGCAAATTCATCGCCGCCGTACCGCGCTGCGGTATCGGTGTCACGGCAGTAGACGCGTAAAACATCGGCGATTCGGCGAAGGGCACCGCTCCCGGTTAGATGGCCGTGCTCGTCATTGATGAGTTTTAAACCATCCAGATCCATCAGCAAAACCGCGAATGATCTTCCCGTACGATTGGATCGTTTGATTTCGGAATCAAGGACATCGATGAGCTTGCCGTAATTTGCCAAGCCGGTAAGGGCGTCGGTAACCGCGAGGTTCCGGATGCGCTCCTCGGCCTGGCGGCGCTCCTCGGACATCACCGCGAGAGTCATCGTCATCACGGCGATGATGCCCATAAAGGCTTGCAGCAACAGAAGCGATTCGTTCCGAGTGCCGATGGCAAACGGTCCGAGCCCGAAAAATGTGCCTCGAATGGCGATGCTCGAGAGGA
Source organism: uncultured Acidobacteriota bacterium (assembly GCA_963723845.1). Taxonomy (GTDB): domain Bacteria; phylum Acidobacteriota; class Terriglobia; order Acidiferrales; family UBA7541; genus Palsa-295. The sequence goes on from CAVRSO010000056.1 coordinate 60,228, forward strand.
TCACCACGATCGTTGCGGCCTCTCGCGGCCCAAACCGAACTGCGGCCCAGATCAGAAATGGGATGCACCAATACTCCAGAGGTACGTTCCTCAAGCCCCGGAGAATAAATGGGCCGAAAACGAACTGCCCCGCCGCCATCGAGGAAATGACCAAAAGCGCGAACTCGCTGAGCCGGTTCCAGGTCCAGCGGATTTTCTGGTCGGCGCTCCACAGGATCAGCAGCGGAGCCACAATTGTGGCCCCTACCGCATCTCCGAGCCACCATGTGGTCCAAATCACCTTGAAGTCGGTCCACCTCGCGTAGCTTCCCAACGAGAGTGAGGTGACGCCGATAGTGGCGCTCGCCATCGTGCTGACCACGCCTGCCAAAATCGCGAACTTGACGGTGTCTTGCACCGACTCGAAGCATTTCCGGCCGTTCGCAAATCTGGATACGAGATAAGCTCCTAAAACAGGCTCCAGCGTGTTTCCAGCTGCAATTCCGAGCGAGGTGATTGCGGAACCGGCAGTGGTCAGGTTCACAAGGAACGCACCGAGGAAAATCCCGGGCCACACGCGATAACCGAAGATAAGCAGAGCCGTAAGTGCGATGCCTGTTGGCGGCCATACTGCCGTCGAACTGGGATGCACAAACGCCATCGTCAGCCCGAACTTTCCGGCGACAAAGTACACTGCGGCTAAAGCCACAATCTCGATCGCTTCTTTGTTTCGAACTACAAGATTCCGAAGCTTCCCCGAGGTGATAGATTTCATCGCACTTGTATGATGCAGAGAACGAGGGTTTTCAGTGGACTTGAATGGAAAGCGAAACGCCAAAACGTAATACACGGAATACTGTAGCGATTTGCGCGATGACAGCAGAACTACTTAGTGCAAAAGCGAGCGCCCGACGATGGTCTCTAAGATTCGAGAAGGCGCGTGCTCCGGAGAAACCAGCGCTTGAGGCGAAATGAGAAACGTTTGCTCGATGGCGTACTGTCCAGACATCGCCGCATGCGCAACACCGTCGGTAAACACAAGCCACGTCGAAGAAGGCGGAAACTCCAGCCACACTTTGGGGCAATCCTTCTGGAATGCAGCGTTCTCTTTCAGGTAGTCGTGAAACCCCAGCATGAACATGTCGTAAGGCGTGCGGCCCATTCCGCGAAAACCGAGCTTCTCGCCCCAATCCTGCACGCTTCGACTCAACCAGGAGGCTTCGGCGATCCGCTCGAGGCCGGCTCCTCTTGCGTAGCGCTGGGCGAGAACTTCGAATTTCTCGGTGGTGTTCCACACGCGTGGCTTCGCCGGGTTCAAATTTGTGAATACCCGGAGAATGCGTCCGCCGCGCGTCGGCCGGCTCGGAAAAGCATCCACGTGAAGCAGGTCGTTGCGCTTGTGCAGCGGCAGGTCGCGACTCTCTTCCTCAAATGGGCGAAAGCTCGAGAAATCAATCGTCCAGTTCCCGGCGTATGGCGCGAGAAATTTCTCCAGAAACGCGATCACTTCCGCCGAATAGTCGTGCAAAATCCTCCGCAACCGCTCGACGGTTGCGGCACTGCCGGAAACGCCTCGCAAGACATCTTCACCGGGCCGGTAAGATACATTCTTGTGCATGCGCAGTTCGGACCACTCCTGGGCGAGTAGAAACTGCCGATCCTCGGCGGGAAGCTTGAATGGCGGCTCGCTGAAAAACAGGATCTCGCCACGCTCAAGCATCTCGCAATACGCTCGCGCCCGGTCCTGGCGCAGCTCAGGACGCGCCCAGCCGGACGGCTGGTTGAAATCATCGACTGGAATCCAAGGAAGATTCGGCATGATGCAACTGTAACTCTGTTCCGCTAAGCGGACTGTCGCGCGAGACGACTTTAGTTATTCGAGCTGCCCGGCCGATTATACCCGCGCGGCAGTATCGCTGAATCCAGATTCAAGGCGCGAGACAAATCCACACCTTCGAGGTTGGTTTCCCGGAGAATTGCGGTCTTCAGATTGGCGCCTTCAAGGTCCACGCCGTGAAGATCCGCCTCGCGAAGATTTGCGGCCCCGAAGTCGGCCTTCCGCAAGATCGCGCCCTGCAAATTTGCCCGGAAAAATTCGACTCCGCCGCACTGCGCCTCGCTCAGGTCCGCGCCACCAAGGTTGGCCTCCGTCAAATCAGCCTTGCGCAAGTCCGCTTGCTGGAGATTGGCCTTGTTCAGTTCCGCCGAAGCAAGCCGGGCCTCCCGCAAGTTCGCGCCTTTCAGGTTTGCGCCCTGAAAATTTACGTAATTGAGCTTCGCTTTTGCAAGGTCGGCTCGCGAAAGATCGGCACCACTCAGATCGGCGCGAACGCCCTTCTCGTCGCCCCGGATAAATAGCGCGTGCGCAGCGAGAATATCGGAGAGCCGCTTGCCACCGTGTCGAATGCTACCGAGCGATCGCAGACTTCCTCCTTTTAATGCGTTGAGAATACCCGTGGTCCACCCGCGGATTCAGATTACTGTCGTCCTAGTTTACAAGAGACGCGGCCGCGTTGCCTACCGCTTGGAATAAATCCACGTCGAGCCAGTTGTGGTAACTTGGTCCGGATGAGGGTCGCCGTAAACTCACCTGTCTAAAGCATCGCGCCGCCTCTCAGGGAAGGCTCGGCCGTGTTCGGGTCGCACATTCGGAGACGTACCGTCGTTCGCGCGTCACTGACGCTACTGGCCATTATCTTTATCCTTGGCGAAATGGCTGCTAGAGCCTCATCGCAGGATCAACCCGGAACACCCTCTGAGGAAACGGTTGCGAATCTGGCCGCCGGGCGCGTGATCATTGCCGTCGTCAAAGATGCAATTCTTATCGCCACAGTAGAGAATCCCATTGAAGCGGAGACTCGCCCTCCCACGCCAGTGGTTCTTTCCAGCGAGCGCGCCGGAATACTTTTGGGCGCGGAAAATTGGACGTCCCCCTCCTCAAAGCAAGCACTCGCGCAATTGGATGAGGAGCTGCCTCACCTTCGCAGTCGTTCGTTGCCTTCGAGTCCGCATCTTCAAGCGGAGCAAGGTGGCGGCGAAGCAACGGACGTGGAAGTAATCGGCCAGGGCTTGCTCGAACGACTCAATGAAGTAGCGCAGAACCTTCATGGCAAGGTGAATCTTTCCGAAGATGAGCCTCTGACGGAATTGATTCTCGTGGGTTACCTGCCGGGATACGGTCCCGACATATGGACGCTCACATATCAAATCCAGCAACAGGAGCAAGACTCGGATTATTGGACCACGCGCGTCCTCAGGCCATCGTATCTACAATTTTGGCCGCCGGAAAAAGGACAGCCGCGAACGCTATTGGAATTCTCGTACCCGAGCGACAATGCACCAACGTCACTGCTAGAGCTTCTCCGTCAAAAAGATCCGCGCACTGAACAGGTCGTCCACTCGGATTCTAAAATGGCGGAAGTGGCCAGCCGCTTTCTCGGAGGCGAAAGCAACAAAGTGCTTGCCACTGACGCTACCCAATTTCTTCGCGCGGTATTGTCGGCAATTGCTCCAGCGAACGCTCGCGAAACAATGTGTGCCATTCGAGAGGATACGGGGCTGACGTGGATTCTCGCACCACCCGCAGAATCGCCGGCACGGGTCAATCGGCCGGAGCGCCCGCCCGGCACACCCTCGTTGATGGGCGCACCGAAATAATGTTTTAAGCATTTCTGAATTTCGCTTCGGACGAAATGTTGGTCACTGCTTTTGCAACAATTGCTTCTGCAGGCGAGCGTTTTTTCCGCGACTGATTTCGCTAAATCTTCCTTGTGCGCGACAAGTTTTTTGGCGATTTCGGAATCTGATAGAGCCAGGACTTCGGCGGCGAAAATCGCTGCGTTTGCAGCTCCTGCCTTGTCAATTGCCATGGTCGCCACGGGAATTCCGGCCGGCATTTGCACCGTCGCGAGTAGCGCATCTAGGCCATTTAAGGTGCTGGTGGCCATCGGTACACCAATCACCGGCAGTGTGGTGTTGGCCGCCATGACGCCGGCGAGATGCGCCGCGGCTCCCGCGGCCGCAATGACGATTTTCAGACCACGGTTTGCCGCGGTGGTCGCGTACTCATGGGCGCGGGCCGGGGTACGATGTGCCGAAAGTACTTCCATCTCGTAGGCAATGCCAAATTTTTCGAGCATTTTTCCAGCTTCGCTCATCATGGGAAAATCGGAGTCCGACCCCATCACAATTCCAACAAGTGCTTGGTGCTTCCCGCCGCTGGTCACGAACACTCTCCTTGTATTTCCTGGAACAGCACTGCGCCCGCAATCAGCCGATTACCGCAATGCGGCCTAGCTTTTGCGCATCTCTCCGGCGGCGTGCGCCACCGTGGCTTCTGAACCGTGGCTTCGGACGCGCCCGATATCCGTCCGATAGTGCGCGCCCTCAATTCTGATCTTGTGGACTGCTTCGTACGCCGGAATTCTGGCGCTGGCAAGGTCCCGTCCCTTGGCGCTCACGACCAGAACCCTGCCGCCGTTCGTCCGAAAAGTTTCTCGATCCCACCGTGTTCCGGCGTGGAAAATCACAGCACCTGGCACCTTCGCCGCGTCCTCAAGCCCCTCTATTGCGACGCCAGTTTGCGGATCGCCGGGATACCCTTCGATGCGATCACGACACACACGCTCGCGCCCTCAGACCATTTTGCCTGGAACCCCGCAAGATCCCCTAGTGCCGCCTGCATGCAACCCTGCGCGAAATCGAAATTCGCGCGCAGCAAAACCGCTTCGGTCTCTGGATCGCCGAGGCGGCAATTGTATTCGAGCACTTTGGGGCCCTGCGCCGTCAACATCAAACCAAAATAAAGGAAGCCTCGGTATGGCATCCCTTCGGCTCTTAGGCCAGCTAGAGTCGGACGGACAATCGTTTCGATGATGGTATTCTCCAGCGCCGGTGGAAGAATCGCGTCGGTGGAGTAGACGCCCATTCCGCCTGTGTTCGGCCCTTCATCATTGTCGAAAGCGCGCTTATGATCGCGCGCCGGAGCCATGCGGACGAAATGTTCGCCGTCCGTCAAAATAATGTAGGAAAGTTCCTCCCCAACGAGCCCTTCTTCCAACAACACCTTTGTTCCCGCGTCACCGAACTCGCGCTTTTCCATCAGGCGCTCGATGAATGCGGCCGCCTCAGCCGTGGAACTCGTCACCAACACGCCCTTCCCAGCACATAAACCGTCCGCTTTGATCACCATCGGCACATCGACGGAATTGAGCGCCATGAGCGCTTCCAGCGAAGACTCGAAAATTCCGTAAACTTCCGCCGTCGCGATCCCATGCCGCTGCATGAATTCCTTCGCGAAGACTTTGCTACCCTCCAGACGCGCGGCACTTTGTCGGGGCCCGAGCACCAGCAGGCCCCGCTCCACGAATTCATCCGCAATGCCGAGGACAAGCGGCAGCTCCGGTCCCACGATCGTCAGATCGGCGTCGATCTTCGCAGCCAGATCAGCGGCTGCGTTCGGCTCCCTCAGATCCAGAGGCAAGCACTCCGTCTCGCGGCCGATACCGTCGTTACCCGGCGCGCACCATATCTTTTCCACCGAAGCGCTCTGCGCCAACTTCCAAATGATCGCGTGCTCGCGGCCGCCACTTCCAATTACCAGTATTTTCATTGTATTTCCCGCTGAGAATTTAGAACCATACGGCGCGGTGTCTGCCGGTGTCAACCGTCGATTCACATGCGCTACTGCGCAGCGCCGATCCAACGCGCAGCTTGCTCTCGCCCTGCAAAGATGCTTTCATCGAGAGAATGCACTGGGACTTTGCCCTCATCCTGCTATTTCTCGGCACCGTCGTGCCTTGGCTGGGCAGGCGCCGCATGCGCCAATTGATGCAAATGCCGCAAACGACAAAACAGGATCGGTTGCTGCTGTATGCCTCGACAATAGCTTTTCAATGGATTGCGGCAGGACTCATTCTATGGCGGACCGGTGCGCGCAGGATTTCGCTCGCATCGCTCGGATTCCAAATTCCGAACGGTGGCGTAGTGGCCCTTGTCTCGGTTTTATTGGCGGCGTTGGTCCTTGTAAATCAGCTTGTTAGCCTTCATCGGATCTCTCGCGGGTCGAGCGAGCAACAAGGGATTCTACCGGAGCTTGCTAGAAAGGTCTTTCCACAGGACTTTATCGAGCGCCTCGCATTTCTTGCTGTCGTGATAACGGTCTCACTCTGCGAGGAAGTTATTTATCGGGGCTTTGCTCAGTACGTTTTCCGTAACTCACTGTGGGGTAGTGTGTTAGCTGGTATCCTAGGGTCCGCGGCCTTATTCGCCCTGGCTCATGCATATCAAGGCAAGAGAGGCATTTCTGCTACGTTTGTAGTTGGTGCTCTGTTTTCTGCAGTCCGGAGCTGGACGAGTAGCTTGCTTCCGCCCATTTTGGCCCATTTTCTGGCTGATTTAACGGCCGGAATGTTAGCGCCCTCCCGCCTTCAGTCTTCCCGGAACGTTGGCGAAAGACAGGAAATCGCGAGATAGCGCCCTTCGAGGGGCGTTCGGCGAGCGAAAAACAGG
>CAVRSO010000057.1:0-25969 GCA_963723845.1 uncultured Acidobacteriota bacterium
CGCGACCCACTCCACGATCTGCTCGGCCGTGATCGGCAGCGACGTGATCTGCACGCCGTAGGGCGAGAGCGCGTCCTCGATCGCCGCGCTCATGATCGCGGGCGAGAGCATCCGGCCGCCCTCTCCGGCGCCCTTGATGCCGTACGGCGTGTACGGCGACGGCGTCTCCTGGTGGTCGACGGTCATGACCGGCGCGTCCATCGACGAGGGCAGGTGGTAGTACTCGAAGTCCGCGTTCAGGACGCGGCCCTGGTCGTCGTACTTGTACTCCTCGAGCAGGGCGGTGCCGAGGCCCTGCACGGTGCCGCCGATGATCTGGCCGTTGAGCGTCTTCGGGTTCACGATCGTGCCGGCGTCGTGCACGGCCGCGTAGCGCAGGAACTCGAACTTGCCCGGTCTCGGGATCGACCTCGATCACCGCGATGTGCCAGGCGTGGCCGACGAACGGATAGAAGATGCCGAGGTCGGAGCGGTCGGCGTTCGGCAGCGTCGTGAGCGGATGGTCGTAGGTCGACTGCGAGGCCAGGCCGCTCTCCATGTCGGCCGGCAGGTCGAGCCGGAACATGTACGCGCTGAGCGCGATCTCGGCGAGCGTGAGCTGGCGGTCGGGCACGCCGCGCACGCCCACCGCGCCGTCGCGGAACTCGAGATCGCGCCTCGGACACCTCGAGCTTGTGCGCGACGAGGCGCTTGATCTTGTCCTTGAGCTCCGCGGCGGCGCCCGCCACGGCGCCCGAGACCATGACCGTGTAGCGCGAGCCGCCGGGCCCGGTGCCGGGCAGCGCGTGCTGCGAGTCGGCGTAGGTCACGGTGATCGAGGCGGGATCGACGTCGAACTCCTCGGCCACGACCTGCGAGACGACGGTCTCGGGGCTGTTGCCCCAGAGCGACTGCGAGTGCAGCGTGACGACGATGTTGCCGGTCGGGTCGATCTGCAGGCTCGCGCTCTCGGGGCTCGAGGTCGGCGTGAACTCCGGCTTGTCGAACCAGAACCAGAACTCCGTCGAGCTGAAGACGCTGCGCTCGTTCGAGGCCACGACGCCGATGCCGACGTGCCGGCCCTCGGCGCGCGCGCGATCGCGCTCGGCGACCCAGTGGTCGTAGTCGACCGCGGCGAGCACCTTCTCGAGCACGCCCTGGTAGTTGCCGCTGTCGTAGATGTTGCCGGTCGGCGTGCGGTACGGGAACTGCGTCGGCCGCGATCAGGTTGCGGCGGCGGATGTCGACGCGATCGAGCGCCGAGATCCTGCGCCGCGAGGTCGACGAGGCGCTCGATCACCCAGTTGCTGACCTCGGCGCCGAAGCCGCGGTAGGCGCCCTGCTGGTTCTTGTTCGTGAGGATCGCGGCGAGCGAGTACTCGACGTGCTGGATCCGGTACGGCCCGACGATCTGCGAGAGCGCGTTGCCGTGCGTGCCCGTGCCGAACTGGAGGTACGCGCCGTAGTCGTCGACGCACGAGATGCGCACCGCCTGGAACGTGCCGTCGTCGTCGAAGGCGAGCGCGGCGTCGTAGTGGCGGTCGGAGCCGCAGTGGTCGTTGTTCGTGATGTGCGTGACGCGATCCTCGACGTACTTCACGGGGCAGCCGGCGATCATCGCGAGGAAGGCCGTGAAGATCGGCACCTTGTGCATGAAGAACTTCGAGCCGAAGCTGCCGCCGGCCGCCACCGGCACGAGGCGCAGCTTGCTCGCCGGGATCTTCAGCGTCATCGCGTACAGCCACAGGAAGTACGTGAAGTTCATCGAGTTGCCGTAGATCGTGAGCACGCCGGTGCCGCGGTCGTAGTCGGCGACCGCGCCGTTCGTGTCCATCGGCATGCCGGTCGAGCGCGGCCAGTAGAGCTTGGCCTGCACGGTGCGGTCGGCCTCGGCGAAGGCCTTGTCGACCTCGCCGAACGAGAACGTGCGCTCGTAGGCGACGTTCGTGCCCATCTTCTCGTGCACGAGCGGGCTGCCCTCCGTCGCGCGCCTCGAACGGGTCGAGCACGACGGGCAGCGGCTCGTAGTCGACCTCGATCAGGTCGCAGGCGTCCTCCGCGATGTAGCGGTTCGTCGGCGACCACGGCCGCGACGCGTCTCGCCGAAGTGGCGCACCTTCTCGATCGCGATGATGTCCTGGATGATCGGACCGGCGCCGAACGACGGCAGCGGATTGGCGCGCTCGGCGACGTCCTTGCCGGTCACGACGGCGATCACGCCGGGCAGCTGCTCGGCCGCCTCGGTGCGGATCGCGAGGATCTTGGCGTGCGCGTGCGGGCTGCGGACGATCGCCGCATGCGCCATGCCGGGCAGCTTGATGTCGTCGATGTAGCGGCCCTCGCCGCGCAGGAAGCGCGGGATCCTCGACGCGGTTGATGCTCTTGCCGAGCCAGCGCCGCGTGACGCCCTCCTCGGCCGCGGTGTCGCGCGCGACCTTGGCGGCGTTCGGATCCTGCTCGACGATCATCGCGAACCTCCCTCGAGCGCACCGGCGCCGCCGCCTGCGATGCGGCCTGGATCGCCTCGACGATCTGCTGGTAGCCGGTGCAGCGGCAGGTGACGCCGCTGATCGCCTCGCGGATCTCGCTCGTCGCTGCCGCCCTCGGGATGCGCGCGCATGAACTCGACCGCCGTCATCAGCATCGCCGGCGTGCAGAACCCGCACTGCAGGCCGTGGTGCTCGGTGAACGCCTGCTGCAGCGCGCTCAGCGTCCCGTCGCGCTCGGCCAGGCCCTCGACGGTCTCGACCGAGTGGCCGTCGGCCTGCACGGCGAGCATGAGGCACGAGCGCACGCTCTGCCCGTCGAACAGCACGTTGCAGTTGCCGCAGAAGCCGTGCTCGCAGGCAAGGTGCGTGCCGGTCAGGTCGAGGTCCTCGCGCAGGAAGTCGGCGAGCGTGCGGCGGGCCTCGACGGCGCCCTCGCGCCAGCTGCCGTTGACCTCGACCCGCACCGGATGCATCGTCGTCGTCCTGGGCGCTCACGCTGCCTCCTCGGCTGCGGCGCGCGCGGCGGCGTCCAGCAGCGCTCGGCGCGCCAGGACGCCGGCGACACGGCGCCGGTAGGTGCCGGAGACCTCGATGTCATCCGGAGGATCGAGCTTGTCGATCGCTGCGGTGACCGCCGCGAGCGCGCCCTCGTCGAAAGCCTGCCGCGCACGATCGCGTCGATGTCGGCCAGGTGCGGCGTGCCGGCCACGCGCAGCAGCACGAGCGTCGCCGACGCTGCATGCGCCGCCGGCGTCGAGCCCGACGACCGCGGCCGCGCCGACCTGCGCGTAGTCGCGGTAGCGCGCGCTGACCTCGTGGAAGGCGGATCCACTGCGCTCCCGGGGGGCGGGGAAGCGGACGGCGGTGATCAGCTCGTCGTCCCCGAGCGCAGTCTCGTTCGGGCCGCGGAAGAACTCGCGCGCGGCGATCGAGCGGTCGCCGCGCTGCGAGCGCGCCTCGATCGTCGCGTCGAGCGCGACGGTGACGGCCGTGAGCTCGGCCCAGGCCGCCGCGAACGCGAGCGAGCCGCCGACCGTGCCCGCGGTGGCGCGTCGCGCGATAGCCGACGTACTGCAGCGCCTCGCGGATCAGCGGCCACGAGCGCGCGGCGACGCGGATCGTCGAGCAGCGTCTGCTGGCGCACGAGGGCGCCGACGACGAGCTCGCCGTCGCGCTCCTCGATCGCGTCGAGCCCGGCCACGCGGTTGATGTCGACGAGCGCGCGCGGCTTGACGCGGCGCAACTTCATCAGCGGCATAGGCTCTGCCCGCCGGCGAGCACGCGCACGTCGCCGCCGGGCTCGAGCAGCGCGACGGCCTCGTCGATGGTCGTCGGGGCGTGGTAGCTGAACGGGGCGGACTTCATGCGCGCGGCGACTCGGCGAGCGGCAGCGGCTCGTTCGCGCTGTGGAGGAACTCGACGGTCGTGAAGACGATGTCGGCGTTGCCCGCGTTGACGAGGTCGTGGATCATCGACTCGCCCGCGGCGAACTGAGTGCCTCGGTCTCGGGGCGCCGTAGCGCGGCCCTTGGTGTTTCCCTCGCCGTCGCGACTGATGGCCGTCGCCGCCGCTGACGCACGTCCAGAAGTAGTCCAGGACGTGCCGGTGGAAGGCGAGGCGCTCGCCGGGGGCGAGGCGGATCTCCCATACGCGCACGCGCGCGTCTTCGAGCAACAGGCGCGTGCCGACGCGCGGGTTCGCCCCGTGCGTGCCGAGCTCGGCGTGCATGTGTTGTTGTGACTGCGTTTATTGGAGCGCTCGAGAACGGACGCGAGATTAAGAATCAGCACTACACGGCCATCGCCCAGGATGGAAGCGCCGCTCACCAGATCCGTTTCAACCGTGCGATCATCCAGCGCTTTGATGACTAATTCTTCTTCCCCTTCAAGCGCATCAACGATCATGCCCAGCTTGCGTTCTCCGAAGGAGATTACCAGTACAAAAATCTTCCGTGCCACGTTGTCATCGTCGGGACGGCGTCCCAGGCGGACCACCGGCAGCGCGCGATTACGCAGCTGCAAAACTTCGCGGCGTTCGACTTGATGCAAATCAGATTCCTTCGCGCGTGTGATTTCCGCCACCGCATTGAGCGGAATCGCGTAGAGCCTTTGTTCGACGCGGAACAACAGCGCTTTAATAATCGCCAGCGTAAGCGGAAGTTTCAGCCTGAATGTCGTGCCTTGCCCCGCATGAGTCTCGATTTCTACTGAACCCTTCAGACGTTGCAAGACACTCTGAACAACATCCAGACCCACGCCGCGGCCGGCCACTTCAGTAATTTGGTCCGCAGTGCTGAAGCCGGGACGGAAGACCAGATCGAAAACTTGTGCTTCACTCAGGTGCGTGGCCTCGTCCGCGCTAAGCAGGCCTTGCTGGACCGCCTTGGCTTTTACTTTTTGGGCATCAATTCCACGTCCGTCGTCGGTTACTTCAATAATTACTTGGTTGCCTTGATGGTAAGCATTCAAGCGCAGCTTGCCTTGTGCCGGCTTGCCATTTTTGGTCCGCTCTTCCGGACTTTCAATACCGTGACTCACGGCATTGCGGACCAAGTGAGTAAGAGGCTCCGCAATGGAATCCAGCAGGCTCTTGTCGAGATCAGTGTCTTGCCCGCTCATGACCAGTTCAACCTGGCGGCCACATTGCTTGGCTACGTCGCGGACCATGCGTGGGAAGCGGCGGAATAACTGTTCGACAGGCACCATGCGGATCTTCATGACCGAACGTTGCAGATCATTGAATACGCGGGCCTGGAATGCCATGGCATCAGCAAATCGGTTACGCAACCCTTCCTTAGGGAAGCGGCGGCTGAATTCATTCAGCCCTTGCTGCAACATGGATTTTCCAATAATCAGTTCGCCGACCAGATTGAGAACGTTGTCAATGCGCTCGGCATCCACGCGCAGGATGGTATCCGCGATATGGGCCTGCCCATGTGGTTTTAAGGCAGCTTCGACTTCGGCGGCGGATGCGGTAATCTCAAGCTCCGCAGAAGCGGTTTCAACCGAAGCAATCTCGGTCGCTTTCTGTATGGCTGCGGCAGGCTTGAGTTTGCGCACACCGTCTCGCACTTAACATCAGCGATTACCGTCGGGATGCTGCACTTGGCGACGACTTTTTCCGCGACATGGTCAGAGGCAAACAATAACTCGATACGTTTAGTGGCAAGCGGCGAAGCAGCGTCCGGCCGATTCCTAAAACTTCACCCACGCCCTTCATTCCATTTAACACCAATTGCCGTGCCGCAATTGGCATGGCACAATTGGCATCAATCGTGGCGTTTAGGTGGTACACGCGCTTTTCCGCTACCAGAGCTTTCTGGATGGCAAGCTCTTCGTATTCTGTCCAGACTGTTTCAGTGATTTCGGTCTTAGCTGCGGTTTTCTTTTTCCGCGGTCTTGCCCTTGGGCGCGTCCGCCAGCTTGCGAATTAACTTGTGAAGGCTATCGGCAGCCGGTGGTTTTTTGTGCTTGCGATACGCATTCAACATGCCGTTGAACGCATCCGCGGCAGCAAACGCCACCTCAGCCAAAGACCCGCCCGCCGGTATCTGTTCCAGGGCCAGCGCGTCTTCCAGTTCATGCGCGGCTTCGCTCAATTCACGGAAGCTGCAAGCTGCGGCGTCCCCTTTAGGGTGTGGACCGTGCGCCGGATCTCGCGCACGATTTCCAGGTCCTGCGGATCTTTTTCCAGCTTGAGCGCGCTGTCATTCAACGATTGCAGGAGTTCCTGCGCGGTCTCAAAGAACAAGTCCCGCAGTTCTGCGCCGCGCTCGTCGGAGGTATGACTCACTTGGACTCCCCTACGCGTACATATGCTGTGCCATTGTTGCGATAAACCATCTGGAATTTATCGGTAAGTCCCAAGAGACTTTCGGCGTGGCCGACAAACAAGTGGCCGCCGGGGTTTAAGCACCGCCAGAATTTTTCTACCAGCCGCTTCTGTTCAGCCTCGTCGAAATACATCATGACGTTGCGGCAGAAAATGATGTCGTTATGCTGTGGCAAAAACTCGGTTTTCAAATTGTGGAAGTCGAAATGGACCAGTTCTTTAAGCGCCTTCTTGACGGCATAACGGTCGCCCACCTTATCGAAATAGCGCAGGCGGTAGTTGTAATCCACCGAAGCCATTTGCGAGTCGTTATACATGGCATCCTGCGCCGCGCGCAGGACGGAATAGCTAAGATCGCTGGCCAGGATTTCCACTTTCCATGGAGAGGGAATCAAAGGCTTGGGCATCTGGATATGTGTTTTTGCGTGACGAAGTTCGTAGTACGCCAGTGCGTCCGCCACTAGCATGCCGATGGTGTATGGTTCCTGGCCGGTGGAACATCCTGCCGACCAAATCTTCAGAGTGAAATCGCGCTTCTCAGGCTTCGTGCGTAACAGCTCTTCTAGCACGTGTTTGTGAAATAGTTCCAACTGGGCCTGATTGCGGAAGAAACTGGTCTCATTGACGGTGAGGTCTTCGACCAGGCGTGACAGTTCGCTTTTGCCTTGGTCGCTAAGCAGGAGACGGTAATAGTTGTAGAAAGAGTCGATACGGCACTCTTTCAGGCGGCGTGACAGGCGGTCTTCCAGGAAGTGCGTGCGGCGTTCGTCGAAATACATGCCGCACTCCTGATATACAAGTGCCTGCAATAGCTTGAGCTCTGCTTTCGTGATCTGTACGGCTGTGGCGGGTGCGATCATGAGTATGCTTTCATTCGCAAACTTTTACAGCGTGCCTTGCGCAGCCGCAGCTGCAAGTGTATCCGTGGAACTGGCGGCATCAGTCGGACCCTGCTGACGCTGTCCCTTCATTTCCAGCAACTTGTCCATGTCGAGCAATACAATCAGTCGGCCCTGATGTTTGGCCAAACCGGTTACAGAGTTAAGTCCTTCGTGGAAAACTTCGGTGGAAGGTTCTACGTCGGATGCTGGAATCTTGAGCACTTCCGAAGCGGAGTCCACAATCAATCCACACAATCTTCCTTTGTGCTCAACCACGAGAATCCGGTTTCGTCTGGTTGGGGTCACCGCTTTGTCACCGAAGCGTTTGCGCAGATCAATGACGGAAACAATCTTGCCGCGTAGATTGATGACACCTTCCATGTAGTCGGGAGCGTCGGGTACGGCTGTGATTTCCGGCACCCTCACGATTTCCTGCAAGGAAGTGATGATGACTCCGTACGTCTCGCGTCCCACTTGAAAACCGACGATGTGAAGTTCGCGTGTCATGGCTGGGCCCCCTTGCCTTTTCTATCCACGACCTGCGGCTGCGTGACGTGTCCCCCAGCTGTCTAAGCGTGTATTTGGACGCTCATTGGAGTCAATGGCAAAACGGTCCATCGATTCAAGCAGGCCACGTGACATCTTGGACATCTGTTCAGCGGAAGCGGCCAATTCGGTGGAACCGGAAGTGGTCTGCTGCACCAGTTCCCGCATGCGCTCCATGGCGCGGACCACCGCTTGAGCACCGGAAGCCTGCTCTTCCACAGCGGAGTTGATTTCATGGGTAATTTCGTTGAGCCGCGAAGTCGAGCGAGCGATCTGTGAAGACCCGTTGGATTGCTCGTTGGTCGCCGCTCCGATTTCCTGCGCGAATTTGTAAACTTCCGTGACCACGCTGGAAATCTTACGTAGCGCGCCATTGAGGTCCTGTCCAAGTCCCAGACCTTGGTTCACAATGCCCGTGCTGTGTTCCATGTTATCTACAGCTTTGCGGGCTTCGGTTTGGATGCTCTGGATGAGTTCTGAAATTTCTTTGGTGGACTGGGCCGATTTTTCTGCCAGCTTGCGGACTTCATCTGCAACCACGGCGAATCCCAGGCCATGTTCACCGGCGCGGGCCGCTTCGATGGCTGCATTCAACGCCAACAGATTGGTTTGCTCAGCCAGGTCGTCAATCACTTCGATGATCTTGCCGATATCATCCGCGCGTTTGCCGAGCACATCAATGATCTGTCCCGAGGAGCGTATGGTGTCGTTGATCTTGTTCAAGCCTTCCGTGGCTTTGTCCATGGTGTTGATGCCGTTGTTGACTTCTTCACGTGACCGATTGGAGATATCGAGCAGCACTTTGGCGGTATCAGCGACGCGCTGGATCGAAGCCACCATCTGATCAATCGAGGCCGAAGTCTCGCTGACGCTTGAGGCCTGGGTCTGCGTGCTCTTCACCATGTTCTGCACATTAACGCTCATTTCGTGCATGGTGCTGGTGACTTCATCGATGGCAGAAGAGGTTTGCAGGCTGATCTTGGCCGATTCGTCGGAGGCGCCGGCAACCTGATTGGAAGCAGTAGCTACCTGAGAAGAAGCGTCACGCACGTTGCGGACTAAGCTGCGCAGGCCCTGCGTCATGCTGGTGAAAGCATTTCCTAACACGTCATTGTTGGAACGCGGTTTAACTTCCGCACCCAGGTTTCCGCCGGCGATGGCTTCAGACACCCCCGCCATTTCCTTGAGGTAAGTGACCATACTGGCGAAGTTATTAGCCAGTTCGCCGATCTCGTCCTTGCTCTGGATATCAATTTCGTGTTGCAGCTCACCTTCAGTGGCAATCTGGCGGGCCACATTAATGAGTTTTGCCAGTGGGCCAGTAATGGCTTCCGATGTACGGAAGGCGACGTAAGTTCCAATTACAAGCGCAGCCAGGGTGCTCAACAAAGCAATGGCAATTGTCCAGTTGCTGGCTGTCTCATTCGAAGTTTGACGTTCATTTAAAAGCTTTTTGTTTTCGGCATCGGCGCTGTCCAGGAAGTCAGTAGCGTTCTTTATCCACGATCCGGGATCTTTTTGGAGGTAGAAAATTTGCAGCTCGGCAACGGTCGCATTGCCAGAATCAACGTCTTTACGTTTCTGTACGAGGGCATCAGCAAAGTCACGTGACCAGTTCAGTTGCAAAGAAAGCACGTGATTAAAATCATCTTTTTGTTTTTCCGAGCCTGCAAGGGTAATGGCGGTTTGCAGCGAGTCGGCGAGTTTGTGGCCCCCTTCGGTCATCCGTTCGATTTCGCGAGTGTCCCCGCTGAGCAGGTAATTGCCCAGGTAGAGGCTGTTCTGCGCTATCTGGAAACGGATTTTGTTAGTCGCCTCGTCAAGCGTCATCGCCTGCTTGTAATCGGAATTGGTGCCTTGTTCGTGTCGTACCGCGACGTAGGTCACGATGAACAACACCAGCACCATGAATAGAACAATTGCGAAACTCTTGTATAGTCTGTAACGGATCGAAGTTTTGCTGATCGTCATTGCAGCTCCCTATGACAACTGCCGCTCACGGCGGCCCGAATCTTTCCGAGCTACTTAGCTCGCTGCCTGCTTGGACACACAAATCTTGGGGAAGTATTTGGCATAAGCAAGTGCAATGCCCGTGCCAGCCCAAAATGTGTCTGAAGGGGAGGTGTATTACTTCCTCTAAGGGGCTATTTTGCAATTAGTTAAAGAGAATTTATAGATGACTTAAGGGGTGTGGCTTTAGATTAAATCTGTCTCATTGGCAACTTCGTATCTCATTGTGAGACGACCTCGTGATGCGATCTTTTGCTGATCTCGATTTGGCGACCTCGGTACATCAGGCTGTTTATTCGCTTGACTCAAATTGAGATTAAGGGCTATTTTGCCTGTGTATTCAATTACTTGTGGAAACTCCCCCGGTAAGATTTTCACCTAAAGCATGAGCTCAGGCAATACCACAGCTTTTGACGAATTGGGACCACACCTGGATTCCGCGTTCCAGCGCTTACTTCTGCGCTCTTCGCTGGTTGGAACCGGTGGTAGTCCGACGTCGGGCATTCGCCAGTTTTGTCACACCATGCGCGAGTTCTTGCAAGTGGATGGAGTTTATTTCTGGCGGCTCGAGCCCCCTGATGGTTTGGTGGGGGCCGAGGCGGACGGAGTAATGACCGAAGCTTTCAGCAATTCGCGACTGCGGATCAGCGAAAACGCAGTTTTAAATGAGGCGATCCAACAGCGAAAAACTATTTATGTAAACCACCTCACCGCGCGCTTCAAACTGTCAGCCCAATTTCAGGCAAGGGCCTTTATGGCCTCACCCTTGGTGGTGACGGGACGCGTGGTAGGCGTGGTGGCGTTCCTGCATACCGCCAACCCGGAGTTCTTCAACGACGAACTCTCCGCTAAAGCAGCCATTCTTACTGTCCAGCTGGGCAAACTGCTGGAGAGCAGTGGTTCTGCAATAGTTCGTGATTCTCCCCGAGAGTTAGTTGGTAAGGCCACGAATCCATTCGATGTCTTGCCCGATCGCACAGCTCTCGTAGAAGGGCTGGCCGACCGTTTGCGGTTGTTATTACGCACGCGGCTAGTATGCGTGCTACAGCGGCAAGGAGGAAGTTTTGCTCTACAGGCAGTGTCCGCAGAGTCACCACAGCTTGCAGCATCTGTGCGAAGCCAGCATGACCGTCGGGGAATGCAGTTCGCGGCCGACCTGGCAGTGCGCGCCCTGAGTGCGGGCGAGCCGATTACGGTATCCATTGATCCGACAACATACGCGTTGGGAGACTTGATTCCCGCCGGGGTATTGATTGCCGCGCCATTTCGCAGTTCCCAAAATCAAGGCGCGGTATTGATCTATCCTCGACGCGAAGGCAGCTTTGGAGATGCCGATAAGGCATTGGTGGCTGCGATCGTCAGTTTCGGCGCTGTAGCACTCGCCCACGCTGAACTGAATGCCGCTGCCGACGGGCATACTGAAGAAATCCAACGCATGCTGGATTTTGTTTCTGAACTCAATTCCATCGAGCAGCCTGAACTGCTGATGCAGAAATTGACCAGCAGAGGCGCCGAATTTCTGGGATTCAATGGCAGCTGTATTGCGGTGAAGGAAGATGGAAACTTCCATCTGCGCTGGAAGTCGGAAAAAAGCCACACTGAACCGATGGATTTGCGTTTGCCGTTCCAGAGCGCAATCGCCCGCCCATTACTGAACAAGGAAGTTTTCTGGACTCCTGATAATAAAACCAACGGCTTGGAGATCAAGAAAGCTAGCGACCTGGAACTTCGTCAGCTGCTCGCAGTTCCACTTCTGGCAAAAGATGGCTCGGTGCTGGGAATGTTTGCCGTAATGGACCGAAGGGATGGAGCGATCATCTCTCAGGACGACATCCGTCGAACGCAGCGGCTTGCCACCCATGTAGCCTCGGCGATGGAAAAATTCCGGCTGTTCGCGCGGATGGAACAAGCGAATCGCCACTGGATTGAAATTTTTGATGCCATCAGCGACTTCATCGTCGTCCACGACCAGACCAGCAAGGTCCTCCGTATCAACCGTTCTTTGGCGGATTTCATTGGGGTTGCGCCAGCGGCGCTGATCGGGGTTGAGATGGCGGCTTTGTTTGGCGCGGCTGATCCTGCCATGGTGCGCAGCTGCCCTTTCTGTCGCTCTACGGATGACTCCAGCGATGAATACCTGCATTCCATCATGGAGCACACGTATCGTGTCTCCAGTTCGCGGACCACCAATCGCGACGGTTTGCAGACCATTCACGTCCTCAAAGATGTCACCGACAGCCACGAAGCAGAACGTCGTTACCGGGAACTTTTCAGCAATATCCAGGAAGGTCTGTTTTTTGCTACGCCGGACGGGCGTTTCGTTGAGGTCAACGACGCGTTGGTTCGCATGCTCGGTTACGCCAGCAGGGAAGAGCTGTTACAGACAGACATACGCAGCCGTGTGTATCTCTCAGAGGAGCGGTATCAGGCCTTCGCCCAGAAAATGCAGCAGCATGGTGGAGTCAAAAACCATGAGGAAACTTTTACTCGTAAAGACGGAGCTCCTCTCTACGTACTGATTAACGGCTTCGCGGTACGGGATGCCCTGGGCAGGATTGTTCAATATCGCGGCCTGATTCTCGATATCAGCGGAGTAAAAACCTTCCAAACCGAACTACAGCGTGAGCGCGATTTCTCCGGCAAAATTCTCAATCACACGCAGAGTCTAATTTTAGTGGTGGATACAGCCGGCCTCATCAGCTACGCCAACCGGCGCTGGTTTGACATGGGTTATGAGCAGCGTCATGTGCTCGGGTTGCCGCTTCAGGAGCTGGTTTCAAAGACCCGCCGTCACCAGTTGGAGGATGCGCTCCGGACCACACTGGAAGGCGAACAGGTGGACAATCTCGACCTGCAAATTTTGCGTGGCGACGGTAGCATTGGGCAGTTCTCGGTAAATCTCAGTCCCATGCGCGATGAACAGTCAGCTGTAACCAGCGTAGTGGTGGTGATGACCGATGTTTCCGATGCCGCCACCCTACAGGCTAAGCTCATGCATGCAGAGAAGATGGCGGCGGTTGGCCAGTTAGTTTCGGGGGTGGCGCACGAGGTCAATAATCCGCTGACTGCAATTCTTGGCTTTGCTGATCTGCTGATGGACAACAATGATCTTCCGGAAATCGTCCGCCGCGATTTGCGTGTGATCCTGCAAGAAGCGCAACGCACCAAGCAGATCGTGCAGAATCTTTTGAGCTTTGCGCGGCAAATGCCGCCGCAGCGTGCGCCGGTGCAGCTCAACGCCATCCTGCGCCGCACCGTCCAACTGCGGGCTTATGACTTCCATAGTCATGGTATAGAAATCATCGAACAGTTGGATGAATCTTTACCCGATGTCATCGGTGATTCACAGCAATTGCAGCAGGTCTTTCTGAACATCGTAAACAATGCTTACGATGCGGTACGCGAAACCGGACGTGGCCCCAAAGTAGAGATCATGACGGCGCGCCGCGGACAGTTTGTCGAAGTCTGGTTCCGCGATAATGGGCACGGAATCAGCTATCCAGAAAAAATCTTCGATCCTTTCTTTACTACGAAAGAAGTAGGCAAGGGCACCGGTCTAGGACTCAGCATTTGCTACGGGATCGTGCGTGAACATGGAGGAGAAATCCTCTGCCAAAACAATGCGGATGGGCTGGGGGCGACGTTTATCGTCCGCCTTCCATCTGCCTCAGAAGGCGCTCCCAAAGGCGCCATTGCCGGGGTGAGTCAGTTATGACATTACCTGCCTTAAAGCCCGAAATTTTGCCGGTGCTGCTCATAGAGGATGAGCCCGCCGTCATGGCGTATGTGTGCGCAGCACTGGAACGGAACGGCTATTCGGTGGTGTGCGCGGATTCAGGAGCCGAGGGACTACGGTTGTTACAGAGCGGCGATTTTCTAGGGGTGGTCTCAGACATGCGCACGCCGGGTGGTATTGACGGCGCGGATGTACACGCATGGCTGGCCATCCATCGGCCGGATCTGGCGTCTCGCCTGGTTTTCATCACTGGTGACGTCGCCAATGAAGAAACCGTGGCCACGCTGAATCGTACTGGCGCTCCCTGCGTGGAGAAGCCTTTCCGGGTGCAGCAATTTATTACGGTGGTCGAACAGACCATGGGGAAAAGTTAAGTGACCGAAGATTTGCGAATCCGCCTGCTGATCGTGGATGACGAACAGAGCATCCGCAAATTGTGTATGACCGTGGGCGAGGCCCTGGGCTATACCTGCATGGAGGCTGACAGCGGGGAGGCTGCATTAGAAGTGCTCGAAGAACAACCGGCCCACATGGTATTGACCGATCTAGTCATGCCCAACATGTCAGGGTTGGAGTTTCTGGAAAAGCTCAAGAAACTGCTGCCGCGCACTGAGGTCGCGGTAATGACCGGCCATGGATCGGTTGAGACTGCGGTCCAGGCGATGAAACTGGGCGCTTACGACTACATCAGCAAACCCTTCTCGCCGCTCGAAGAGCTGCGCCTTTTTCTGCGGCGCATGGCGGAAAAAATTCAATTGGTGGAGGAGAACCAGTTCCTGCGCGACCGTGTGGATATGGAAACCGATCTTCATGGAATTGTCGGAACCTCGGCCAAAATTCAGGATGTATTGCGCATGGTGTCACGCCTTAAGGACACGCGCACTCCAGTGCTGATTTCAGGCGAAAGCGGGACCGGCAAAGAGTTGGTAGCGCGTGCCATCCATTTCCGTGGGACCTTTGCCAATCGTCCATTTGTGGCAGTGGATTGCGGTTCGCTCGTGCCTACTCTAATTGAGAGTGAACTATTTGGTTACGAAAAAGGCGCATTTACCGGAGCTATGCGTTCCAAGCCCGGGCTTTTCCAATCCGCCAACGGCGGGGCAATTTTCCTGGATGAAATCGGCGAATTGCCGCTGGAGATGCAAGCCAAATTATTGCGCGTCTTGCAGGAAAAAGAAGTGCGCCCAGTCGGCAGCAATCAGAAAGTCAAAGTGGATGTGCGTATCATTGCTGCTACCAATCGTGATCTTGAAGCCGAATACCGCAACGGCACGTTCCGCAAAGATCTTTATTTCCGCTTGAATGTTGTGACGGTGCACTTGCCATGCTTGCGCGAACGGCGGTCCGATATTCCCATGTTGGTGCATTGGTTCCTCGACCGCTATGCTAAGGGCAACTCAATACAGGTTACTAGCGCGGCAATGAAATGCCTGCTGCAATATGACTGGCCGGGCAATGTGCGCGAACTGGAAAATTGTGTCGAGCGCGCGGTCGCGCTCGGGGATCGCGAAACCATTGATGTTGGCGATCTGCCGCCGTCGCTGATTTCTGCATCGTCTTTGCCGGTAGGGCCAGGAGAAGTCACAACATCGGGCCTTTCCACAACCGATTTGGAAGCCATCGAACGCACCACCATCGAGCGTGTTTTTCAACAGGTGGGTGGCGACAAAGTGCGCGCGGGAAAAATGTTGGGCATCAGCCGTGCGACGCTTTACCGCAAACTGAAGCGCTATAACATCGGGACCCGGGTCTCGCTATCGACAGGCGCCCACACCCTGCAATAGGTGAGATTTTGTCTCAGGGTGAGACTCCAATGCTGATTTCCTACACCAATTATTGACTCTATAGCCCTGCAATTTTCGAAGAATCAATCACTTACATTAACTTTCCGATGCTTGCACTTTGGCCGCGCTCTTGCATTGCACTTAACCGATGCGGTCTGGGTGCCGAATGCCATGCTAACCGGCAGGCTCGGGATCCAAGCCGCGTCTACCAAATTAAAGAGGAACATTTTTGGCACAACAGGCCACAGCCCGCTCACGCAATGCGCCGGAAAGTTCTACTGCCAAACTGGCAAAGTTCTTTCCTGAGGCGACGCCCGTCCGCATTCCGATCCACCTGACACGTATGGGGCAGAGCACCGCGTTCTCCGAAAGTACCGTGATTGAATTCGGCACGCGACACGAGGTCCTGTTTGCTTCCACTCTTCCCATGGAGTTCGGCGACAAGCTACGGGTGCAGAACTCCGATGGCACGCTTGACGCCGAAGCCTGCGTGGTGGCTGTTCAGTACAACACTGGACGCACCGCCGTGGCCGCGCGCTTTACCCGTGAAGTCTCGAATTGGATCGTAAAATCATGAGCGCTTTACCCAAACAGACGCCGGCCCAGGAATGGCAGGCGATGCGCCTTCTACGGTTGTTCTATGTACGCCTGGCCCGCGAATTCGCAATCACAGCTCCACCTTGTGAAGAGCTTGATTCAGTGAGCGACGCCCCTTCCAAGGAAGACATGACTGCTGGCCGCCAGTGGTTTCATCAGATGGACGGATCGATTCAGGTCCATCAACTGCGCCAATTTTTGCAGACTACTACCGGGGTCAACGAAGAAACGTTGATCGTCATGGCGCAACATTACATTGGCAAGCCGGTGCACAATGAGTCTGACCGCGACAAGGTAGACTTTCTGCTGGTGCAATTGCTGACGCAGACTTCGCCTGCCAAGATTGAAGAGAGCAACGTGACCCAGGGATTTGTTGCTAATGGCTTAGAACCTGCACTAAGCTTGGCCCCGACAACTTCACCGGAATGGTTGAAGCCTCTCGAAGGATTGATCAATAAAGCCCAGGCGGCCCAGTCGCTGAATGATTTGTTCAGCAGCGGAGTTCTGGAAGCTGGAAGAAAAATCAAAACTGACGCTGGAGAGAGATATTTCCAGCCCGCACCGTTAGTTGCCTTTACCCGTTTCAATTTCCTGCTGCGCCGCGCATTCTTCCAGCTGATGCATGGCGACATCAATGCCATTCTCGAAGGATTGCGTGAATTGGAATCCCGCGGCGTGGTCACGATCGATGGGACTGCCGCGCAATTCTCCGCGGAGGAATCAACCGGCCAAGTACGCATGATTTGCCAGTCATGGAAAGTCATGTTCCAGGCGGAATATTCGTCTGGCCACCCAATGCGTGTTTTGGCGGACCTGCGCAGCATCGTGGAAGCCGCTCTAGGGAAATCCGCGCCGGCAAAACCAACTGTAAAGCCTGCGCTCAAAGCCAAAGCAGCAGCGGCTTCTGCCGCGCCTGCTACTAATGCTCCCGAATTTGAAGTTGCCGGCGAGTACTACCCCAACGCTACGGAGTCGTAACACCAGCACTGCATCCCAGCATGGAGTAAGGAGAAAGTGAACCAGCCCACAGTAGTCATCGTTTCTGACGACCCGGAATTCTCCGGCGCCATCTCCAGCCGATGGCAGCAGGAGAGTGGTGCGCCTGCATTCACGGTGGTGAGTGGAGATTTGTGCAGCGGCCTGTCGCCGGAAACTTTTGATCTTGCCATTGTGGGGAACGTTCGTGGTGGTCTGCAATCCGGCATTCTCAAAACTCTCGATCAGTCAGGCAAGCCCGTAGTGTTTGTCTACGATGAGAATTCAGCCAGGACAGAGTTTGGCGAAAAACATTCCCGGCTGCTTCTTTTGCAACGACATGAAGGGTGGCTGGAAACCTTGATATTGCTAGCCTCTGAAGTGTTGCGCCGCTGTGAGGCATCGGCCCGTCTGCGCCGTGCCGAACAGACAAATTCGGTGCTCGAACGGCAAGCCGCACTTGGCCGTTACGTGATTGACATGCGTCACAATCTGAACAATGCCCTCACGTCGATCCTGGGAAATTCTGAGTTATTGCTATTGGATTCGAACCTGCTCTCCGGACAACCTCACTCGCAGGTTGAAACTATCCGCAACATGGCGCTACGTATGAATGAAATTCTACAAAGGTTTTCATCGCTGGAAAAAGAACTGAATGTAGGTGCGCGGCAAAGCGAACAACAAATCCAGGGAAAATCTCAGGCTGCCACAGCCAGCTGGTAACTGCTCAACATCACTGCTGGTCTAATCCACAGCCAGCTTATAAATATTGTCTTGGCTATCCTTAGCGACTCCACGGATTGGTTGCGGTGTTGTCCCGGCACTATCAGGCTCATATATTTCCGCTGTTACCGAATCTCCGTGAGCGCAGGGAATTACCGACTGGGCGTAAAGTCTTGCGCCCAGAACGTGGGCCACATAATAACCAGGTCCGTACACGGCATCCCATGTGGCCGACATGCCGGGTTGCACGCTTGCAGAAGCTGAACCTTTCGTGGACTGCGATGGACGGACGATGGTCCAGCGTCCTTTGCACGTTTCGCCGTCTTGCATGACGACGGAAATATTTCCCGACCTCGCGCCAGCTGAAAATTTTCCGTTTAGCACCGGCAAGGGTATTTGGCTGGAGAGTGGACCTTGGACAGGATAAAAGTGGGTTGAGTGGGTACATCCGAACATAACGAAAACAGAGGCCAGAATAAAATACAGCTTGTACTTCATAATGCACTCCTTGCTGAGACGAAGACGACTCCAACAAATTAGGAAGAACTTACTTCTGCGTAACTGTCAGCAGATGTTTTCCAATCGTTGCCGTATCAATCCGGTCTGGTAGCGCGAAACGTGAGTCCAGCCCAATATCGGGATACTTTGGTTGCAGATATTTTTCCACAAACAACTGTAATAGAAAATGAGGAATTTCTGCGCCATCGAGTATGACCGAATCCACGTGGACCGTCCCGGTCCCGCCGCTGCCTTGAGCATGGGCCTGTACTTCGACATCGTGTACGCCGGAAAACATGGAGAGCAGGGGATTGGATGATTTGCTTCCGGCCTTGATCTGGTCGAAGTCTACGCGCGCAGTTCCAGTGACAGTACCATCAACCCCGACTAGATGTACGGACTTTACGCCACCCGGCAGCTGGATTTTCCCCGAAGTAAGGTAAGTGTTAATTTCCTGCTCAGTAAATTCCGTAGGAGCAGCGTCAGGCTTTGCGAGCGCGCCATTAGCTTCAATATGGTCAACTTTACGCTGGGCGCTGGCAGCCGCTTCCGATTCAGATGCCGGACTGCTCCAGGCGAGGGAAATTCCCATTGCAACAATCGCGGTAAGAAGAAATCGGGAAGCCGGTTTCATTATTGCTTGAGTTCAGCCTGGGTTTCAGGAGCGCCTACCGCGGTGACGCGCGGCGTCGCCAGAGGTCCGGTAATGGTGAATCCGTGCACGTCGTCTTTCAGCATACGCAGGTTCAATCCCCGGCCTTTCAATGCAGTTCCGCTGATTTGATAGATGCTGCCACCGGTCTCCAGTTTGCCTTCCTGGATGTCTAAACGGTTGCCGCGGAACAGAATCTTCCCGGTGAAACGCCTGGCAAAGATCGGCCCGGCATTGGCCGTCAGCATGATGTGAGGAAGCGACGTCTCGCGGGCGTCCACGTCCAGTGAGCCGCGAACGGAAGCCAGAAAATCTGCCGCGTTGGTGCCGGATGCGCTGATCTGATAGGAAGCCGATGCTGTTCCTGTGACCCATCCGTCATGCATGGCTTGCGCTAACTGTCCCAGCGCAGCGTATTGTAAAGAACCATGTCCGGAGTATTGTGGCGTATCACCGGAAAAGTCGGCACTCCACTCGCCGGTGTGATTCCCGCCAAGCACATTGCCACGCAAATCGGTGAGTTGTAAAAGCCGGCCCTTCCAAACCACCTTGGCGGATATCTGGGTCGCATTTACTTGATGAATGGACAATTTTCCCGCGCTCAAAGTCCCGGTTGCATTTAGATTTGCCAGGAAAGAGTTGCTGGCTTCTGGTGAGGAAAGAAAGCGATACCAAGGCCGGCGAGCTTCTGAAATGAATAGTCCGGCGATTTGCGTGCCGCTCAATTCTTTAGTCTGAAATTCGAACTGAATTGGGCATGTATTCAATTGCTCGCAATGGCGGGGAATTACCAGTGAACCGTGCCAGGTGGATTGACCAAGCGATGCGGTCACATTTTGCGCGACGGCATCATCGGCCTGCAATGTGACGCTGGCGGTAGAAATTTGCAGCGGCGCGTTTATGCCGCTAATTTCCGCGCTGACATTGGCCAGCTGGACCTTGCCGGTAATGTCGGCACGGTGAAAGCCGCCCCATACACCCGCGATTTGTAAATCAACTTTAGCGGAACCATCCGCAGCGGGATGGACGAACGAGAGTCCTGTAAGCCGTGCCGCCTGCAACAGGTTCTTGATGCGGGAATCTCCCAGTATCTGCAAATTGTAGCCGGACGGCGAAAGCCAGCCATGCAGGTTGGTTGTGGATGCCGGCCCCAAGGCGACATGGAAGGGGCCAATATCGATACGGGGCGACGGAGTCCCCTGATTCTTTTTGGGTTTTTCCTGGGTGATGGCAAATGGGATAAGGTCAATGATCAAGTCAGCATTGTTCATGCGGGACAATAAGCGCGCATTCTGGATGGTGCCGTTTCCTTGCCAGGCCAGTTGCTGGGAGTTTTCGCGGTTGTCCAGCTTGATCTGTGTGTTCAATCTTCCGGTCGAAATCAGGTCATCGGGAATATTCAGTTTTGCCCGCTGAAGCAAAGCCATGGCAGCAGGTACAGGAACATCGTTCGCGCTGAATAAAAGTTGATAGGCAGGATTTGTATTCAAGCTGCCGATGCTGCCGGACAATCCCAAAGCGCCGCCACCCACCGGGGAATTGCAGTCAAGATCAGTGAGATTCTGTTCAAGCGAGTTGTAGTGCGCCGAGCATTGGGCTGCAAGGCGGAGCGCATCTCCGCCGGTGATGTCATAGCGGCGGAAATCCTGGATCGAGGTGTTAGCTGTTACGCTCAAGTCGGCAGGCGTGCCGGTCACTCCTGCTGTCAGTAAGACTGTTCCGCTCCAGCCCCGGTCAGTCCCGGTGGCAAGTTTTGTGAATTGGCCGAGCTGTGCATTTTCCCACTGCAAATTGAAATTTACCGGAGTTTCGCCGAGAGTGGCCGACCTTTGCCACGATCCTTCCGCCCTCAGAATTCCCGTATCGCTGAGATTGGAGTTTGTGCGCGTGGGCTGCGCTTTCAGCCGCATGCTCCAGGCATTTTCCGAGTCCTGCCACAGGGAAAAATCGGCATCCATCAAAGCGTAGGCCTTCTTTTCCTGCCCCAGTTTGAAATTGATGCGTCCGTTGCTGGCCTCGATATAGGGAAATCCTGGACGCGGTTCGCTCTTTGCCTTACCGGTAGGAGCAACAGGAATTTTGGCTGCCCGTTCGACAAGGCTGCTGAAATTCCAGCGGCCTTCGTTCGTGCGCACCAGGTTCAGGCTGGGCGCGGAAAGGCTCAAACGGGAAATTTCCAGGCGTCCACGGAACAGGGAAGTCACGCGCAATACCGCGGTCACTTCCTGTGCGCGAAGGACTGGTTCCGCGCTGAAGGCTGGATCGTCATACACCACAAAATTTTCCAGATCAAATCCTGGCTGGGGCAGGAAGCGGAGCGAGACAGAAGAAATTTCCACCGAATGTCCAAGCGCACGGCTGATGGACCCAGTAATTCGCGATCGCAGGCTGTCCACCCCGGGGCGGACAAAAAACAGCAGCAGCACCAGTACGGCAATGATGGTCACTATGCCGCGCCGGCTGCGCGCGAATTTAAATTGGAACCAGCTCAACGTACCGCCTTGAGAGTTCGTGTCCAGCGAGTCTTGTCGAAGAAATGAATAATGACGTGCAAAAAGCTGGTTGCACGCGCCGTGATTTCCTTGTTCTGGTAATCACCTTCCGGTGTATCGAACGACCAATAGATAAACATCGGCCGCCCCACGACGTTTTTTTGCGGAATGAATCCCCAGTAGCGGCTGTCATAGCTCACATCGCGGTTATCGCCCATGGCGAAGTAGCTGTCGGGCGGCACTACGATGTCATCTCCTTGTATGTATTGCCGTAGAGATAGTTGCCAGTAGTCCGCCAGCTGGTCTGAATAGGATGGAGGGACCGCGGGGAAATTTATGCGGTAGAAATCGTACTTGCTGTTGGGGTCCTGATGGTTTACGAAAGGTTCATCCAGTTTTTCTCCATTGCGATAGACCACGCCGTCACGCAGGTGTATACGGTCTCCCGATATGCCAATGATGCGCTTTACTACATAAAGCCCGGGCGCCAGGGCGTGGGTTATCCGCTGACGATCGCGGCTGACGCTGATCGCGCCGGCGTCGCGGTCAAGGACCATGTCGTGGCCGGCCTGAAGTCGGGCAAAATCGCGATGTCCTGCGAGGATCCAGACAATCCGGTGAATTTTCCGCGCAACCTCTTCATCTGGCGCTCGAACCTGTTCGGCTCATCCGGCAAGGGGCACGAATATTTCCTGCGCCATTTCCTCGGCACGCGCCACGGCCTTCAGGGCAAGGACCTCGGTGAGATGGACGGGATAAAACCGGAGGAGGTTGCCTGGCGCGATCCGACACCCGAAGGCAAACTGGACCTAGTCGTTACGCTCGATTTCCGCATGTCGACCAGTTGTCTTTATTCCGATGTCGTGCTGCCCACTGCAACTTGGTACGAGAAGAACGACCTCAACACATCCGACATGCACCCCTTCATCCATCCGCTGTCGACGGCGGTGGATCCAGTCTGGGAATTGCGCAGTGACTGGGAAACTTACAAGACCATTGCAAAGCGGTTTTCGGAACTTGCTGTCGGTCATCTGGGTGTCGAGCGCGATGTGGTTCTGACCCCGATCATGCACGACACGCCGGGTGAGCTTGCCCAGCCCTTCGACGTGAAGGATTGGAAGAAAGGCGAATGCGATCTTATCCCTGGCGTGACCGCGCCGCAGATCGCCGTGGTCGAGCGGGATTATCCCAACACGTATCGCCGCTTCACGGCGCTTGGGCCGCTTGCGGACAAGCTCGGCAACGGCGGCAAGGGGATCGGCTGGGACACAAAAGACGAGGTCAAGGGTCTTGGCGATCTGAACTATCGCGTGAATGACGGCGGCCCGACCCATGGTCGCCCCCGCATCGAGAGCGACATCGACGCAGCAGAAGTCATTCTTTATCTCGCGCCAGAAACTAACGGCGCGGTAGCCGTCAAGGCTTGGCAAGCGTTGGGCAAGATCACCGGACGCGATCATGCACATCTCGCGGCGATGCGTGAGGACGAAAAAATCCGCTTTCGGGACATCCAAGCCCAGCCGCGTAAGATCATCTCGTCGCCAACCTGGTCTGGCATCGAGAGCGAGCACGTCAGCTATACGGCTGGTTACACTAACATTAATGAACTGATCCCTTGGCGCACCATCACCGGTCGTCAACAATTTTACCAGGACCATCGCTGGTTCCGAGACTTTGGTGAGAGCCTTGCGGTATACCGGCCGCCCGTCGATACCCGTACCGTCGCCGAGATGCTTGGCACGCACAGCAACGGCGAAAAGGAAATCGTTCTCAATTTCATCACGCCGCATCAGAAATGGGGCATCCACTCGACCTATACCGACAATCTCATCATGCTGACACTCTCGCGCGGCGGCCCGATCGTCTGGCTGTCGGAGGCCGATGCGAAACAGGCGGGCATCGTCGACAACGACTGGATCGAACTCTTCAACCTGAACGGCGCCATCGCGGCGCGCGCCGTGGTCAGCCAGCGAGTTCATGAGGGTATGTGCATGATGTACCATGCTCAGGAAAAAATTGTGAATGTTCCCGGCTCGCAGATTACCGGCCTGCGTGGCGGCATTCACAACTCGGTTACCCGTACGCTGCTCAAGCCGACCCACATGGTAGGCGGCTATGCCCAGCTCTCGTACGGGTTCAACTATTACGGCACGGTCGGCTCCAACCGAGACGAGTTCGTCATCGTGCGCAAGCTTAACAAGATCGATTGGCTCGATCACTCCAATCCCGTCGACCGCGCCGTCGAGGAGATCGCATCATGAAAATCCGTGCTCAGATTGCGATGGTGATGAACCTCGACAAATGCATCGGCTGTCACACCTGCTCGGTCACCTGCAAGCAAGTCTGGACCTCGCGGCAGGGCATGGAATACGCGTGGTTTAATAACGTCGAGACCAAGCCGGGCATCGGATATCCGAAGGACTGGGAGAACCAGGAACGCTGGCAAGGCGGCTGGAAACGCAAGAAGAACGGCAAGATCGTGCCGAAGCAAGGCGGCCGTCTTTCGATACTGGCCAAGATTTTCGCCAATCCGCATCTGCCGGAGATCGACGACTATTACGAGCCTTTCACTTTCGATTACGAACATCTGCAGAAAGCGCCCGAACTGTCGACTGCGCCCGTGGCGCGGCCATTGTCGCTAATTACCGGCAAGCCGATGGACAAAATCGAGTGGGGGCCGAACTGGGAAGAAATTCTCGGCGGCGAGTTCGATAAGCGCTCCAAGGATTACAATTTCGAGGCCGTGCAGAAGGACATCTACGGCCAGTTCGAAAACACCTTCATGATGTATCTGCCGAGGCTCTGCGAGCACTGCCTCAACCCGAGCTGCGTCGCTTCCTGCCCTTCCGGCTCGATCTACAAGCGCGAGGAGGATGGCATCGTCCTGATCGACCAGGACAAGTGTCGTGGCTGGCGGATGTGCGTATCTGGCTGCCCCTATAAGAAGATCTATTACAACTGGACGTCGGGGAAGGCCGAGAAGTGTATTTTCTGCTACCCACGAATCGAGACCGGGCAGCCGACTGTGTGTTCGGAAACCTGCGTCGGACGAATCCGCTATCTTGGCGTGCTGCTTTACGACGCAGACGGCATCGAGAGTGCTGCCTCGGTCGAAAACGAACAGGACCTCTACGAAGCGCAGCTGAAGCTGTTTCTCAATCCGAACGATCCGGCAGTAGAGGCGCAGGCGCGCGCCGACGGTATCGCCGACAACTGGATCGCAGGCGGCAAAGCGCTCACCGGCTTACAAGATGGCCGTCGACTGGAAGATCGCTTTTCCACTCCATCCAGAATACCGCACTCTGCCGATGGTCTGGTATGTGCCGCCGCTCTCGCCGATCCAGTCGCATGCCAATGCCGGCGCGATTGAAACGAACGGCGAAATTCCCGATGTTCGCTCGCTGCGCATCCCGGTGCGCTATCTGGCCAACCTGCTGACCGCGGGTGCGGAGGCGCCAATTATCACCGCGCTCGAGCGCATGCTTGCAATGCGCATCTATTTTCGCAGGCGTCAGCTCGGCGAAGAGGACGGGCAGTCGGTGCTTGATCAGGCGGGGCTCACGGTCGCGCAAGTCGAGGACATGCACCGATATCTCGCCATCGCCAATTACGAAGACCGTTTCGTCATTCCGACCAGCCATCGCGAGCAAGCAGAAGACGCCTATGGGCTGAAGGGCTCCTGCGGCTTCACCTTCGGCAATGGCTGCGATATCGGGCCGCCGCATTCGACGCTGTTCGGCGGCAAGATGGGCCGCCGCAAGCTGACACCCGTACGCCCGTTGGACACCTGAGGAGGACGGCGATGCTCATATTCAAGTCTTTCAGCGCCCTGCTTTCCTATCCGTCGGAGGAGATCCGGCGAGCCCTGCCGGAAATCGCGGAAATCGTCAGGACAACGCCACTACTCGATCCGCCGCGCCGCGACGGTCTCCTCGCATCTGATCGACGAACTAGGCGGACGGCGACCTGCTGACGGCCGAAGAGCGCTATGTCGATCTCTTCGACCGTGGCCGCGCGCTCTCTTTGCATTTGTTCGAACATCTGCATGGCGAGAGCCGCGACCGTGGCGAGGCGATGGTCGAACTTAAGCAGCTTTACGAGCGGGCAGGGTTCGAGCTGACAGCGCGCGAACTGCCCGATTATCTTCCAGTTGTACTCGAATATCTGAGCTGCCGCGACCTCGCCGAGGCGCGCAACATGCTCTCAGACTGCGCGCAGATCCTGGCGACGATCGGCCGCTCCCTTGTCGCTCGGCAAAGCCGCTACGCCGCCGTTTTGCAAGCCCTGCTTGTCATCGCCGGGGAAAGCCCGATTGAGGTCGACAAAGTGCCGCCCGTAAAAGAACGCATGGAAACGCTCGACCGTGATTGGGCCGAGCAACCCGCGTTCGGCGGAGCCCCCTGCGTCTACCGATCCATCGACCGGCGCGCCGGTCGCCTAGAGGAGGACTTGGCGATGCTGTCCAATGTTTATGTGAACACGCTGCTGTTCGGGATCTATCCCTATATCTGTCTCGTCGTACTCCTGATCGGCAGCCTGATCCGCTTCGACCGCGAGCCTTACACGTGGAAGAGCGATTCCTCGCAAATGCTGCGCAAAGGCCAGCTCCGGCTCGGATCGAACCTCTTCCACTATGGCGTGATCATCGTCATCCTCGGCCATTTCGCCGGATTTCTCGCGCCGCACTGGGCGGTCGATTGGGCGCTCTACGCCGATCGCCCATCAGCTCCTCGCGATGGTGGTCGGCGGCATCGCCGGCCTCGTCGCAATCGTTGG